>JAXLYT010000028.1:0-128463 GCA_046351295.1 Byssovorax sp.
CCCACTTCGCATGCGCCGACGCGCCCGACCTCGAGTCGACCCGCGCGCAGCTCCGCGCCTTCGCCGCCGTCGAGGCGCGCGCGGCCCGCTTCGGCCTGCGCCCGCGGGTGCGCCACGCCGCCAACAGCGCCGCGATGCTCCGCCTGCCCGAGGCCCGCTTCGACCTCGTGCGCCCCGGCATCGCGCTCTACGGGCATGATGCCTTCACCCCGGGCCCGGGCGAGGCGGCGCCCGAGCTACGCCCGGTGATGCGCGTGCGCACCGAGATCGTCGCCCTCCGCACCATCCCGACAGGCGGGCGCATCGGCTACGGCCACACCTTCCAGGCCGCGCGCCCGACGCAGATCGCCACCGTGCCGATGGGCTACGCCGACGGCCTGAGCCGCGCCCTCTCGAACCGCGGCCACGGCCTCGTGCGCGGCAAGCGCGCCCCGATCGCCGGCACGGTCTCGATGGATCTCACGATGCTCGACGTGACCGACATCCCCGGCGTCCGCCTCGGCGACGAGGTCGTCTTCCTCGGCGCGCAGGAGGGCCCGCTCGGCAAGGACGCGATCAGCGCCGCCGAGATCGCCGAGGCCACGGGCACCATCTCGTGGGAGGTGCTGACGAGCATCTCGCGCCGCGTGCCGCGGTTCTACCGCGAGCCGTAGGACGGGCGAGCGCCTCGCTCTGTGGGGACGTCTCGCTGCGTGTCCGCTCCCTTCCGGTCGCGGTTCTGTTGTCGTGGTTCTGTTGGCGCTTGCCGGGGGTGGGGGTGCTACGCTCCATGGTGCCGATGGGTGCTCTTCGACCTGCGCGCCTCGTCCCTGCGATTGCCCTGCTCTGCGCGGGGCTCGCGGCGGCCACGGGCTCGTGTGGTCAACAGCGTCTCCCGGCGGTGACGACCGGAACCGGTGGACACGGCGGGGCAGGGGGCGACGACACGATCGATCCCGGTGACACCGGCGGGCCGCCCGATCTCGACGCAGGCGGCCTCTGCGGCAACCAGATCCACCCGATCACCATCGACGCGCCGAACCTCTATTTCGTGCTCGATACCTCGGGCAGCATGAGCCAGGACACCGGCGCCGGCACCCGCTACGGGCGCGTCCACGCCGCAGTGACCGACCTCGTCCAGCGCCTCGGTCCGCTCATCAACGTGGGCGCGGCGCTCTTCCCCGTCGGCGCCACCAACGGCAACGGCTGCGCGCTCGGGGCGCAGGTCTTCCCGGTCACGCCCGGCGGTGTCCTCACCTCCAAGAGCTTCGCGCAGGCCACCGACGTCAAGCCCTCGGGCGGCACGCCGACCGCGCTCACGCTGAAGGCGCTCTACCCCACGCTCACGGCGCTCACCGGCAAGACCATCGTCGTCCTCGCCACCGACGGCGGGCCGAACTGCAACCCGGCCGCCAAGTGCGACGCCTCCGAGTGCATCCCCAACATCGAGTCGGCATGCGATGGGCAAGGCCACTGCTGCACGCCGGACGGGCCGAACTGCTGCACCGTCGACGGCGTCGGGACCCCGGCCCAGTGCCTCGATCGGAAGGCCGCGATCGACGCGGTGACCGCGCTCCAGCAGGCGGGCATCCTCGTCTACGTGATCGGCGTCTCCGGCAGCCAGATCTACCAGAAGGTGCTCGGCGACATGGCCCTGGCCGGCGGCGCGCCGCAGCTCGCGCCGCCCTTCTATTACAAGGTCGACGACTTCGACGACCTCGGCACGGTGCTCGGCTCGATCGCCGGCGCCGCCATCCCCTGCGAGCTGACGCTCGCCCCCGGTCGGGCCGAGGCCTTCTCCGGCGGCCACGACTACGACTTCGCGCCGCTCGACGCCGACAGCGGGAGCGGCATCGCCGATCTCACCAACGTCTACTTCGATCAGACCGTGGTCCCCTACGATCCGGTCGACGGCTGGAGCTGGACGAAGCCGCCCGGCGACGGCAGCGAGCCGGCGGTGATCACCCTGCACGGCGACGCATGCGCCGAGCTGCGATCGGGGCAGGTCTCGCAGGTGCAGATCGTCTCCGGCTGCCCGACCGAGGCGCCCAAGTGAGCGAGGGCGGCGGCGCGGAGAGCGGCGCTGGGCTCACGATCGAGCGGCTCCTGCCCGACGCGGCCGAGGCCGAGATCGCCGCGGTGGAAGAGCTCGGCCGCGCCGTGCTCGAAGGCAGCGGCGTCTCCTTCCGCGAAGAGCTCGGCCGCGCGTGGTCGCGGATCTGGGTGGCCCGCGGCGCGCTCCCCGATCCGCGCGCGCCGATCGGCTTTCTCCTCGTGTGGCACGTGGCCGACGAGCTGCACGTGCTCGACATCGCCGCGCTCCCCGCGCTGCGCCGGCGCGGCATCGGCAGGGCGCTGATGAGCACGCTGCTCGCCTACGCCCGCGAGCACAAGATCCGCGTCGTGCTCCTCGAGGTCCGTCGCTCTAACCGCCCTGCGATCAAGCTCTACCGCGCCTTCTCGTTCACCGCGCTCGGGGTGCGGAAGGGGTACTACGCGGACAACGGGGAGGACGCGATCGAGATGATCCTCGCGCTCGATCCCGACACGGGCCGCCAGTTGCCCTCGCGCGACGAGATCTCCATCGACGGCTGAGGAGCACGCAGCTAAGAGCGCGCCGTGGACCTCCACCCCTCCCCGGTCGCTCCCGGCCCGCGCCGCCTCGCGACGCTCGCCCTCCACCGGCGCGACTCGATCGGCAGCGCCTACCACGTGCTCACCTTCGAGGCCGACGCGCCGATCCACGCCGCGCCGGGGCAGTTCGCGATGATCCGCGGCGCCACCTGGGGCGACGCGCCGCTCCTGCCGCGGCCGATGAGCCTGCTCACCGGCGGCGATCGCCCCTCGATCCTGGTCAAGGTGGTGGGCGAGGGCACGCGGCGCATGGCGCACGCGTCGAGCGGTGAGCCCTTCTCCCTGCTCGCGCCGCTCGGCCGCCCCTGGAGCCCTTGCCCCGACGATCACCGGCCGATCCTGGTCGCCGGCGGCGTGGGCGTCGCGCCCTTGATCTACCTCGCCCGCGAGATCGCGGCGCATGGCGCGTCGATGCCGCGGCCCTTCGCCCTCTATGGCGGCCGGACGAGCGCCGACCTCCCGCTCCACGCCGAGCTCGGCGCCGTGACGGATCTCGCGATCGCGACCGAGGACGGCTCGCGCGGCGAGAAGGGCCGGGTGACGGTGCTGCTCGAAGCGCTGCTCTCCCGCGCCGATCGCGGCAAGGTCAAGATCTACACCTGCGGCCCGGACGCGATGATGGCGGCCGTCGCGAAGATGGCCGCGGCCCACGACGTGCCCTGCGAGGTGTCGCTCGAGACGCCGATGGCATGCGGCTACGGCGTGTGCCTCGGCTGCCCCGTCCCGCGGCGGAGCGGCGGCTACCTCTACGCGTGCACCGAAGGCCCCTGCGTCGACGCGGCGGCGATCGCCTGGAAGGAGCCCTCGCGATGAGCCTCTCCTCGCCCCCCGGCGGCGCGGCCGCACCTGCGCCCTCGATCGCTCAGGTCGATCTCGCGGTGAAGATCGGCGATCTCACGCTGAAGAACCCGGTGCTCACGGCCTCGGGCACCTTCGGCTACGGCCTCGAGTACGACGATTTCTTCGACGTGGCCGCGCTCGGCGGCATCTGCACCAAGGGGCTCAGCGTGCTGCCCCGCGCCGGCAACCCGCCCGCGCGCATCTGCGAGACGGCCGCGGGCATGCTCAACGCGATCGGCCTCGCCAACGTGGGCGTCGAGGCGTTCTGCGTCGAGAAGCTCCCGGTGCTCCGCGCCCGCGGCGTCACCGTGGTCGCCAACATCTTCGGCACCACCGTGGAGGAGTTCGAGGTGCTGGCCGAGCGGCTCGACGGCGAGAGCGGCGTGGCCGCGCTGGAGCTGAACGTGTCGTGCCCCAACGTCGACAAGGGCGGCCTGCTCTTCGGCTGCGATCCCGTCGCCGCCGCGCGCGTGACCGCCGCGGTGCGCGACAAGACGAGGCTGCCGATCTGGGTGAAGATGTCCCCCGAGGCCGGCGATCTCAAGGCCGTGGGCCTCGCCTGCCAGGACGCGGGCGCCGACGCGCTCACCGCCATCAACACGATCCGCGGCCTCTCGATCGACATCCGCACCCAAAAGCCGCGCCTCGCCAACCGCACGGGCGGCCTCTCCGGCCCGGCCCTCAAGCCGCTCGCCCTGCGCATGGTGTGGGAGCTGTCGCGCGCGGTGACGATCCCGGTGATCGGGATCGGCGGGATAGCGACGGCCGAGGACGCCATCGAGTTTCTCCTCGCCGGCGCGAGCGCGGTGCAGGTCGGCACCGCGAGCTTCGCCGACCCGTGCGCCGCGAAGAAGGTGCTCGACGGGCTCGCCGCTTACTGCGCCGAGCGGGGCGTCGCCGCGCGCGACCTGATCGGCAAGCTCGGCTGAGCTTGCGGGTCGATCCCGATCTCGTGCAGACTGGCGCGCCGCGGACGCGCGCGTCGTTCGTCGAAGGAGGAGGAGATCGTCATGCCCAACCCGGTCGACCCGAGCGGAAAGAAGTCGAATCAATTCGCATCTCCATTGCTCCAGCACGCCGCCGTCAACCGCCGCCTCACCGCCCTCTTCAAGGCCATGGCGAGCGACTACCTCCTCCGCGAGCAGTTCGTCACCGACCCGGCCCAGGTGCTCTCGGAGTACGTGCAGGGCGCGGGCGTGGCCCCCGGCGTCGCGTCCGTCACCAACCAGCTCATGTACGCGGTGATGGCCAACCCCAAGATGCGGAGCTGGCTCAACCAGTACTCGCTCGAGCACCACGACGAGCCCCCTCCGCGCGAGACCTTCCTCGCCGACTTCGGCCACGCGGTGGCGCAGGTCGGCGACAAGCAGCTCGTCTTCGCGCTGCTCCGCAGCTCCACCGAGAGCGACGGCAACGCCGGCTTCGAGACGTTCGAGTGGATGGTGATCGGCCTGCTCTCCATCCTGCGCGGCGCGGGCCCGGTCTCCGGCCCGACGGGCGGCCCTCCGACGGGCGGCCCTCCGACGGGCGGCCCTCCGACCGGTGGCCCTCCGACGGGCGGTCCTCCGACCGGTGGTCCCCCGACGGGCGGCCCTCCGACCGGTGGTCCCCCGACGGGCGGCCCTCCGACGGGCGGCCCTCCGACGGGTGGTCCTCCGACCGGTGGTCCCCCGACGGGCGGCCCTCCGACGGGTGGCCCTCCGACGGGCGGCTCTGCATTTTCCCACCTCCCTGACTACGTGAGCCTGCCGATCGACGAGCTGGTTCGATACGCGGTCAAGCTCCGCGATCGCGGCGCGCTCGACATCAAGGGAGCCAAGACGAAGAAGATCCCGTGAGCCTCGCCTCGCACGAGGGGGGCCGCAGGGCGCTTGCGATCGAGCTCGTCCAGCGAGGCGAGCGCGAGCGCAGCCTGCCGCTCTTCCACGCCGAGGTCCGCGAGAGCGAGGCGGGCCTCGCCTGGCTGGAGAGCCTCGTGCTCGACGCGATGCGCCGGGGCGATCTCCGGCAGGCGGGCGACTACGCCGCCGTCGTCACCGCGCTCCGGCACGGCACGCGCTTTCATCCCGCGCGCACCGACGAGCCGGCGCTCGAACTGCCGCTCCGCCCGCCGCCCGTCACGCTCACGGTCCCGAAGCTCACCCACGACATCGAGCAGCTCGAATACCTCCGCGCGCAGGGCCTGCTCGACCCGGCGCTCGGCCCCGTGCTCGACGGCTACCGCTGGGTCCGCGATCGGCTCGCCGCCGAGGGGCCGGAGGCGCGAAGGCCGCCCGACGCCGAGGAGAGCCGCGCGATGGGCGAGCTCTACGGGCGCATCGTCCATGTCCGCTCCACCCCGCGGGTCGAGCGCGCGCTCTCGGGCCGCTTCGATCCTGCCGAGGTCGAGGCCCGCTACCTCGGCAGCCCGCCGGGGATCGTGGTGATCGACGATTTCCTCTCCGCCGAGGCGCTGCGCGACCTCTCCCGGTTCTGCCTCGAGTCGACGATCTGGTCGGAGAACCGCTACGCCCACGGGCGCCTCGGGGCCTTCTTCGAGGCCGGCTTCAACTGCCCGCTCCTGCTCCAGATCGCCGAAGAGATCCGCGCGGCGCTCCCGGCGGTGATCGGCGACCGCTACCCGCTCCGGCAGATGTGGGCCTTCAAGTACGCCGAGACCCTCCCGCCCGATCAGTCGATCCACGCCGATTTCGCGGCGGTGAACGTGAACTTCTGGATCACACCGGAGGACGCCAACCTCGATCCGGACACAGGGGGACTCATCGTCTACGACGTTGACGCACCGCCGACCTGGAGCTTCGAGCGCTACCAGAACACCGCGTTCTCCGACCTCGGCCCCTTCCTCCGCCGACACGGCGCGCGCACGCTGTACATCCCGTACCGGCAGAACAGGGCGATCCTCTTCAACTCCGATCTGTTCCACGGCACGGCGCCGCTCCATTTCCGCGGCGGGTACGAGGACCGGCGGATCAACGTCACCATGCTCTACGGGGACCGGGAGGACGACGTCCACCACCCGCGGCTCTCGCGCGCCGAGGCCGACGCCGGCGACATCGGCCGGGCGTGGCGCTCAGCCTCCCTGACCCGGGCCCGCCGCCGCTGATCCGGGCGAGAACGCGCGGAGCATGTCGGGCAGCCGATCGCGCTCGGGGCCCGAGAAGAAGTGGAGCATCTTCACCCCGGCGCCCTGCGCGTCCGCGATGCTCGTGAAGTGCGTGGGCGGGTAGTTCCAGCACGAGGGGAGGACGCGCGGCTTGATGGCCGTGCGCGCGAGCGCCCGCACCAGCGCGAGCTGGTCCCAGTCGCCGTAGCGCCGCCACTCCTCGTGCCATGTCAAAAACAGCCGATCGGTGACCTCGCTCCGGCGGAAGAGGAGGACACCGCTGTTGTAGAACGGGTGCGCGCCGAGGCCGAGCTCGCTCGTGTCGCGGAGCTCCTGCTGCGGCGCCGCCGGGTCGTCCCAGTAGTGATCGAGGAAGCTCTGCGTGTGCATGAGCTCGAGCGAGAGCGCGAGCGGCTCGGATCCCAGGCTCTCGAAGATCGGATCGATCGGCGCGATCGGGAGGATGTCGGTGTCGAGGAAGAGCGTCACGGGGAAGCCGTGGGCGCAGATCCTCGTCTTGTAGTGCCGCGCCGAGTAGGGTGGCCCCGCCTGGGCGATGGACACCACCTCGACGTCGAGATCGGCCGCGGGGAACGAGGCGTGATCGGTGACCACGCGGACCTTGCCGCGGTAGCCGAACCGCCGGAGGAACGAGACGCTCGTCGCCGCGAGGGAGACATGCTCGGCGCCGAGGGCGAGGTAGACGACGCCGCGCTCCTCCGGCGCGCCCGGCGCGAGGGGCGGGGCGGGCGAAGGCAGGACGGCGCTCGGATCGTACCTGCGCCGGAAGCTCTTGTGGCTCGGCATCGCGTCGCCCTACCGGTGGATCCAGCCGTTCAGGGTGAGCCGGCCGTCCCCGAAGCGCCGGGACGGGCAGACCACCGGCTTGACCTCGTGGAGCCGCGCGCTCTCGAAGAAGACGACCGCGTTCTGCCTGGGCACGACCTCCACGGGCGGCTCGGCGGCGTCGTAGAGCACCAGCTCTCCGCCCTCGAAGCGCTTCGGCTCCCGGTGGAAGAAGTAGACGTAGCTCACCTCGCGGGACGTGGGACAACCGCCGGTGCTGTCGTCGTGCACCCGGAAGTAGTCGCCGTCGTTGCTCTCGGTGATCTGCGACTCCACGCGCGTCATCGCGAACGGCGCATGCCCCAGGGCCGCGAGGATCCGCCTGAAATAGAAGGCGATCCGCGCCGCGAAGAGCGCGTGGAAGGGCCCCGTGTCGAGCAGGACGCGCGACCTGCGGTAGTCGCGGTACGCCGGGTCGGCGCCGGCCATCACGCCGCTCCTCGCGAAGTCGCCCTCGCGCGCGCTCACGTGCTCCTGGAGCGCCGAGAGCTCCTCCAGGACGAGGAGCTCTTCGAGCAGGAGGAAGCGCGCGGGCGGGGCGAAGATCATCAGCGGGCTCGTGGTCAGTCGAGCGGGCCGTCGAAATCCCGGTCGACGTAGTGGAAGAGGATCGAGGTCGAGGTCATCCCGGCCGGGAGCTTCGCGCGGTGGTGCACGAACCGGCGCCCGCGGTAGAGCAGCGCGTCCCCGATCCGCTGGGAGATCGTGACGCGCCCTTCCTCCGTCTCGAGGTGGAGCGGCCAGGGCGACGCGCCCTCCGGCTCGGGCGTGAAATCGAGCAGCAAGGTGACGCTGATCTCGCACTGCGCGCGATCGCTGTGCGCCCGGAGCTCCGCGCCGCTCTGGTACGAGGTCAGGTAGACGTACGAGGGCTTGACGGGCACACCGGCGATCGCCTCGACCACGGGGGTGAGCCGGCGATGGTAGAGCGCGGCCTGGGGCTCGTTGTGGAGGACGTAGCGCCGTGGGTCACCGCTGTCGCCGAGCTGCATCCGGCCGGTGCGGACGAGGCGGCGCGCGTGGAGGCGCATGGCGCCGAGGTGGAACGGGTGGAGCAACGCAGGCAGAGGCGCGAAGCCTCGCGCCTGGAAGGCCCGCGCCGCCTCCGCGGCCTCCTCGCGCCACAGGGCCTCGCGCGGGCTCTGCTCGCCGGGGCGCACGAGCGCGCCGGCCGCCGCGAGCAGCGATCGGTGGCGCGGAGAGAGATCGGGCGGCGCAGGATCGCCGGGCCGAAGGTCGCCGAGCGCCCGCCGCAAGGCAGGGCCGATGGTGAAGGACGAGGGCACCGAGCTCGCCGGATCGCGGACCCCGATCGAATCGGCGCCGGGCGACGGATCGGGCGAGAGCTCATGCTCGCCGGCCCACGCGGGCCGCTCCGGCAGCCAGGAGAGCCAGGCGTCGGGGCTCACCACGAGCGGCCCCTCCGGATCGATCGGCAAGAGGCGCTCGGGGACGAGGTAGCTCGGCTGCTCGTCGAGCATGCAGGTGAACCGATCGCCTGGA
The DNA here is from genome assembly GCA_046351295.1 of Byssovorax sp. Classification (GTDB taxonomy): domain Bacteria; phylum Myxococcota_A; class Polyangia; order Polyangiales; family Polyangiaceae; genus JAXLYT01. The sequence goes on from JAXLYT010000028.1 coordinate 8,906, forward strand.
TCCGCCGGTCGAGGAGACAGGGCCCGAGGGAGAGCGCCGGCCGCGTCGGGAGGAGGACGGGATCGCCAGATCGGTCGCCGGAGGAGCAAGGGGGAGCGATGCTACCAGCCGCGCCGCGCGGTTCGCCAGCGCGTCCGGGAAGCTCGGGCGAAGGAGCGCCCCGGCGATCAGAGGGGCGTCACACAGTGGCTGTTGAAGATGGGGGTGTCGAAGCAGACATCGCCGCACGAGCTGCACACCGCGCACTGGACGAGATCGTTGAAGAGCTTGTCCCCGTCCGGGAACTTCTGCTCGCAGGCCGCGCAGTCGTTCTCGACGCCGCAGCTCTGGACGCACTGGACGATGCTCCCGCAGCTCTTGTCCTGGAAGCACGCGTTGGTCTCGGCCATGCACGCGCTCCCCGCAGCCTGATTGGTGCAACCGTTGCAATCGTTGCCGCCCCCGGACCCGCTGCTCCCCGACCCCGATCCGCTGCCGCTGCCGATCCCGCTGATGCAGTCCTTCAGGCCCTTGCAGTCGTTCGGGAGGTTGCAGACGCACTGCATGATGTCGGGCGGCACCGAGTCGCAGATGTTCTGGCACTGCTTGATCGGGACGTTGCACGCGTCGAACTTGCCGCAGAAGCTCGAACAATCGCAGGTGCCGGGCCCGGTGGCCGCGGTGGACGTCGGGCCCGAGGTCACCGAGCCGACCGTCGAGCCGGCGCCGCTGCCCGAGCCCGTCGTGGTCCCGGCGCCGCCCGCGCCGCCCCCGGTGGTGTCGTCGACGATGACCTTCCCGCCGCAGGCCTGGGCGAGGAGCGCGAGGGACGAGACGAGCACCGGGGCGATGAGCCAGCGCGCCGAGGAGCGAAGAAGCATGGTTCATGCTGGCTCACCGCGCCCGGCAGATCAAGCCTGCGGCGCGACCGATCAGCAACCGAGGAGGTGGATCTTCTTGCCGGAGACCTTCACCGTCTTCCTGGTGAGGCGCTGTTTCCAGGAGCGCTTGTCGCGCAGGTCGAACATCACGAGCCAGCTCTCGCCGACGCCGATCTCGTCGAGGTAACGGGCCACCTGGGCGAGGGCGCGCTTCTCCGTCTGCGTGTCGCGCCGGAGCTTGACCTCGATGGCATGTCGGGCGCCGCGCCATTCGATGACGAGATCGAGGGCGCCTCGCCCGAGGCCGTACTCGCGCTCCACGCGGCCGCCGCCGTTCACCACGCGCTGGAGGAAGGCCATGAGCATCAGGTGCGGGCCGGACTCCCGGTAGCCGAAGCCCTCGGCCGCGAGGTGCCCGTCCTCGCGCCAGAAGACCTGCCATTCGGCCATCAGCTTCGGCATGTCCAGGGAGCCGTCGGGGCGCACGAACGCCGCGGGCTGGATGAAGATCTGGACCTGACGAAGGTATGTCAGGGCGCGCGGGATCACCTCCCGGTAGATGGGGTTGGCGATCTCCACGCGCCCCTTGATCACCCGCACGATCCCGAGGCCCACGGCATAGGCGAGGTCATCGTCGATCACGCTCGGGTCCGTCTGCTCGCCGGCCAGCATCGGATCGAGGATCTTGCGAACCCGAGGATCCCTGAGCTTGTGGATGAGCGAGTCGATGTGCGTCCTGCGCTCCAGGATGATCGTCTCCTTGGCCGCCTCGACATGCGCGACCGTCACCGGGACGGCTCGATCGCACAGATCGCGGGCGACGATCTGATCGGCGAGGGCGTTGGCGAGCCAGGGGTGGCCCTCGGAGAGCGCATAGATCCGGGCCACGGCCTCGGGCTCGAAGCGCTGGCCGGTAGCGGCCGTGTGCTGCGTGACGAGCTCGCCGATCTCGTCCTGGGAGAAGGGACCGAGCGACGTGGCCTCGGCGGAGATGTTGAAGGGCGATGCGGTGCCGAGCCACGAGAGCGGGCGGCGCTCTTCCTGCGAGAGCACGTAATCGCGCACGGCGCGCCGTCCGATGAGGACGACGCTGTGCGGGAAGCTCGCCTTGCGCCGGGCGAGGTATCCGTTGCGGAGCTGGGTCAAGAACGAGACCATGGTGGGGCCCACCAGACAGTCGGCCTCGTCGAAGAGGAGGATGAGCGGCCGGCTGGAGCGAACCGAAAGGTCGTGCAAGGCGTGGCGCAGGGCGGTGGCCGGATCGAGGAGGAGCGCCTCGCGGTCCGCGATCGGACCGAGCTCAGGGAGATCCATGGCGATCGCACGGTCGATCTCGTCGAGGATGGTGCGGAAGGCTCGCGCTGGATCGGGCTGCTCGCGCGCCGTCTGGAGGTCGATCCACAGCGCGAAGAAGCGCTTGCCCTTGTTGCAGTGCTCGACGAGCCACTGGGCCGAGGTGGTCTTGCCCGTCTGCCGGCCGGCGTGGAGGGTGAAGTATTTGCCGGCGTCGATCAGCTCGAGGATGCGGCCGAGCCGTCGTTCGGGCGGGAGCATGTAGTGATCGCCGGGGAAGCAGGGGCCGGCGGTGTTGAACTCGGGGCGCATCGCCCAGGAACTATGCGCCGCCGGGGCCGGGCTGCGAAGGAGAAACGGAGACCCGTTCAGCGAAGATCGAACACCGCGACGTCCGGCGGCGCGAACGTTCGGATGGGCAGCTCGCCGGTGCCCACGCCGCGCGACACGAAGAGGGTCATCTCGCCGACCTCGTGTCGACCGAAGGGCCACCGCTTGCTGAAGGGCCCGGGCACGAGCAGCGGGCGATGGCCGGGCAGCGCGATCTGACCGCCGTGGGTGTGGCCGGAGAGCACCAGCGAGATGCCGCCGCCCTGGAGCATGGGCACGCCCTCCGGCGAGTGGCTGAGCGCGATGCGCACCTTCGCGTCGCCGCATGCCGCGATCGCCCGCGCGCCGTCGGGGTCGCCCGCCCACGGGTCGTCGAGACCGAGGATCGCGACCTCGTCGTGCGGCGGAGGCAGGCGGATCGCGTCGTTGACGAGCACCGTCACGCCGGCCGCGCCGAGCGCGTCTTCGAGGCGGCCGTGGTGCGTCCAGAGATCGTGGTTGCCGAGCACGGCCACCTTGGTGCGCGCGGGGACGGCGAGCACCCGCCGCCGGAGCTCGTCGGCGCGCGCCCGCGTCGCGTCGAGGAAGACGTAATCGCCGCCTAGGAGGAGCACGTCGGGCGCGGCGCGGTGGAGGTGCTCGAAGGCCGCGTCGAGCGTGGCCGACGGCGTGGTCGGGCCGATGTGGAGATCGGAGGCGAAGGCGAGGCGGAGCGGCGCGCGGAGCGATCTCCCGGGGTCGAGCGCGAGGTGGTGATCGAGGCGCGTGACCCGGGTCGCCCCCGGGACGAGGGACCAGGCGCGGGCGGGCCAGGAGCGCGGGTAGCAGAGGTCGAGCAGCGCCTCGCCGAGGCCGCGGAGGCGGGTGTAGTTGCGCCCCCGACCGTTGGAGGTGAAACGAAATCGCGCGCGCGGGGCCGGCATGAGGCAGATCCGAGGGTCGCATGGAGGGCGAGCCGGTTGCGTGAGGATTCGGGGGAGGCGAGGAGGAAGAGCGCGCGGGCCGCCGCCCTACCGGAGAGCGGCGGGCGCGAGAGCCCCTTCTTGTCGGTCTAGACCCTCCGATATCCTGCTGATATCCGTGGAGCATGAGCCTCGCGGCGCCCTACCTCCAGCGGTCTCTCGCCGATCCTCGGATCGCCTGGGCCTACGAGCGCCTGCGCAGCGACCCGAGCGCCGCCCGCGCCATCGAGGAGGGGCGGCTGCATGATCTCTACGAGATCGCCCGCGTTCGCCTGCGCACCCTCGCCGACCCGGCGGAGCGAGAAGCCCTGGGCTACCTGCTCGCCTGGCGCCGCAACTTCCTCATGCCGATGAGTGAAGCGGATCGAAAGAGGTTCCTGCCCTTTGTCACGCAGTTCCACGGGAGGACCGAGGAAGACCCCTCGGATGGATCGAACATCCAGGCGCTATGCTACGTGGGCTTCGCGTACCTCCCGATCTGGCCGATTGGCCAGTATGTGATTCGCCACGCAGGTGGGGGGAGCTCGCTGATGTCGACTCGATACGAGATCTTCGGCAAGGTCCCGCTGGCCGATTTCTGGCGCATCTGGCGCATCGCGGTTCTCGTCGCCCTTCCCGTCGGAGCGTTGTTGCTCGCCGTCTTCGTCTGGCTCGTGGGCTCGCGCGCGCATCCGTGACGTTCTCACGGCACCAGCGGTCCACAGGATTTCTGCGCTTTCGACACCGGCGCGGCGCCGGGGCCCGAAGCCGAGGTGCTCCGCGGCCACGGCGTCCTGCCGATGGTGGAGCTCGCGGCGATCTTCCAGTCGACGATGGAGCAGGTGATCCTCCCCGGGTTCGAGGCGCTCGGCGTCGACATCACGAAGGCGCGCGCCTGGCTCGCGCGGGCTCCTCGATCGCCCGGGCCGGCCCGCGCTTGACGCCCCCCGGCGCCTTGTCTCGACTGGGTCCATGCACGCTCCTCGTCGTCCCACCTCGCGCGCGGCCCTGATCGCCTCGGGCGCGCTCGTCACCCTCGCCACCCTCGTCGCGTGCGGCGGCGGATCTTCCCCGAGCACCAGCTCCACCACGACGACAACCTCCAGCACCACCGGAGGCACGGGGGGCAGCGGCGGATCCAGCGGGACCGGCGGCAGCGGTGGATCCGGCGGAGGCACGGCCTGCCCGCCCGGATCGCACCCCGGCGCGATCAGCCCCTGCGAGGCGGTGCTCACGTCGTGGGATCTCGGCCCGCCGCTCAAGCACAAGCGCGATCACCACGTGACCTTCGTGAGCGAGACGCCCGCCGGCGCGTTCCTCTACGTGGTGGCGGGCATGGGATCGGTGGCGCCGGCCTTGCCGATGGAGCGCGCGCCGATCGCGGCCGACGGCACGCTCGGGAGCTTCACCGACATCGGCAACGTGCCGGCCGCGCTGATCGGCCCCGGCCTCGCCCAGGTGGGCCGATCGTTCGTGCTCGGGGGCGGCCTCGGCGCGGACAGCAACTCCTCCGCGGCGACCTACGTGGGCCAGGTCGGCGACGACGGGAAGATCACCTTGACGCCCGGGCCCGATCTCGGCGCCTCGCGCTACCACGTCTCGCTCGCCTACGTGAAGGGCTTCGTCTTCGCGCTCGGCGGCCTCTTCCAGCAGGTGAACGGCGGCATGGTGAAGCAGGAGATCGTCGACACCATCGAGCGCGCGACGTTCGACGGCACCACGCTCTCGGCCTTCACGATGATGCCGCCCTTGCCGGTCAAGCTCACCCACCACGCCACGCTCGTCCACAACGATGCGATCTACGTGATCGGCGGGGGCAGCGACGTAGCTGCGCTGCCCGACATCCGGCGCGCCACGGTCTCCGATGCCGGTGAGCTCGGCCCCTGGGAGACCGTGGGGCAGCTCCCCGAGGGGCGAGGCTCTCCGTCGGCGCTCGTGTTCCTCGATCAGCTCTACGTGATCGCCGGCATGGCGAGCCTCACCGGCGGCGAGCAGGCGACCGTGCTGCGCGGGCCGATCGGCGCGGCGGGCCAGGTCGGTGCCTTCGAGGTGCTCGATCCGCTGCCGATGGCGCGCGCCCACTCGCACCAGACGCCGCTCTACGCCGGGCACCTCTACTCCACCGGCGGCTCGATCAAGCACGTGCCGCAGAATCAGGTCTACATCGGCACGCTCCAGTAGCGGGTGAACGCGCGCGTCGAGGCCTGGCCGCGCGCCGGCGTCAGCGCCTGAAGGTGAGCGCCGCCGCGGTGAACGCGCGCGCGGCCGGCGGCGGGCAACTGGACGATCCGGACATCGCCTCGAGGCGCAGCGTCTCGTCGGCCGCGACCTGCACGTAGATCACCGCGTCGAGCACCGAGGCGTCGTCGATGAACGACTGATCGCGCAGCCCCTCGTAGCAGGCGATGACCGGCGCGCCCTGCGCGACCTGCTCGAAGGGCAGGTTGACGGCGGCGGTCGCGTCGCTCTTCGGGGTGAAGAGCCAGGCGTGGCGGCCGAGGAGCACGTCGCCGCCGCGGTATCCGGCGTGGAAGCCGGCGTCGAACACCTTCGCCGAGGGCGAAGGCGCCGATCGTGTTGTCGTAATCCCACGCGGCGAGCGTGATGTTCCGGTCCTGCGTCGGCTGCAGCCGGTCGGGGTCGATCCACACCCCGCGCGCCGTGCCCGGCACGTCCCAGTAGGCCGAGCCGCACGAGGACGAGGGCTTGAACGCCTCCGTGCCGTCGACGCGCCCGAGCTTGTTTTTCAGGGCATTTCGGAGCGAGCCGGGCGGGTAGTAGTCGAGCGGGCAGACGGTGTGCGAGCCCCAGCCGATCATCAGGCCGTGGTCGGCGACGATGTGCGGGACGCGCCGATCGAGCAGCGCGAAGTCGAGCGCGAAGATCGACGTCTCGGCGCTGTCGCCCGCGAGGCCGGCCTCGCCGAGCAGGGTGCCCGCGGGCAGCGTGACGAAGTCGAGGTCCTTCCGGCAGCTCCGGTAATAGTAGGGCCCGTTGTGCATGTCCTGGCACTGGTAGCCCTCGGTGCTCCCCTCGGGGCCGAGCAGCGCTTGCACCGCGGGCGCCGGGTCTTGCACGAGGGCGATGAAGCCGCGCACCTCGCGGCAGAGCGCGAAGTCGAGCTGCACGTCGGTGTTGAGGAGCTTGGTGTAGCCCGGGTCGGCGTAGCGGCCGTTGCGCTCGACGCGGTACACCTTGAGATCGGCGGGCGCGAACGCGGGGACGGGGATGGGCTTGGAGAAGTTTTGGGGCTCGTGTCGCGGGTAGAGGTAGAGGATCGGCGTCGGGTAGATATGCCCCGAGGGCGCGTAGTTGCCGAGCGGGCCGAGCGCCTCGACGCCCTGATCGATCGCGCCCTCGCTCGACGGATCGGCGATCGGAGAGAACGCGAGCTTGGGCCCGTCGGCGTCGCAGCGAGGAATGGAGTGGACCAGGGTCTCCGCGCGGGTCGCGGGCACCTGGTAGGCGAGATCGATGGAGACGAGATCGCCCTCGCCGCCGAGCAGGTTCGCCTTGGCGAGCGCGGAGAAGAGCGGATCGCCGGAGGGATCGGCGAGCGCGCCCGCGAGGTAGGCTGCGCATGCAGGGCCGCGGGGCAGGTACTCCATGTGCTCGCGGAGGGTGAGCGCGGCGTGCGACGCGTCGGGGAACGCGGCGTCGAGGCTGTAGATCGTGCGGCGGTTGCAGCCCGAGGCGCCGAGCGGCGTCACGCGGAAGTCCACCCCGTTGACGCCGCCCTTCCGCGCGGCGTCGAGCGCGAGGTCGATGAAGAAGTCGTACGTGAAGGAGAGCAGGACGGTGCTCGGATCGTCGAGCTCCACCTCGAAGGGCGCGGCGAAGACGTCGGTGCCGCTGTCCGGATCGGCGCTCGCGTCGAGGGTCGCGGGCCCGGCCGGATCGCCCTTGGATCGCTGCACGGAGGCGGTGATCTGCTTGGACGGCGCGCCGAAGGTCCAGTGCCCGGTGGGGTCGAAGCCTCCGCCGCCCGCGCCCGTGGTGCCGGTCGCGCTCGCGGTGCTGCCCTGGCCTCCGGCGCCGCTCGTGGTGCTGGAGGCGGAGGCGCCCGTCCCACCGCCGCACCCGGGGGTGAGCATGCTCGCCGCGCCCGCGAGGGCGAGCGCCATCGCGGCCGCGGCGAAGAGGGGCGAGGAGCGCCGCATCGTCCGAGGCTATCAGCCCCGGCGCATCGGGGATCTACTTCTTCTTGGGGACGATGCGGGGGGGCGGCGGGCGGTACATCCCCACGCCGGGGACGCTCCGGGCCGTCACGATCTTGAAGGGCGTGAGCAGCATCGTGGAGAGCAGCGCGCGCGCCTTGTCGTCGAAGGGCTGCAGCAGCGCGGTCGTGTCGGCGGTGGCCGCGTCGAGCTTGTCGTTGGCGAGGCGAGGATCGACGTTGGGCGTCGCGTCCTCCATGCGCTGGAGCTCGCCGCGCAGCGCCTCGATGCGGGCGATGTACTTGGCGAGCGGGATGTCGGTGCTCGGCCCCGTGCCGCCGGCGGGCGGGATGGCGAACTCCACCGTGCGCTTGAAGGTGGTCGGCACGATGCTCACGTGCTCGCCCATCTTCTTGAGGTCGACGGGGATGGTGCCCGGTCGGAAACCCGTCTTCGCCTGGATCTGCCGCTGGATCCGCTCGTTCCCCTGCTTCTTCAGCTCGTTCTCGATCACGCCCGGCGGCTTGTTCCACTGGGTGTGCTCCTCGAGCTGGCGGAGGATGCGGGAGTAGGGGAACTCGGCCGTGGCGAGCACGGTGTAGAGCTCGATGGCCTCCTTGACGGTGGCCGGCGACTTCACGGTGATGTCGAGGAGGAAGTCGGTCCACGCGGCGACGTAGCCCTGGTCGTACTCGTCGGCGAGGCGCTTGAGGTTCACCGGGATCCGGTCGGCCGTCTCGTCGGGGCCGAGGGGCACGACCCACTGCTCGCGCTCGAGCAAGCCCGCGGCGTCGGTCACGTTCTTCACGACCGCGTAGTGCCCGCGCTCCGTGTACGGCCCCTCGACCTGCTTCCAGAGCTTCTCCTTCTGGTAGCGCGCGCTCGACAGCCATTTCAGCACCTCTTGCCGGCCCGCGAAGAGCTCGCCCAGGCTGAGCGGCGGGTAGACCTTGGTGTCCTTGTCGAGGTAGGTCTCCTCGATGAGCGCGTTGACGAAGAGGTTATAGTACCGCGTGTTCACCGGCACCGACTGGAGCGTCTTCCGGGTCGCCTCGACGAGGGCCGGGTCGGGCTGGAGGGGGACGGCGCGCTTGTCCTTGAGGAGCTCCAGGTAATAGAGGACATGGGGGCGGAGCTGGTTCTTCAGCTCGATCTCGCTCACGTTCGACGTGGTGCGCAGGAGCTCCGCCCACAGCGAGACGAAGCGCGGCGTGGCCCACTCGATGTCGAGGTGCTCCACGTCGCTGAGCATCAGGTACGTCTTCAGGTTGTTCCGGTCGGTGATGTACGGGTCGCCCTTGGCGCGCTTGAGCTTGTCCTCGAGCCGCTGCTTCACGGGCATCACGAAGCCCCGCTGCATGTTGTCGACGTAGGCGCGGATCGTCGGCCGGAGGACCTCGTCGCCCTTGTACATGCCCCAGCCGAGCTTGAGCGGCGTGCTCGCGCCGAACTCGTCGAGCTCCTCGAGGCGGTGCAGCACCGGGTCGAGCAGGACCATCTTCTCGGTCACGGGCCGGTTGTCCGCCCAGTTGATCGCCGCCGCCGCGCGCACCTTGTCCTCGGTGTCGCGCACCAGGCTGCGGTTGTTGAAGAAGGCCAGCACCCCGGGGACGGCGACGATGACGGCGAGCGCCGCCGCCGCCGCGCTGATCGCCACGCGCATGAGCCACTGCCGCCGCACCTCCGACGCGCTGCGGGCCGCCACGTCCCCGTCGGGGAAGACGATCTTCATGAACACGTCGGTGAGGAAGTAGCTCTTCGACTCGATGACCTGCTGCACCGCCGTCTCCGTCGGGCGCAGGCCCATGGCCGCGCCCATCCGGCCGAGCACGCGGTCGAGGGGCCGACCCTCCTGGGTGCCGCTCGTGAAGTAGAAGCCGCGGAAGATCGGCGTGCCCTGGAAGGCGTTGACCTGGAAGGTCGCGGAGATGAGCTCCGAGAGGTTGCGCTTGATGCCCGAGAACTCGAGCGGGAACTGGAAGATCTTCTCGCGCGCCTCGCGGCTCCGCTCCTCGGTGAGCCGCTTGAGCGCCTTGGCGTGGATCTGCTTGCAGAGGACGTCGAACTCGGCGTCGAAGATTTTGCCGGGGTCGTTCTTCGGCATGTCGAGGCGCAGCGTCGCGCCCCAGGGCAGGCCGCGATCGGTCTTGCGCAGGGAGCCGAAGATCTCGTTGAACCCGGCGATGAGATCGCACTTCGTGAAGAGCACGTAGACCGGCACCACCATGTGGAGCTGGGTCATCACCTCGTCGATGCGGGCCCGGAGCTTCTTGCCGAGCGCCTCGATCTGCTGCTCGTTCGAGTCGATGAGATCCGCGACGTTGACCGCCACGAGCACGCCGTTGATCGGCCGCTTCGAGCGGTACTTCCGGAGCATGTCGAGGAAGGCCATCCACTCGGCGCGGTCGTCGCTCTCGGTCGTGAAGCGCCCCGCGGTGTCGAGGAGGATCGCCTCGTTGGTGAACCACCAGTCGCAGTTGCGCGTGCCGCCGACGCCGCGCACGCTCGCCCCGCCGCCCGCGTCCTGGTGCGGGAACACGAGCCCCGAGTGCTTGATGGCCGTCGTCTTCCCGGCGCCCGGCGGGCCGATGATCATGTACCAGGGCAGCGAGTAGAGGGCCGCGGCGCCGCTGCGCTTACCCGATCCGAGCTTCGATGATTTGAGGGCGCTGATGCCCGTCAACATCTGCTTTTGAAGCTCTTGGATCTCGGCGCGTCGCTCGGGCTTCGCGTTGAGCGCCTGCTGCGCGCCCTGCTGGGCGATCGCCTTCTCCAGCGCGCTCGCGGCGCGGCTGGCGCTGATGCGCCCGTAGATCGCGAGCACCAGCATGAAGACGACGATCACCGCCGTGATGACGATCGCCACCCAGATCGGCAGCGCGCCCTGGAGGATGAGCGTCAGCGCCCAGGTGATGAGGATGAGGAGGCCAGAGAGGATCCACCACACAGTGGGCGAACGATATCACCGCTCTCCGGGAGCCGATCCTTTCCCGCAGGGCAGCCTGGAAAAGCGCGAAGCGCCCTGGACGGCGAAATGGAGAAGCGAAATTAAAGTAATTATGTGCTAAAAACTACAATTTATCACTCGTAGTCTTCCGGCGAGAGCTCCGCGTCGCCTGCGTCTCCCTCGGCCATCCTGCGCGCGCGGATCGCGTCGACCGCGATGTCGATCACCTCGAGCCTCGTCGACGGCGCGTAGAACTCGCGCTCGGACACGCTCGGCAGCTCCGCGAGCCGCTCCTCCACGGCCTGGCGATCCTCCTCGCCCACCTCGATCCGCTCGATCATGGCCTCGCCTTCGCCCTCGCTCTCCTTGTCGTCGTCGGCGTCGGCGCGGAGCAGGGCGTCGGCCATGAGCTGCACCGGGCAGAAGGAGAGGAAGACGTCCTTCAGCTCGATCCGGTACATCGAGGGGTCGTCGCCTTCGATGCGCCACCACGAGGCATGCTGGCGCCGCACCACCTCGCCGAAGTACGCGCCCGCCGCATGCGCCACGAGCGCCGCCGTCTCGGGCCGCGCGCGCGCCGCCTTGCGCCCCTCTTCCAGGTAATGGTCGAGGATGGGCAAGGTCTCCGGCTCGTAGTCGAGCTCGATCCCCACCGCCGCCCGGACGAATTTCACGCATGCCGCGCTGAGCTCGGCGATCGTCGCGGGCGCAGGCGCGATCGCCCGCACCACCGCGCCCGCCGCCATCGTTCCGCTGCCGTTGTGTCCCTTGCCGTTGCTCTGCACGGCCCGTGCTTGGCTCACCCGGGGCCGCAACGCAAGACCGGCGCGCGCCCCGGTGCCGGAGGGCAGCGGTCAGGCGGGTGGGCAGGCGGTGACCGAGCAGCGCGGAGGCCCCGCGACCCTGAAGAGGCCTCCCGGCCGGAGGGAAGGAAGAGAAACGCTCGGGCGCATGAAATGCTTCCGTTAGGAAAGGATCGTCGTGATAGACTCCCGCAATTCTATGCGTCTGGGCATCTTCAGCGACACGCACGCCAACTACGAGGCGCTCAGCGCCGTCCTGGAGGCGTACCGCCGCGAGAAGATCGACGTGTACTACTGCCTCGGCGACACGGTGGGCTACGGCGGCTCGCCGAACGAGTGCGCCGACCTCGTGCGCAAGATCGCGAAGAAGACGATCCTCGGCAACCACGACGCCGCCGTCGCCGGGCGCATGGACTACTCGTACTACTACGAGGCCGCGCGCCAGGCCCTCGACGCGCACGCGTCGATGCTCACCGCCGAGAACGCGGCGTGGCTCCGCAGCCTGACCTACCAGGAGCGCCTGACGGACATCAACGTCGACCTCTGTCACGGCTCGCCGGTGCGCCTCGAAGAGTTCGAGTACATCTTCGCCCCCGAGCAGGCCCGCGAGTGCCTGCCGATGTGGAGCGAGCTCGGCCACCTGACGCTCATCGGCCACTCGCACCTCTGCAAGGTGTTCGCCCTCACGCCCACCTCGGTCGAAGAGCTGCCGCCGATCGATTTCTCCCTCGAGGAAGGGAAGAAGTACATCGTGAGCGTCGGCTCCGTGGGCCAGCCGCGCGACTACGACAACCGCGCGAGCTACACGGTCTACGACAGCGACCGGAAGGTCTTCGAGTTCAAGCGGATCGAGTACGACATCGAGACCGCCGCCGAGAAGGTGCTCCGCGCCAAGCTGGAGCGGAACTTCGCGCACCGGCTCTACATCGGCGTGTAGCGCGCTGCGTATTGCGCTCGGCGTGTAGCGATCAGCGCGAGCGAGGCCGCGACGACGGAGCTGCCCCGCGCACTGTCGGGAATGCGCGTTCCACCGGCGTCCGTTACCATGGCACCATGCGCTTGCTCGCCCTGGATCGAAGGCTCGCGATGTTCGTCGTCCTCCTCGTGCCGATCGCCGCCGCGGCGTTCGGTGGATGTGGAGGCGACTCGCCGTCCTCGTCGAGCACGGGCGGGACCGGCGGGAGCACGACCACGAGCGGCGGAACCGGCGGGAGCACGACCACGAGCAGCGGGACCGGCGGGAGCACGACCACGAGCGCGGGCACCGGAGGTGGGAGCGTCGCGTGCGGCGCGAGCCTTTTGTGCGCGCCCGGCGAGGTGTGCATCGTCGACGAGATGGACGCGCCGTGCAGCCCCGCGCCCGAGGACGGCGGGGCATGCCCTCCGGGGACCGTGGAGAACAAGTGCGGCGGCATCGGGTATCCGTGCTGCTGCGGTCAGGCTCCGCCGAGCGAGTTCCGCTGCGCGTCCGCGCTCTCCTGCGCCGGCGCTCCGAGCTGCGATTGCCTCGTCGCCGTGTGCAAGGACGACAAGATGTGCCTCGGTCAGGGTGGAAAGCCGGACGAGTTCCACTGCGTGACGCCGCCCCAGCCCTGAGCGCGCGGGGGCGCCGCGGTCAGCGCTTGCGAGCGCGCGCGTGGATCAAGATGGTGGCCGAGCTCGGCGTCAGCGGGCCGCGGAAGAAATCGCCGTGCTGCGCGGTGATGGTGAAGCCGTTGTAGTGGAGCAGGGCCTCGAGCTCCTGCGGGTAGAATTGCCGGTGGGCGAGCGGGGTCATCCAGCTCTCGCCGCCGTTCATCGGCATGAACTCCATCGCGACGAAGAGGATCTGCCGCACCTTGTCGTAGTCGAAGCGCTCGGTGTAGCGCACCATCGTCCCCTCGCCGGGAGGGTCGGGGTAGCGGAAGCGCGGCGCGTGGTAGGCGCGCCCTGGGTCGCGCGCGAGCTCGCTCGGCTCGGGCATGGAGACGTCGAAGACGAGCTCGCCGCGCGGCGTGAGCTGCTCGCGCGCGCCGGCGAGGAAGCGCTCCACGTCGTCGCGCGTGTAGAGGTGGAGAAGCGCGTTGAACGGGCAGAAGATCAGCGGGAAGCGGCGTCCCGTGCGGGCCCTGCGCATGTCGCCGCGCTGGACGTGGACGCGCGCGCGGACCTCGGGCGGCTCGTCCTTCAGGCGGCGTCGCAGGTCGGCGAGCATCTCCGGGGAGAGGTCGACACCCCAGGTCTCGACGCCCGCGCGCCCGAGGGGGATGGTGATCCGCCCGTTGCCGCAGCCGAGCTCCAGCACGGGCCCGCCGCGCTCGGCGGCGAGCTCCACGTAGTAGCGCACGTCCTCGACGCGGCCGCGGTAGGTCTTCGTGTAGTACGCGGGGTCGACGTAGTGGGCGCTGGTGCCGGCCAGAAGCTCGCGATCCTTCGATCGCGTCTTGCGCGCCTTGCGCTCGTTGCGCCGGTCGCCCACGAGGGTGCGCCTACTTGTGCGCGTTCAGAGCGTGCTGCTGCCTCACCCACTCGTTCACGACCTCGTGGGTGTTGCGGTTGAAGTGCACCTTGCCGGCCGCGATCTCGCGCAGGCTCGTCACCGCGGGCTTGTTCTTGGTCTTCACGAGGGGGTCTTGACCCTTCATGAGCTGGCGGGTGCGGTTGGCGGCCAGGACCACGAGGGCGAAGCGGTTCTCTTCGCGCTCCAGGCAATCTTCGACGGTGACGCGTGCCATAGGGGAAGCGCAACGTAGTCAAAGGGCGGCAGATCTGCAAGTCGAGGTGGATCCGCGCCGGATCTCGGCCGATCTTCGGTCGATCGATCGCCGATCTCCTGTCGATCGGTCGCCGGCCCACGCCTCGTCGAAGGTCCCGAGGAACGCGATTGCGCCGGGCGGCGAGGGACGCTACGAGCGGCCCGTGCCTGCCCGAACCGACCTCGACTCGTCCCCGCCTCCGACGCCCGCCCCCGATCTCGTCTACCGCCGGATCGTCCTCAAGCTGAGCGGCGAGGCCCTCTGCGGCGAGGACGGAGGCTTCGGCATCCACCAGGAGACGTTGCGGGGCGTGGCCTCGGAGATCGCGGAGCTGCACCGGCTCGGCGTGCAGGTCGGGGTGGTGGTGGGCGGCGGCAACATCTTCCGCGGGCTCAAGGGCGCGAGCGCGGGGATGGATCGATCGCAGAGCGATTACATGGGGATGCTCGCCACGGTGATCAACTCGCTCGCCCTCCAGGACGCGCTCGAGAAGTGCGGCGCGCCGACGAGGGTGATGACGGCGATCGAGATCCGCCAGATGGCCGAGCCGTACATCCGGCGGCGGGCGATGCGCCACCTCGGCAAGGGCGACGTGGTCGTCTTCGCCGCCGGGACGGGCAACCCCTTCTTCTCCACCGACACCGCCGCGGCGCTCCGGGCCATGGAGATCCAGGCCCAGGCGCTCTTCAAGGCCACCAAGGTCGAGGGCATCTACGACAAGGATCCGGCGCACAACCCGGGCGCCAAGATGTTCTCGAAGATCACCTACGACCGCTTCCTGGCCGACCGGATCGGGGTGATGGACTCCACGGCCGTGACCCTCTGCCGGGACAACAACCTGCCGATCCGGGTGTTCAAGATGTACACCCGGGGCAACATCCTCCGGGTTTGCAAGGGCGAGCCGATCGGGACGGTCATCGAGAGCTGAGGGGAGCTGAGCTCTCCGATCCGTTCCCGCTCCCGCTCCCCATCCCGCTCCCGCGGCCCCCGGATCGGGCGAAGGGTCGCGGGAACGGGAGCGGGAGGGGGCAGCGTGGAGGTTGGTGCAGCTTGATCTGCGCCCCCTCACTTGCCGGAGCCATCGCCGGAAAAGCGTGCTAGATCGCCCGGCCAATGAACCGGGCACTGGCTTTTTCCGCGCTCCTCGCCGTCCTCCCGATGGGGTGCAACGAGACGGCCCTGACGCAGCCGCCGGCCGACAGCGGGCCACCCCTTGGGGGCCTCTCGGCCAAGGAAGCAGGCCAGGTGCTGGCCAAGGTCGACGACCACGCCATCACCCTCGGCGACTTCGCCAAGACGCTGGAGCGGATGGATCAGTTCGATCGGCTCCGCTACCAGACCAAGGAGCGTCGGCGCGAGCTGCTCGGCGAGATGATCGACGTGGAGCTGCTCGCCGCCGAGGCGAGGCGCCGCGGCCTCGACAAGGATCCGGAGACGCAGGACCAGATCCGCGGCATCCTCCGCGACGCGATGCTCGCCAAGGCGCGCGAGGGCATGCCGAGCCCCGCGCAGATCTCGGCGGACGAGGTGCGGGCCTACTACGACAGCCACCTCGACAAGTTCAGCGAGCCGGAGCGGCGGCGCGTCGCGGCCATCGTGATGACCGACAAGAAAGAGGCGCAGAAGGTGCTCAAGGAGGCGCAGAAGGCGTCGACCCCCGGCGCCTGGGGCGAGCTCTTCGGCAAGCACTCGGTGACCGCCAAGAAGGGCAAGCCCGGGCTCGATCCGGCCGAATTGGCGGGCGATCTCGGCATCGTCGGCCCCCCGGACGACCCGAAGGGATCGAACCCCAACGTGCCCGAGCCGGTGCGCGCCGCCGCCTTCAAGATGGGCGGTCCGGGCTCGATCTCGGCCGAGCTCATCGAGGTCGAGGGCCGGCAGATGATCCTGCGGATCAACGGCGTCACGGCGGCGCACAAGCGCTCGCTCGCCGAGTCGGATCGGTCGATCCGCGTGCTGCTCACGCAGGAGAAGATGGCCGAGCGCGACAAGGCCCTCGAGGACGAGCTGCGGAAGAAGTACCCCGTGCAGATCGACGACAAGGCCCTCGGGGCCATCAAGGTGCCGGAGGGCATGGGCCGCTGGTTCGCGATGGACTCCAAGCTCTGGCCCGAATCCGAGCCCGGGGCCGACGCGGTCGACGGCGGCGCACCTCTGCCGGGCGACGGCGGCGCGCCCGCGGACACCAGTGCCGGCGATGGCGGGCGTTAGCGCGGCGCCGCGGCGGCTCCCTCGGTTGATCGAGCGCGAGCCCTCGCCGCGCAGCGCGCCTTCCCTCGCGACGTCGCCGCTGGCTGCGCCTTCGCGCGCTGCGCCTTCGCGTGCAGCGCCTTCGCGCGCAGCGCGCCCTGGATCCAAGGGCCGCGGCACAGGGTGGGCGGCCGAGCTGCGCGGCTCGCTCCGGACGCTCGACGACCTCGAGGCGATCTTCGCGCTCACCCCGGAGGAGCGCGAGGGCGCGCGGCGCGCCGAGACGGCGGGCTTGCCGATCCGGATCACCCCGCACTACCTCTCCCTCTGCGACGTGCACGATCCGCGCTGCCCGATCCGCCGGCAGTGCGTCCCGCTCGCCGACGAGAGCGTGAGCGTCCCCGGCGACCTGGCCGATCCGCTCGGTGAAGAAGCCCACGAGGTCGCGCCCCACCTCGTGCAGCGCTACCCCGATCGCGTCCTGCTCCTCGCGACCGATCGCTGCGGCGTCTACTGCCGCTTCTGCACCCGCTCGCGGATGGTCGGCGACGGCGGCGGTGCCGTCTCCCTCGAGCGCCTCGCGCCCGCGTTCTCGTACCTCGAAGCCCACCCCGAGGTGCGCGATCTGGTGCTGAGCGGCGGCGATCCGCTGACGCTCTCCACGCCGCGCCTCGTGGCCTTGATCGAGCGCCTCCGCGCGATCCCGAGCCTCGAGACCATCCGCCTCGCCACGCGCGTGCCGGTGACCTTGCCCTCGCGGATCACGGGGGAGCTGCTGCGCGCGCTGCGCCCGCACCACCCGCTCTGGGTGATGACCCACTTCAACCACCCGAAGGAGATCTGCCCGGCCTCCGAGCGCGCGCTGCGGAAGCTCGCCGACCACGGCTTCCCGGTGATGAACCAGACCGTGCTCCTCCGGGGGATCAACGACGACGCCGCGGTGCTCACCGCGCTCTTCCGCGCCCTCGTCCGCAACCGCGCCCGCCCCTACTACCTGCTCCAGATGGACCCGGTGAAGGGCGCGGCCCACCTGCGCACGCCGGTCGATCGCGGCATCGCGCTGATGGAGCAGCTCCAGGGTCGCCTCTCCGGCATCGCCCTTCCCAAGTTGATCGTCGACACCCCGGGCGGCATGGGCAAGGTGCCGATCGGGCCGGACTACATCGTCTCGCGCGGCGAGGGCCGCACCCTGCTCCGCACCCACCGCGGCGTCACCGTCGAGTACCTCGATCCTCCGGCGTAGCGGGGCGTTGCCAGCACGACACGCTGTAGCACGCTGTAGCCCGGGGTTAAAACCCCGGGCTACACGAAGGAAGCCCGCCTTCGCGGGCTTACGTTGTTCAGCCTCGATCAATCGTCGTCGTCGTCGAGCGCGGTGTGCGGGCGCTCCTCGCGGGTGCGCCGGGGTTTGCCGAGCGACTTGGCGACGCGGAAGCTCAGGCCCGTGCCGCGGGTGAGGGCGAAGAAGCGGGAGCGGGCGGCGGAGCGGCAGTACTGCTCGGTGGCCACCCAGTTGCCCGAGCGGATGAGCCGCACCGGTGAGGCGCCGCGCTCGAGGTCCGACGAGGGCTCGTCTTCCGCGGCCGTCTCGGCCCAGCTCTGCTCGCCGTAGACATCGGCCATCCACTCGCGCATCCCGCCCGCCATGTCGCGCACCTGGTAGGGCGAGCTGTCCACGGCGAAGGTGCCGACCGGCTCGATCTGCGGCAGGAAGGGGCGCGAGGAGCGCATCAGGCAGAAGGTGGGGTCGAAGTGATCGCCCCACGGGTGGGCGCGCCCGTCGACGCCGCGCGCGGCCTTCTCCCACTCGAGCTCGAGCGGCAGGCGGATCTCCGCCCCCGCGACCTCGCTCCGCCACCGGCAGTAGGCGACCGCGTCGAACCAGTCGACGAGCGGCACGGGCACGTTCCAGAGGTGGCCCTCCTCGATGGGGAACATCTTGCGGGCCTCGCCCTCGATGATCACGTCGCGCGGCTCCCACTTGCCGTCGGCGCCGAGGCGCGCGGCGTAGCCCTCCGAGCCGCGCAGATCGTGGGGCGCGCGGCGCCGGGCTTGCTCCGGATCGTGGACCTGCAGGGCGTCGAGGAAGGCGCAGTACTCGCGGAAGGTCACGGGGAAGCGGGCGATGGCGAAGTCGGGCAGGTCGACCTCCATCCGCGGCAAGGTCGACGGGGCCTGCACGTCGCCGCCCGCGACGAAGCGGCCGCCGGGGATGTAGATGAAATCGGCGCCGATCTCCGCGTCGGTGTAGAGGTTCACGTCGGCGCGGTGGTGGTCGCCGCGGGCGAGGAGCACCGGGTAGCGCACGTCGCGGAAGCGCGGGTGGCGCAGGACGATCAGGTAGCTGCCCGGCGCGAGGCGCACCTCGCGCAACGGGGTGCGGCCGAGGTAGCGCTGGTCGGTGGGGATGAGGACGCGGTCCTTCTCGACGTAGCGGTAGGCCATCACCACGGCGCCCGGCGCGCTCGACTCGATCGAGAGCATCGCGTCGGCCTTGAGCATCGCCGCGTAGCGGCCCACGTCGTACTCGGCCACCAGGGCCTCGTCGTACACCTGGAGCGCCGGCCGCCGCTCGGCCGCGGCCTCGGTGGCGCGCGACCAGTAGAGGTCGGCGAGCCCCGCGCGCGCGGCCACGAGCTCGGGGTCGTAGGCGAGCGACTTGGTGTAGAGCTCGATGGCCTGCGCCATGGCCGCGGCCTGCTCGCGCTCGAGCTCCTTGGCGCGGTCCTCGAGCGTCCAGCCGGGGCGCTTGCGATCGATGGGCTCGTAGCCCTTCACGTCTTCCAGGAGGTGGCGCGCCTCGGCCTCGATCTGCTCCCGCTCGCGCTGCAGCGATTGCCCGCGCAGGACGGGCACCTTCGCGAGCTCGCAGAGGCGCTTGGCCTCGTCGCGCCGGCGGGTGCGCTCCTTCGCCCCCTCGAGGTACGACTCGGCCTCCGCCGCCACGCGCTCGGCCGAGTCGGGGCGGAGCGCCGGATCCTTCGCGAGCATGGCGAGGCAGAGGTCCTCCAGGATGAGCGGGCAGCTCGGGACGATCTCCCGCGGCGGGCGGGGCGCGCGCGTCTGCGTGGCGAGGATCACCCCGAGCACGGTGGGCGCGTCGAAGGGGTGCTCGCCGGTCAGGATCTCGTAGAGCACGACGCCGAGGGCGAAGAGATCAGAGCGGTGATCGACGCGCGCCTTGTCGCCGCGGATCTGCTCGGGGGCGATGTAGCCCGGCGTGCCGGAGAGGCCGCTCGGCTCCTGATCGCCGCGGACCGCGTCGGCCACCTGCACCGGATCGGCCGCGTCGCTCCCGACGGTGCGCGCGGCCTTGGCGTTGCCCCAGTCGGCCAGGTACACCTCGCCGAAATCGCCGAGCAGGATGTTCTCCGGCTTGATGTCGCGGTGGAGCATCCCCCGCCGGTGGGCATAGCCGAGCGCGCGGCTGATCTGCACGAACGCGCCGATCAGGCGAGCGAGCGGCCACTGCTGGTGCAGCTCGTCGCTCGCGAGCACGTCCTGCAGGCTCTGCCGCTTGACGACGCGCATCGTGTAGTAGGGCCGCCCGCTCGGCAGCGTGCCGATGTCGTAGACGGGCACGATGTTCGGGTGCTCGAGCTGCGCGGTGATCCGGGCCTCGAGCACGAAGCGATCGATCTCCTCGGGCGGCCCGGCGCCGTCTTCCTTGATCGTCTTGAGCGCGACGGTGCGCCCGATCACCCGATCGCGCGCGCGCACGACCTTCCCCACGCCGCCCACGCCGAGCGGCTCGCCCATCCGGTAGCGGCTCTCGTCGAGCTCGAGCGGCGAGACCTCGATCTTGTCGGCGCGCTCTCCGCTCCGCGGCGCGGGCGAGGAGGTGTGGTCGAGATCGGCCCCGGTGAGGTCGATCCGCTCGGCGGTGATCCGGTCGCCGTCGCCGTGCTCGAAGGACGGGGCGAGCTGCTCGATCTGCTCCTCGGTGAGCACGCCCGCGTAGAGCTGCTCCGCGGTCGACGCGCCCCCGAGCGCCCAGCGGCACGCGAGATCCCAGGCCGCCTGCGGGGCGAGCATCCCGCGCGCGAGGGCGGCCTCGGCGATGGCCCGGACTCGGCGCGTGGCGGTGTGCCGCGCGCTCATGTCGGGGCTCCGCGCGGGAGGGCTGCACGAGGCGCAGCACCGCCGCCGGCCTGCGCGGGCGGTGCCTCCCCTCCCGGGGTGATGGTGATTGTCTCGGCGGTCATCCTGTTCCGCGGGGGCCCGGGCCGGCGTTGGTCCCCGCGCGCGGAATCAGGGCGTGGGGGCGACGGTCAGCATATCGTAACTGCCGTCCGCGTTGGCGGCGTTGGCTCGGGTCACGTTGACCGCACAGTGGGCCTGCGCGGACAGCATGAGCAGCCCGTCGAACACGGACTGCTGCCTATTCTGGAACACGGCGACGTTCCAGGCGATGGCCAGCGCGCGGCAAGGATCGGGCGGGAACGCGCTGGGATCGGCGACGAACTGGTGGACCGTCACCGCGCCGTGGCGCAGCTTCGCGGACTGCCAGCTCTTGTCGAGACCGGTGAGGGTATGGGTATGGACGACGTACTGCGTTGCAAGGATCCAGCTGCTGGCTCCGCTCGCGCTGACGGTCACGGGGATGAGCCCGATCACGATCGCGGCGAGAGCCGCTCGAAGTCGATATTTCACGGTCACCTCCTGGTCGGCTGCATCCCCCTGAGCGGATGCGCCCTCGTTGATCCCACCGTAAAAGGAAAGCGAATCGAACGGCAAGACGGGCCACGCGCCGCCCTCGATTTGTGGGTTCCTTCGTGGGACATCCGGCCACCTTGTCGGCCAGCGGAAGACAGTGAGCCATGCTCCCGGCATGGAAAATTCCGTCATGGGTGCTGATCCCCCCGGCCCAGCCCGTCGCGGCGCGGGCGGCCACGTGGTAGGGGCGCGCCATGTCCGACGATCGATCCTCGACGCGCGCCGCTGCCACGCCCCTCTCGCCTCTCGCTCGGCTCGACGAGATGAACCGGCTCTCCCTCGAAGGAGGCGGCGCCGCGCGGATCAAGAAGCAGCACGAGGCCGGCAAGCTCACCGCCCGCGAGCGCGTCGATCTGCTCCTCGATCCCGGCTCCTTCGTCGAGCTCGATCGCTTCGTCGTCCACCGCTGCACCGACTTCGACATGGAGAAGAACAAGGTGCTCGGCGACGGCGTGGTCACGGGCTGGGGCCTCTGCGACGGGCGCAAGGTCGTCGTCTTCGCGCAGGATTTCACGGTGATCGGCGGCTCGCTCTCGGGCGCCTACGCCGAGAAGATCTGCAAGGTCATGGACCTCGCGATGCGCATCGGCGCGCCCGTCGTCGGCCTCAACGACTCGGGCGGCGCGCGCATCCAGGAGGGCGTCGAGTCCCTCGCCGGCTACGCCGACATCTTCCTGCGCAACACCCTCGCGAGCGGCGTGGTCCCGCAGATCAGCGCGATCATGGGCCCCTGCGCGGGCGGCGCCGTGTACTCGCCGGCCATCACCGACTTCATCCTGATGGTCGAGCAGTCGAGCTACATGTTCATCACCGGCCCCGAGGTCATCAAGACGGTGACCAACGAGGACGTGACCAAGGAGAACCTCGGCGGCGCCGCGGCCCACGCGAGCAAGAGCGGCGTCTGCCACCTCGTCGCGCACGACGACCGCGCCGCGATCGCCCGCGTGCGCGAGCTGCTCTCCTTCCTGCCCTCGAACAACACCGAGG
This sequence comes from Byssovorax sp., assembly GCA_046351295.1. Taxonomy (GTDB): domain Bacteria; phylum Myxococcota_A; class Polyangia; order Polyangiales; family Polyangiaceae; genus JAXLYT01. The sequence goes on from JAXLYT010000028.1 coordinate 30,865, forward strand.
ACCCGCCGGCCCGCCCCGTGAAGGACCCGGTCGATCGCGAGATCCCCGCGCTCGACACGATGGTGCCCACCGAGTCGTCGAAGCCCTACGACATCAAGAACGTGATCCGCGCGGTCGTCGACGACGAGGACTTCCTCGAGATCCACGAGAGCTACGCGCAGAACATCGTGGTCGGCTTCGCGCGCATCGGCGGCCGGCCCATCGGCATCGTCGCGAACCAGCCGCAGGTGCTCGCCGGCTGCCTCGACATCAAGGCCAGCATCAAGGGCGCGCGCTTCGTGCGCTTCTGCGACTGCTTCAACATCCCGCTCGTCACGCTCGTCGACGTGCCCGGCTTCCTCCCCGGCACCGACCAGGAGTACGGCGGGATCATCACCCACGGCGCCAAGCTGCTCTACGCCTTCGCCGAGGCCACCGTCCCGAAGATCACGGTCATCACGCGCAAGGCCTACGGCGGCGCCTACGACGTGATGGCGTCGAAGCACATCCGCGCCGACGTGAACCTGGCGTTCCCCACCGCCGAGATCGCGGTGATGGGCCCGGACGGCGCCGTCAACATCGTCTACCGCAAGGAGATCCAGGCGGCCGCAGACCCGGCGGCGGCGCGCGCCCGCTTCGTCGACGAGTACAAGGCGAAGTTCGCGAACCCCTACAAGGCGGCCGAGCTCGGCTTCATCGACGAGGTGATCTACCCGCGGCAGATGCGGATCCGGCTCCACCAGTCGCTCGATCTCCTCCGCGACAAGAAGGACCGGAACCCGCCCCGCAAGCACGGCAACATCCCGCTCTGATCCCGCCGGGGCCCGCACCGGGAGGCGCGCCCGCGCTCCCGAGTGTGCAAAAAGTGCCCAGACGGAAGGGAAACGATTGCAGACGGCTTCTGTCAATGCGGGAAAAATCTGCAAAAGACCGCAAAAAACCGCTGAAAAGCCATTGCGCGCAGGCTCTGCGCCGTGTATGAAAGGTTTGCGTCGCCCGGACGATGTTCCGTCCGGGCGGCATTCCTTGGTTGCTTGATCATCGGGGCGCGTGGGTGTGCCCAGGCGCGCGGGTGTCATCTGCGGCGCCGTCCGGCGCAGGCTGCCGAGGGAAACCACAGTTCAGTCAACTCGGTCTTGGTGGAGGTCATTCGCATGAAATCTTGGGCATGGGGCGCAATGGTCCTGGCGGTGTTCGCTCTCGGCGCCTGCAAGAAGAGCAGCAGCACGGGGTCGACCAGCACGACGACGAGCAGCTCGAGCAGCGGCACGGGCGGTAGCAGCAGCAGCAGCACCAACGCGGGCGGCTCCAGCAGCAGCACCAACGCGGGCGGCTCCAGCTCCAGCACCAACGCGGGCGGCTCCAGCTCCAGCACCAACGCGGGCGGCTCCAGCTCCAGCACCAACGCGGGCGGCTCCAGCTCCAGCAGCAACAGCGGCGGTGGCAACCCCGGCGCCTGCGACGGCACCGGCGTCTGCCAGGACATGGACATGGATCCCACGAACGACTGCGTCTCGTGCGCGTTCCAGGACGCCTGCCTCTCCCAGGTCCAGGCCTGCGGCGGCGAGCCCGACTGCTGCGACGCGAACCCCTGCAGCGAGAACAGCTTCGTCGGCTGCATCGGCAAGTGCGCGCAGAACGACCAGGCCTGCTTCGACGCCTGCGTCCAGGCGCACATGACCGGCGCCCAGGTCTACAACGACCTCGTGGTCTGCGTGATCTGCGACACCTGCCCGATGGACTGCGACGCGGCCGGCGCCGGCTGTCCGTGAGCTGATCGAGCTGATCGAGCGCGCGCGGGCTCTGTCCCGCGCTGCGCCTCAAGAGCGCCATCCGCGGCCTTCGGGCCCGGGTGGCGCTTTTGTCTTGTCGGCCTTGTCGGCTCGTCCGCTGCCCGCGCGGGCCGCGGCGCGCGCGGTTGTGCTAGCGTGCTGCCCGATGCGAAGCTTGCTCGCCTTGCCCGTGATCGGGCTCTTCGGGCTCCTGGGCCTCTCGGGGCCGGGGTGCAGCGACAGCACGCCCGCTTCCAGCGGCGGGGGCACGCCCGGCGACGCCGGGGCCTGCGGGTCCAGCATGGACTGCGTGGTCTGCTGCAACGAAGCGAACGAGGCGGCCAACGAGGCCGCCGTCGGCTACGTGATCCGCGAGTGCGTCTGCAAGGACGACAAGACTCCCTGCGCCGGCCCCTGCGGCGTGATGGGCAACGCCATCTGCTCCGAGCCGGGCGCGGGGCCGAGCGACGAGTGCGTCGCATGCATCAACGGTGAGCTCGACAACCCGTCGAGCGCCTGCGTGGGCGCTGCCGACAAGACCTGCGACGAGGACGAGGCCTGCGCGCCGCTCCTCTTCTGCCTCCGCGGCTGCCCGTGAGCCGGCGTCGCCCTGGCACAGGCAACAGGAATAATGTAAGCTAGATTGCAATAATTCGACACAGGACGGTGCAAGGGCTTTTCGCTGTCGCCGGCCCGAGAACGGGGGCTCTCGGGCCGGCAAATCGACGGCGCTTCGTTGTTCAGCGCTTGCGCATCCCGTGGTAACCCTTGCGGCCTCCCGCCGGACGGGCGGCACCGGACATGGCAAAGAACCTCCTCGTCATCAACGTCGACATCCGCGAGACCCGCGTCGCGCTCATCGAGAACGGGATCATCGCCGAGCTGCACATCGAGCGCGAGACCTCGCGCGGTTCGCTCGGAAACATCTACCTCGGCAAGGTGAGCCGGGTGCTACCCGGGATGCAGGCCGCCTTCATCGACGTGGGGCTCGAGCGCGCCGCGTTCCTGCACGTCGAGGACCTGATCCGGCCGGACGATTTCGAGGCCTACCTCGCGGGTCACCGGCGCGGCGGATCGTCGTCCAGCACGGACGAAGATCGGGCCTCCGGGCCCACCGTCGAAGAGGCGGCCACCGAGGCGCTCGCCCTCGCGCCGCCCGAGCCGAGCGAGGCCGGCGAGAGCGCCGCCGCGGAGCGCGAGGTGGACATCGAGCTGCCGACGGCGCTCGACGTGGCCGACGCCGCGTACGACGAGCGCGACGAGGACGAGGAGCGCGCCGAGGAAGAGCGCGCGGACGAAGAAGAGCGCGCCGAGGCGGAAGCGCTCGCGGACGACGTCGACGTCGACGTCGAGGAGCCCGACGCGGACGAGGGTGCGTCCTTCGCCGCAGCGGACGAGCTCGCGGGGGACGAGGGCGCGCCCGACGATCGCGAGGAAGCAGCCGCGGACGAGGCGTCCGCGGAGGACACGGTGCTCGACGAGCCCGCGCAGGACGAGCCCGCCGGCGGCGAGCCTGCCGGTGACGAGCCTGCGTTCGAGGCCGCGGCGTCCGTCGAAGGAGAGATCGAGGCGTCCGGCGGCGAGGCCGCACCTGGAGCTGAAGGCGAGGCCGGAGCGGCCGCGCCTGCGGGGACCTCTATGGTCCCGGCCGCGGATGGCACCGTGACGCCCCATGCGCGCAGCCGGCGCGGATCCGGGCGAGGTCGCGTGCGCCGCTCGGGCACCACGCGCGATCGGCGCCCCGGCGGCGATCGCGGCGCAGAGGCCGCGCCCCAGCCGGCCGCGCCCGCGCCCCAGGAGCAGCGAAGCCGCGACGGTGGTCGCCGTGAAGGCGGCCGCGAGGCCAGTGGCCAGGGTGGTCGCGAAGGCGGCGGCCGTGACGGCGGTCGCGGTCGCGGCCGTGACAACCGTGACGGTGGTCGCGGTCGCCGTGACAACCGCGACAGCCGCGACAGCCGCGGCCGCGGTGGTCGCGAGGGCCGGGGCCGCGACGACGGTCGCGACGCCGCGGGCAAGCGCGCCCTCGATCCGATGCGCGTCTCCAAGACCACGCCGATCCGCGAGGTCGTGCGCGAGGGGCAGGAGGTGCTCGTCCAGATCTCCAAGGAGCCGATCGGCACCAAGGGCGCGCGCGTCACGAGCCACATCTCGCTGCCCGGCCGCTACGTCGTCTACCTGCCCACCGTCGAGCACGTGGGCATCTCGAAGCGGATCGGCTCCGACAAGGAGCGCAGCCGGCTTCGCGAGGCGATCGAGGCGATGAAGCCCCCGCAGGGCGGGCTCATCGTGCGCACCCTGGCCGAGGGCCTGACCAAGAAGCAGCTCAAGGCCGACGTGGGCTACCTCGTCCGGCTCTGGGGCGAGGTCGTCAAGAAGCGCGAGACGGGCGTGCGCGCTCCGGTGTGCCTCTACACCGAGCTCGATCTCGTGCTGAAGGCGGCGCGCGATCTCTTCACCGACGACATCGAGAAGATCGTGATCGACAGCGCCACCGAGCACAACCGGCTCCAGCGCTTCGTCGAGATGTTCCTCCCCGAGCGGGTCAACGACATCGAGCTCTACGATGGCAACGAGCCGATCTTCGACGCGTACGGGATCGAGGACGAGATCCAGCGGGCCCAGTCGCGCAAGGTGCCGCTCCCCTCGGGCGGCCACCTGATCATCGACCAGGCCGAGGCGCTCACGGCGATCGACGTGAACACCGGGCGTTTCGTCGGCAAGGGCTCGAAGGACCTGGAAGAGACGATCCTCGCGACGAACCTCGAGGCGGTGGAGGAGATCGCCTACCAGCTCCGCTTCCGGAACATCGGTGGGCTCATCATCCTCGACCTGATCGACATGGAGCGCGCCAGTAACCGCGAGCGGGTGCGCAAGCGGATGGAGGAGCTGCTCTCGCGCGACAAGGCGAAGACGACGCTCAACCGGATCAGCGATCTCGGTCTCATCGAGATGACCCGCAAGCGGACGCGGGAGAGCCTCGGGCGCATGGTGCTCGAGCCCTGCTTCTACTGCGACGGGACGGGGCAGCTCCAGTCGAAGCAGACGATCGCGTACGAGATCCTCCGGCAGATCCGGCGCGAGCGGTCGAACTTGCCCGGCTACGTGATCATCGTCAACGCGCACCCGGCGGTCATCGATCTCTTGAAGAGCGACGAGCGCGTCGCCGTGCAGGAGGCCGAGCGCCTCTTCCAGCGCCGGATCGAGCTCATCCCCCGCAAAGAGTACCACCTCGAGCAGTTCGATCTGCAAGGCAGGTAGAGCCATGACCGAGTCCAAGACGGAGGGTCCGAACGGCGGCGAGGGCGACGATGGCCCGGCGCGGCGCGACGAGCGCGTCACGATCAACAAAGAGTTCGAGAGCTACGACGCGTTCATCAACGAGTACGTGACGAACATCTCCCGCACGGGGGTGTTCATCCGCTCGAAGACGCCGCTCGCGGTCGGCACCAAGGTCAACCTCCGCTTCACGGTGATCATGGACGACATCGAGACGGTCGAGGGCGTGGGCGAGGTGGTGCGGATCCACGACGATCCGGCCGGGATGGGCGTCGTGTTCACCGAGCTGTCGAGCTACTCCAAGGGCCTCATCGAGAAGCTCCTCACCAACCCGCAGAAGCGCGTCAAGGAGGGGTGAGCGCCCCCGCGGGCGCGGCCTCCGCTGCGATGTTCACCGGGCTCGTCGAGACGATCGGCATCCTCCGGCGCAGGACGGGGCGGCCCGGCGCGCGCGCCCTGATCGAGGCGAGCCTCGGGCCGCTCGTGCTCGGCGAGTCGATCAGCGTCAACGGGGCCTGCCTGACGGTCGACCGCATCGCCCCCGGCGGCTTCGAGTGCGACATGAGCGCCGAGACGCTCGACCGCACCACGCTCGGTGCGCTCCCCCTGGGGAGCGAGCTGCACCTCGAGCGCGCCGTCCCGCTCGGCGGGCGGATGGGCGGGCACATGGTGCTCGGCCACGTGGACGGGGTAGGGCGCGTGACGGGGCGCGATCCGACGGGCGACGCGCTGCGCTTCGAGGTGACCGTGGGAGGCGAGCTCCGGCCGTTTTTGGCCGGCAAGGGCTCGGTGTGCATCGACGGGGTGAGCCTGACCGTGAACCACGTCCGCGACGCCGGAAGCGAGCTCGCCTTCGACGTGATGCTCGTCCCGCACACCCTCGGGCGCACTTTGCTCGGCAAAGCGGCGCGGGGCGCCCAGGTGAACATTGAAGTCGACGTGCTCGCGCGCTACGTGGCACGCATCCTCGATGTCCGGGGCCGCGCCTCCGCCTCCGCGGAGGGCCCAGCGCCCCCGGCCGCCGAGCAGGACAGCCCCGATGACCCCGACCAGCGCATCCTCGCCAAGCTTCGATCGGGCGGGTACCTATGAGCCCCGCCCCGCCAACGACCCGCGTTCCGCACAGGAGGCCCCGGCCATGCCCCACCGGCTGACGATCGACTCGGCGATGCTCAACCGGGTCAACACCGCGCTCGACCACATCCGCGCGGGCAAGATGGTGATCCTCGTCGACGACGAGGACCGCGAGAACGAGGGCGATCTCTGCATGGCCGCCGAGGCCGTCACGGGCGAGGCCATCAACTTCATGGCGAAGTACGGGCGCGGGCTCATCTGCCTCACGCTCGACGAGGAGCAGGTCGCGCGCCTCGATCTGCCGATGATGTCGGCCCCCGGCCGCAACGGCCCGCCCCTCGGCACGGCCTTCACCGTGAGCATCGAGGCCCGCACCGGCGTGACGACGGGGATCAGCGCGGCCGATCGCGCCCACACGATCAAGGTGGCGATCGCCCCCGACGCGCGGCCGACCGACGTGGTGACGCCGGGCCATGTGTTCCCGCTGCGGGCGCGGCGCGGCGGCGTGCTCGTCCGCACCGGCCAGACCGAGGGCTCGGTCGACCTCTCCCGCCTCGCCGGGCTGCGCCCCGCGGGCGTGATCTGCGAGATCATGAACGAGGACGGCACCATGGCCCGGATGCCCGATCTGGAGCGCTTCGCCGAGCAGCACGGGCTGCTCATCCTCACCGTGGCCGACCTCATCCAGTACCGCCTCCAGACGGAGCGGCTCGTGCGCAAGGTGGCCGAGCGCCCGCTGCGCCTCGACGTGACCGGCACCGAGTGGATCGGGACGGTGTACGAGATCCTCGGCGAATCAAGGCAATTCTTCGCCCTCCACCGGGGCCAGGTCGCGACGAGCGAGCCCGTGCTCTGCCGCGTCCACTCGGGCTCGCTCATCGCCGATCTCTTCAGCTCGACGCCCTTCGACGGCGGCTCCAACCTGCGCGAGGCGATCGGCGTCATCGAGAAGGCCGGCGCCGGCGTGGTGCTCTACATCCCGCCGCGCTGCGATCTCGAGCGCGAGATCGAGCAGTTCAAGGCGGAGCGCTCGGGCGAGCCCGGCGCGGGCCAGCCCTGGACGCTGCGCGAGTTCGGCCTCGGCGCGCAGGTGCTGGCCGACCTCGGGGTGCAGCAGATCCGCCTGCTCACCAACAGCCAGCCGAAGATCGCGGGGCTGACGGGCTTCGGCCTCAAGATCGTGGAGCGCGTGCCGCTCGTGGCGATGAAGGGGTCGGCGTAGGCGCGGTTGGAGAGATCGGCAACGGCAACGGCAACGGACGTCTGGGATCGAATGATGGCTGATGGAAATGAAAATCGCGGGATGACCAGCCTCGAAGGCAAGCTCGTGGTGCCGGCGGGGGCTCGCTTCTGCCTGGTGGCGAGCAGGTTCAACCATTTCATCGTCGACCGGCTCGTCGAGGGAGCGATCGACGCGATCAGCCGGCACGGCGGCGGGCTCGATCGGATCACGCTCATCCGGGTGCCCGGGGCGTGGGAGATCCCCACCGTCGTCTCGCGCGTCGCGCAGAAGAAGGGCGCCGACGCGATCATCGCCCTCGGCGCGGTGATCCGCGGCTCGACCCCGCACTTCGACTACGTGGCCGCCGAGGTCACGAAGGGCATCGCCGCGGTGTCGATGCACACCGGCGTGCCCGTGACCTTCGGCGTGCTCACCACCGACACGATCGAGCAGGCCGTCGAGCGCGCCGGCACCAAGGCCGGGAACAAGGGCTGGGAGGCCGCGGTGAGCGCGATCGAGATGGTCTCCCTCGGGGCCGCCCTCGACGGGGCCGGGCTCTGACCGCGAGGAGTCGTCATGGGAGCTCGTTCATCCGGTCGTGAGTCCGCGCTGCAGATGCTCTTCGCCTTCGAGGCGGGGGGCGGCAACGCCGAGCAGGTGATCGCCGCCTACTGGCGCGAGACGCCCGGCGATCCCGAGGGGCGCGAGTACGCCGACGCGGCCGTGCGCGGCGTCGCGGGCGACCTCGCGAAGATCGACGAGGCCATCAAGAAGGCCAGCACCAACTGGCGGATCGAGCGCATGGCGCGCGTCGATCGCAACGTGCTCCGCCTCGGCGCGTGGGAGCTCCAGCAGATCGTCAGCGTCCCGCGGGCCGTGATCCTCGACGAGGCCGTCGAGCTCGCGAAGCGCTTCGGCAGCGAGGAGAGCGGCGCCTTCGTCAACGGTGTGCTCGATCGTGTCGCGAGCGACTTGGGTCGCGTCGACAAGGACCGGTGAGCGCCTCGCGACTGGAGACGTAGCGCCGCGAGCCGCTCGCTCACGCGCGCGGCCGGGATCTCGCTCAGGTGGCGTGGTGGTTCAAGCGCGGGGGGCGCTGACGATCGCGGCGACGAAGCCGTACTCGACGTCGTAGGCGGCCGAGCCGAGGCGCAGCGTGTCGCCCGTGATCGCCCCGCCCTTCTTCACGAGCTCGCGGATCGAGTCGACCTGGCCGGTGAAGCCGTACGGATCGGAGGCGCCGTTGTTGCGACCGAGCACGCGCACCGCCTCCTGGAGCACGAAGCGGCGGCCGTCCGGTGTCGCGACGACGGCGCCCTCGCGTCGGATCTCCCCCTGACGGACGAAGGCGCCGAGCGTCGCCTCGGCGATGAACGAGCCGTCCGTGAGGCAGGACTCCGCGGAGACCTTGCGCGGAGAGACGGGGACGAGGGCCGGACGTTGATTGGGGTTCCGTGAAGCTTCCATGACGTACATCGCGTGCTCCAGCGACGCGAAGCGTACGGCAGATCCACCGCAAAAATCACGCGATTTGCCGAGATGGAAGGGCGATGGGGCGAGGGCGGTTTTTCGGAGCGCGGTTGGAATTTATGGCTCCATCGCGCCCACACCCCGCGCAAGCACACTGGAAATCACCAGCGGAGCCACACCACGGTGACGCCGTCTCCGCCTTCGGAGGGGTCGCCGGCGCGGGATTTCTGGACGTGGCTGTGCGCCTTGAGCATCTCGCGGATCGACTCGCGGAGCGCGCCGGTGCCGTGGCCGTGGATCAAGAAGGCCACCTTGCGGCCTGCGCCGAGGGTGCGATCGAGGAACTGCTCGGCCATCGCCACCGCCTCGTGCGCGCGCAGGCCGCGGAGATCGACGGTGTTCTCGCTCGTCTGCAGGGGCACGTCCGGATCGGCCGCCGCGTCGAAGTCGAAGGTGGGTGCGGGCTTGCCGCGCGGATCGTCGTCGCGCTGCCGCTCCTTGCGCGGGGGCGCGTCGCTGCGATCGCGGCTCTTTCCCGGGCTCGCTGCGCGCGCGGGCGCGCTCTGCACCGCGCGCACCTCGGCGATGGTGGTGGAGAGCTTGAGCGAGCCCGCCGCCACGCGGAGCTGCCCGCCGCCGAGCACCTCCACCACCTCGGCCTCGGCGCGCAGCTTCGGCACGTAGACCCGCATCCCCGCGCGCAGCTCGGCCGGATCGACCGCGGGCCGCTCCACGCTGTCGCCCACCGCGCGGGGCTCGAGCTCGCCGCCGATCGAGGTCTTGTGCGCGACCGCGTCGATGGCCTTCGCCGCCGCGCGCACGTCGTCTTCGCTCGGGCGCGCGCCTCGCAGGCGCGCCTGCGCCGCGCGCAGCTCTTCGCGCGCGCGCTTGACCGAGGCGAGCAGGGCCTCGCCCTCGCGGGTGATCGTCGCGCGCTCCTTCTCGGTGAGCCGCGCGATCTCGCGGTCGAGCGCGCGCTGCTTGTCGCGCGCGATCTCGGCCTCGCGGCGCGCGTCCTCGCGCGACAGCTCCAGGGCGCGCCGCTCGGCGCCGAGCTTCTCGACCATCTGATCGAAGGTCACCGCCTCGCGCGAGAGGAAGCGCTCGGCCCGGTCGAGCACCGTGCCGGGGATGCCGAAGCGGCGCGCCACCGAGAGGGCGCTCGACGCGCCGGGCACGCCGATCATCAGGCGGAAGGTGGGGCTCATGGTGGCGAGATCGAAGCCGACCGAGGCGTTCTCGAAGCGGCCGTCGCCGAGCGCGAGGGCCTTGAGCCCCTCGTAGTGCGTGGTGCACGCCACCGTGCCGCCGCGCGCGCAGAGCGAGTCGAGCACCGCCGCGGCGAGCGCCTCGCCCTCGCGCGGATCGGTCCCGCCGGCCAGCTCGTCGAGGAGCACCAGCGCGCCCGGCCGCGTCTCGTCGAGGATCGCCGCGAGGTTCTTCACGTGCGCGCTGAAGGTCGAGAGGTTCTTGCCGAGGTTCTGGTCGTCGCCCACGTCGGTGAGCACGACCTCGACGATCGAGACCGCCGAGCCGTCCTTCGCGGGCACGGGCAGGCCCGCGCGGAGCATGAGCGCCGCGAGGCCGAGCGTCTTCAGCGCCACCGTCTTGCCGCCGGCGTTGGGGCCGGAGACGATCATCGCGCGGCCGGCGCCGATGGTGATCGTGCTCGGCACGACGCTCACGCCGTCGAGGACGAGGAGCGGGTGGCGCGCGCCGCGCAGGTCGAGCGTGGCGCCGCCCTTCTGCCCGAAGCCCGCGGGCTCGTCGCGCGGGATGTCGGGGAAGCCGAGCCCGAGGTCCTTGGCGAGCCGCATCGAGGCGGAGCGGAGATCGGCGTGCGAGAGGGCCCGCACGGCCGCGCCGATCTGCTCGACCGCATCGGCCACCTCGGCCGAGAGCGCGGCGTAGACCGCCTGCTCCTCGTGCGTGACCTGGGCGTCGAGGATCTTCTGCCGGTTGCCCATCTCGACGAGCACGCGCGGCTCGACGAACACCGTGGATCCGCTGCCGCTCGTGGTGTGGACGATGCCGGGGAAGCGCTCGTGGGCGTCGGCGCGGACGGGGAGCACGTAGCGCCCGTCGCGCTCGGTCCAGTAGCGGTCCTGGAGGATGTCCTCGTGCTTCTGGATGAACTCCTCGAGCCGCCGCACCAGCCGATCGCGCGTGGATTTGCGCTCGGCCCGCAGCGCGCCGAGGCGGGGCGAGGCCCGGTCGGAGAGCGTGCCGTCGGGGTCGAAGGCGCGATCGAGCTCGCGCTCCAGGTCGTCGAGCGAAGGATCGGTCTGGCAGGCGGCCTCGAGCGCCGGGACGCGCTGCCGCCGGCCATGGAGGAAGCGCCGGAGCTGCCGGGCCGCGCCGAGGCACGCGATGATCGCCCGCAGCTCCTCGTTGGCGAGCATGGCCCCGATCCGCGCGCGATCGAGGGCGCTCTCGACCTCGGGCACGTCGAAGGTGGGCAGGGGCTCGCCCGCGAGGTCGAGGTCCACCGCCTCGCGCACCTCGGCGAGGGCGCGGAGCACGTCGGCCCGCGTGGAGGCGAAGGGGAGGGCGCGGGCGCGGCGCTTGCCGGCGCTGGAGGCGCAGCGATCGGCGAGGGCGTCGAGGATGCGATCCCACTCGAGGTCGGCCCGGGTCTTGGGCGGACAGGGATCGCTGAGCTGGTCGTCGCGTTGCATGATCGGATCGAGCAGGGCTCGGAAGGGTTTCTGGGATAGCACAGGCCGGCCCGGCCCGCGGCGCGCACATGGACGGCACTCCGTCTGGATCCTGACGGTCGCCCCTTTCGAATCGCGAGCCCGCCCACTATCCTCGGGCGGCCATGCGCAAGAAGCCGATCGCCGCCGCGCTCTTCGCTCTCAGCCTCGCCGTGCTCGGCCTCGCCTGCGACGGCTTGACGGCGAAGTTCGCCGCCTGCCAGACCGACGGCGACTGCCCCACCCCGGACGGCGGCAAGCTCGTCTGCTTCAACCAGCGCTGCCTGGAGTGCCACTACGACAGCGACTGCCCCGAGGGGAAGGTGTGCGGCACGGCCAACACCTGCGAGAGCCTCGACTCGCGCACGCCCGAGAACGAGCCCTTGCCGCCGCCCGAGACACTCGAAGAGTGCGCCAAGCGCTGCAAGGGCAACTCGTCCTGCGGAGACAGCTGCCGCTACCTGTTCAGCGGTGATGCGGGGCCCGGAAAAGAGCCCCCGAAAGAATAGCGATCAGCCTGACGCCCACTGATCGCCGGCGCAGATTTTGGCGGTGGTCATGCCCTCGATCCGGGGCAGGGTGGTGAAGGGCTCGCCGAAGGCGTTCTGGGTGATGATCTTGTTGAGGTGGTAGTCGTCCTGCCCGCCCACGAGGACGGCGCCCCACTTGGCGAGATCGAACGACTGCCCGTGCTCCTTGAAGGACTTCTCGTACGGGTAGATCTTCACGTCGGTGGGCACGTAGCGCGTCGCCACGGCGAGCCGCATCGCCCGCTTCGACGTGTTGTCGAGCGAGCCGTGCATGCAGCGGGCGGTGAAGACCACGGCCTCGCCGGCCTTCATGGTCATCACCCGCGCCTTCGACTCGTCGGCCTTCCACTCGGGGTCGAGCTTCAGCTCGTCGAAGTGGTAGCCGAAGAAGGAACCGTTGGTGTTCAAACCATCGAATTTCTTCATCACCTGCTTCTCGTTGAAGTTCCACTTCTTGTGGCTGCCCGGCATGAACTTGAGCGGCCCCGTCTCGACGGGCACGTCGGTGAACGCCGTCCAGACCGTCAGCTCGGTGGGCGTCTTCTCGCGGCGCGTGGTGGGCTCGAGGTGCGGCGTGCCGGTGGTGTAGGCGTAGGTCTCGACCTGGTGCCACTCCGTCCCGAGGTCGCCCGGGTACTTGGGGAAGAACTCGGAGCGCCAGCAGAACACGTCGGGGCCGATCAGCGACTGGAGGCGCCGCACGATGGCCGGGTGCGAGATGTGCCGGGTGAGCAGCGGCACGTCGATGTGCCGGTCGTAGTTGATGTCCGACTCGGGGAACGGCGCATGCTCCTTGTTCTGCGTCTGGACCCGGATCTTCTTGCCGATCTCCTTGGCCTCGTCCTGGTCGTAGACCTTGAAGGGGCCGAGGAAGCCGTTCTCCACGAACGATTCGCGCTCTTCTTTGCTGAGAATGAACTGGTCCATCCTGATCACCTTGCTTCGTGTGCTGCTGGCCTTCGGGAGAGTTGGGGGGCGCGCCGGCCTCAGGTCTCGGCGCGCATCGCGACGGGCCGGCTGAGCGCGCTCTCGGCGCCCGCGGCGATGTCGCCCTTCTGGGATAGCACGGCGAGGAAGCCGCGCGGCGTGGACGCCTCGTAGAGCGCCTGGATCGTCGACTCGACGCCGAGCACGTCCCGCACGCGCTCGAGGATGCGCATCGCGAGCAGCGAGTGCCCGCCGAGATCGAAGAAGTCGTCGTCCATGCCCACGCGGTCGAGGCCGAGCGCCTCTTCCATGATCGCGGTCAGCACCTTCTCGGTCGGCGTCACGGGCGCCGCGTAGGCCGCGTCGAGCTCGGGGCGCGTGTCGGCCGGGATCTCGGCGGCGCGCTCGGTGAGCGCCTTGCGATCGAGCTTGCCGCTCGGGGTCGTCGGCAGGTCGTCCGTGGGGAGGAAGAGCGACGGGACCATGTGCTTCGGTAGCTTGGCGTGCGCGTACGCGCGCACCTGATCGGGCGCCGCGTCGGGCGTCGAGGCGAGGAAGAAGGCCACGAGCTGGATGCCCGTCTGCCCCGCGTTGCGCGCGACCACCGCCGCGTGCTTCACGCCGGGCGCGCCCGCGAGCACCGTCTCGACCTCCTCGGGCTCGACGCGGTGGCCCTGGATCTTCACCTGGAAGTCGGCGCGGCCGCGGAACTGGAGCTCGCCCTGCGCGTCGACCTCGGCGAGATCGCCCGTCTTGTACATCGTCGCGCCGGGCTTCTGGAGGAACGGGTCGGGCAGGAAGCGCTCGCTCGTCAGGTCGGGCCGGCCGCGGTAGCCGCGGGCCACGCCCACGCCGCCGCCGATGTAGAGCTCGCCCACGGTGCCGTCGGGCACGGGCTTGCCGCTCTCGTCGAGCAGGTAGATGCCGATCCCGCGGATCGGCCGGCCGATCGGGGGCAGCGCGGGCCACGCGGTCGTCGGGTGGCGGAGCGCGTAGGCCGTGACGATGTGCGCCTCGACCGGGCCGTACTGATTGTGCAGCACGGCCTCGGGGCCGAGCTTGTCGAAGAGGGCGCGGATCGTGTCGCTGATCTTGAGCTGCTCGCCCGCGACGATCACCTCGCGCAGGTGGGCGGGGAAAGGCGCGCCCGTGCTCACCGCGTGCGCGAGCTCGTTCAGCGCGACGACGGGGAAGAAGATGCGCTCCACCTTCTCGTCCGCGAGCAGGCGGCAGAGCCCGCGGAAATCGCGGCGCAGATCTTCCGGCACGAGGACGAGGGTGCCGCCGGCGACGAGCGGGGCGAAGATGTCCTGCACCGAGGCGTCGAAGAAGAAGGCCGAGTACTGGGCGGTGCGCGCGTCGGGCCGGGCGGTGAAGGCCGAGAGCTGGTAGTCCATCAGGTTCACGATGTCCCGATGAGGCATCTCGATGCCCTTGGGCTGCCCGGTCGAGCCCGAGGTGTAATAGATGTACGCGAGGTTGTCGGGCGTCGCGGCCGGGGCGAGCGGCTCGTCGGAGACGCCCTCGGTGAGCGCCGGATCGTCGAGGAAGAGCGGCTTCGCGTCGTGCGAGGGCAGGGCGTCCCAGATCGGCCGCTGCGTGACGAGCAGCCGGCTCCGCGAGCTGTCGATCATGAAGGAGATGCGATCCTTCGGCAGGGCCGCGTCGAGGGGCACGTAGCCGCCGCCGGCCTTGAGCACGGCGAGCACGCTCACCACCATCGCGATCGAGCGATCGGTGCAGAGGGCCACGGTGTCCTCGGGCTTGACGCCCTCGCGCTGGAGCACCCGGGCGAGGCGGTTCGACTGCCGCTCGATCTCCGCGTAGGTGAAGGAGCGCCCCGCGTCGCGCACGGCGATGCGGTCGGGGCGCCGGCGGGCCTGGGCAGAGAAGAGGTCGTGAATGCAGCGCTCGGTCATGGCGGATCGGCTCGCGGCTCGGGTGAGGTCTGCGGGGTGTCGAGCCAACTTCGCTGCCGCAATCATTGACGAGCGGCGGAGAGGGCTCGAAAAATGGAGAGCAAAGATAGCAGCAGCGCACGCTGGTTTTCAATGAAAACCAGCCGGATTTCTGCGCGTTTTCGCAATGAGCGAGTATGCGGTGCGCTGCTCGGGCGGCGTTACGTCCCGAAAGATCGCAATGGTTGCGCGTGGCGCATATCGTGCGCCGGTTTGCAGGTTTTGCAGGAGGTGGGCTTACGTCGAGTCGGCGACGGCAACGGCAACGGAGGGTGGCGTTGCTGCTGCCAGTGATGGCGCTCGAGGTTATTTCGGTGTGTTGCTCTGGTCGTTGACGGTGGCGAAGTAGGTGAACTTCTTTCCCTTGATCTGGATGACGACCATCGGCTTGTTCGAGTTGCGATCGGCGTCGATCGTGATCGAGCCCGTCACGCCGGGGAAGGCCTTGGTGTCCTGGATGGCGTCGCGGATCGCCTCGGGCGTGTCGGCCTTCGCGCGCTTGATCGCGTCGCCGAGGACCTTCATCGCGTCGTAGGATTGCGCGGCCACGCCCGTGGGCGGGCGGTGGTAGCGATCGCTGAACTTGGTGACGAAGGCCTTCGAGCTCGGCCACGGCACCTCGGACGAGTAATGGGCGGTGAAGTAGGCGCCCTCCATCTCGTCGCCGGCGCCCGCGAGCAGATCGGTCGAGTCCCAGCCGTCGGTGCCGACGAACATCGTGCCCGGCACGTCGGCCGCCTTGGCCTGGCGGGCGATGGGGATCATCGACGTGTAGTAGATCGGCGCGTAGATCACCTCGGGGCCGGCGCTCTTCAGCTCGGTGAGGTAGGTCGTGAAATTGGTCTCGGTCTTGATGAAGCTCTTCTCGATCAGGATCGAGCCGCCGAGGCGCTTGATCTCCTGCCGGAAGGTCTCCGCGATGCCCGACGAGTAGAGGTCGTCCGACGCGAAGAGCAGGCCGATCTTCTTCTTGCCGAGGGTGCGGAGGATGAGCTCCGCGCCCATCTTGCCGGCCACGTCGTCGGTCACGCAGGTGCGGAAGACGAAGGGCCCCACCTTGGTCACGTCGGGGTGTGTGGACGTGGCCGTGATCATCGGCACGTGCTTCTTGTTCGCCACGATCCCGCCCACCTTGGAGCGCGACGAGGCGATCTCGCCGAGCACGGCCACCACCTTGTCGCGGTCGATGAGCTGGAGGACTTTGTTCGTCGCCTCCTCGGGCTTGCCCTTGTCGTCCTCGACGAGCAGCTTGATGGGCTTGCCGCGCACGCCGCCGGCCTGGTTGATCTCCTCCGCGGCGAGCTCGAACCCGTCCTTCGTGTCGATCCCGAACTGCGCCTCCGGGCCCGAGAGGCTGAGGTAGGCGCCCACCCGCCACACCGTCTCCACCGCGGGCTTCTCGCCCTGCGCCGTCCCCGAGGCCGCGGCCGCGCCGGGCGTGGGATCTTTGCTGCAACCAAGCGCCAGCGCCGAGGCACCGGCCACCATCACCATCCACGATCGTCGGAGCATGGACGACCCCTAGCGCGCCCGTGGTCGCGCGTCAGCACGCGCGCATCAGTCCTGAAAAGCAGCCACACCGCCGCCGGAAGGCGAGGCGGCTGCAACCGTTGCCGTCGCCGTCGCCGAACGAGCGACGACGCCCGCGTGAAGGCAGCGCAGGGATGGGGATAGGGACAGGGATGAGGACAGGGATGGGGCCGCGCGAAGCGGCGGCGCTCAGGAGGCGACGGAGAGGAGGAGGTTGCCGTCGCTCGGCTGGTAGCGGCCGATCTCGCGGAAGCGCGCCAGCGCGTTGTCGCCGTTGAACTCGCCGGAGAGCTCGTAGCGCTTCTCGTGGAAATGGATGGGCGACTTGCCGTCGTTGCGGTTCAGCACCGACGTGTGGAAGTTCCAGAGCTCGGGGTACTCTTCGACCGGGAAGGCGAGCTGATCCTTGAAGCGCACCCAGTCGGTGCTCCCCGGGAGGAGGATCTCGTTGAAGAAGCTGTACCAGGTGTAGGTGTGCGGCTTGTTCGGGTAGTTGCGGTTGATCGCGTCGACGGCGGCGCGGATCTGGTTGCAGCGCTCGCGGGTGATGCGGATCGTCTCGTCCGTGTCGGTCGGCACGCCGACGATGATCCCGAGGTAGACGGCCGGGCAGCCGATGCGCGCCATCTCCTTGATGATCGACAGCTCGATCTCGAAGGGCTGGAGCTTCTTGAACTTCTTCATGTCGTGGTCGGCGAGGCGCTCGAGCGGCACGTAGATGCGGTACGCCCCGATCCACCGGCCGCCCCGGCCGCCGTTGTTGTAGAAGAGCGCGTCGAAGAGCTCCTGCCGGATCGTCTGCGTCTCGTTGTTCCAGAAGAGGCCGAACTGGAGGCCGCCGTCGAACTCCCAGGCGAACTCCATCTCCTTCAGGATCTCGAAGAGCTCGATCAGCTCCTGCATGCCCTCCTCCGCGTTGACGGCGACGCGCGAGAGGAGGTTGTCCTCGTTGAGGGCGAGGCTCTTGACGCCCATGCTCTTATAGTACTCGAGCATCGCGCGGATCCGCGCGTTCTTCATGTAGCGGTAGCTCGTCCCCTTCAGGTTCGGCGTCGTGCAGAAGGTGCAGCTCTCGTGGCAGCCGCGCGACGACTCGAAGTGCATGATCGGCGCGAAGACGCCCGGGATCAGCAGGCCCTCGCCGCTCTCGTTGAACTCGCCCACGTCGATCAGATCGAGCGCGGCGAAGTCCATCGCGTTCGGGTCGGTCGCCCACGAGTCGGGCTTCTTCGGGTAGCTGCCGAGGTGCAGGTACTTGCCGTTCATGAAGTTGCTCGTGAGGATCGTCTGGCTCCCGTCGCGCACGGCGAGGTGGGGGATCTCCTTGATGTTCGTCCCCTCGATCAGGCCCTGGATCAAGGCCGGGAGGCGCTTCTCGCCCTCGGCGAGGCAGGCCACGTCGGCGCCCGCTTTCATGTAGATCGCGGAGCGCGCGGCCACGTCGCTGCCGCCGACGAGGATGACCGCCTTCGGGTTCACCTCGGCCACGTAGGCGATGAGCTCGCAGGTGACGCCGGCGTTCTGCGTGAAGCTGTTCGAGATGCAGACCACGTCGGCCTGCTCGACGTGCTCCTTGCAGTCCTCGATCGGCGCGCCGGTGCGCACCGCCTCCATGCTCCGGGTGAAGTACTGGACCTTCTTGTACACCTTGAAGGTGTCGGGCCCGAGCACGCGCGGGTTGTAGACCTGGAGCCTGAGGTCCGGCAGCTTGGAGCGGAGGGCCGACGCGAGCATCAGCTCGGGCAGCACGGGGAAGCGGGGGCGAGACGGCGTCACGTACCCGCCCGTCTCGTCGAACAGGTTGGACAGGGGCGTCACGAGGAAGAGGACGCGGGCATCTCGGGGGAGCGAACGGAGCATCGTGCTTGCCCTCCTGGGGAAACTTGGGCTTGACGAATCACCGGGCCAATCGCGCGCGCTGGGCTCGTGGTGGCCCACGAGCACCGGAACGACCGGCTCACAAAGACATGGACACTATGGTTATGCCCAGAACCGCCCGGATGATCAAGCGGGAAGGGGCGCATTTCGGTCGATCTCGAACGAACGCCGAGCGGAGCGCGAAAGAAGCCCGAGCGGAGCCCGAGCGGAGCGCGAAAGAAGCCGGAGCGGAGCCCGAGCGGAGCGCGAGAGAAGCCTCGAACGGTGCGCGAACCTTCAATCACGGACGGTCGCGCGGCGATCGCGCTCGCCGGTGGATCGCGCGTGCGCTCGGTGTCGCGCGGGGGGTGGTCGGCCGGGTGACCGATCTCGCGGCGCGCTCGTGCCGCGAGATATGCGCGGA
The DNA here is from genome assembly GCA_046351295.1 of Byssovorax sp. GTDB lineage: Bacteria > Myxococcota_A > Polyangia > Polyangiales > Polyangiaceae > JAXLYT01. The sequence goes on from JAXLYT010000028.1 coordinate 49,580, forward strand.
GGCGCGCGAATCTTGCGCAAATGGCGGGCGCTGCTCGAAAGGCGCCTGACCAAACGTTTCGTCAGAGCCCACGGGCAACGCAAAATGCCCTCGACCCCTGTCGGAAAGGGCGGGCGGTGGGCGCAGATCGAGTGGCAGCGTTGCCTTCCGGCGTGATAGAAGAGAGATTCACGCGAAAGGAAGAACCGAGCATGGAAGCCACCCTGAAGAAGCAGCTCACCGATCATCCTCTGCGGGCGAAGCTCTTCAACAACGAGTTCTTCACCATGGCGAAGACGGCGCAGCTCACCAAGGCCGACACCGCCGACTTCCTCGGGCAATACTGGCACCCCATCCATTACTTCGCGCCCTTCCTCGCGAAGGTGATCGCGGTGGCGCCCTTCGTCGGCATCCAGACCGCGGTCTCCAAGATCCTCTGGCAGGAGCTCGGCGAGGGCAACCCGGAGATGGCCCACGAGTTCATCTACATCGACACGATGACCAAGGCCGGCTTCACCGAGCAAGAGGTCTGCAAGACCGCCCCGAACGCCGCGACCGAGGCGCTCATGCGTGGCTACCGCGAAGCGACCGCCGATTACTGCGGCGGCCTCGGCTTCATGTACGGCACCGAGATCATCGACCTCACGATCGTGCAGGGCCTCGGCGAGACGGTGCGCCGCACGAGCGGGATGATCCACCTGCCCTGGGTCGACATCCACGTCGTGCAGGAGCCCGACCACGTCGACTGCGCCAACGTCAGCATCCAGCGCCCCTTCACCGACGCGGAGCGCAAGGCGATCGTCGACAGCGCCGCCCTCCACTGGGAGCTGTGGGACGGCTTCTTCAGCCAGCTCTGCAAGAACGCCATGAGCCGCATCCAGGCGCGCGCCGCGGCGTAAAAACCTCGCCGGCTCGCGAATGAAAGCCCCTCCCCGCACCCGCGGGCGAGGGGCTTTTTGCTACGCGTCGTGCGGCTCCTTGGCCACGCCGCCCGCGGCGCTCGGCATCGGGTTCTGCTCTTTTTCGAGGTAGCGGAAGATCGTCCGCGGATCGACGCCGAGGTCGCGCGCCGTCTGGGTGCGGTTGCCGTTGTTGCGCTCGAGCACCTCGAGCACGTAGCGGCGCTGGAAGTCTTCCTTGGCCTTCTCCAAAGGCAGGATGGCCGTCTCCGCGCCGGGGCCGAGGTCGAGGTCCTCGGGCGAGAGCAGCGTCTGATCGCAGAGCACGAGGGCCTTCTTGATCCGGTTCTCGAGCTGCCGGATGTTGCCGGGCCACGAGTACTTCTTGATCGCGGAGAGCGCGCCCGGGGAGAAGCCGCGCACGGCGCTGCCGAGCTCGTCGGCGTACTTGGAGAGCAGCACCTTGGCGATGATCATCACGTCGTCGCCGCGGTCGCGGAGCGGGGGCAGCCAGAGGTTGACGACGTTGAGGCGGTAGTAGAGATCTTCGCGGAAATTGCCGGCGCGGATCTCCTCCTCGAGGTTTCGGTTCGTCGCCGCGACCACGCGGATGTCGACCTTCTCGGGCTTCGAGTCGCCGACGCGGAACACCACGCGCTCCTGCAGGGCGCGGAGGAGCTTGACCTGGAGGTTGAGCGGCAGCTCGCCGATCTCGTCGAGGAAGAGCGTGCCCTTGTCGGCGATCTGGAACTTGCCGGGCCGGCTCGTGACCGCGCCGGTGAACGCGCCCTTCACGTGACCGAAGAGCTCGCTCTCGATCAGGTTCTCGGGGATGGCGCCGCAGTTGATCGTGACGAAGGGGCCGCCCTCGCGCGGGCTCCGGCGGTGCAGCTCCTTGGCGATCAGCTCCTTGCCGGTGCCCGTCTCGCCGGTGATGAGCACGCTGATGTCGGTGCCGGCGACCTTCTGGAGCTTGCGGAACACCTCGAGCATCGAGGGGCATGCGCCGATGATCTCGCCGAACTTCTTGTCGGAGAGCTCGGCCACGAGGCGGGCCTTGTCGGCGCGCAGGGCGTTCAAGAGCATCGCGTTCTGGAGGATGAGCGAGGCTTGCGAGGCGAAGATCGAGAGCAATTCGAGCTGCGTGCGATCGAAGAGGTGCTTCACCTTGTCGTTGCCGACGTAGAGCGCGCCGATCACCTCGCCCTGGGAGAGGAGCGGCGCGCACATCACGCTGGAGAGCTTCATCGCGATCACGCTCTCGCTCTTGCCGAAGTTGGTGTCGGCGAGCGCGTCGGAGACGATCACCGGGCGCGCCTGCTCGATCACCTGACGGACGATGCTGTCGGAGATGGAGCCGTGGGCGCTGGTGATGGCCTCCTTGCGCACGTTGCGCGAGGCGCGCACGCTGAGGCGCTTTTCTTCGGCCGGGCGGCCCGGCTTGCCGATCGCGGCGCTGTCGGTCTCGGCGCCGTCGAGCAGGAGCAGGAAGCCCTTGTCGGCGTGGGTCAGATCGATCACGTCGTCGAGCATCGCCTCGAGCAGCTCGTCGACGCTGCGGCGGTTGATGAGCTTCTCGCTGAAGGCGAAGAGCTTGCGCACGCCCGCCAGCTCGCTCGGCACGCTCGCGGGCCCGCTCGCCGGGCGCGGCCCCTCGTCCTCGCGGCTCTCCGGCCTCGACTCGGCGAACATCGAGAAGCCGAGCTCCACCGCGCCGAGCGCGAGCCGGTCGCCGTGCACCAGGCGCGCCCGCCGCTTGCGCTTTCCATTGATGGTGATCTCCGCGACGTGATCGATCTCTTCGAGCACGAAATCACGGCCGTCGAAGAGGATCTGCGCGTGGTGGTCGGCCACCCCCGCGCCGGCGATGGCCACGTCGTTGCCGAGGGCCTTGCCGATGGTGGTGAGCGGCTTGTGGACGCCGTAGAGGCGAGGAGCGCCGGCCGCCGCGAAGTACTTCAGGGTGGGCATCGCGGGGCAGCATAGCAAAGATGACCGCGCCGCCGTGCCTCAAGGGCATTCCAGACAGACCCGCTCCCGTTCCCGCTCCCGCTCCCGTTCCCGCTCCCGTTCCCGCTCCTCCTCCGCGACGGCGTCGTAGCCGGATCGGCGACGGCAACGGCAACGGCGGGTGGCGAAATGCCAGCCGGCGGCGATGTGGCCGCTGTTAAGTGGAAGAGGGGGTGTGGTGGGTTACCAGACGGCGGTGAGGCTTGCGCCCACGCCGTTCGGGGTCGGGGCGAGGCCGCCGCCGGCGAGGCGGAAGAAGCGCGCGTGCTTGTAGCGATCGGCCTCCTCGCGGTCTTCCTTCTCCTGGCGGGCGATCGGGCTCACGGAGCTGTCCGGCTTGCCGAGCATGGCGCCGCCGACGAGGCCGAGGGTGCCTGCGACGGCCTGGAAGAGCATGCCGCGACGCGGGTCGCTGTCGCCGGCTGCGTAGAACGGGTAGACGAGCAGGCCGACGGCCTGGCCGGCGCCGAAGCCGCCCCACATCCACGCGAGCTGGTTCCACGAGGGCTTCCAGAAGAGGCTGGAGGCGACCGCGCCCGCGGCGAAGAGGTTGAAGCCGATGATGCCGCCCGTCGCGACGGCCGGCATGGTCTCGGACCAGTTCGTCCTGCGGGTGGCCGTGACGGTGAAGTCGGCCCCGCTGCCGAGCTTGGTGGTGAAGTTGTTCGAGATCGTGGATTTGCTCGCGCCGCCGCCGAGCTCCGCGCCGACCACCGTGCCCCAGAGGAGGCTCGACGCGAGGAGCATGTTCGTCTTCGGCGAGGGCTTGAGGAAGTAGCCGAACGCGAAGCCGGCGCCTGCGCCGAGCGTGGCGCCGAAGAACTCGGCCCGGGCGAGGCCCTTGAAGCCCCAGGAGGTCGTCTGCGTGCGGCTCCAGGAGGGAGGCTTGGTCGTGCCGTCCCACTTGAGCCCGTCGGGCAGCGAGTTGGCGTTCTGGACGCCCGCGATCGCGAGGCCCTCGCCCGCGCCGAAGATCGCGCCCGTGGCGATGGCCGAGGGGAGACCTTCGCGCATCGGCGTGCGATCGGCGAGGAAGACGGCCATGGGGCCGGCCACGCCGAAGAGCGCGGGCGCGATGAGCGCGACGCCCGGGTCTTTCACGCCGGCCTCGGCGTCGATCCAGATGCCCGTGCCGACGCCCCACACGCCGGCGGTCACGTAGAGGTAGCCGATCTCCAGCGAGGTCGACTTCTGCGGGCCGCTGGGCGGGACATAGGCAGGTTGCCCGTAGGGCTGCCCATAACCAGGTTGGCCGACGGGCTGCCCATAAGCAGGCTGCCCATAACCGGGCGCGCCATAACCGGGCTGGCCGGCGGGCGCGCCATAACCGGGCTGGCCATAACCAGGCTGGCCCACGCCGGGCTGGGGGCCGAACTGGGCCGAGGCCACGCCGGTCGTGGCGGAGACGATCGCTGCGGAGATCAGGCCGAGGAGAGTGCTGGATCGCATGGGTGGTCTGCTTCGGGCAGCGCCGGGGCCGGCGGGCTCCGGCTGGGTTATCGGGGGATGGGCGGGAGAGCCCGGTTCGTTCGACGGTGCGGCCTCACTCGCGCATCAGCGCGCGGGTCATCAGATCGACCACGGCCTGTCGGGGAGACTTGTCCTCGTAGAGCACGCGGTAGACCTCGTTGGTGATCGGCATGTCGACGCCCATCTTCATGCCGAGATCGTAGGCGCTCTTCGTGGTCTTCACGCCCTCGGCGACATGGCCGAGCGTGGCGAGGATGTCGCCGAGCGTGCGGCCCTTGCCGAGCTCGACGCCCACGGTGCGGTTGCGGCTCAGCTCGCCCGTGCAGGTGAGCACGAGGTCGCCCATCCCGGAGAGGCCGGCGACGGTGAGGGGGTTGGCGCCCATGCTGGCGGCGAGCTTGCCGATCTCGGACAGGCCGCGGGTGATCAGCGCGGCGCGCGAGTTGTGGCCGAAGCCGAGGCCGTCGCCCGCGCCCGCGGCGATCGCGATCACGTTCTTGAGCGCGCCGCCGATCTCGACGCCTACGACGTCGGTCGACGAGTACACGCGGAACCGATCCGTCGCCCACGCGCGCTGCACCACCTCGAGCTCGGGCTCGCTCGCGCCGGCCACCACGACCACGGTAGGCTGCCCTTGCGCGACCTCCTTCGCGAAGCTCGGGCCCGAGAGGTAGGTGAGGCGGGGCTTGACCGCGTGGCCGAGCTCCTGGAGCAGGACCTCGCTCATCAGCGAGAGCGAGTCGTTCTCGATGCCCTTCGTGGCGCTGCAGATCAGCGCGTCCTTCGGGATGAAGGGCCGGGCATCGCGGATCACGCTGCGGAGCGCGTGCGAGGGCACGACGGAGACGACGAGCTCGGCGCCGCGCAGCACGTCTTCGAGGTCGGAGCTCGCGACCAGGTTGGGCGGCAGCTCGGCGTGGGGCAGGTAGCGCGCGTTGACGCGGTGCTCGTTGATCTGGCCCACCAGGTCGGCCCGGTGCGACCACATCCTGGTGGCGTTGCCCTTGTCGGCGAGCAGCTTGGCGAGCGCGGTCCCCCATGAGCCAGCGCCCAGGACGGCGACGTTCATCATCCGGAGAGGCTACCACCCCTTCCGGCTCGCGGGGCTAGGGAAGCGCGTCGGGCCCGTGCCCGACCCGCCGCCCCGGAGGACGCGCTATGCTCCTCGCCGATGCCCCGCCCCGCGCTGCGCGCCGCGCTCGTCCGCCTGCTGTTCACCGGCCTCGCCGCCTCGTCCCTCGGGGCGAGCTGCGGCCAGCGGGCCCTCGGCATCATGCCGGGGATCGTCAATGACCCGTCGAACCACTCTCTCCGCAAGGCCATCCTCGCCTTCGGCACGAGCAAGGTCTGCTCCGAGGTGCAGAAGCGCAGCCTCCCGCTCAAGCTCCGCGAGGACGACCCAGTCACGGGCCGCTTCTTCCCCGGCACCTGCTTCGCGCAAGATCTCCCCACCGGCGATCTGCGCGTGCAGTTCAGCGGGGGCGGTTACATCTGGACCAACCTCACCCAGCGCATGAGCTTCGATGCGGGCGGCGCCATCGATTACGACACCGACTTCCTGATGGACGGATCGACGATGTACGTCTACTTCCGCCCGAAATCGACGGGGGCCGCGAACCTGAACGTGAAGCTGATCGAGCAGCCCCAGGCCGCGGCGATGAACACGCTGCCGATCGGCGGGAGCGGCAACCTCGCGAGCAGCGTGGGCACGCAGATCTTGAAGGGCGAGATCGCCCGCGGGTTCACGGTGATCCGCTCGGCCGGCGGCGACGTCGAGTTCGGCATGGGCGTGATCGAGAAGGGCAGCCACCCGCCCGCGCCGTTCAAGGGGCAGGACCAGGTGCTCGCCAACGAGATGGTCGAGGTGCACCAGAACCAGCGCGATTTCGTGGGCCCGCTCGAGGTGCCGGAGGGCGGCAAGCTCGACATCAGGGTGGCGATCGACGGGGCGCCTGCGTGCGATCTCATCCTCGTGCCGCGCTACCTCGGCGAACAGTGGCTCCAGACCTACACGCGCGTCGCCGCCACCACGCCGCCGCCGAGCCCGCCTCTGCTCGACGACTCGGCCTTCTCCGGCGCGGTCTGGCACCGGACGCTCTCGCTGCCGGGCGGGCTCTACTACCTCGTCCTCGACAACACCGGCACCGCCGGCCGGACGGCGCCGACCACGTACGCGCACGACGACCGCGCCGTGCTCGTCAAGCTCGCCGTCTCCGCGTCCGACTGATGGATCGAGACGGGATCGGCGCGATCCTTCGGCCGGGCGGGGCGGCGCTGCGGAAAAGCCATTGGCGGCGCTTGCCCCCCTGAACCGCGGCGTATACATAAGCCTTCTCTTGGCCCAGCCCTCCGAAAACACCCCGTCGGGCCCTCCCGTCGCCAGCGCCGGGACCGACGCGACCGACGAGCCGGCCTCGCAACGCGAGCCCGATCCGCCGGGTGTGGGAGACGGACGGATCGCCCGCCTGGCCTTCTACTTCGTGTGGGTCTTCGCGGTCCCCTTCGCCCTCGCGATCGGGAGCGTCTGGCTCCTCACGCCGGCGCCGGGGGCGATCAACCCGAGCGGCCTGCGCGTCTTCGTCGCCGAGCAGCAGATCCCGATGGGGATCGTGCTCTTCACGCTCTTCGCCATGCTCCTCTGGCGCTTCCGGCACGACCTGCCCCTGGCCGCGGCCATCGGCGTCGGCGGGCGCAAGGACATCCCCGCGAACACCCGGGCCCGCTACGAGGACGCGGGCGCGCTGCTCGACGAGGCGCACCGGATCCTGCGCGCGCGGCGGCGTGACGTGGAGCGCGAGCTGACCGCCGCGGAGCGCGATCAGCTCAACGCGGCCCTCGCCAACCTCGACCGGACGATGAACGTCCCCAAGTTCGACGCGGGCGAGTTCGACGTGGCCCACGCCCGCGCCGACCGCGCGGTGGGCGAGCACCTCGCGCGCTGGCGCAAGGGCGAGATGCGCGAGTACATGGAGTCGATCGGCATCGCCGTGGCGGTCGCCTTGATCCTCCGGGCCTTCGTCGTCGAGGCCTTCAAGATCCCCTCCGGCTCGATGATCCCGACGTTGATGATCGGCGATCACATCTTCGTCAACAAGTTCACCTACGGGCCCCTCGTCCCGTGGACGGACAAGCGCCTCTTCTCGCGCCTCCCGCCGCAGCGCGGCGACGTGATGGTCTTCAAGTTCCCCGAGAACAAGGAGCAAGACTTCATCAAGCGCACGATCGCGACCCCGGGCGACGTGCTCGAGGCGATCGACGGCCGCCCGATGATCAACGGCTGGCTCGTGCCGCACTGCTACGTGGGCCCCTTCAAGTACGAGAACCGGAGCGCCGAGCTCTTTGTCGAGTACCTCGAGGACAAGAGCTACTTCACCCTCTTCGACTCGAACCCCGACGAGCAGGCCTGCACCAGCGTGGAAGACTGCGGCGCCGGCCTCGCCTGCCGTGGGGGCATCTGCGGCATCCTCCAGGGCCCATTCCACGTGGCCCCGGGCGAGGCGTGGGTGATGGGCGACAACCGCAACAACAGCCACGACTCGCGGAGCTGGCGCGGCGGGCTCGGCGCGGGCGTGCCCTTCGAGAACATCAAGGGCCGCGCGATGTTCGTGTGGATGAGCTTCGGCCCCGGCGGCAGCATCGCGCAGGACCGTCTCTTCGTGAACGTGCTCGGCCGGCCCAAGCTCCCGGCCGGCGCCGCGAACCTCCAGAGCGCGGTCGACAAGTGCCTCGCGACGCGGCCCCCCCTCTCGGAGACGACGCCGCCTCCGCCCGGGACGCCGACCGGCTACAAGGAACCGTCGACGACCGTGCACCACGGTCGTCGCTGAAGCCTCGCGACGGAGCACTTTCACGGCGGGTGTGCTCCGCCGCAGATTGATGTACCGTGCTCGACCGAGGCCCAGCCCGCGCGCGCGGGCGGCGCGAAGGGCGCTCGGGCATGCGAGCGTTCATCCAGGGTGGCCCGCTCGGGCCGAGATCGAGGAAAGCATGAGCATGACGATCAAGACCACGCTGACCTTGTTGCTGGCCGCCACGCTTTGCGCGGGCTGCGGGAAGAAAGACGACGGCGGGGCCGCCCCCGCGGGGACGGACCAGGGCGCGGCCGCGCCTGGGAGCACCGGCGCAGCAGCGGCGCCGGCCAACGGCGAGGTGGCGAGCTACCCCGGCCAGGTCCAGCAGGGCGGCACCGTGCGCCTCCTCCAGCCCTTCACCGTGCACCAGGCCGCCGACATCAACTCGCCCGTGCTCTCCCACGTCGGCGTCGGCCAGTGGATCAACCTCAAGGCCAGCTACTCGAACTGGATGCTCATCGAGTGGCCGAGCGGCGTCGGGCAGATGTCGCCCGGCTGGATCGAGCTGCGCGGCATCAGCGATCCGCGCGTGCAGGTCACCGCCGCCCCGACGGTGACGGCGCCGCCGGTGGTCACGCTGCCGGTGACGGCCAACCCGACCGCGACCGCCACGACGACCGGCGCGAAACGCCCGACCCTGGTCATCAAGCCCCGCAAGTAGCGCAAAACCCGCCGATCGCCGGGGCGATGCCGATCTGGCGTCGCGGCCTCGGCGCCGTTGTGTCATGGACCGCCCATGACCGACCGGATGCTCGCGCTCACCTACGATCGCTCGACCGACCCCTGGGAGACCACCCAGGGCCTCCGCCAGACCGAGGTCGAGCGCCCCTCCATCGACGAGTCCCGCGACTACCACGATCGCGGCAACGTGCTGGTCAAGCCGATCATGACCGGCTTCTGCGGCTCCGATCGCGGCATCTGGTTCCGCAGCTCCTTCAAGGACATGATCTTCAAGTCGCTCGATCGCGACAAGAAGAACACCCGCGTCATCGGCCACGAGCTGCTCGGGCGCATCGTCGACGTCGGCTCCGACGCGCGCCGCACCTACGGCCTCGAGGTGGGCGACATCGTGAGCACCGAGAGCCACATCATCTGCGGCGCCTGCTACCAGTGCCGCATCGGCGACACCCACGTCTGCGCCGACGACAAGATCATCGGCATCAGCGAGGACGGCTGCTTCGCCGAGGCGGTCAAGCTCCCCGCCCGCGCGCTCTGGCGCACCAACCTCGAGCGCATCCGCCCCGAGGTCGCCGCCGTGCAGGAGCCCTTCGGCAACGCCGTCCACGCGTGCACCAAGGTGAACCTCCGCGGCAAGCGCGTGGCCATCGTCGGCTGCGGCACCATCGGCCTCTTCGCCGTCGCCGTCGCGCGGGCCATGGGCGCCAACTACATCATCGGCGTCGAGCCCATGGAGAACCACGCGGAGATGGCCCGCCGCCTCGGCGCCGACGTCGTGCTCCGCCCCGCCCCCTCGGCGAACGGGAAGAGCCACGCCAGCGACCCCGAGCTGACCGAGCGGATCCGCAAGCTCACCGACGGCGTGGGCGTCGACGTGGCCCTCGAGATGACGGGCATCAACGCGAGCGTCAACAACGCGATCCACGCGGTGCGCCGCGGCGGCGACGTGATCCTCTTCGGCCTGAAGAGCGGCGACGCGGTGATCGAGAACTTCGACCGCCTGATCGTCGACGGCATCAGCCTGCACAGCGTGATCGGCCGGCGCATCTTCGAGACGTGGCACATCACCCGCCACCTCCTCGAGTCGCGCGATCCGAACATCCACGACCTCATCTGGGAGGTCATCCTGAACCGCGGCGAGGGGACGATCTTCGACTTCAAGGACTACGAGCCCGCCTCGTTCCAGAAGGCGATCTCGACCTTCCCGAAGGTGGTCATCCGGTACTGAAAGCGAGCCCCACCCTCCCCTATCCCTATCCTCATCCCCATCCCGCTCCCGCTCCCGCTCCCGTTCCCCCTCCCGCGACCCCCGCCGGATCGGGCAGAGGGTGGCGGGAACGGGAGCGGGATGGGGAGCGGACAGACGACGGGGGGTCAGCTCGCGGCGGAGAGCACGCCCATCGCCCGGCCCACCTTGGTGAACGCGGCGATGGCGTGATCGACGTGCGCGGGCTCGTGGGCGGCGGAGAGCTGCACGCGGATGCGCGCCTCGCCCTTGGGCACGACGGGGAAGGAGAAGCCGATCACGTAGATGCCCTCGTCGAGCAGGGCGCGGGCCATGTCGGCGGCGAGGCGCGCGTCGCCGAGCATCACGGGCACGATGGGGTGGATGCCGGGCTTGATCGAGAAGCCGGCCGCGCTCATCCCGGCGCGGAAGCGGCGGGCGTTCGCCATCACCTTGTCGCGCAGCGCGCCCTCGCGATCGAGCAGATCGAACACGGCGATCGACGCGCCGGCGACGGCGGGGGCGAGGGTGTTCGAGAAGAGGTACGGCCGCGAGCGCTGGCGGAGCAGGTCGATGATCTCCTTGCGGCCGGTGGTGAAGCCCCCGCTCGCCCCACCGAGCGCCTTGCCGAGCGTCGAGGTGAGCACGTCGATCCGGTGCAGCACCCCGCACTCCTCCGGCGTGCCGCGCCCCGTCGGCCCGATGAAGCCCGTGGCATGCGAGTCGTCGACCATCACGAGGGCGCGGTACTTGTCGGCGAGGTCGCAGATGGTGTCGAGCTGGGCGAGGTAGCCGTCCATCGAGAAGACGCCGTCGGTCGCGATCATGCGGATGCGCTTGTCCTGCGTCTTGCGCAGCGCCTCCTCGAGGGCGGCCATGTCGCCGTTCGGGTAGCGGTGCCGCTCGGCCTTGCAGAGGCGGATCCCGTCGATGATCGAGGCGTGGTTGAGCGCGTCGGAGATGATCGCGTCCTCCTCGCCGAGCAGCGTCTCGAAGAGGCCGCCGTTGGCGTCGAAGCACGACGAGTAGAGGATCGTGTCGTCGGTGCCGAAGAAGCGGGCGATCGTCTGCTCCAGGCGCTTGTGCAGGTCCTGCGTGCCGCAGATGAAGCGCACGCTGGAGAGGCCGAAGCCGTGGGTGTCGAGCGCGTCCTTCGCGGCCGCGAGCACGGCCGGATGCGACGAGAGGCCGAGGTAGTTGTTCGCGCAGAAGTTCAGCACCTCGCGCGGGGCCTCGCCGGGCGGGCTCCCGGGCGAAGCGGCGCGGATGCTCGCGCCCTGGGGGGTGACGATCACCCGCTCTTCTTTGTAGAGGCCGGCGGCGCGGATCTCGCTGAGGGTCTCGGCGTAGTGGGCTCGGGCTCCATTGTACATGGCCGGGTTATAAATCGACCCGCGCGCAGGATCGACAGGCATGCGGGAAGCGGCCCGGGAGGCCTGCAAATCGCGTCGATCCTCGCAAAGCTCCGCGACGCGGCGGCCGGCGGATCCCGACCTGCTGGACGATGGAGGAGGGGCGCATGGATCCGCTGGCCCGACTCGCGCGTAACGTCACGTTCGCCCTGTCTCCGGGTTCGCCTGGTGCGAGGTGGACGGAATTCTTTGGTTCATTAACTCACAGAAAGAGGGTTTGGATGAAGAGAACAACCTGGCTCCGCGGAGCCCTCGTCCTCGTCGCCGTATGCTCGGCGTCGGCGGCGATCGGCGCCGATCACATCGACTCGCCCGCCGCGGTCGCCGACCCCACGGCGGACATCACCGACCTCTACACCTGGCTCGACGGAAGCAACGTCGTCTTCGCGCTCAACGTCACCCCGCTGGCGGTGGCCGGCGCCAAGTTCTCGGACAAGATCGCCTACGTCGTCCACACGGAGAGCACGGCGAAGTTCGGGATGCCGGGGCAGAAGACGGACATCATCTGCACCTTCGACGCGGCCCAGACGGCGAGCTGCTGGGTCGGTGACAAGGACTACGTGACCGGCGACGCCTCGGCGACCACCGGCATCAAGAGCGCGAGCGGCAAGCTCCGCGTCTTCGCCGGCCTCCGCGACGATCCCTTCTTCTTCAACCTCGAAGGGTTCAAGGACACGGTCGCCACCGTGGACCAGGCCGAGCCCCTGCTGCAGTTCGACCCCGCGGGCTGCCCCGCCGTCGACGCGGCCACCTCGGCGGCGCTCGTCGGGATGCTCTCGCACACCCAGAAGGGCTCCATGCCCCCGAAGGACTTCTTCGGCGGCAAGAACGTCCTCTCGATCGTCCTCTCCATCGACAAGTCGTTGCTCAACGGCGGGGGCGCGTTCGTCGCCGCGTGGGCCAGCACCAACAAGGTGGGAGGTTGATCATGAAGCTCTCGACGCTCTTCCTCCTCGGCGCGGCATGCGCCGTCCCCGTCCTCGTCGCGGCCTCCGGCTGCGGCGGCGACAGCAGCACCGGCACCGGCGGGTCGACCAGCACCACGACCGGCACGACGACCACCACGAGCGGCACCGGCGGCAGCACCGGCACCGGCGGCACCACCGGCACCGGCGGCACCACCGGCACCGGCGGCTCGATGATCCCGGCGCCGCCCGTGCTCGGCGCGCAGATCGACAGGTTCGGTCGGCCCGCGATCAACACCGCGACCAACCACACCTTCGACACCAACATGGCCAACAAGGACGAGGCCAAGGACACCTGGAACGCGAACGCGGACCCGGCGACCTGGTCGAACTACACGAAGGACATCGCCGCGAGCCTCGCCGTCGTCGACTCGCTCGACACGATGTGCGGCAACCAGGCGTTCGCCGGCCCGAACCCCGTCGCGGGTCGCTACGACACGCTGGCCGGCGTGCTCGCCGACGATCGGATCTGGATCAAGACCGACGCCGCGAGCTGCACCGTGTACCTCGCCGTCGAGGCCAACGCGACCGGCTTCGTGCCGAACGGCGACTGCGGCGGGCGCAAGCTCGACTACGATGTCATCGACGAGAGCTACTCGCTCCTCGCCATCGGCAAGATCTCCGGCGTCAGCGACGGCGTCGACGCCGACAACGACACCAAGGGCGAGACCTTCCCCTACCTCGCCGCGCCGCACTGATCAGGCCGCCTGATCGACTCGCCCATGTCCGTGAGAGCCCGCCTCCTCGTCGTCCTCCTCGCCACGCTGGCCTCGGCCTGCGGCAAGGCGAAGGGGGCGCCGGCCTCGTCCGGGTCGTCTGGACCACCCGGATCGATCGGATCGGCCGGCGCGTCCGGCGCGTCCGGCGCAGCTCTCGCGGACAGCGTTCGCCCGCCCGGGGATCGGGAGCTCCCGCCCACGGGCGGGCGGATCGCCCTCGGCAACCTCGACGCGCAGATCCGCGGCGCCGAGGCCGCCATCGCGAAGGACCCCGCGGAGATCGACACCCGTCTCAAGCTCGTCGATCTGCTCTCGACCCGCGGGATGCTCCTCGCGAAGATCACCGACTACGAGCGCGCGCTCGCCCTCTCCGAGGCGCTCGTCGAGGGCGTGAAGGACGCGCCCGGCCGGCCCGAGGTCTACCTCGCCCGCGCGTCGAGCCGCGCCACGCTCCACCTCTTCGACGCCGCCCTCGCCGACCTCGCCGAGGCCGAGAAGCGCGGCGCGCCGCCCGTGCGCCTGCTCTCGCCCCGCGCGGCGATCGCCGAGGCGCGGGGTTTGCTCGACGAGGCGTGGAAGCTCCGCCGCGCCGCGCGCGAGCAGCAGAAGAACCTCCAGACCCTCGGCGCCGAGGCCGCGCTCCTCGGCCAGATGCGCCGCTTCGACGAGGCCGAGCGCCTCTTCGCGCAGGCCGAGAAGAGCCACCGCGACGTCTCGCCCTTCCCGGTCGCCTGGCTCTTCTTCCAGGAGGCGACCACCTGGGAGCGCGCCGGCAAGATCGAGCGCGCGCGGGCCTACTACGCGGCCGCCGTCGAGCGGCTCCCGGGCTACGCGCATGCCGCGATGCACCTCGCGACGCTCTCGCCGCCCGACCGCGCGGTCGACCTGCTCACGCCGATCGTCGAGGTGTCGGACGACCCGGAGATCGAGCTCGTCCTCGCGCAGCGCCTCCGCATGCGCGGCGACGTGACCGGGGCCGATCAGCGCCTCGCGCATGTCCGCGCCCGCTTCGACGCGCTCGTCGCGGCGCGCCCCGAGGCCTTCGCCGAGCACGCCGGTTTCTTCTACCTCGACGAGGGTCACGACAGCCGTCGCGCCCTCGCGCTCGCGAAGCAGAACCTCGCCCTCCGCAAGACGGAGAAGGCCTACGAGCTCGCGCTCCTCGCGGCGACCGCCGAGGGCGGCGGGCCCGAGCTGTGCGCGATCGGCACCGAGGCCCAGCGCCTCCGCTACGCCTCCGAGATGCTCCGCAGCATCGCCGCCGGCGCCTGCAACCCGCGCTGATCTTCGCGTCGCTCGCGCGCGCAGATCCACGCGCAAAGAGGCGCGGTGCGTAGCCGGTGACGCAGCCCACGTTCGCGGTCGAGCGCGGTTGTGCAACCAGGGTGCGCTCTGTAGCGTAGTGCGTCCGCGGCCGGAGAATGCGGTGCGTGTTCGGCGAGGTCCTGACTCGAAGCGATGGGCCTGCGCCGCGCCGCCGGCCGTGTGTACCCCAGTAACCCCAGAGAGATGGGAGGCAGCATGACCTTAGCGAAGCGGAGGCAGGTCTGGCATCGGGCAGGACCGGTCGGGGCCGCCGTGGCACTTCTGTGCGCGGCCGGCACGACCGGGACCACCGGGTGCGGAGGTGAAGGCACCGGTGGATCGGGCGGCAGCTCGAGCACCACGACCACGACCACCACGACGACCACGACGACGACCACCACCGGCACCGGCGGGACCGGCGGCACGGGAGGCACCGGCGGGACCGGCGGCTCCCTCCCGCCGCTCAACCCGGCGGAGGCCTCCAACGTCGGGAGCGCCTTCGACGCGACGCCCGATCCGGACGGCGTGGAGCTTTACTTCACGGGCGTCGACGCCGACAAAGGCGCGGGCGTCTTCAAGGCCAAGGCCGACGGCAGCGAGCCCACCCCCACGGTGGTCTTCGCGGGCGACCCGTTCGTCTCGCCGTTCGGGATCGCGATCGGCACCGACGGCAAGCAGCTCTACGTCGCCGACGCGGGCGCCGTGGGGAAGAACGATCGCGGGCAGATCTTCGTGCTCCCCGTGGGCGGCGGGAACCCGTCGGCCCTCGGAGGCACGGAGGACTTCCTCCCGCGCAGCCTGGAGATCGGGCAGGAGAACGGCAAGGACATCCTGATCTTCTCCGGCACCGACCCGTCCGACGGCAAGCCCGGCGTCTTCAAGGTCAGCGTGAGCGGCGGCTCGGTGCAGACCGTGAGCAAGGACGCGCTCTTCCGCGATCCCTCGGGCCTCGCGGTCGCGAAGAACGGCAACGTCTACGTCGTCGACACGCAGGGCTCGGCGAGCGGCAACGCGCATGTGCTCGAGGTGACGCCGAACGGCGCCGCGACCGAGCTCATCCCCGAGCTGGTCGTCGCGTACCCGCCGGGCCTCGCGCTCTCGCTCGACGACAACACGGTCCTCATCTCCGGGCTCGACCCGTCGACGCGCACCGACGTGCTCGTCGTCTACGACAAGGTCGAGAAGAAGCAGTCCTTCTTCTCGGACGTGATCGGCCAGTACAAGGAGGCGGCCGGCCTCCACCGCGCCAAGAACAAGAACATCTTCGCCTGGGCCGACAGCAGCGCCGGTCCCATGGGCGGCAAGGTGTTCGTCATCAAATGAAGCGCCGAACGGCCACTGGAGGAACAGAGACCATGATGAAGACGACCCAATGGATGAGCGCTGCGATCACGGCGCTCGGCGTGCTCAGCATCTCCGGCGCCGCGTCGGCGTCGAGCCACCGCGAGGCGCCCGCCATCGCCAACGACCCGGCGGCGGACAACACCGACCTCTACGCCTGGGTGAACGGGAACAACCTGATCATCCTCGCCAACTACATCCCGCTCGAAGAGCCGGCCGGCGGCCCGAACTTCCACGGGTTCTCGGACGACGTGCTCTACGAGGTGCACATCACCCGCGGCGCGCAGTCGCTCGAGCCGGTCATCACCTACAAGCTCGAGTTCTCGACGAAGCCGTACCCGAACGTCGACCCGGGCGACCTCGCCAAGCCCGTGGGCGGCGGCAAGGAGTTCTTCTCGCAGATCTCCGGCGCCACGCAGACCTACACGGTCACCAAGGTCGACAAGACCGGCACCAAGGTGCTCGCCAAGAACGTCAAGGTCGCCCCGCCCAACATCGGGCCGCGCACCAACGCCCTTGCCTACCAGATCCCGGCCGGCAAGAGCTACGAGCAGTTCTTCGTCGACGACGCCGCGACGAGCGTGATCACCTCCCTCGGCAACGGGCAGGGTCGCGTCTTCGCCGGCCCGCGCGACGACGGCTTCTACGTCGACCTCGGCGCCGTCTTCGACCTCGCCGGCCTGCGCATCCTGCCGTCGATCGCCAACAACCCGGCCTACGGCGCCAAGGAGAAGACGCCGACCGACGGCGTCGCCGGCTACAACACGCACACCATCGCCCTGGAGATCCCGCTCCAGACGGCCAACGACGGCAACGCCGTCTCGCCCGGCGCGGACGACGCCCACACCGTCGGCATCTGGGCCTCGGCCGCGCGCCGCAAGGTCTCGATCATCCGGCAGGACGGCGGCGCCGACACCATCGGCCCGTGGATCCAGGTCTCGCGCCTGGGCCTCCCGCTCATCAACGAGGCCATCATCGGCCTGCAGGACAAGGACCGATGGAACCGCGTCACGCCGAAGCAGGACGTGCAGTACTTCGGCGCCTACTTCCTGAACCCGGTGGTGGTGCGCGACGCCGAGTTCGCGGGCCTCTACGACGCCGCCAACCCCGACGGCGTGCTCTCCTCGATCCCGCCGATGTTCCCGAACGGGATCAAGGACCTCAAGTCGAACCGCCTCGACATCGTCGACGTGATCAACCTCAAGTCGAGCGGGCACAACATCCCGCTCGCGGCCACGGGCGACGTGCTGCGCGTCGACCTGGGCACGGCCTCGGGCTTCCCGAACGGCCGGGCGATCCCGTCGAACGGCGGCAACAAGGAGGGCGCCGACGTGACCGACGTCGAGCTGAGCCTGATCCTCACCGGCCTGAAGGCGCCGGTGCCGGACGGCGCCAGCGCGAACGACAAGAACTTCCGCGCGACCTTCCCCTTCCTCGCGAGCCCCTGGGAGGGCTTCTCCGAAGGCCACGGCAAGGCCACCGCGCCTTGATGGTCTGAGCCCGGGCCGCCTCGCCCGCTTGCAGAGGGGCGAGGCGGCCTGTCTCCATTCCTCGAAGAGGGTATATCGATGATCCGGCGTATGGCGCTCTCCCTTCGTGCGTCACTGTGTCTGTTCGCGGCTCTGCTCTCCGCCGCCTGCGACCCGCACAACACCGCTCCTCTGCCCGCGGCGAGCGTTTCTGCCGAAGCAAAGGGCCCTGCGCCCATGCCCTCTCCCCGCGCGCTCTGCCTCGCGCGCGCCGAGGGGCCCGCGCCGGTCGATCAGGAGATACGCGCCTACCAGCAGAGCATCGCGCGGATGCCGCAGAAGACCGATTTCTGGATCGTCCTCGGGCAGCGCTGGGTGCGCAAGGCGCGCGAGACCACCGATCCGGGCTATTACCTCAACGCCTCTGCATGTGCCGATGTCGCGCTCGAGCTCGAGCCCAATTACCGCCTCGCGCTCGACTTGCGGGGCCTGGTTTACCTCAGCGATCACAAGTTCGCCCAGGCCGCCGAGCTCAGCCGCGACATCCTCCGCCAGGCTCCGGACGACGTGATGGCGCTCGGCACCCTCAGCGACGCGCTCCTGGAGATGGGCCGCGTCGACGAGGCGACGGCCGCCGCGCAGCAGATGAACGACCTCAAGCCGAGCCTGCCCGCCTACGCGCGCGCCTCGTACCTGCGCTGGCTCCGGGGCGACACCGCGAGCGCCAAGACCATCATCCGCAAGGCCATGGACGCCGGTGATCCGAAGGACCCCGAGCCCCTCGCGTGGGTGCTCGTCCAGGCCGCGCTGATCTTCTGGCACGAGGGCGACTACGAGGGCGCCGAGAAGGGCTTCGATCGCGCCCTCACCGCGGTGCCCGACTACCCGCCGGCCCTCGTGGGCAAGGCGCGCGCGGCGCTCGGCCTCGGCGACGCGCCCCGCGCGGTGAAGCTCCTCGAGAAGGCGCACGCGCAGAGCCCCCTGGTCGAGACGGCCTGGCTGCTCGGCGACGCGAAGGAGGCCGCGGGGGACGCGAAGGGCGCCGAGGAGGCCTACGCGCTCGTGGTCAAGCACGGGCGGCAGATCGACGGCCGCACGCTCGCGCTCTTCTTCGCCACCAAGAACCGCGATCTCGACGAGGCGCTCGCGCTCGCCGAGGCCGAGAAGAAGACGCGCGACGACCTCACCACCGAGGACGCGCTCGCGTGGGTGCTCTACCGGAAGGGCCGCCTCGCCGAGGCGCGCGCCGCGATCGATCACGCGACGGCGCTCGGCACGCCCGACGCGCGCATCCTCTACCACGCGGGCGCGATCGCGCTCTCGGCGGGCGATCGCGCGGGCGGCGAGAAGCTCCTCCGGCGCGCGCTCGAGCTCAATCCGGCCTTCGATCGCACGGGCGCGGCCGAGGCGAAGAAGCTCCTCGGGCAGGCCGGCGGGTAGTCGCCGTCAATCCCCGCAGTAGCTCCCGCAGACGCCCTTCGTCCCACCGTCTCCGCGCCGGCAGGTGCCCTTGCACTCGACGTCGTCGCTGCACGCCTTGCCGTTCTCCTTGGGCGTCACGCACATCCCCTTCAGGCAGCGCGCGCCCTCGGCGCACAGGTGGACGAGGCAGGGCTTGCCGGCCTCGGGCGCGGGCGCGTCCGAGCACTTGCCCGCGATGCAGTGGTTCTTTCCACCGCACTCCGCGCTCGTCTCGCAGGGAGCGCCCACGGCGAGCGGCTCGACGCAGCGCCGCCGCCCGCAGGTGCCCGTGCACTCGGGGTGGTGGGCCTCGAAGCCCATCTGCCGGGTGAAGCTCGCCAGCGGATCGACCGCGATCGCGCAGAGGCTCCCGGTCGGCAGGGGCTTCTCGCAGGTCCCCACGTGGGTCGGGCCCACGCCGCGGCAGCGCATCCCCTCGCCGCACTCGAGCGACGAGCGGCAGCGCTCCCCCTGCGCGATCGCGCCGTGGAGGATCCCCTCGCATGCCGGGGGCACGCCGGGCGACATCGGGCTCGTCCAGTCGCAGCCCTCGAGCGATCGGGCCATCGCCGCGGCGCACTGATCGACCTCGGCCTCGCTCACCGTCACGGCCTTGTGGCCGAGCGCGTAGCTCAGCGTGCGCACGCACTCGCCGCTGAACGTGACCCCGGGCGTGGTCTTGCAGCACTCGGCCTTGCGCTTCGCCGGCAGATCGTGGAGCGCGGCGCACAGCTTCTCGGCGAGCGGGTGGGGCGGATCGCGGGTGAGCGGGTACACCGGCTCGATCTCCTCCTTCGACGAGCCGGCGCTCGCCGAGGCGGCGGGGCCCGTCGCGCTGCTCGATGCGCTGCCGGCCGGCGCGCTGCTGCTCGACATGGCGGCGGCGCCCGGCTTGCCCTCGTTCCCGCACGCGGCGGCGAGGAGCGGCAAGAGGCCGGCGAGCAGCGCAGGGGCCAGCAGACGGTGGGTGGGGCGGGGGAGGCGGGCTCTCATGCGGGACCTGCTACGCGCCATCCGGCGCGGGGGCTCCGCGATGGCCGGCCGAAGGTCGCACGGCGGGGCTTTTCTCGGAAGCCCCGTCATGCTCAGGATGCTGCGCGCAACCTCCGTCGAGGCCCGCGCGTAGAGGCCGACCCCGGAGCCATGGCGAAGAGCGAGCAGCCGCGAGCCCACCCTCCGTCACGCGGGGCCAAGCGCGCGCCGAGGGCCGCGATCACCGGCCTCGCGGCGCTCTCGCTGCTCGCGGCCGGGGCAACCGCCCGCGCGCACGAGGTCGGCCTCTCCCGCGGGAGCTACCACCTCGCCGAGGGCGTGTTCGAGGCCGATCTCGTCTTTGCTAGGCGCGACGCGGCGAGCCTCGTCGCCGGCCTCGACGACAACGGCGACGGCCAGCTCACCGCCGCCGAGGTCAAGCGCTCCGCCGACTCGTTCCGCGGCGCCGTGGCCGGGCGGATCAAGGTGCGGGCGGGCACCGCGCCCTGCGCCGCCCTCGACGTCGAGGCCGCGCTCACCGAGGAAGACGGCCTGCGCGTCCAGGCCCGCTACCGCTGCGCCTCGCCCGCGCCCCGGGTCGACATCGAGCTCGCCCTGCTCGAAGACCTGCCCTTCGGCCACCGCCACCTCGCGCACCTCGCGGGCAACGACGGCCCCTCCGACGCGCTCCTCTCGCAGCGCGATCGCCGCTTCGCCCTCACCGCCGACAAGGCTTCGCCTTCACGCGCGCCTGCAAAGCCCGCTGCGCAGCCGGGCGCGCCTGCCACGAGCGCACCCGCCGCGAGCGCGCCTTCGCCCTGGATCGAAGGGGCGAAGCGCATCCTCCGGCCGGACCCATTGCTCTTCCTGCTCGCCCTCGCCCTCGGGGCCGCCGCGCCCCGGCGCGTCCACGCGGCCTTCGCCGTCTTCACCGCGGCCGCCTTGCTCGGCGCCGCGATCGTGCTCACCGGCCTCTGGATCCCGGGCGGCGTGGTGCTCGGCCCGGCCCTTGCTCTCTCCCTGCTCTATGCCGGCGCCGACAACCGCCTCCGCGAGCCCACCGCGCACCCCGCGTGGTTCGCGCTCCCTTTTGGCCTGTCCCACGGCTTCGCCCTCGCGGTCGGCACCGCGGCGCCCCCGCTCCCGGCCGCGCCTGCCCCGCTCGCCGCGTTCCTTGCGGGGGCATGCGCAGCCCTTGCGCTCGCCGCGATCGTGCTCCGCGCCGCCGTCCTCCGCCTCCGCGCGCGCCCCTCGCTCGCCGTCGCGCTCCGCTGCGCGAGCTGGGCGATCGCGGGGTACGGCCTCGTCGCCTTCGTGCTCCGTGTCCGCACCCAGCTCGCCCGCTGACGCCGGGCATTTCGCCTCGTGCTCTGCCGGGCGCTCAGCCCTGCGGCTTGTCCGTCCCGGCGTGGCCCGCGCCCGGCTCGACGAGGGGCGGCGGCGCGATGTCGGCGGGGTAGCGATCGCGCAGCCGCGCCGGGGCCGGCTCGATCAAGGTCGCCGGCTCGTCGGCGGGAGCGGGCGGCGGCCCCTCGGCGTCGGGCCTCGGGTGGGCGACCACGGTGGGCGGCGCGGGTACGTACATCCGCGGCACCCGGATCGAGCGGGCCACCGCGGCGATCTCGGGAAAGTCCGTCGCGAGCCTCTCGACAAACGCGGCGCGGGCTGCATCATCGGGCGTACGGGCCGTGGCGTTGGCGGCGCGCAGACCGGACCAGAGCTCGTAGTACCAGGCGGAGAGAGAGGCATGCGCTTCCAAGAGGTCGCGCAGGGTCTCCTCGGAAACGATGATGTTCTTTCCCATGGCGGAGAGCATACATGAGCCACAGCCGAAATGAGCCGGGTCATGGGGCGCGCGCACCCCACGCGGCGCCGCCGGCCACCGCAGACGAGCAGGGCATCGCCCTGCGGATGATGACCTACAACGTCCGCTACTTCGGCCACGCGACGCGCGGCATCGCCTCGACCGGCGCGGCCTTCCAGCGCATCGCGCGCTCGCTCGCCGCGATGGATCCGATGCCCGACCTCATCTGCCTCCAGGAGGTCGAGACCCGGTCGCTCCGCGCCACGAGCATGAACCGCCTCCGCCACCCGGAGGAGACCCAGCTCGAGCGCGTGATGCACGAGCTCGAGGCCGCGCTCGACCGCGAAAAGAAGCCCGAGCGCTACGTGGCCTACTACTTCCCCGCCCACACCTACCGGCTCACGACGAGCACCAACATCTACACCACGGGCCTCGCCGTCATCGCCCGCGACACCTTCACGATCGGCCACCACAACGCCCACAGCCCGCACGACATCACCCACCGGCAGCGCGTGCGGAACCTCAAGCAAACGCGCATCTGCGCCCATGTCTCCTTCCGCCACGAGGCCGGCTTCACCTTCGATGTGTTCAACACCCACCTGAGCCTGCCGAGCTTCCTCAGCCGAGAGTTCTGGACGAGCGAGGCGCGCATGGGCTTCGCCCCGAACCAGCTCGCCGAGGCCCGCACCCTGGCCGACTTCGTGGCCCGCGAGAAGCGCAGCGACAACTACCTCATCGTGGGCGACTTCAACTCCTTGCCCGGCTCCCCCGTCGACCGCTACCTCCGCCACGAGCGCGGCCTCGTCGACGCCTTCTCGCAGGTGCTCGGCCTCGACGAGGACGCCGCGCGCGCCTACCCCACCGCCGGCTTTTTGAACCTGCGGATGCACCTCGACCACGTGTACTCGTCGTCGCGTCTGGAGTGGCTCGACTTCGCCGGCACCCACCGCTTCGGCGAGCGTGGCGCGTTCGCCGGGCTGAGCGATCACGTGCCCCTGGTCGCCCGGTTCCGGGTCCCGATCGGGCACGGATGAGCAACGCGGGGCCGCTGTCGACGCGCGCGTCGATCGCCGTGAGCGGGGTCACGGCGATCGTGGTGATGGCGGGTGGCGTGCTGATCGTGGAGCGCGCGGGAGCGGGGCGGCGCGCGGGGGAGGTGAGGGCGGAGGTGGTGGCGCCAGTGGTGGCGACGGCGACAGGAACGGGGACAGCGGTGGAGCCGCCGGCGATGGTAACCGCGGTGGTGCCTTCGGCGACGGCGACGGCGACGGCACCGGCAACGGCAACGGCAACGGTGGTGGTAGCCGCGACTGTGAGCGCGGCGCCGACGGCGAGCGCTATACCGACGGCGAGCGCGGTGGCGCCTCCGGTGGTCGGTGATCCATCGGCGCTTCCGCCGCGGCGGGGGTATCTCCGGGTCGAGGGCCCGGCCGAGGCCAAGGTGTTCGTCAATGGGGCGCTGGTCGGGCCGCCCAATACGCCGATCGAAGTGGCGTGCGGCTTCGGCTTCGTCCGCCTGGGCATCCCCCCGGAGAAGGGCCCGCACCCCACCTGGATCGCCGAGGGGAAGAGCGTCGTGATCGCCTGCCGCGCCGAGACAATCGTCCCCTCACGCTAGCGGCTCGCCTTCCATCCGCGTCGCGGATCAGCCCATCCACGTCGCGGATCAGCACGACCCCACAGTACCGCGACCGGGAGGGAGCGGACCGAGCAGGCGTTAACTGGAAGGAGGCAACCACGTCAAAGGCCGAGGGCGAGCTGCTCGTCGAGCAGGGGCAGGGTGCGGGTGCTGGTGGCCGCCTCGATTGCTGGGACCGGTGGCTGCGCGGTCCGCTCCCTGCCGGTCGCGGTGCTGTTCCTGGTGGCCGCCTTGATTGCTGGGATGTCTGGTTGCTTGCCTCGCCCGAATGCCGGAAATTGCTGCGCCCCGCCGCTTTGGCGTGCCGATCACCGCGAGCCCATGGCACCCTCCGAGGTCCTGGCATGCCAATCGAGCAACGGCGCCCGCGCGGCGCCGTCGCCCCCGGAAGAGAGTGACCTTTCAATGGGCGAGACGAGGAAGCTTCCCACCTTCGAAGGCGTCAAGACGCGGTTGCTCGAGGACCACGAGCGCCCCTATGGCACGGTCGATCGCGACCTCCCGCTCGTGATCGAGCCCGCCAGCTCGCCGAGCTTCGAGGCGCTCACCGGGCTGCTCTCGTCGCGCTCGCAGGCCATCAAGGAGGCCGTCTACGATCACGGCGCCGTGCTCTTCCGCGGCTTCGCGGTCGAGAAGGCGCGGCAGTTCGAGGCCGCGATCAAGAGCATCGAGGGCGTCGTCCCGATGCAGCGCTACTTCATGCCCGAAGAGGGGCGCGATCTCGTCGACGACACGGAGAGCGTCTTCTTCACGAACCGCTACATGAAAACCGGGGGCAGCTTCGCCTTCCCGAGCTTCCACAGCGAGAACTTCTACACCACCGACGTGCCGGCCCTGCAAACCTTCTGGTGCGAGACGGTGCCCTGGATCGGCGGCGAGAGCGGCCTCATCCACATGGCCAACGGCTTCGCCGATCTGCCGCCGGAGCTCCAGGCCAAGCTCGAAAAGCAGCCCATCGCGTCGCGCGCGTGGACGCTCACCGAGGTCGCCGCCGCGTATCGCCTGCCGCTCGATCGCGCCGAGGCCTTCTTCCGCGAGCTCGGCCTGCTCCAGGTCTCGCCGGCCGGCGACAAGACCGTCGTGCTCCACAAGCCCACCGTCTACCGCCACCCCCACCACGGCAAGCTCGCCCTCCAGGTGAACGTGGGCGGCGAGGCGCCGACCGTGGTGAGCCTGATCAACAAGCTGCTCGTGCGGCACTACACCGGGCCGAAGTGGGCCTTGCACCGCTACGCGTGGAAGCACGCGTTCATGAGCGAGCTGTTCACCACCATCGAGCGGCTGCCCGCGGCGGTGCGCTACCCCGAGGTGGTCGGCAAGCTGGAGGTCGACGCGATCAAGGGCCTCGCCAAGGGCGTGGGCGCGCGCCTCGGCCTGCACAAGCGCGACGAGGCGCCGCGCCGCGCGGCCGCCGTGATGATGGGATCGAGCTACCAGCCTGTCTCCGGCCTGCACAAGCTGAGCGATCTGCTCACCGCCGAGGACTGCGTGTCCATCGCGAAGGCCGCGCGCAAGCACTGCTCCGTCTTCACCTGGAAGCAGGGCGACATCGTGCTCTTCGACAACCTGCAGGTGTGGCACTCGGGCATGCCCGGCCTCGGTCCGCGCTCCATCCGCGTGATGATGTGCAACCCCATCCCGATGCACTACCCCTTCCGCACCGGCCGCATCGACGTGACCTTCGACCCCACCTACCGCTCGGTCGACGAGCGCCTCCTCGCCCTCGCCGCCGGGCGCCCCGCGACCTCCGCACAGGCTGGATCCGCCGCCGCTTCCTGAATGAATTCGACAAGGTAGGCGAGCACACCGCGCGCCTGCCTCCGCGGTTGGGCCGGGCCTGCCATCTCTGGTAGGATGCCTCCATGCGCGACGGTACTGCCTACCGGTGGGATGTCGACGAGGGCGAGCGGGCCGGCACCGAGCGGGCCGTGGTGCGCCCGAAGCCGGTGGTCCGGCGGCGCCCCGCGCAGTGGACGGAGAGCGACGGCGTGTTCCGCGCAACCATCGGCTCCTTCGCCGTGACGGTGGCACCGAGCCGCGAGGTGCGCGGCGGAGCAAGGGGAGACAACCGCGCGACGAGCTGGGAGTGGAGCGCCTTCGGTCGGGTGCACCAGGAGCTGCCCCGCGGGCTCGGCTGCCGCGGCTTCCTGACGCGGGAAGCCGCCCAGCAAGACGCGGAGATCTCGCTCGCCGAGCTCGGGTAGGGGCCGCATCGATCGGACGAAGAGCCCCCGGTGACCGGAGGTGCTCGCGGCGAGCAACCTGGGTCCGGTGACCGAGCGACTGTTGCTCGCGGCGAGCAACCAGGGCCCGGTGACCGAGAGTCCTTTGCTCGCGGCGAGCAACCTGGGTCCGGTGACCGAGGGTCCTTTGCTCGCGGCGAGCAACCTGGGCCCGGTGACCGGGCGAAGTTTGCTCGCGGCGAGCAACCAGGGCCCGCCGGGTCAGAGCGTTCGCTCCCAGTAGGCGACATCCACCCAGCGGCCGAGCTTGAGCCCGACCTCCTGAAAGTGCGCCACCTTCTGCATGCCGAACCGCTCGTGGAGCCGGATGCTCGGGTCGTTGGGGAGCGCGATGCCTGCCATCACCGCGTGAACGTTCCGGGCCTTCAGCGCCGGGAAGAGCGTCTCGTAGAGCGCCACGCCGACGCCGCGGCCGACCTCCGCGCCCGCGACGTAGACGGTGATCTCCACCGAGAAGCGATACGACGCGCGCGTCTTCCACCGGGCGGCGTAGGCATATCCGGCGAGCCGGCCGGGCGCCTCGGCGACGAGCCAGGGGAGCGAGGCGTCTTGCACCTCGGCGATACGGCGCGCCATCTCCGCGGGGGAGACGGGCTCCTCCTCGAAGGTGATGACCGTCTCCTCGACATATGGGTTGTAGATCCGCGCGACCTCGGCGGCGTCCTCGGCTGTCGCGCTGCGGATGGTGATGTCGGGGGGCGATCGGGTCATGACCCTCGGGTCCGGTCCCATCGTGGACCGAGCGCACAGTGTCGCACCCCGCCTCGCAGCCGACCAGGTGTCCCCGGCTTCTCGCCCGCGATGGTGCGGGTCGCTGCGGCCCGCGTGTTCGTTGAGGGGCGGTGCAAGCCGGCGAGGAGAGAGCGCTGCCGGGTTCGGAGAGAAAAAGAACAGGCGGACGAATTTTTCTTTGCCCGACTTGCCTCGAACCCCCGACTTACCTTCAGAGGCCCGCGCCATGACCCCACCCGACGTTCCCGGCTCCCAGTCGAGCGCCCCCACCCCTTCCGGCGGAAACCCGGCGGCGCGCGTTACGGATCCCCACACCTGCCCTGTGGCCGATCCTTCTCCTCATATCGGCGGCCCGGTGATGGGCCCGGGCGCCGCCGCGGTCTTGATTGAGGACCTCCCGGCTGCCCTCGCTGGTGACGCCTGCGCTTGCGCTGGTCCCCCTGACGCGATCGCCGCGGGCTCTTCGACCGTCGTCATCGCAGAGAAGCCCGCGGCCCGCCTCGGGGACTCGACCGCGCACGGAGGTGCGATCGCTGCTGGCGCGATCACTGTGATCTTTGGAGACTGAATCTCCGCGCTTGGTTGATTACTTCCATCGGTTCATCCGGGTTAGAGACCCGGGAAGAAGAGGTGTTTGTCATGGGTGACCTTTCATTGTCCTCGGAGGACCGGATCTCCGCTGTCGTCGCGGTATCACCGTGCGCGCCCCCCTTCGAGCTCAGCGCAGGGCCGTATCCCTCCTCAGTGCTCGCCGTGCGCGCTCTTCGCGGTCGCGAGGCGATCTCCAAACCATTCTCGTTTCTCGTCGACATCGCCGCTTCCACCGACGTAGATGACATTTCCATCGAGGCCGATCTTCTTGGCAAGCCCGCGTGCCTGAGGATGCATGCCGGCGATTCGGGGTCGCGCCTTGTCCGCGGTGTCATCGCTTCCATCGAGGCGAGAGGCACCGCAGTGCACGGCCGAGCCCTATACCGCGTCCGCCTCGTTCCCCGGCTCCGCCTCCTCGAACAGCGCAAAAACAGCCGGATCTTTCAGGAGCAAGCTGTTCCCGAGATCGTGGCTGCCGTGCTCGACGAGGCAAAGATAGCGCAGGCGTGGAACATCCTCGGGAAGTACCGGCCGCGCACGTACTGTGTCCAGTATCAGGAGTCCGACCTCGCGTTCGTGCACCGCTTGCTCGCCGAAGAGGGCTTGCTGTACTTCTTCGATCACGGAGGCGACGATGGGACGACCGAGACCGTGATCTTCTGCGACAGCGCGCACCTCTACCCGGCCATCGCGGGCGATCCCGAGCTCCTCTTCCGCGAAGGTGAGGGTAGCGCCGGGCTCCTGCCGGAGGAGCATCACGTCGTTGGCTTTGCCCGCGCGCGGACTCTCAAGCCGAGCGCGGTGCTGCGGCGCGGGTATGATTTCCGGCGGCCCATTCTGGATCTCTCTGCAACGACCGAGCAACCAAACAATCCCGCCGAGCCGGCTCACCCCGCGGCGGAGATCTACGAGCACCATGGCGAGGACGAGCAACCCGACATCTCGAGTGGCGTGGTGCAGGCCGAGCTCGATCAACACCGGAGAAAGGCCGTGGTGGCGCGCGGGGAGAGCGCATGCAGGCGCCTCGCGCCTGGACATCGGTTCTCGCTCGCCGAACACCCGATGGAGAGACTCGATCAGGACTACGTGGTGACCCGCGTGGAGCACGAGGGGGTGGCGCCGGGCTCGGCCAAGGCGAGCGAGGCGGTGTACGGGAATAGGTTTGCTTGTGTGCCCGCTGAGGTGGTCGCGCGGCCAGCGCGACCGAAGCGGCGGATACAGCAGGTGGCGGAAACCGCGGTCGTGGTGGGGCCGGATGCACAGGAGATCCACACCGACGAGCACGGGCGGGTGAAGGTGCAGTTTCCCTGGGACCGAGAGGGGCAGAAGAACGAGCAGAGCTCCTGCTGGCTCCGGGTGTCCCAGGCGTGGGCAGGCACTGGGTGGGGAGTACAGTTCATCCCGCGGATCGGGATGGAAGTGGTGGTGACGTTTTTGGGTGGTGACGTAGATCGACCGCTGATCACCGGCTGTGTGCCGAACGCGATCAACGTACCTGCGTTTCCACTGCCGGGGAGCAAGACGAAGAGCGGATTCCGGACGCAGAGCACCCTGGGCTCTAGCGGCTTCAACGAGCTTAGCTTCGAGGATATGGCCCAAAACGAGCGGATTTACCTGCACGCGCAGCGCGACCTCCACGAGGAGGTCGAGCGCAATCACACGCGCCTGGTCCGTGGCAGCGAGCGAACACAGATTCTCGGAAGTCGAGTCGATCGAATCCTAGGCGATATGAGCGCGTCAATGCAGGGGAGCTTGGAAGAGCGGATTGCAGGCAACTGCACGATCCAGATCGAAGGGAACTGTCTTGACCTGGTGGAGGGCAATGCTGACGCGCGCGTTTCAGGGATGCGCGTGACGCGGATAGAGGGTCGAGACCGACTCGACGTGCAGGGGAACGCCGACCTAGAACATGCGGAGGATCTCACCACGCGCGTCCACGGATGCATGACGACGATCGTGGGGGAAAGCGGCAAGAAGCGCTCGTGGGTGACACACGCCGAGGGAACAGCCAAGCTATCGAGCCTGGACACGACCGAGATCTCGTCGGAGGGAGAGCTCATACTGCGCGTAGGCAAGAGCTGGATCCGGATCACGGAGGACCGGATCGAGATGGTTTCGGCGGCGATCGGCGCGAAGGGGGAAGGAGCCGGTCTGTCGATGGATGAGGGCGGGCTGAAGCTCGGCGCGAAGGGGGACGCACAGCTGCTCGTGGAGAAGAAGCTGACGGTCAAAACGAGCGATGGAGCGTCGCTTGCGATGGGGAAGGAGGTCCAGCTCGACGGAAAGAAGATTCTGCTCAACTCACCAGCCTCGGCGGAAGACGCTCCGGCAGCGGAGCCCGAGCCGCTGACCTTGGTGGAGCTGGTCGACGAAGAGGGGAATGGGCTCAGCTATCAGCGCTTCGTCGTTGCGCTGGAAGACGGAACGGAGATCGGCGGGGCTACGGACAAAGACGGGAAGGCAGAACTTTCGCTCGATCAAAACGGGACGATCGTGTTCCCAGATGTGGGAATGGCCGAGGGCGAAGGCAGTGCGAAGGGGGAGATGATGCCGTATGTGGTTCGGCAGGGAGATTATTTGACGAAGCTCGCATTCGTTCACGGATTCGACGCGGAGGAAGTATGGAATAATCCAAGGAACGAGGAGCTTCGAGCACAGAGGTCAAACCATGACATGCTCGCGCCGGCTGACGTAATGTACATTCCAATTAAAGAAAAATTGTCTGACGTTGGCGTACGCGCGTTGACGAAAGGTACCCAAAACCAATATTCGGCAATCGTCTCGAAGACCAACGTGACATTGCGACTGGTTGACCCCAGCGGCGAGCCCTTGACGGGTGAGCCATACATGATTACGGGCATCGGGCACGATGTTGACGGAAAAACTGGAGATGATGGTATCGTTTCTTTTGCTGTCGGGGTCCATGTTACGGATGTCACATTGTTCCTCGTGCGCAAGAACGTCCTCCACTCGCTGCGCATCGGACACATGGATCCGCCTTCGTTGCAAAGCGGTGCCATTGAACGCTTGTCGAGCTTGGGATATTTCGGGTCGGCCATGACGTCCGCCGAAGCACAACTGGATGAAGATGGTGAGCTCCTTTGGCGAGCGTTGATCAAATTCCAATTTGATCATGATCTGCCACTGAGTGGTGAGCTCGATCTCGTCACGATGGATGAGTTGGCAAAAGTGCATGATGCAGGCGAGTGATCTTCCGTCGCCCCGTGGTTTGTTGTTTGGTTGACATGCGAGGTTTACTATGTGGGTGTTTACTGAGCTTGCAAACTGGTTTGACAAAATTCGCAAAGAAGATGGAGAGTGGTTAGACGGCGAGCTTGAGCCTCTGGTGGGAAGCACGCTCGATGAATCGAGCCCCTGGTACAGGAATGTCGCGATCTATGCAGGAGCTGGGGTCGCGTATTCGTTCTTTACACTGTCGACGCATGTCGCATCGGGGTTCGTCGATGTGCTGCGGCTTGGGGACGGCGTCAAGAACGGCGGATGGGGATACGGACAAGATGCGTTGCGGTTTTTGATGGTCGTAGGCCCAGCGCTTAAAGCGGCTCGATACGGCTTGAGCACGGTCGTTGCGCTGGACGAACTAAATACTGTGGGAAATTGCACGTGGGTCGCCGCCACCAGGGCGCTGCGAATGACCGGCGTGCGGCACGGTGCGACGCTGGCGGATCTCGCGCGCGCGGCAGGATTGTCGAGCATCGGTGAGACCGGGGGAGCGTTCGTTGATGACATAGCGTTTGCCGTGTCAAATTTGGGCGGGCGTATAAAGTTGCTTCCTCAACCTGGGACCATGAGTGACCTTGCCAAGATTGTGCAGCAGGAACCCAATGCTGTGACATTGTTTAGTGTGAAATGGCAGGCCGTTGCCCATACGCTGCTCGCATTTCGCGACGCCCTCGGCGCGATGCGCATCTTGGATCGAGGTGGGAAAGTGGTATCTGCGCTTGCGGAGCTGGAAAGCTTGTATCCCGGAATATCGTTGGCGCAAATGTATGGCGAAGTGGGCGTGATTGCCAACGCACGGTGGATGCAGCCGCTTGCGACTGTGCCCACGATTGCTCATCAGATCGTTCTGGAGCTGGGCTCGGTTCCTTTGCGCCCGCCAGCGAAAGGACGTCAGATAGCCGTTATACCTCGCTCGCAAAAGCCTGCGGGTCAAGGTGAGCTTGTGGAAGTGCAAAATACCGTATGTTTGCAGCGAAATTCGGATGTCTTGCCGGAGTGTACGACGGCGCAGTTTCGAACTTACAAAGTTGCCGAGGGCGAAAGCCTGTCGACTGTGGCGAGACGAGTTTATGGCGATGACTCGCAGTGGCCGAAGATCTATGCTGCAAACCGACGCACCATTGGGCCAAATCCAAGTTTCATAAGGCCCGGTATCGTCTTGCGCCTTCCCTGATGGTATGCCATGATCGCCTCACTTTAAGTTCCATGCTCATGATGGACGGTACCTCGACGATGACGTCATTCTTAGGAAAGCTGTTCGGGCGCGTGAGGGCGTCGGCGACGTCGCCTGTGCGGGTAGATCGGACCACGCAGGTGCTCCGCGGGTCGATGCCGCCCGACACCACGCATGTCGCGGACGTCGGCGTGGTCGAGCTGTTTCCCTCGTTCGCAGCGGCCCGCCGGGCGGCTGTGGTCCAGGGGTACAACAGACCGTTCTTGCCTGCGGCGGCCCTCGTCCAGCTGGCCAAGGTGTTCGATGACCGCCTGTTTGCGGCGCTGGAGCTGCGGATGGAGGGGGATGATGCGCTCGGCCCGGGGCGCAGGGAATTTCTTCGGCGACTGACGGATGCGCTGTCCACGGCGGAGGATGCCAGCGCCTCCGACGCACGACGTTGGCTCTCGTCGGCTTGCTCGGCCGCCGAGTGCTCTTCGAGCATGCCATTGGGCTTCTACGCGTGGAGCGACGAGCTCCGTGCCATCTTTCTTCGTGATCGCGCTCTCCAGGCCGAGCTGTCGCCCAGGTGTGCCGGCGCCTTGGCGGAGGCGATCGGCGGCATGGTGGAGGGACGGAGCACCTACGAGCGCTTGTTGTCGCGGACGTTTCGCCTGACCGGTGAGCCAGTGTCCCACATGGCCGACCTCCGGCGGCTCATCGACGATCGAGATCGAACGTCAGCTCAACAGCGCGCGCTCTTCCCTCCTTCACGCTCCGTCGAGTCCGATGTGTCGCGGGCTCTCCTCGAAGGCTCGATGACCGCCACCGCGTCGTCTCCCTTCGACGCGCTGGTGGATCTCGTGCGCGCGGGGAGCGTGTCTCTCTCGCCGCGCGATGGCGCCGGGTTTCATGCACGGCGGCTCTGGGCTCTCGAACCGCTCCTCTCGCCGGAGCGGGCTGCGGAGCGAGAGCGGCTCCTGTTCGACGCGACGTACGCCGCCGAGCTCGTGCGATCGGCGCGGTCCATCCTGGCGATGAGCCGAGAGACGCACACCAAGCAGCTCGAGGTGCCGAGGCCGCTGGCGGCGGCGCGCCCGGCGCTGACGATCACGCCCGACCTTTCGATCGAGCCGCTCTGTACGTTCTATGCTCGAACGGCGGACGCGTACGACTGGCTGGGCTCCACCGTCGAGGAGCTGTTCGGCCGACAGTTCCTCGACGAGACACCGGAGCGGCGCCCGACGGGCCACGAGCAGACGACCTTGGGGCAGGGATTGCGGCGAATGAGGGAGCTGTTCCGCGGCGCCGCGCTGCTATCGCGCACCGAGCTCGGCGAGCCATTGCCGCCGGACGAGGCCGAGCTCGCGCGCCGGTTGACACCTCGTATTCGCGCGCTGGTCGAAGAGATCCCGAAGGAGCCGGACCTGGCCGAGGACACGAGGGGCATGTCGCCGCTCATCTATGCCGCCGGCGGCCGAACGGTCTGCGTGCTCCTGTCGCTCGGATGGGTGAATCGACCCATTCGGTTCGAGTTTGTTCGCCCGCCGAGCGTCACGGATGAATCCGGCGCGGAGATCCACCCGGGCGGCCGTGTTGGCTTTGCCCCTGACCTTCATATGGCGACGTACCCCGTCACGGTGGAGCGCTGGATACCCGTGGCGGGCATGCATGATCGTCCCGGGTTTCAGCGTCTGTGCGAAGCGCACGGATCCGTGGAATCGATCGCCCGGGCGCTTGGCGCCGTTTCTGATCGAGATCGAGCAGAATGATCCGCGTCTCGTGAGCACGGCGCCCCCGCCTCAGCCCCGCATCGCTTTGCGCAGGCGCACGCGGATCTTCTGATCGTGGTCCTTCACCGTTCGCTCTGGCAGGTGGAGCGCCTCGGCGACCTGCCGCCATTCGAGCCCCTGGAAGTAGCGCAGCTCGATCAGCCGGCGCTCTGCGGGTGGGAGATCTTCGAGCGCTCCGTGCAGCTTCTCGAACGCGTCGCGCTCCAGCAGCCGCGCCTCGCCCTCGCCGCGCAGGTCTTCGCCCATGCAGCGCAGGCAGGCGGCGTCCATCGCGCTCGCCAGGATCGCGTCGACCCGGGCGACCGTCGCGTCGATCCGCTCGTCGTCCCGCGGCGCCTCGCCGCTCGGCGGCGGCGCCTGGAGCATCGGGGCCCGCAGGAACGCGAGGTGGCGCAGCTCCTTGCCGATCCCGTCGAGCACCGCGCCGGCGACCCGCCGGTGGGCGTAGGCCGCGAAGCTCACGCCCCGCGTAGGATCGAACGACTCCGACGCCGACAGGAGCGCCAAGAGCGCCGTGCTCACCAGGTCATCGCGCAGGTGCAGCACCCCGTAGACGAGCACCATCGACATGGCGACCTTCCGCGCCCACGGCGTGTAGCGCGCCGCGATGGCCTTCGGATCGGCCGGCTCGCTCGACCGCGCCTCGTCCGCCCGCGCCTCGCTCACCTTCGACCTTGCTCCCCGACCCGGCGCGCGGCCGGTGGCTCGAGGTCCGCCGGCTCCCCCCGGGTCAGCACCCCGCTCCGGTTGGTGTCGAAGTGGGACCGGATCCGCTCCATCAGCGGCGCCGCCTCGGGGTCGGTCAAGAGCAGCACCGTCAGCATCCGGCGGCACTCGGCGAGCGCCTCCGGGGCGAGGCGGCCCTCGTAGGGGGCGATCGCCGCGTCGACCCGGGCTTTCAGCAGCGGATCTTCGAGGGCGGTGGTCAGGGAGTCGGGCGGCTCGGAGCTTGGAGGAGCGAAGGGATCGTCATCCACGTCCATGGTGCACATCCTCGGGCAGCGGAGCCTCTCCTCGGCTCTATCAGGAGTGAATCATCGGTCCAAGGTGAAGTCGGCGCGAGCCGGCAGGTCGGGCAAGAAAAAATGACGGGACCGATCACGGCTTGACGCACGCCCGGCGCCTCGGTTCGCTCGGCCTCATGCGCTCGACCGTCCTGCCCCTGCTGCTCTGCCTCGCCGCGTGTGGAGGCTCGAACCCTGCTCCCCAGACCGCCCCGGTCGGGGCACCAGTCGAGGTGGTGATCGCGCCCCCCGAGCCCTCCGCTCCCTCCGCCGCGCCGTCGGCTTCCGCGGCGCCCCCGGACGTTCCCGCGGACGGCGCGGCGCCGCCCACCGACGAGAAAGCCAGGAAGATCGCCGAGGAGCTGAGCAAGCTCGACGGCGCCATCGTCGGCACGCTCGACAGCAACGACGGGGTCGCGGTTGGCGTCCTCACCGCGGCCGTGGGGAGCAGCGCGGGCGGCGTCGCGGGCCTTCGCCTCGGCGGCGGGGGCGGCGGTACGATCCAGCCCGGCAACAGCGGCGGGCTCGCCGGGCTCGGCAACAACAACGCTGGAGGCGCGCCGGGTGGTGCGACTGTCGTGAAGGGGCCGGTGGGCGCGGCCCAGGTCAATCCGGTCTCGGGTCTCGGCGACGTCTCCAACGCGTCCGCGGTGATCGCGGGGATGAGCGCGGGCTTCCGGCGCTGTTACAACCGCGGCCTCCAGCAGGACCCGGCGATGAAGGGCGAGGTGGAGATCACCGCCACGATCGGCAAGAACGGCGAGGTCGTCGCCGCCACGCCGTCGGGGGGCACAGGCCTCGCGGGCTCGGTGATCGCGTGCATCGCCGCGCGGGTGAGCTCGGCCCAGTTCGCGCCGCCTGCCAAGGGAAGCGCGATCTTGAAGTTCAAGGTCAAGCTCTCGTCGATCTGAGCGCGGGCGAAAAAAACAGGCGACCGAATTTTTCTTTGCCCGAGTTGCCCCGAGGTCCCGACTTACCACCAGAGGCTCGCGAGGCGCCCCCACCCGGGCCGTCCCGTCTCCAGCTCATCCCTGCGCCTTCACGGCGCCGAGAGGCCTGGCCGGGCGGCGCGCGGTGGACAGGCCGTCTCTCGTTCGACAACCCCTCTGGAGGTGACCCGTGTCGTTTCCCAAGCACCCTGATGCCAAGGCCGCGTTCGACCATTTTCTCCCTGCCGCCCAGGCGCTCCCCGAGGACGCCGTGCTCCCGTATCGGCTCGACGCCGATCTCTGCCTCGTCAACATCGGTACGGCCATGAAGGCCTTCGGGGCCTACAAGCCCATGATCAAGGCCCACCTGCCGAAGATCTCGATCGCCGAGGTCGAGACGCTCCCCGCGCTCGGCCTGGCGCACAAGCTCGCCGCCATGGAGGCCGAGCGGAGCGTGCCGTCGGAGAAGGTCGTCAGCCAGAATCTCATCGAGGCGCGGCGGATCCGGGGCGTCCTCTTGCCGATCGTGACGGGGCTCGGCGCCGCGGGGCTCGTGCCGCAGAGCGAGGTGGACGACATCCTGCGCGGCCGCGGCCCGCGCGACGTGGCCGAGGATTGCGTCGCGCTCGGCCAGGTGTTCGTCAAGCACCACAAGGCGATCAAGGGCAAGCACGCGGCCGATCCGGAGATGATCAAGCGCGCCGGGACGCTCGGCTCGTGGTTGCTCCAGAACCTGCGCACTGCCAACGCGCCGGCCGAGAAGGCGCCGCCGCCCCCCATGACCATCGAGGTGCGCAACCGCATGGGCACGCTGCTCGTGCGCCGCTACGGGCGCCTCCAGGTGATCGCGCACTACTTCGAGGGCGACGATCACGAGCGCTCCGTGCCCCCGCTCATGTCGCGCCAGGCCGCGCGCGCGGGGAAGGACGACGCGAAGGGCGAGGGCGCGCCGGAGCCTCCGGCCGGCGGGCAAGATGTCCCCGCCGCGCCGCCGCTCGCGCCGCCCGCCTGAGCGACCGAGACACCGCCAGCTTCACCGCCGAGCCCGGGAGCTGCCTTCGAAACGACATGAACGGCGCGCACCTTCCGGTGCATGAGCCAAGCCGCCGGCTGCCCCGCAAGAGACCCGCGCCGGGTCGAAGCACCGCGCCGGCCGATCGGCGAGGTGCGCGCGCCTGCGATCCAGCCGGTCGCTCCTCCGGTCGCGCCCGCGCCCGTGGAGCAGGCCGGCGCGCCGGTGCTCGGCGAGGTGGCGGCCGAGGTCTTCCGCGACACATTCGATCTGGTCCGGCGCCTCCAGCCCCTTCAAACGCTGGGTATCGAGGAGGTCGGCCGCGGGGCTCTCCTCTGGCTCGGGTGCGATTGCATGCGCATGACGCCGGGCACGCGGCGCGGGTGGCTGCGCTTCGTCCCGGCCTTCGAGGCCATGGACACGCTGCTCCACCTGCTCACGGAGCGGCTGGTCGGTGGTGGGCGCTGTGCTCGAGGAGCGTGAGCCCACGAGCCCGGTCGCGTGACGAGCGCGCGGGCATCCGCTCGCCGCGTCACGAGGCGAGAAGCCGGCCTGCATCGCCGCCGCTCGCCTCGGCGTCCATCCGCTCCGCCCTGGCCAGCACAAGCCCGATCACGCTGGCCGCGCCCGCGCACATCATCGCCTCACGGCACGCGCCGAGCGTCGCCCCGGTCGTCGCCACGTCGTCGACGACGAGCACCCGCCGGCCGCGCAGCCGCGACGCCTCGCGGGCCGCGAACGCGCCGGCCAGGTTGTCGAGCCGCGCTTGCCGCCCGAGCAACGCCTGCGGGGCCGTCGCGTGCACCCGGTGGAGGGCGCGCGCGGCCATGGGCACGCCGAGCCCCCGCGACACCACGGCCGCGATCAGCGAGGCCTGGTTGTAGCCGCGCTCCACCAGCCGATCCGGGTGAAGCGGCACCGGCACCACCAGGTCGACCGTCAGGCCGGCCTGCCGGGCGGCGCGGAGCGCGAGGTGACCGAGCGGCCTCCCGAGGTCGGGGCGCGAGCCATACTTCAGCCGGCGGATCGCGGTCCCCAGCGCGCCTCCGTAGAGGCCGGCGGCGATCGACGTCCCGTCGCCTTCCGTGTCGTCCAGCACCGAGGATGCGCAGGCCGCGCAGAAGATCGCGCGGCGGGGCAGGCGCTCGTCGCAGGCGGCGCAGGACGGTGGGGAGAGCGCGTCGCCGGCGAGCTCGGACAGCAAGGTCGGAAGGGCGCGGAGGAGGGGAGTGAGCGAGGTCATCCTCTGTACATCGGCGCGAGAAGGGCAAACGTTGCGTCGTTTTTTACAAAAACGATCCCTCGCCGGGGCGCCGCGCTAGGATTCTCCCGGAGGCGTCGATCTGGCCTGGATCGCGCCCGATCTGGTTCGCTGCCGGTGCCGGCCCAGCCATGGACGTGAAGAGGAATCGACCTTGACCGCTCGCGAGGAGTGGAGGTGGACGGACGAGCGCGGCGTGCAGCGCCTGGTGGGCGCCGACGAGCTGCGCGCGGCCCTCGCGAGCGGCCAGCTCCCGGGCACGACCCTGGTCTGGCGCGATGGGCTGAAGAGCTGGGTGCCCGCGCACGACAGGCCGGAGCTCGCCAACGCGGTGGCCATCGGGCAGGCGATCCGGGGGCGATCGAGCGCCTCGGCGAACGAGGGCGATCGGCGCACGCCGACGGGCCTCATGCCCGCGAAGGGCGCGGGCAAGGCCGCGAGCAAGCTGCCCGAGCTGCCGGGGAACAAGCGGCCGACGGCGCCGCCCTTGCCGGCGCGGGGCGCGACGAGGACGCTCCAGGGCATCCCCTCGCCGGTGTCGGACAAGCTCGGCCCGCCGCCTGCGCCCGGCGCGCCGGCGGGGCAGGCCGCACCGCGCGCAGGGGCCACCAAGATCCCGGAGCGCGGGGTCCCGCCCGAGGCCAACGCCGTGGTGCCCAAAGCGCCGGCCGTGCCGGCAGGGCTCGGCGTCGACGCGCGGCGGGGCGAGCGCAAGCTCACGACGCGCGAGATCGACGGCGAGTGGGGGAGCGAGCCGGTCTCGGACGAGGGGCCGACCCACCCGTCCAACAACAAGCGCGATCCGCTGCCGTCGTTCGAGCTCCCCCTGACGGATGATCCGCCGGCCGCCGAGCGCGACGCGCAGGCCGCCCAGCAGGCCGCTCCCCGGCCGAAGCCGCCTCTGCCCGGCGGCAAGCCGGCAGGGGCTTCGCCCGCGAAGGCGCCGGCCTCGTCGGCTGCGGTGCCGGCGTCCGCCGTGCCGGTGTCCTCCACGGCGGTCGCGCCGGTGGGTAACGGCGCGGCCAAGCCGGCGCCGCCCAGGCCGGGAGGAGCGCCCGCTGCGGCGGCTGCCGGGCCGGCCGCCGCGAAGCCGAAGCCGCCGCCGCTCCCGGGGCGGCAGAACACGGCCACCATGGTCGCGGCCGGGGTGCCGGCCAACACCGACAAGACGACCTCGACGCCCGCGGTCGTCGTGGTGCAGGCGCCGGCTCCCGCCGCACAGGCGCCGGCCGCTGCGCCTGTGATCGCGGCGGTCGCGCAGGTGGCGCCGGTGCCGGCGGCGGTGGAGGCGCGGGTCGAGGCGCATGCGGCGCGACACGACGTCCCCCAGGAGGACCTGTCGTCAACGCCGTTGCCATCGTTCCCCGACGAGTCGGAGATCGATCCGCTCGGCCTCCCTCCGCCCCGCGCTGCCGTGCCGAGCCAGGGGGGCGCCTCGGGGCCGAACGGGAGCGCGAAGGCGCACCGGCCGGCGTCGCTGCCGCCCGCGCATTCGTCCCGGGACGCGACGGGCCTCGCCCTCCCCCCGGCCGCGCTGCGCCCGGCGCCGCTGCCCGCGATCGACGGGGCCGGCGCGCGGCCCTCCGAGCCGCCGGTACACCATTCGGAGCCTCCGCGCGCGTTCTCCGAACCTCCGCCTGCGCCGGGCGGCGACGTGCCCGTGGCGGTGCCGATGTCGTCCCTCTTCGGCGCGGGCGGCGCGCTGATCGCCATGGTGGTGGCAGCCTTCTTCGCGGGCCGGCACTCGGCCCAGCCGACGCGCCTCGTCGCGCGGCCGATGTTCCACCTCGTCCCGCTCGTGGCGAAGTCGATGCTCCCGCCGCCGCTCAAGCCTTGCTGGGTCGCGCGCCAGCCGGCGATGTGGGCACCGCGCGTGCACAAGAGCATCCCCTTCGACATGGTGGCCACGCCCGCGGGCAACCTCGCGATCGGCTACGCGCGCGAGGAGACGGACGCGGTGGGGATCGAGGTGACGCCCGCGACCGGCGAGGTGAAGGTGCGCTTCACCCAGCGGGGCAGCGATCCGCTCGATCGGGTGGTCCCGCTCGGCACGGAGTTCAAGGTCTCGCCGGCGGCGGGCGCGTCGGGCTTCACCTCGTTCGTGCATGTGCCGGGCGCCTCGCCCTTCGTGGCCGGCGTGAAGGCCGGCGGGCTCGCGGTGGCCGACAGGCTCGACGCGCCCGCGCAGGCGCTCTTCCCGCTCCCGGGGGACGACGCGCCCGCCGCGCTCCGCGTGCTCCCCGCGGGCCCGAAGGGACATGCGATCACCTTCCGTCGCGACGGCGCCGTGTGGGGCACGTGGCTCGATCCGTCGCGCAAGGCAGCGGGCGGGCTCGTCAAGGTGCCGGGCTCGGGCGGCGCGGTGGGCAAGCCGAGCAGCGGGTACAACCAGGCCGAGCTCGCGGTGATCTTCGCGGACAAGCCCGAGGGGGGCGAGCGCTGGGAGATCCGCGTGGGCCGCGCCCCGGCCGGGCAGATCCCCACGTCCTCGCAGGTCGTCCCGCTGCCCAAGGGCGGGCCCGGGGGAGACGCCTTCGCGCCCGACATCGCGGGCTTGCCCGATGGGCGCTGGCTGATGATCTGGACCGAGGGCGCCGCGGGGAGCCGGGCCGTTCGAGCGCAAACGTTCGCGCCCGACCTCACCCCGCTCGGCGATCCCATCGCGCTCTCTCCGCCCGCCGGCAACTTCGGCCAGGGCGGGATCGGCATCGCCTCCGGCTATGCCGCGGCCGTCTTCCTCTCGAAGGGCTCGCTCGGCTTCGAGCTCTGGGGATCGATCCTCCAATGTGGCTGACCGCTCCGCGGCTCCGCGCGCTCGGCCTCGCGGCGCTGAT
This sequence comes from Byssovorax sp., assembly GCA_046351295.1. Taxonomy (GTDB): domain Bacteria; phylum Myxococcota_A; class Polyangia; order Polyangiales; family Polyangiaceae; genus JAXLYT01. The sequence continues at coordinate 89,574 of JAXLYT010000028.1, forward strand.
CTGCGCTGCGGGCGGGTGCGCCAAGCCCATCTCGCATGTCGCGCAGGGCGACGCTTACTCCACGGGCACCCCCACCTACGACGACTTCTTCGCGTCGCTCCGCTCGGCCCAGGAAGACGGCAAGAGCGCCGAGCCCGACGCCCAGGCCGCGCGCGCGCCGCTCGTCAAGGCGCTCGGCCTGGAGCAGACGGCGCCCGACGCCCAGCTCGTGAGCGAGGCCGAGCAGCGCGTGAAGAAGCTGCGCGACGGCGGGGTGCTCCTGCACCTGGAGATCTTGCCCGAGGCGCGCATGCTCACGACCAAGGCGCGCGCGTCGATCGATCTGCCGGGGCAAGACCTGCTCAAGGGGGTGGAAGAGTCGGCGCGGCTCTCGGTGGCGTTGAGCAAGCGGATGAGCGCGCTCGCGCTCCGCGTGGCCGACCTGGAGAAGCACCGCACGGAGCTGCGCGCCGTCGCGCCGCAGGATTTCAAGAACGAGCCGCAGGCGCGGCGGGACGAGATCCTCTTCGAGCTCGACACGGCCGCGACGGTGCTCGCCTCGATCCTCGACACGAGCGTCAAGCAGGCGGGGCTCGCCGCCAAGTACGTGATCGATCTCTCGATCGCCTGCGAGACGGGCGCGCAGGCGCTCGGGCCGCTCGATCCGCCGCCGAAGCCGGGCAAGGGCGGCAAGGGTCAGCCGCCCAGACCTCCGCCGCCGAGCGCGCCTCCGCCGAGCACGCCGCCGGCGACACCGCCCGCGACCCCGCCGAAGAAGCCCGCCGACACGCCGCCGCCCGTGGCCAAGGCGCCCCCGGCGACGCCGCCCGCGACGCCTCCCGCGACCCCGCCGCCCCCGAAGAAGAAACCGGCGAAGGGTGGAGACGACTTCGAGCCGTGACGGCCCGCGGGGCGCCCCTCGTGTCCCGGGCTTGTCCCTGGCGGGCCCCGGTGCCTATCCTGCCGGCGCTCGGGAGATCGAACCGTCCCCCGCACCGACGAGAGCCATGATTGTCGCGCACCCGCTCCGCTCGCTCGGGCCCGCCTCGGCGGCGCTGTCGATCGTCCTCGCCCCCGCGATCGCCTCGGCCCAGGCCTCGCCCCTCTCCGAGTCGATCGTCCTCGGATCGTGGACGTTCCGGCCCTCGCTCGAGGTGCGGGTCCGCGGCGAGTACACGCGCCACCCGGTCGACACCGGAGGCCGGGAGTACGCCTCCACCGCGGTGCTCGCCGAGGGCTATAAGGCCACCGATCCGACGGTGGTGACGACCGGGCCCGCGGTGAAGAACCAGTACGTCGTGAGCGAGCGCAGCCGCCTCGGCCTCGCCGTCGATCGCGGCCCCGTCACCGCCGCCCTCACGCTCCAGGACGCCCGCGTCTTCGGCGACGCGTCGAGCGCCTTCGTCGGCCCCGGCGAGCCGAAGTTGCCCTCGCTCCAGCCCTTCGAGGCCTACATCGATCTGCACGCGCGGAGCGGCCGCAAGATGTTCCTCCGCCTCGGCCGCCAGCGGGTGCGCTGGGGCGACGGGCGCCTCGTCGGCGACAACGACTGGTCGTTCACGGGCCGCTCGCTCGACGCGGCGCGCTTCGGGATCGAGGTGGCCGACATCGACATCGAGGTGATGGCGGCGATGCTCGCGGCCCCGGGCGGCCTGCCCCCCGCGGCGGGCGGCTCGCGCACACCGGCCGGCGAGGGCCTCGGCGCGCAGCTCTACGGGATCGACGCGACCTATCACCTGCTCCCGCTGCTCCAGATCGAGGTGACCGGCCTCGCCCGGATCAGCCGCGATCCGCTGCCCACGACGCTCACCCCGGCGGACACCTTCGTCGTCGACGGCCGCATCTTCGGCGAGCGCCGGGGCTTCCGCTACGCGGTCGAGGGCGCCTACCAGCTCGGCACCATCGCCTCGTACGGGACCCGCCGGAGCCACCAGGCCTTCGCCGTCGCGGCCCGCGCGGGCTGGCTCACCGCGCTGCCCGCGCACCTCGCGTTCGACGCCGAGGCCGCCTACGCGAGCGGCGACGACGGTGACTTCAGCGGCACGCAAAAACGCTTCGATCCGATCCTCCCCGATCAGCGCACCTTCCTCAGCCCGATGAGCGCCTTCGCGTGGTCCAACATCCTCACGGCCGGCGGGAGCGTCAGCGCGACGCCCATCGACGAGCTCGGCCTGAAGGTCGGCTACCACCCGGGGCTCCTCGCCTCGAAATCCGGCCGCTGGACGACGGGCGATCTCGTCCCGGTGGGCGCCAAGGTCGACAACAGCTCGGCCTTCCTCGGCCACGAGATCGACTACGCGATGAAGATCATGCCCTGGAAGCCGCTCGACATCGAGGCCGGCTACGGGCTGATGATCCTGGGCGACGGGGCGCGCGCCATCCTCCGCGACGTGGGCCGCCCGGCCACGCTCGAGCACTGGGCCTACGTGCAGACCACGGTGCGCGCGCCCTGGTGATCATCGACAGGCGCCCGCACCCGCCTTCGCGCCCTGCCCCGAGAAGATGGCCGCCGATCGAAAACACCGATAGAAAGGCTCCCATGAACCGCTCTCTCCTCGCCCTGGTGCTCCTCGTTGGTGGATCGCTCCTGCCTCGCCGGCTGCGGCAAGAAGAGCGAAGATCCTCAGGCCGTCCCCGTGCCCTCGGGCACGGCCGCCGCGGTCGCCGCCGACTCGGGCGCCGCGGCCAGCGCGACCGCGCCGGTCACCGCCGCGCCCACCACGCCGGTCGTGGTCAACCCCGAGGTGCAGCAGCAGCCCATCGACGCGTGCTGCGCGGCCCTCGCCGCCGAGGCCCGTTCGGGCAAGAGCAAGGACGCCAAGGCCAAGGCCGCGCAGGCCGCCACGATCTGCCCGGGCATCGCCAAGCTGGTCAAGTCCGGCGCCACCACGCGCGCCTCCGCCCTGACGCAGATCCGCTCCGCCCTCGTCGGCGTGACGGTCCCCGGCGAGTGCCACTGAGCGAGCAGTCAGAGCCCTTGCACCATGAGGGGTGACGGGAACTCCCCGTCACCCCCGTCCCCACCTGCCCGCGGTAGGACGAGCCCCAGCACGAGACCTTGCCGTCGCTGTGCCGCGCGCAGGTGTGGTCCGGGCCGGTGCTCACCTCGGCCACGTCGGCGAGGCCCATCACCGGGGCCGGGGTGTGGCGGTCCTCGAAGGTGCCGTCGCCGAGCTGGCCGTCGATGTTGAGGCCCCAGCAGACCACGGTCTTGTCCGCGAGCAGCGCGCAGGCATGCTCCGCCGCGCGCGCTCACCGCCTTGGCGTTGGTGATGCCCGGGACGAGGCTCGGGCTCGGATGTACTGGAAGGCCGGGTCGCCCCGAGCTCGCCGTAATCGTTGGAGCCCCAACAATAGACCGAGCCCACCGAGGAGACCGCGCAGGTGAAGATGCGCCCCGCGGCCACCGAGACGATCGACTCGCCGTTGGGGATCGTGACCGGCGTGGGCGAGGGACCGGACCGCTCTGCGCGCCGGTGCCGATCTCGCCGTAGTCGTTGTCGCCCCAGCAGACGAGCGAGCTGTTCGGGCCGAGGATGGCGCAGGCGGGTCGGCTCGGCGCTGTAGTCGTCCCCGTAGACGGACACGCTCTGCACCGAGGAGAGGCCGGGGACAGGCTGCGTGTGGCCCGCGATCGCGCTCATCGTGCCGTCGCCGAGGACGCCGCTCTGGTTGGCCGTGTCGTCGTCGCTGTAGGTCATCAGCGTCCCGTTGGTCCGGAGGCCGAAGTCGAAGTGGTAGTAGGCGAACACCTGGGCATAGTCGGCCTGGTTGCTCTTCAGGAGCCGCTCGCCCGGCATGAACTGCCCGCCGTTCAGGTACGTCAGCGCGCCGGTCTTCTTGACGATGTACGCGTAGCCGCCCGAGTCGTTGATGGTCACCCGCGCGTTGTCGTTGCCCGCGGTGTTCACCATCGTGGGCGTCTTCGAGCCGATGCCGTCGAGCGTGTTGCCGAGGCCCCAGTAGGTCACGGCGCCGTTCGCGAGCACGACGCTGGTCGTGACCTGCGAGGTGGAGAGCGAGGCCGCGGTGGTGATGCCCGGGACGACCTGGGGCGCGCGGAAATCCCCGGGAGAGTTAGCGCCGAGCGCGCCCGCGAGGTCGTCGCCCCAGCAGTAGACATGCGAGGCGAGCGGCGCGCCCGCGAGGCGGATGCACTGGAGGCCGCGGCCATAGCTGAGCCCGTAGCCCACGCCGAGCTCGACGATCTTGCCCTGCGGCAGGTTGCCCACCGGGCCCGGGATGTCCGGCGGGGGGCTGCCGAGGACCGCGAGGAGCACCGAGCCGTCGTCGCGCACCGCGCAGAAGTTGTCGCCGCCCCCGAAGGCCGTGATGGTGCCGAGGATGCCGTAGGGCGTGACGGGGGCGAAGTCGCTGCCCATCGGGGTCGTCCAGACGAGGCCCTTCGTTTTGCTGCGGATGAAGATGGTCCCGCGGCCGACGTGCACGTCGGTGGCGTCGTCGATGCCGTCGATGTCCTTCGGCGTGGTGTCCATGCTCCAGCAGGTGACCTTGCCGGAGGCGCGGCGCGCACAGGTGGGCGTCTCGTACGCGTTGACGGAGAGCTGGACGGCGTCGTCGATGCCCGGGACGAGCGCGGGCGTGAAGATCACGTTGTCCATGGGCATGGGCTTGCCGAAGCAGCCGGTGCTCTCCTGGCCCCAGCACGCGACGGTGCCGTCGTTGAGGCGGGCGCAGGAGCAGCGGTGGCTCGCCCCGATCTCCAGGGCCGGCTTCGACCCGGGCATGGTGACCTTGGCCGGCTCGTACGAACCACCGGGCGGGACGCCCGTCTCGCCGCTGTCGTTGGAGCCCCAACAGATGACGGAGCCGTCGTCCTGGAGGGCGCACGCGTGGCCCGTGCCCACCGACACCTGGCGCACGCTCGTGAGGCCCGGGAGCGCGACGGCGGTGTGGAGCGCGATATGCGGGTCTCCCGGGATGAGCCGGCCCTCGTTGAGCCCCCAGCAGCGCAGGGTGCGGTCGTCCTCGATGGCGCACACGCGGCCGGTGCCGACGCCTAGGCGCGGCGCGCTGTCGAACGGGATGCACGCGCGGGCGATCGGATCGCATGCGGCCACCGAATCGCAGGTCTCGGGCGCGAGCGGGTGGCCCACCTCGTCGCACGCGTGGAGGACGTTGCCCTGGCAGGTGGCGGTGCTGGCCGCGCAGGTCGCGCCGCCGCCCGTCCCGCCGCTGCCGCCCCCGCCCGTGGAGGTGGTGCTGCCGCCCGTGCCTCCCGTGCCCGTGGTGACGCCGGTGCCCCCGGTGCCGGTGGTGGTCGTCGTGGTGCTGCCGCCGGTGCCGCTTCCTCCCGTGCCGAGGGGCTCGCCCTCCTGGATGCCGAAGATCAGGTTGCAGGCGCTGGCGAGCAGGGCAGAAGCGAGGAGCAAGGGTAGATGGGCCGGCGAGCGGAGGCGCATGGCCGGGAGGATAGGCCATGGAGGCGCCTTCGCCCATGCTCGCCGCGCGATCGGCTATGGCCGGAAGTGATCGAACCCCGCCCCGGACAGGATCTCCCGCGCCCCGTCTTCCCTCTCGAGCAGCACCTCGCCCGCCTCGTCCCCACCGTCCGCGCTCGCCTCGATCCGCCCGATCTCCACGAACCCCGCGAGCGCCTCCCCCGCGGGCAGCGCCACCACGAGCGCGTAGTCCTCCCCGCCGCGGAGCGCCAGGTCGAGCGGATCTCGGCCGAGCTCGCCGGCCACCGCGGCGAGCGCCGGATCGATCGCGAGCAGCGCCGCGCGCGACAGCACGGCCCGCACCCCGCTCGCCTGCGCCATGTGCCCCACGTCCTGCCCGAGCCCATCGGAGACATCGATCGCCGCATGCGCGACCGCGGCGGCCCGCAAACCATCGGCGATCCGCGCCAGCGGCCTCTGCCAGGCCCGCACCGCGCGCCGGGCCGCCTCGCGCTCGACCTTCGCGCCCGCGAGCAAGAGCGCGAGCCCCGCGCCTGCGAGCCCCGAAGGGCCTGCGATCCAGAGCGCATCGCCGGGCCGCGCGCCGCTTCGCAGGAGCGGCCTCGGCGCCGCGCCGAGCACGGTGGTGGTGATCGAGAGCTGCTCGCCCCGGGCCAGGTTGCCGCCGATCACCTGCGTCCCGAGCGCGTCGGCGGCCTCGCGCTGCCCGCGGGCGAGGGCTTCGAGGTCTTCATCCGGGAAGCCGGCCGGCAAGATCAGCGACGAGAGCATGCCCCGCGGAGAGGCGCCCATGGCGGCGAGGTCGCTCGCCGCGGCCATGGTCGAGCGGTAACCGATGTCGACCATCGTGACCAGATCGCGACGGAAGTGAACATCGTCCACGGCGGCGTCCACCGTCCACACGAGGGGCGCGGCGGGCGGGGCGAGGACCGCGGCGTCGTCGCCGATGCCGGTGAGCACGCGCGCGTCGGGCGCGCCGCCGAGCACCCGCTCCAGCAGGGCGATCTTGGCCCACTCCGAGCGCGGCATGGCAGCAGGGCGCGCTAGCCGAGCACGGGCGGCAGCGTGCGCTTGACGGGAGGGGGGAGCATCGAGGGGCGGGCGGCGGGGAGCTGCACCACGAAGACGGCGCCGTGCGGGTCGTTGGCCTCGACGTGGATGTGGCCCTGGTGGGCCTCGACCAGGCGCTTGACGATGGAGAGGCCGAGGCCGGCGCCGCCGTACTCGCGCGTGGACGACTGGTCGATCTGGTAGAACGGGTCGAACACCTTGGTGCGCTCGTGCTCGGGGATGCCGATGCCGGTGTCGGCGACGCGCACCTCGACCACCTGGCGGAGCGGGGCGACGAGGATGAGGCCCGGCTCGTCCGCGGGCTGCTCGAAGCTCGTGCGGGCGGTGAGGCTGATCTGCCCGCCCTGGGGAGTGAACTTGAGCGCGTTGTCGGCGAGGTTCAGGAACACCTGCCGCAGGCGCTCGGCGTCGCCGAGGATGGGCGGGAGATCGGGCGAGGCGTCGATCGTGAGGGCCACGCCTTTCTTGAGGGCGCTCGGGGTGAGGGTGGAGATGGTGTCGGTGAGCACGGTGGTGATGGGCAGGCGGGCCATCCGCACCGCGACCGTGCCGCTCTCCAGCTTGGAGAGGTCGAGCAGGCTCATGATGAGGCCGAGGAGCTGCTCGCTCTTCGTCCGGATCGTCTCGACGAACTCGTGCTGCTCGTCGTTCAGCTCGCCGGCCACGCCCTCGGCCAGCATCTCGCCGTAGCCCATGATCGAGGTGAGCGGGGTGCGCAGCTCGTGGGAGACGGTGGCGAGGAAGTTGGACTTCAAACGATCGAGCTCCTTGAGCCGCTCGTAGGCCTCTTCGAGGCGCTCGTTCTTCTCGCAGAGCTCGCGGTAGCTCTCCCGCACCGAGGCGAGGTGCATCTGCGAGGTGAGCAGGGCCTTGTGCCCGCTGAAGAGGATCACGTCGAGCACGGTGGCCACGTGGCGGCCGAGCTGCTCGATGGTGTCGGCGTCGGCGTTGGGCAAGCCGCTCCAGAGCGTGCGCGCGGGCTCGCCCTGGAGCGAGGCGTCCACGGCGCCGAGGCTCGCGGGCGGGTCGCCGAGGGCGCCCCCCTCCTTGAGCGGGAGGTAGGGGCCGAGCAAGATGCGCCCGATGGGGCGGCGGTCGTACTCGAGGGGGATGATCCGGTAGAGCGCGCCGGTGAAGCAGCGGTGCACGCCGGTGGGCACGGTGGCCGAGATCGGCGCGGTCGCGAAATCGAGGTGCCGCACGACCTCGAGCACCTCGCCGCAGGACCTCTGGCCGGCGGGCTGCTGGTTGATGAGGGCGCAGAGCGGGGCGAAGGACTCGTTGCCCGCGAGCGTCTTGCCCGAGGCGGAGAGCACGCGGATCGGCACGCCGAAGAGCTGCTCGAAGGAGCTGATCATCTCGGCGAGGGCGCGGCGGTCGACGAGCTCTTCGAGGCGGAGCGGCGAGCCGTCGATGCCCGGGATGCTGAGCGGCTCGTCGGGGAGCCTTCCGGGCGGCGGGATGGAGGCCGGGTCGCTCATGTCAGGACCGGGCCTTCAGCCCACCGACCCGGCGAGCCAGCAGCTCTTCGACCGGCGTGTCCACGCCGAGCTCCTTGGCGACGTACGAGAGGAGCATGTTGCCGTCGAAGGACAGCTTCTTCGAGAGCTGGTGGGTGCGCTCGAGCGTCTCCCAGGTCAGGTGGAGCAGCCCCATGAAGGTCTCGACCACGCCGATGCCCTGCGTCGCGACGGCGAGGTACACGGGCTCCTTGCCGCGGCGGGCGAGCTCCGCGAGCTCGGCCTCGGTGCGGATGTCGGGCAGGTCGCGCTTGTTGAACTGGATGACGAGCGGCATCTTGCCGAGGGTCAGCCCGTTGGTGCCGAGGTTCTGGCGCAGGTCGAAGAAGGCGTCGGCGTTGTGCTGGGTCTCGCTGATCCGCGAGTCGGCGATCAGCGCCACGCCGTCGGCGCCCTGGAGCACGAGCCGCCGCGTCGCCGCGTGGATGGGCTGCCCCGGGACGGTGAAGAGCTTGATCCGCAGCGAGACGTCGCCGTCCTTCGCGCGGAAGGTGAGCGGGAGGAGGTCGAAGAACAGGGTGCGGTCGTCCTGCGTCTCCAGGGTCATCAATCGCCCGCGGGCGTCGGCCCCCGCGAGCCCGTGGAGCGAGACGAGGTTCGTCGTCTTGCCGCTCAACGCGGGACCGTAATAGACGAGCTTGACCGTGACCTCGCGCGCAGAGAAATCGAGCTGCACGCCCGGTACTATCGCACGGCGGGGGAGGGGAGCGGAAGATCGCTCGCGGAGCGGGCTCCCGGCCCGGCCGGCCTCGCGGTTCGTTCGAGGCCGGGGAGCGCGCCGATCGGCCATCCGAGCGGCGACCTGCGGGCGGTGGACGTCACGAGGGCGGGGGCGGGGACGTCTTGGCGAGGTCGACGAGCTTCTTCGAGAGCTCGTCGAACTGCTTGCCGAGCTCGTCGACGCGCGCCTTGTGCTTGTCCACGTCGGCCTGCGCCGCCGCGATCTTGTCGCTGTCCTTGACCCTGGCCCTGGTCGCCACCGCGAGGAGCTGCTCGGCCGCCTGTTGCTGCTGCTTCTCGAAGTCCCGGATCCGGTTCAGCGCGATCCGCTTGTTCAGGTAAGCGACGCTGCTGTCCGGCTTGACCTTGATCAGCCTGTCGTAATAGGCGACCGCCTTCTCGAGCGTGTCGGGCACGGGCGTGGCGTTCATGTCGCGCGCCCCGCCTCGCAGGGAGTAGATCTCTCCCAGCCACTGGAGCGACTGATCGTCGTTCGGATCGAGCTCGACGGCCTTGGCGAACCAGGGCTCGGCCTTCGCGCTCTGGCCCGCGCCCATGCGGACGCCGGCGATGTTCCGGTAGACCGCCGCCTTCTTGGACGGCTCGGACACGAGCTCCGCCTGCTTCAGCAGCGCGGCCTCGCACGGGTCGATCTCGCCCGCCTTCATGTGGGCGTAAGCTTTGCGCTCCCACACCTTCGCCTGCGCAGGGTTGATCTTCAGCGACGCGTCGAACTCCTGCGCGGCCCTGGCCCAGTCGCCGGCGTTGAGCGCCTCGTTCGCCGCATCGCGGTGGACCTCCGCCGGATCCGGCTTGCTGCTGCACGCGACCCCGAGGAGGGCGATCGCCCCCAGAAACCAGGCAAACCCCTTCGTTGCTCTCATTGGCGATCCTCTGTTCGAGCACCCAGCGGGTGACGCACGAAAGCCCGTTCCCACCCCATGTGCCCGAGGCGGGAGATCACGGCATCGCAGCGACGGCGCATCTTCGACACCCTGGGCCCGAGCGAATACCGTGCCGGGCTCGCGAGCCGGGTGGAGCCGCTCCGGGGGCTCGATTTCCAGCCTGATCCGCGGGTAACCCGACGTCGATAGCGACGCAAACCGTGCACTTGCTCCGCAAAACAAGAGCGCGTCGCGAGCTCCCCCAATCACCTCATGCGCTCTTTCCGCTCCCTCTCCCGCTCCCGCTGCCCTCTCCCGCTGCCCTCGCCTCCGGGGGACAGGGGGAACGGGAGCAGGAACGGGAGCGGGAACGGGAGCGGGAGCGGGAGGGGTGGGCCTTGCGGTCCGGCCGGCGTTGCGGTTTGTTCGAGGCCGGTGAGCACGACGATCGAGAAGGCGCCGGTGGATCGGCGAGCCAGGCCGCGCCGGCTGGAGCTGTGCCTCGTCTTCTCTGGCGAGGCGATCGCCCTGCCGCCTTCGGTCTTCGTCCCCGGTCGGGGCGCCACCCCCATCGGCCGCGAGGTGAGCTCGGGCGTGGCCTTGCCGGGCGACCCGCGGGCCTCGCGGCACCACGCCACGGTGCACCGGAGCCCGCTCGGCGAGCTGCGCCTCGTGGACGAGAAGAGCCGCAATGGCACCTTCGTCAACGGTGTGCGCGTCACGGACACGAAGGTGGACGATGGTGACGTGATCGCCGTCGGCGACTCCCTGCTCGTCGTGCGCGAGGCGGCCGAGCGGGACGAGGACGCGAGCGTGCCCTCCCTGCTCGGCACGGCGCCCTCGATCCGCGCGCTGCGCGCCGCGATCCACAAGCTCGGGCCCACCATGGCCACCGTGCTCCTGCGCGCCGAGAGCGGCTCCGGCAAAGAAGTCGTCGCCCAGGCCCTCCACGCCGCGGGGAGGCCGGGCAAGCCCTTCGTGGCCGTCAACTGCAGCGCCATCCCGGAGAGCGTGGCCGAGAGCCAGCTCTTCGGGCACCTGGCGGGCGCCTTCACCGGCGCCGTGGCCCGCCCGGGCCTCTTCCGCGCGGCCGACGGCGGGACGATCTTCCTCGACGAGGTGGGCGATCTTCCCGAGGCCATCCAGCCCAAGCTCCTGCGCGTGCTGCAAGACCGGCAGGTGCTCCCCGTCGGCGCGACGGCGCCCATCGCCTGCGACGTGCGCATCCTCGCCGCCACCAACCGCGACCTCGAAGCCGACATCGCCGCCCGCCGCTTCCGCGGCGATCTCTTCGCGCGCCTCGCCGAGATCCCCCTCACCATCCCGCCCATCCGCGCCCGTCGAGAAGACATCCTGCTCCTCTTCGCCCACGCCCTCGGCCCCGGCGCAAAGCCCCTCTCCCCGGCCCTCGCCGAGGCCCTGCTCCTCTACGATTACCCCTTCAACGTGCGGCAGATCCTGGCCTTCGCGTCGCAGCTCCGCCTCCGCGGCGAGGGCGCCGAGGTCTACGATCTCCCCCTGCTCGAAGGCCGGCTCACCGCGCCCACGCCCGCCGAGATCGAGCCCACCGATCGCGTCGAGCGCGACGACTCGATCGACGAGACCAGCCAGGCCGACCGCGAGGCCCCACCCGACCGCGACAAGCTCGAGGCCCTCCTCGCCACCCACCGCGGCGTCGTCGCCGACGTCGCCCGCGCCATGAAGCGCTCCCGCAAGCAGGTCTACCGCTGGATCACCCAGCACGACATCGACGTCGAGCGCTTCCGCGGCTGACTCACCCCTTTGCCCGGTCCCGTGAGACCGCCCGCGTGACCGCCCGCGTGACCGCCCGCGCAACAGCGCCCGGTCCCCCTTGATTTCCCGCTGATTTAGGCGCCTCGCCCCTGGCACCTCGGTTGCGAAAGGGCGGGCATGACCGAGACGCCCGCCCTCGCCGCCTTCGAGCCCGCCTCGCTCCACGCCGAGCCGCTCTCGCTCCCGGAGCTCCACTGCCCCTTCGCGCCCGCCGTGAACCCCGAGGCCGAGGCGCTCCAGGCCCGCTCGATCGCCTGGGCCTGCACCATGGGCCTCTGCCCCACCGAGGGCGCGGCGGCCCGCCTCGACAAGGCCAAGATCGCGTGGCTCGTAGCTCGCGCGCACCCGCATGCGGCGCGTCCGGTGCTCCAGATCGCCGCCGACTGGACGGTGCTCTTCTGCATGCTCGACGACCACCTGGAGCGGCTGCCCTCGCCCTCCGCCGTGGCCGCGGTGCTGGCCGATCTGGGGCAGATCCTCTGCGACGGGCGCGCCCTCCACGACCTCGCGGCGCGCCCCTTCGACCTCGCGACGCAGGCCTTCTTCCGGGCCGGCGCCGATCTGTACACGCGCCTCGCCGGGCTCGCGGCGCCCCCGTTCCGCGCCCGCGTCGCGTCGCGGATGCGCGTCCTCTTCGAGGCCTTCGTGCGCGAGGCCCACGGGCGGCAGGCAGGGCGCCCCCCGGGCCTCGAGCGCTACTTGCCGATGCGCGAGGTCACCGTGGGCATCCACGTCGAGCTCGCGTTCGGCGAGATCGTCGAGGGCATCGCGCTCTCGGCGCCGGCCCGCGCGTGCGTCAAGCAGCACGGCCTCGACCGGCGCGCCTCGAACCTGATCGCGTGGGCCAACGACATCTACACGGTCGAGAAGGAGCTCGCGCAGGGCGACCCGCACAACCTGGTGCTCGTGCTCGCGGCCGAGGGGCGGAGCCTGACCTTCGCCGCCGCGCTCGCCGCGCGGATGCACGACGAGGAGGCGCGCACCTTCGCCGCGCTGATCGCCTCGATCGAGCGCTCCGCCGACCCGGAGCTCCGCCGCTACCTCGCCATGCTCACGCGCTGGGTGCGCGGGCACCTCGACTGGGGCCGGGAGACGGGCCGCTACCGGGCGAGCCGGAGCTAGCGTCATGGGGCGAGCCACGAACGGGCGCGATTTCCTGCCCAGAGCACCTTTTCACCACGGCGTGAGGCTGCGATGCTCCGCCCCGTGCGCGCGGACGAGCAAGATTCGCGGGCCGGCGATCTCGGCCCCGGCTCGGTGGTCGGACCCTATCGCCTCGTGCGGCAGGTCGGCCGCGGCGGCATGGGCGTCGTCTACGAGGCCCGCCACGCGCAGATCGGGCAGCGGGTGGCGCTCAAGCTGCTCGCGCCCGGCCGGCGCCACGACCGCTCGATCAAGGTCGAGCAGCGCTTCCTCACCGAGGCGCGCGCCCTGTCCCGCGTCGAGCACCCGGCGCTCGTGCGCATCTTCGACTGCGGGCAGACCGACGAGGAAGGCCCCTGGATCTCGATGGAGTTCGTCGACGGCGAGCCGCTGCGGGCGCGCCTCGACCGGGCGGCTGCCGGCGGGCGGCGCCTGCCCCTCCACACGACGCTCGCGATCGGGCGCCGCATCGCCCTCGCCCTCTCCGCGATCCACCGCGCCGGGATCGTCCACCGCGACCTCAAGCCGGACAACATCATGATCGTCCAGAGCGTCGAAGAGCCGAGGGAAGAGCGGATCAAGCTGCTCGACTTCGGGATCGCCAAGCTGCTCGACGCCGAGGCGGGGGTGACGAGCGAGGGGATGCTGCTCGGCACCGCGGGGTACATGGCGCCCGAGCAGTGCGCGGGGACGGGCGAGGTCGACGGCCAGTGCGATGTCTACGCGCTCGGGGTGATCCTCCACGAGATGGTGGCCGGCGAGCGCCCCTTCCGCGGGGACGCCGCCGCGGTGATGCGGCAGCACCTCTTCGCGCCCCCGCCCGCGCTCCCGGCGCGCGCCGCGCCCGCGCCGCTCGCCGCGCTGATCGCCGAGCTCTTGGCCAAGGAGCCGTCGCTCCGGCCGAGCGTGGACGACCTCGGGGCGCGCCTCGGGGCGCTCGAGGCGGTGGTCCTCGCGGAGAGCGAGACGACGGACCTCCTCGATCCGGTGGATACGGATGGGTCCTCGAAGGACACATCGTCAACGATGGCGCCCGCCGTGCGCCGCGGGGAGCCGACGCTCGGGGCGACCCGCGAGGAGCCGACGCTCGGCGAAAGGAGCGAGGAGCGCTCCGCGATCGACGTGCAGGGGACGGCGACGCGGGAGACGCGGGGGGAGACCCCCGCCGCGCGGTCGGTGCTCGCAGAGGCAACGCCGGCCGCACCTCGCACGCGGACACGCGCCGCGGCGCTCGGAGCGCTCGCCCTCGTCGCCGCGGTCGCCGGAGCGCTCGGCTTCGGCATGCGCCGGCCCGCGCCGGCCGCTCACGTGGTGCCCGGGATGGTGCTGATCCCGGGCGCGCGCTTCACGATGGGGAGCACCGCCGAGGAGATCGCCGCCGACTGCGCGGCGCTCCCCGGCGGCTGTCTACCCGTGGAGATGCCGCAGCTCGAACGGGAGAAGCCGGCCCACGAGGTGACGGTCTCGACGTTCCAGATCGATCGCGACGAGGTGACGAACGAGGCGTTCGCGGCGTTCCTGGAGATCGTCGTGCCGCAGCAGGCCGAGGTGAAGAAGGACAGCGACACCCACAAACCTCGCTTCGTGCGCGAGCGGGGGACGGGGGTGCTCCTCGCCGATTTGTTCTCCGATATTTGTGGCATCGCCTGGGAGGACGACGGTCGGTTCGTCCTGATCCCGGGGCGTGAGCGATGGCCGGTGAACCAGGTGAGCTGGGAGGGAGCCTCGCGCTACTGCCGCCACCTCGGCAAGCGCCTGCCCACCGAGGCGGAGTGGGAGCTCGCTGCGCGGGGGACGGCGAGGCGGCGATTCCCCTGGGGGAACGAGCCTCCGCGCTGCGATGGAGTGGTGTTCGGGCGCGGCGACGCGCGGGGCTGCCTGGAGGGGAAGGCTCAGCTCGATCCCGTCGGGCTCGCGGCAGAGGACGTGACGCCGGAGGGGGTGCGCGGGCTCGGCGGGGGCGTGAGCGAGTGGGTCGAGGACGCCTTCTCGCTGCCCTACTACGGCGACTGCGGATCGTGTCTCGATCCGGTCGTGCGCTCCAGCCAGGGCGGCCCGAGCGATGAGTTTCACATGTTCCGCGGCGGCAATGTCTGGTCCGTCTCCTGGTTCGTGCGGAGCACGACTCGCAGCCGCTGGAAGGGGAACGACGTGATCGACGGGCTCGGCTTCCGCTGCGCTACCCGTTGAGCAGAAATACTTCGGATCGAAGGAGGAACGTGACATGGCATCGACGAAGACCAAGAAGAAGACGAACAGCCCCGCGCCGACCCCCACGAATCCAGTCCCCGTGCCCATGCCGGTGTCGATCCCGTCCAAGGATCGGATCCTGGCGCCGAAGATCAGCCTCTCGGTGCTCGAAGGGACGGGGCCGACCGAGCTTGGAGGTGAGGGTGACATCATCCCGATCGCGCCGCCGACGTGGTTCTTCGTGACGCTGAAGGAGACGGTGAGCACGCGGTACGCCTTCCTGCTCCAGAAGGAGACGGGGACCGGCTACGTGGTGCTGCTCGGGCTCGTCGATCGGCGCGAGAGCGCGAGCGGGCGCCTCCCGCCTGCGGGTGGCTACCAGCGCGCTGTAGTGGACGGCACGGTGCATGTGCTCGTCTCCGACGATCCACTCACACGCGAAGAGATCGTCGCCTTCATCGGCGGGCATGAGCCGCCGACCAAGAAGGCCGTCCCTCCCTACACCTGATCGCCATGCCGAGCCCCGATCCTTCGACGAGCCCCGCCGCGACGGGGTTCGCCTCCAGCTACAGGAAGCCCAGCGCCGACGGCGTGCGCCGGAGGCACGCGCTCCTCGTCGGCATCGACGCCTACGACGACCCGGACCTGCGCCTCAGCTACTGCGTGAGCGACGTGACGCGCCTCGCCTCGGTGCTGGAGAGCCGGGGCGTGGCCGTCACGGTGCTGCGCGACGGCCTGCCGGGCGAGCTCTCGCCCACGCGGGACAACATCCGCCGGGCGCTCGCCGCGCTCGTCGCGCGCGCCGACGAGGACGACGTGCTGTGCGTCCACTTCTCCTGCCACGGCGTGCTCCTCGACGGCCGCCCGTACCTGCTCGCCTCCGACACGCCGGGCGGCGAGCAGGCGGCGCGCGACAAGGGCCTCGCGCTCGCCGAGGTGCTCACGATCCTCCGCGGCGCGCCGCGCTGGGTCGCCATCTTCCTCGACGCCTGTCACATGGGCCTCGGCCTCGATCCGGAGACGGTCCTCTCCACCGCGCACGGCACCGAGAAGAACGGCGGCTTCGCCCTGCTCGCGGGGAGCACCGAGGGGCAGATCACCCAGGACAGCGAGGTGTGCAAGGGCGGGGTCTTCACCGACGCGCTCGTGCGCGGGCTCGGCGGCGCCGCGGCCGATCCCGACGGCAGCGTGCGCTTCAGCGCGCTCGCCCACTTCGTGCAGCGGGAGGTGGCGGCGTGGCGCGCGAGCGCCGAGGGCCGGGCCAAGCTCTCCACGCAGACGCCGGTGCTGCGCCTGGAGGTCTCGGACCTCTCGGTGCTCCCGTCGCTCGGCTTCGTGCTGCTCGACCCGGGCCACGTCGTCCCGCCCGGCTACGTCGACCTCTCGCCCAAGATCCGCGCGGCCGCGTTCTCGCCGGACGGCCGCGCGCTCTGCACGGTGAGCGAGGACGCGACGGCGCGCCTCTGGAGCCTCGAGACGGGCAAGCAGCTCCTCCAGCCGATGGGGCACAACGGGCATGTGGGCGGGGTCTGCTACTCGCCCGACGGGATCAACCTCGCCACAGCGTGCAACGATGGACAACTTCGTCTCTGGCAGGCGCCCGGCGCGAGCCTGCTCATGCCCATGCCCCCGCCGCTGCGGGCCCGGGTGCATGCCGTGGCGTGGTCACCGGTGGCCCGCCTCTTCGCGGCCGTCTCCGATCTCGGCGCGCACCTCTACGATCCGCTCGCGCCCGCGAAGCCGGTGCGCGAGCTCGCCCAGGGGAAGGGGACGATCTGGGCCGTGGCCTTCACGCCCGACGGCAAGCTCGTCACCGGGGGCGGCGACGGGAACGTGCGGCTCTGGGACGTGAAGACCGGCGTTTGCAAGAAGGCCTTCACCCACGAGGGCCCCGTGTGGGCGGTGGCGGTCTCGCCGGACGGGCGCTTCATCGCCGCGGCCGGCGCCGACGCGAAGCCGTCCACCGAGCTCAAGAACCTGCCGCGGCAATGGGAGATCTCGACCGGCAAGGCGGCGGTGCGCCATGTCGGCCACGAGCAGGCGGTGACCGCGCTCGCGTATTCGCCCGACGGCGCGTGGCTCGCCTCGTCGAGCTACGACGGGAGCGGGCGGCTCTGGTCGACCGCGGATGGACGGCCGCTCGCGAGCTTCAGGCCCGAGCCCCGCTCGGAGGCTTACGGAGTGTGCTTCGCGCCCGACGTCAAGCGCCCGAAGCTCTTCGTGGGCCACGCGGACGGGCGCGGGAGGATCTACGACCTCTCGCATCAAGTGGCCGATCGGGTGGCGCCCGTCGGCTGATCGACGCGGCGATCCCGGCGCGGCGGGCCCGCTTCAGCCCGCCGCGTCGTCCTCGTCCTCGTCGTCGAAGTCGTCCTCGTCGGCGTGCTGGACCATGACGACCTGGTAGTTGCCTGGTCCGACCGCGCGATCGAGCTGCGCGACGATGCCGGCGATGTGGTCGTCGGGCCCGTTGATGTAGATCGGCCGCGCCGGGCGGGCGAGGGGGGTGTCGAGGAGCGTCTCCGGCCGCGGCCCGAAGATCGGCGCGGGGAAGTCGCGGTGCGGGGAGAAGCCGAGCGAGCGTGCGTAGTCGATGGCGTGGAAGACGACCGACTGCACCACGAGGGGCTCGACCTCGCGCATCTCGCCGTGCGTCTGCGCCATCGGCTCGAGCCACGGGTCGATCTCGGCCTCGGGGATCGGCTGGGCCACGAAGCCGTTCTTGATGCCGAGGCAGGTGCGGTCGACGAGGGCGATGGCCGGGATGAGCATCCCCTGCGGCGCGCGCCTCGTCGCGACCACGGTGACGAGGTTCGGCACCTCGGCCTGCTCGTCCCAGTCGCCGCTGACGAAGCAGGGGCCGAAGGGGAGCTCCGCCGCCATCTTGAGGATCGCGCTCGGGCTGAGCGCGCCGAGGCCGCGCGGCGCGTGAACCGCCTTCTTGCGCGCGATCTCGCGCTTCTTCTTCTGCTTCTGCTGGGCCTTCTGCTTGCCACGGTTCGCTGCCATGCGCCGTGGTTAGCGCAGGTCGATCGGGGCTGCTCTGGATTTCGCGCGACGGCCGAGCGCCCCTATGTCCCCGCGCGGCGCGTGGCGCGGCGGCTTGCGACCAGGAGCCCCAGCGTCACCGCGAGGCCGAGCGCCCCGACGGCGAGCGGGTGTTGGAGGGCGGGCGCGCCCGGGTGAGCAGGGGCCTCCTCGCCGGGCACGAGCCGGAGGTGGCCCTCTGCCCGCTCGATCCGGTACGCGCCGACGCAGGACGCGCGGAGATGGCCGACGTCGGCCGTGCGGCTCCAGCGGACGCTCATGGTGCTGTCCGCGAAGGGGGCGCGCCACGCGACGAAGAGCGGGGGCTCCTGCGATCCGAGGTCGACGACGCCGACGCGGCACGCGCTCCTGTCGCAGGACTGCACCACGTCGATCGCGCCGACCGTGTCCCGCCGCGTACCTTCCGTCGCAGGGACCAGCCGGGTCGCGCCCGTCAGCGAGACCAGGGCGCGCGTGGAGAGCACGGGGACCTCGCCCTCCACCGTGTCCGCCGGGGGCGGAGGGCGCGTGTCGTCCCGGAGCGCGGTGGCGACGAGCAGCGCGAGCGAGCAGAGGCCCACCGCGAGCGCGATCGCGCGCAGGCGGGCCGCGGCGCGGGGCGCGGCGATCAGCGCTCGGGCGAGGCCCAGGCGCGAGCTTGCGGCCGCCGGCTCGGGCGGTCCGGCCTTGCCCGGAGGAGCGCCCGGCGAGCTCATCAGTCCTTGGGGTCGATCACCGAATCACCGGTAGGCGGCTCGGGCGCCCAGTCGTCGTAGGGCGCCTCCCACCAGGGCTTCCGGTCCTCGGCGTCGTTCCAGGCCGGCGCGGGCGCAGGTTTCGTGCTCTCCGGGAGGGGTTGTCCCTTGGCCGTGGCCTCCGCGTTCTTGCGCTTCCACGCGTCGAGGGCCTCGCTGGCCGACCAGATGAGCTGGAGCTTCTTCAAGTTGAGGGCGTCGTAGGGCGCCACCCTCGCGTCGAGCGGCAGAGCGTCCCAGTGAACCCGGGCGGCGAGCCCGTCGAAGACCTCCTCCGAAACCAGCTGGAGGTGCTCTACCCACAGCTCGATCCGCATCTTGCGCGCGAAGTTTCCCTCGATCGCGTACCACTCGCCTCTCCGCGAGCCCTCCGTGCTCTGGGCTGCCCGCTCGACCACCGCCACGGCCGCCTCGCTGTCCAGGAAGTAGCCGCGGTTGTTGGCGTTGGCGGTGGTCACCATGGCGTACTCGTCGTCCATGACGAAGAGCTTGGCATGTACGTATTCGTGCCCGGGTTTCGTCGCCTGGAAGACGCCGATCTTCTCCTCGATGCCTTTGCCACCCCGCTTGACGAGCTCGCCCAAGGCGGCATGGCGCTTGTACGCCTGCTCCCCCGTGAGCGCTTGTGGTAGCACGATGACGATGTACCGGACCGTCTTGGCGGCCTTCACGAGCGCGTCCACCAGATCGAGGCTCCAGAAGTACTGGTCCTCCATGTAGATGAAGCGCGTGGCTCGACCGAGGGCCTCCTCCAGGCTCGGCCAGAGGTCGTTGTTCACGGAGCTCGTGAGGTCTGGATTGCCCACGGTCTGGAAGACCCGGGCGAGGTACGGCGCCGAGCTCGGCTGGGCGAACGTCGCCGGCGCGAGGGAGGAGATGCTCGCCGGCGAGGGAGGGTTCCCGTTGTCCTCCGCCGAAGACCAGCGCTGCTCGGCGATCTTCCAGAGCGCCTCCGCCGCGTCGCCGAGGACGCGCGTGTGGACGTCGTGGAGCATGTGGATGCGGTTGGGATCGATGTCGATTCCCCCGCAGAAACCGATGAGCCCGTCGCTCCCGTACACGAGGAGGATCTTGTGGTGATGCGCGCCGTAGCTGTGAACGCCGGATTTTCCGGCGAGCCCGGCGACGAGCCCCGACACCCATCCTTTGGTGTTGTCGTCGAGGTTCGCATACACGTCGAGCTTCTGGTCGATCCGCAGCTTCTCCAGGGCTGCCTTGGCATTTTCGTTGAGCCTTCGGGGCGTCGAGCCGACAGGAAGGGCCTTGTTGTTTTCATCGACGCCCGAGAGCATCTCGGTGTTGTCCCAGAGCAGGACCCGCACCGCGACGCCGAGCTTGGCGCGCTCCTCGACGATGTTCAGGAAGGTCTTCACGGGGGTCGCCCCCGGCGCCGTCATCGGGGTGTAGACGTCCAGCGACCAGCCGAGCAGCACGATGAAATGGGACGAGCTCGTGGCCGTCTCGATCGCTTCGACCATCGTCTCGAACGTCGCCGGCCCGTCGATCAGGTACACGACCTGGCTGCCCTGGGCAGGCGCCTTGCGCCCAGGGAACCAGCGCAGATCGTCCATGGGCGGGTAGTCCCCGGGCACCACGTAGGTGGTCTCCGTGTTGTGGCGGAGCATCGCCGTGCGGAGCGGCGTGGCGCCCGCGGGCGCGGAAACCCGGGTGTTCGTCACCAGGCGCGGCAAGAGCTCCAGGTTGTTGGGGTTTATACGATCGACCATCGGTGCTCCTCTCGCGGAGGCGCGCTGGGCGCGACATCGCTCATGGCGAGACCGGCCCGCGGTTGTCGTGGGTCTTGATGATCTCGTCGAGGTACGGCTTCACGTCGGTGCCGGTGAGCGGCCAGGGGAGCGGCACCGATTGCTTGTGGCGGTAGGCGAAGCGGGTCATCGCCCGGAGGAGCTTGTAGAAATCGGCACCGAGGAAGGGGAGCGAGGGCTCCTGGTCGAGGGGGAGATCGGCGAGGTTGTAGAGCCGGAAGGCGGCCTCGTAGCCGTTCACGACGAGCGCGTAGGCCTCGACGAAGGCCTGCCAGGCCTGCCAGAGATCGTCGTCCGAGGCGCCCGGCTCGGGCGGCAGCGGGAGCACGCTCACCACCCGCTCGATGTCGTCCCACACCTGCCAGAGCTCGAAGAGGCGCTCGTGGAGCTGGACGAGCACCTTGGCCCGGTGGCGGACCATCTCGTCGTCGTACTGCTCGATCTCGCGCTGGGTCGCGCCGGCCGGCGGCGGCGTCGGCGCCACGTCGATGCCCGGCAGGCCCGTGGGCGGGGGATCGACCACCACCTGGAGGGGGATGCTCCAGACGACCGTCTCCTTCCCTCCTGCGTCGTCGACGACGTGGAGCGAGCCCTGGGGCGCCACGGAGAGCGGGGCGTCGAGGAGCATGCTCAGGTCGCCTTCTGTCCCCGTCTTCTCCGGCGGCGCCGGTGGCTCCGGGATGGTCTTGCCGTTCCACACGACGCGATAACCTCGGTCGGCGAAGGGCGTCCCGGCGGGCGAGACGAGCCTCATCTTGAGCATGAAGCCCTGAGGTTTCGCGGTGATCGGAGGGGCCATGCCTGTTCTACGCCTTGCCGAGCTTGACGGGGGAAGCGCCGTCGTGGCGCGCGCCGAGGTCGGCCTCGATGTCCGCAGTGCGGCCCGTCCGCGCGACGCCGAGGCTGTCTTGATAGTGCCGCACGGCCTCGTGGAGGCTGCCCTGATGGCCGAGGTTGTGGAGCTTGCGCCGCACGGCCTCGTCGGGGTCGTCGGCGGCGGTCTGGAGATAGACTTCCATGTCGAACTCGTACGGGTCCTCGCCCCCGTCCTCTCGCTGGTCTTTCGGGCGGCCCCATTTCAGCCGCGCCGTCTCGACGTCCGGGAAGACGGGGATCTCGACGGTTCCGTCGGCGGCCGCGCCGTCGTCGAAGTAGCCGGGGAAACTCACCTCGTAGAGCGCGCCGCGGATGAGCTCGCCCGCGAGATCGAAGAGGTGCACCGTCACCTTGTCGGCCTCCTCGCGCTGCTCCTCGCGCTCGTCGCGCTTCTGCAGCTCTGCGGAGAGGCCCGGCTTGATCTTCACCTTGTCCCCGTCGAGCTTCGCCTCCTTGTCGAGCTCGAGGATGGCGTTGTCCTTCGAGGCGATCGCGATGGCGTCGCCCTTGATCTCCACCGACTTGCCCAGCGAGAGCGCGCTCTTCTCGGCCTTCGCGGTGATCGATTTGCCGCTCAGCGTGATCGTCTCGGCGTCGATCCGTAGCTCCTTCGGCAGCAGCGTGACGACGGTGGAGCCGACGCGGAGCCGGATCTGCTTGCCGGCGCTGATCTCGAGGCTGCCGTCGCCGCGCAGGACAAGGTCGCCCGAGAGCGCGCTCTCCACCGAGGCGGGCGATTTCTTCGAGCCCACGGTGAGCGAGAGACCCTGGGCGGCGTTCACCGAGCAAGCGCTCGAATAGGTGACCCGCGCGGCGCCCTGCACCACGAGCTCGTCGCGCCCCTCGACGATCAGCGTGTGACCGCCGAGCACGCGCGCCACGTCGTTCCCCTTCACCCGGACCGTGCGATCGCCGCCATGCTCGGCGACGGCGGGGCCCTTCACCTGGAGCTCATCGGGGCCTTCGACGGTCGTCTTGCGGGCGCCCCCGATCTGGCTGCGCTCGGGCCCGAGGATCTCAGCGCTCCGGCCCCCTCCGACGCGGATCTGCTGATCCCCCGCGGTCTCGTCGCGGCGATCGCCCTGGACCTTCGTGGTGAGGTCGTGGCCCACGGTGACCGCGGCGTCGTGGCTGACGCGCACGCCGAGGTCGCGCCCCACCTCCTCGTCGAGGTCGCGCTGCGCGCGCATGTAGATCTGCTCGGCGCCGGCGCGATCGTCGAACGTCAGCTCGTTGAAGCCGCCCCCGTTCGGGCTCGATCGGGTGCGCAGCCCGCTCCGGGTGGACGCGGCGGGGAGGCCGTGGGGCACCGGGTTCGCGGCGTTGTAGAGGCAGCCCATCACCACCGGCCGGTCGAGGTCGCCGCCCAGGAAGCTCACCACCACTTCCATGCCGATCCTCGGGATGAAGAGCGAGCCGAAGCCCGTCCCCGCCCAGGCCTGCATCACCCGGATCCAGCACGAGCTCTGCTCGCTCCGCGCGCCGTCCCTGTCCCAGTGGAACTGGATCTTGATGCGACCGTAGCCGTCCGTGAAGATCTCCTGCCCCTCCGGCCCCACCACGACCGCGCTCTCGATCACCTGCCGCGTTACCCGCGGAGGCCTCGGGGGGCGGCAAGGCACCTCGGCGGGCACGCACCGGAAGCGGTTCTCGTAGACCCGGACGCCGGCCGGCGCGACCTCCGGCGCGACGCCGCGGTGCTCGATCCACGTCACGACCCAGGCCGCGTCGAGCGCCTCGATCTCGTGGTCGTGGAGCTCGAAGCGGTGCCCGGGGAGGAGCCGGCGGCACAGGCTCTTGGCCTCGGCCTCGCGGGCGCCCGCGCGGAGCTGCTCGAGGTACGCGGCGGCGCTGTCGAGATCGGCGTCGGTCTCCTCGTACTCGCCGTGGTGCTCGTAAACCTCGAGCGCGCGAGGGAGCGGGGGCGCGGCGTCCGGCGGGGCCGTCGCGCGGCTCGTGAGGTCGAGCAGCGGCCTGCGGAAATCGTAGTCGCGGAGGACCACGGAGCTCGGCTCCACCCGGGTTTGCAGGTGGAAGGCGAGGACGTGGTCTTCCTCGGCCCGAAGCGCGCCGTCGCCCGTCTGCGGGCGGTAGACGAGGGCCGGATCGCCGGCGATGGCGGGGCATGCGGGGGACCTGTCCGCGAGGACGACGCGCTCGCCGGCGCCGGCTTCGACCTCGGGCTGCTCGAACCAGAAGAAGATGCCCTCCTCGGCGAGGAGGCGGAGGACGAAGTCGAGATCGCTCTCCTGGTACTGCACGCAGTACTGGCGCGACGGGTAGCGCGAGAGGACGCGCAGCTCGTACGGGACGGCATGCTCGCCGAGCACGAGCGCGACGACCTCGAGCGCCGTCCTGTCCTGGAAGATGCGGGAGCCCACCCGCTTGCCGAGGAGCCAGAGCCTGGGGACGATGCTGAGCCGGTACGCGTGCCGGCCGCCCTGGTGCTTGCCCTCGATCTTCACGCGGCGGACGACGCCGTGCACCGAGCGAGCCGCGCCCCCGGGGAGGTGCAGGAGCAGCGACGCGGGGAGGCCGAGCAAGGCGCCTTGGAGGAGGAGCTCCTCGTGGTCCTTCGCCCAGCAGATGACGTCGAAGTCGTAGAGCCCATTCACCTGCTCGCGGCCCTCGAATGAGAGGACGGAGAGCTCGCCGGACATATACGGGCCTGCGCTGAGCCTGTATTCGCCGCCAGGAGGAACGGAGGCCGTCATGGGTGCGCTCGCTTCGTTCGGTTCATTCGACGTCGATTCCCAGGGTATCGGTCGGTGATGGTCGCCTGGGTGGCCCGCCGCTCCTGCCACCCGGCTCGTCGCGCTCACGCAGGAGACCCAAGCCCGGCCGGAAAGTCAACGCGCGCTGCCGTCGGGCGGCTCAGGCAGGCATCGCCGCCGGATCGACGAGGATCGCACCGGTGAAGCGGGCGCGCAGGTAGAGCCCGCGCGGCAGCGCCTCGAAGCGCGCGCCGTCGGCGCCGTAGGCCCACGTGCGCGCGCCGCCGTGGGCCGCCTTGGGCCGCGCCTGGAGGAAGCGCCCGAGGCGCGCGGTGAGCGCCTCGACGTGCCCCGCGCCGATGAGGCCCACGATCGCGTCGAAATCGTCGGCCAGCACCGCGGCTTGCTCGCGCGTCGGCCGCCAGATCGAGCTCTGCCCGATCCGCCGCTCGGCCACCGGTACCCCGGGCCGGCCGACGATGGGCACCCAGAGCACGCAGGAGAGCTTGGCCCGCGCGACGGAGCTCGCCCACGCCGCGCGATCGGCCGAGCCGAGCGAGAGGGCGCAGACGAAGGTGGACTCGCGCGGGCGCCCCGCCTCGTCGACGGGGATGGTCTTGAGCTCGACGCCGAGACCCGGGAAATCCGGCTCGGCGCGCGAGCCGGAGGTCGCGCCGAGGACGCGCTCGAGGAGCTCGCCTTGCTTGCCCTTCGTGCGGGCGCCCTCGCCTTCGAGCGAGAGGCCGATCGCCGCCGCGAGATCGCCGAGCGATCGCCCGGCGATCGCCCGAGCGCGCTCGCAAAGCTCTCGCTCGTCACGGGGTGGAGGGGCGCGCATCGGGCCCAGGCTACCGCGCGCAGCAGCGTCAGGGGGCGATCTGGTCGAGGAAGACGTTCACGCCGGGCGTGAAGCCGCAATAGCCGCCCATCAGGCCGCAGCCTTCAGCGTCGAAATCGGTGACGCCGTAGGGCACGCCACTCGGAGGACGCTTTTCGAGGTGGGAGCCCGCGTCCTCGGAAAGCCACATGAAGAGCCGCCAGCGCCCCTCGCTCGTGTACCCGATACCCTGGCCACCGACCGAGTATTCGAGGGGAAATGAGGCGCTCTCGACCGGCATGGAGCCCTGATAAAAGGTCGTGCCGCGGTCGTTCCCATCTTCGATGCTCCCGGAGCGACCCCCGCTCTCATCGATCATCTGCGCGTCCTCGCCGACCACGAGATCCGGGAACACGGGCGCATTCACGTCGAAATCGCCTTCCGCGATCATGGCGCGCATCTCGAGGCTCTGGAACTTCGCGGCGTTGACGGGCAACCCGAGGACGGCCTCTCCATGGGCGCCGGGCGCGCCCGGGTCACACCCGAGGAGCGCGAGAGAAGAGGTGATGAGCGACGCGGCGAGCAGCAGGGGACGAGAGAGCATAGGAATCCTCCTTCAGCGGCTTTCAGCGCCCCACGCGATGGTCGGCGGCTTCTATCCGCGACATCGAGGGGCTTGCAAGTCACCTCAGCACGGGCGATGCCAGGATCGTCGTGCGCGGCCAGCTCCGCAGATCTCTCGGGGATGTTCGCGCGCGCCGGCGCCGGGCGCATGACGGGGATGTCGTGCGGAGAGCGCGGCGCGGTCGTGGGTGTGAAGCCGGCGCACAGCCCTGTGGCCGTGCTCGCGGAAGGGTGGGGGATTGGTGCGGT
Organism: Byssovorax sp.; assembly: GCA_046351295.1. Taxonomy (GTDB): domain Bacteria; phylum Myxococcota_A; class Polyangia; order Polyangiales; family Polyangiaceae; genus JAXLYT01. The sequence continues at coordinate 115,126 of JAXLYT010000028.1, forward strand.
CAGGCGCTCCCGCCCGGCGCGTTGGGCAGGGGCGGGGCGGGCGGGGAGACCAGCGTCTCGCCGTTCTGGGGCGTCCAGAGCGCGGCGCGCTGTCCTTCGAGCTTGGCGAGCACGCCGTCGAGCTCCTTGCCCTGGGCGTCGCATGCCGCGACGGCCTGCTCGGTGCTCTTCTCGGTCGCGGCCCGCTCGTTGCGCGTCGCCGTGAGCACCTCGATCACCTCGCGGTGCAGCTCTTCTCCGGCGCTCACGACCCACGCGTCGAGCCTGCCCGCGAAGTCGTCGATCATCTCGTTGAGCTTGGGGCCGAGCTTCTTGGTCGCCTCGCGGATCGCCTCGGGCGCGGCCTCTTTCGCGCGCTTCTTGCTCTCCACCTCGACCTTGGAGCGCACGTACATCGCGAGGGCCGGGCCGGCGATGAAGAGCGCGCCGCCGAGCAGGAGGTTCGTGAACATCACGCCCACGCCGAGGGTCACGAGCGCGACCACGCCGACGTCGTAGCCGAAGGTGTCGACCTCGACATCGGGGGCCTTCACGTCCCCGCCGAGGGCCTCGCTCACCCGCTTGGCCACGTCGTGCGCGTCTTCCTTCACGAGCGCGATCGTCTTCTCCGCCAGGGCCTCGAGCGCACCGCCGATCTCGGTGGTCTCGGCCTTCGCCCACTCGGTGAAGACCCGCTCCAGGAACTTGCCGAGGTGGACCTTGAGGTCGTCCGCGCTGGCGGCGTCGATCACGGCCGGGAGCTGGCGGAGCACGTCTTCCTCGAAGTGGGCGAGATCGCGCTGCACCCACGCCTTGATCGCGCTCACCTCTTCGCGGATGCCGGAGCGGCGCTCCTCGATGGTGCGCGACTGGCCGGCCAGGTCTTTCTCCAGGTAGGCGAGGCGGCGGTTCAGCTCCTCGGCGCTCATCATGCTGGCGCGGCGGCGCGCATCGACGCCCTTCTTGAGCATCTTGGCGGCCTCGATCCCCTCGCCGAGGGCGTTGTCGAGCAGGATGCGCCCGCGCTCGTCGGCGAGGAAGCGCGTCAGGTGATCGAGCAGCTCGGGCATGCCGCTGTTCGCCGGGTCGCCTTCGAGCTTCTTCTCGGCGGAGACGGCGAAGAGCACCGGGGACTTCACGAGCTTCCCGAGCTCGGTCTTGATGTAGGCTAGGGCCTCGCGCTGCTCGCCCTCGTCCCAGATGTCGCGCTTGGTGACGACGAAGATGATCTTGTCGCGCGACTGGCCGAGGAGCTTCTCCTGCAAGAAGACGCGCTCGCTCTCCTTGAGCGGCTGGCCGGCGTCGAGGAGGAAGAGCACGGCGTCCGAGCGGGGGATGTAGCTGTAGGTGATGTCGGCGCGCTGGAGGGAGAGATCGTTCACGCCTGGGGTGTCGACGAGGACGATGCGATCTTTCAGGAGGTCAGCCGGGTAGCCGACCTCGAGGTGCTTGATCTCGGGGCCGGTGGAGGCCGCCGCGGGCGCGGGGGAGAGCGAGTGGGCGGGCGCCTTGGCGTGGCCGACGGAGAAGTCGCGCACTTGCTCGAAGGGCATGCCGATGCGTTCGCCGGAGCTGTAGACGACCTCGGCCCGCGGCTCGGCGGAGTACTCCAGGTGGTGGATGACGGCGGTGGTCGGCGTCACGCCCACGGGGAGGATGTTGGCGCCGAGCAGCGCGTTCACGAAGGTCGTCTTGCCGTGGTTGAACTCGCCCACCACGACGAGGTGGAAGCGGTCGGCCTCGAGCTTTTGCACGAGGTCGGCGCCGAGGCGCGACCCGAGCGTCTTTGCGCCGACGCCGTCGGCGAGGCGGAGGAGCTCCCGGAGGGAGCCGACGACATCGTTCTTCTTGTTGTGAAAGCTCTCGAGCATGTTCGCATCTTACAGCGGCGACCGGATGCGTTGATCGTCGCTTGGGGCAAGGGTTACGTCCGCCGCTTGCTCGCGCGCGCGGTTCGGGCGGCGGCGCACGAGCCTCGCTTTTCCATCGACCAACACGACCGCCGCGATCAGCCTACCACCTTGATGATCTCGTGGACCTTCTCGTCCACCTGTTCCATCGAGAGGCCCTCGCCGCCGAGCCCCGCGTGCTTCTTGTAGAGCTCGCTCTCGGCGAAGGCGTCGAGCGCCTTCATCCGCTTGGAGAGCCAGGGGTGGCTCGCGGTGATCTCGGTGAGCCGGCCGAAGCCCTGCTTGCCCTCCTCGTACTGGTCGGCGAAGGCCTCGATGTCGAACTCCTCGTAGAGCTTGGTCGACCCGAGGGCCAGCTTGGCGAGCGCGCGCTTCGAGACGCCGACATCGTGGCAGCAGAGCAAACCGGCCCGATCGCAGGTGATCTCGGCCCGGCGCTTCCACCCGGAGAGGGCGAGCTCGGCGGGGGCGACGATCCACGAGAGGAAGATCGAGGCCATGTGCTTGAGGTAGTAGAGCGCCGTCAGGTAGACGACGTGGCTGTTGTGGATATGCCCGGATTCGTGGCCGATCACGCTCAGCAGCTCCTCGTCGGTGAAGTGGTCGATGAGGGCCGAGTGGACGACGATGAACGAGTCGTCGTTGGTGCCGAAGGTCATCGCGTTCATGACCGGACTGTTCGTGATGTAGAGCGTGGGCGGGACGATGTTGAGGCGCTCGGCGCACTGGAGGTTGAGCTTGTGGATGCGGGGGAACTGCCGCGGGCCGACCTTGACGGCGTTGCCGAGGAGCTGGTTCTTCCCCATCGCCTTGAAGATGCGCACCGCGGCGGTGACCGCGAGCTCGACGGGCTTGACCTTCTCGAAGGCGAAGCGCGTGTTCTTGTCGGACACGTACGCGTACGCGTGCCCCGACCCCTCGCTGCCACCCGGCCGCTCCTCGTGGCGGCCGTCGATGAAGCCCTTGAAATCCAGCGTGCCGACTCGTGCCATGAGCGCGAAGGTAACGGCGGGCCCCCCGTCGCGCAACGCCGGGCACAAGAAATCGGTGTGAAGAAGAATGTGCGGAAGATCAGACGCCGAGGAACGTTAGGAGGCCGGCGGGGCCCAGCGCGTCGAGCGCCTCGCTCCGGGCGAGGAAGCGGCGGTAGTCCTTGTAGACGCCCGTCCCCCGCGGCCTGAGCTCGAAGTCGGTGATCCGCGTGATGGTGAAGCGGAGCGCGGCGAAGCTGCCCTCGGGGTGGAGGAGCGCGGCCTCCTCGGCGGTGATCGGGCGGACGCCGCGGTAGCCGTCGATCATGGCCCGGCAGAGGTCGCGATCGAGCCGGTCGCCGAAGCAGAAGGCGAGGAGGGTGACCATCAGGTCGAAGGGATAGCTCTCGATCGAGGCGCTCTCGAAATCGAGCAGCGCGCTGATCTCGCCGTTCTCCCAGAGCACGTTGTCCCGGAAGAGGTCGCCGTGGCAGAGGCCCGAGGCGCCGGGGCGCGGGGCGCGATCGCGGAGCGGTTCGAGGCGGCGCGAGAGCTGTGCAACGACGTTGGACAATGTTGGATCGAGCGGCTGCGATCGGAGCTTGCGGAGGCGCTCGTCGAGCTGCGCCGGGCCGAAGCGGCTCGGCGAGGCGCCCGCGAAGGACGCGCCCGCAGCGTGCACGCGCGCGAGGGCCTCGCCGACCCTGCGCGTCGCGTCCGGGGTGAGGCGGGCCTGGCAGAGCGATTCGCCCTGGATCCAGGGGAAGACGGCGACGGCCTTGCCGGCGTGCGCGGCGATGAACGAGGCCGGATCGCCGGGGAAAGAGAGGGGGCGCGGGGTGGGGACGCCATGCGCGGCGAGGTGGGCGAGCAGGGCGGCCTCGCCCGCGGCGGAGGCAGCCGTTTGCTCCTCGTAGACGCGGAGGAAGGCGCGATCGCCCGAGGCGAGGCCGAGCTCGAAGTTGGAGTTGACGCTCCCGGCCGGGATGCCGCGCACGCGGGTGACCACGAGGCCGTAGCGAGCGCCGAGGGCGCGGGCTTCGTCGAGGGAGAGCGGGGTGAGGACGGCCATGGGGCTGGCCGACCCCTACAGCTTTTTCTCCACCGCTTCGAGCCGGCTCTCGGTGCGTTGCACGAACTTCAAGAGCGCCTGAAGGGCCTCCGTCGCGAGCTCCTCGGCGCGGGCAGACCGTGCCATGGCCTCGGCGGATCGCGCGGTGCTCTCCTTGACCATCTCGCCCAGGCTGAGCAGCATCGCCTCCAGCTTGCTCCCCGGCTCCACGTCGCTCGCCTTGACCTTCTTGCCGTTCTTCTTCTCGCCCATCGCTGTGTCGCCTCTCCTGGCGATCAAGCTCGCACTGCCGGCGCGCGCCGTCCAGCCGGCGATCGTTCCCGGGGAGACGATCCCGAAAAGCGGGGGCTCGCGCCGATCCCCGCCTCGCGCTATGGATGAGCTTGGCGCAAAGATCCGCGCCCCCTCGATCCCTCCTTCGATCTGATGCCCACCCTCTACGGAAACACCACCGGCCTCAGCCCCAACGCGACCAAGCTCCTCGAGCGCATCTACCGCCGCCGCGTTCCCCTCCAGCAGCTCGTGACCCCCGAGCTCGTCCGCTCCCTCTGCGAGGCCTCGCGCGAGACGGGACGTCAAGTCGGCGCGCTCGTCCATCGCTCGGGCGAGATCGACTACGTGATCGTCGGCGACGCCACGCGCCTCATGCTCCCGGACATCGGTCGCCTCCGCGCCGCCACCGGCCGCTTCCGCGCGCTCCGGCTGATCCACACCCACCTCTTCAACGAGCCGCTGACGCGCGACGATCTCGTCGATCTCGTGCGCCTCCGCCTCGACCTCGTGGCTGCCGTCCAGCTCACCCCCGAGGGCGAGCCGCGCACGCTCCACTACGCCTACAACACCCCCGTGCCCGACGCGGCCGCGCAGCGCCGCGCGAGCGTCCCCCCGCCGCCGGACGACGAGTCCCGCCACAAGGACAGCGGCCTCGTCGCCTCCGACGGCAGCCTGCCCTACCGCCAGGTCGGCCCCTTGCCCGTGAGCCGCGTCGAGGTCGATTTCGGCGCGCTCATCCAGTCGCTCGAAGACGAGTTCGCCCGGCGATCGCGGACCCACACCGTCAACGCCAAGGACGGCCGCGCCATCCTCGTCCACGTGGCCGACAAGCACAAGCAAGGCGCCCACGCCGAGGCCGAGGAGAGCCTGCGCGAGCTCGGCGAGCTGTCGCGCACCGCGGGCGTCGCGGTGATGGACACGATCCTCCAGGTGCGCGATCGGATCGACCCGAAGCTCGTGCTCGGCAAGGGCAAGCTCGACGACGTGGTGCTCCGCGCCGCCGAGCTCGACGTGGAGACGCTGATCTTCGACCACAACCTCACGCCCTCGCAGGCCGCGGCCATCGTCAAGCACACCGACCTCAAGGTGGTCGACCGGACGCAGCTCATCCTCGACATCTTCGCCCAGCGCGCCGAGTCGAGCGACGGCAAGCTCCAGGTCGAGCTGGCGCAGCTCAAATACACGCTGCCGTGGCTGAGCCTGAAGGACAACTCCCTCTCTCGCCTGACAGGCGGTATCGGCGGGCGCGGCCCCGGCGAGACGAAATTGGAGATCGGGAAGCGCCGGGCCAAGGAGCGGGTGAGCTTCCTCGAAGCGCAATTGAAGAAGCTCTCGAAGCAGCGCGAGCAGCGGCGCCGCCGCCGCGGCCGGCACGACGTGCCCGTGGTCTCGATCGTCGGTTACACCAACGCCGGCAAGAGCACCTTGCTCAACACCTTGACCGGCGCCGACGTGCTGACGGAGAACAAGCTCTTCGCGACGCTCGACACGCGCTCACGGAGGCTCCGCTTCCCCGAGGAGCGCGAAGTGGTGATCACCGACACGGTGGGTTTCATCCGCGATCTGCCGAAGGATCTGTTCGCCGCCTTCCGCGCCACCTTCGAGGAGGCGGCCGACGCGGACCTGTTGCTCCACGTCGTCGACGCGAGCGATCCGGCGCGCGATCACCACATCGAGACGACGGAGGCGCTGCTCGAAGAGCTCGGTCTCGCCGAGATCCCGCGCATCCTGGTCTACAACAAAGTCGACCTCTTGACCCCGGCCGAGGTGCGGCGCCTCGTGTCGTTCAAGCGCGACACGGTGGCCCTCTCCGCGACCGACCGGGAGACGACGCGGGTGCTGCTCGGGATGATCGCCGAGCGGCTGAAGGAGCGGTGGGAAGAGGCCGCCACGGTGCCGAGGGCCGTGGAAGAGGCCGATTCGATCGCGCCGGAGGCCGAGCCTTTCCCCGAGTTCGAAGGGGCCGAGTCGCTGACGACGCTGGACGAGCTGAACACGCACCGGCGCGTGGCCGGTGGGAGAGAGCGGATCCAGCAGCCGTAGACGCGCGTCGCGGGTTCCCCGGGGATGCGATCGATGGTTTGAGGGGGTTCGATTGAACGCAAAGGCGCAAAGGCGCCAAGGCGCAAAAAAGAGGATGGGCTCCTTTCAGGAGGGAGTCGGTTTTGCGCGTGCGGAGAGGGCGCGGCGGATCATCGCCTCGACCTCCGGGGCGGCGTTCACCCAGGCGAGGTGGGGGTCGCGGTGTCGATGTAGAACACCGGCTCTCGCCGATCGAGGAGCCAGCGCAACGCGGACCGCACGGCCCCGCTGCCGCGCGCGCTCGCTGGAGCCGGGCCGCTCGCTGCGCCTCCTGCCCGACCCGCTGTTCGCTGCGCATCGGGCAGGAGGATCAGGGAGTCAGAAGTCGTTGGAGCACTCGTTGAATTCGTTGCCGCAGCCCGCCGCCGTGTCGGTGACGCAGGTCTGGCAATCCGCGCTCACGTCACTGCCCATGCAGACGTTGTCGCTGCACACGTCCATGCAAGCGCCCATGCACGTGCACTGGGTGAGCGCGTCATAAAGATCCTTGGACGTGCCGTCGCAGACGGGGAGGTTATCCGGGTTCGCGCCCGGCGTGATTGCTGCCGCACAGCTCACGCAGGCGGGCCCGCCGCCACCTCCTCCGCCCGCGCCCGTGGTGGTGCTCGATCCGCCGCTGCCTCCGCCGCCGGCCGCGGTGCCGGTGGTCGTGCTGCCGGTGGTCGTGCTGCTGGTGGTGGAGCTGCTCGATCCGCCGCCTCCGCACGCCGCGAAGGCCAGCAACGCGATCGCGGACGCCGCGAGCCCTGGAAATCGATGGGTCATGTAACCGTTCCTTTCTGGATGTCCTCCGGATGGCATCGTATCCCGGGTGCGCGGTCCCGTGTGGGTTTGCGAACGGTCGTTGGTGTGACTATGCGCCGGCGGGCTCGTCGTCCACACCGTGACACGCTGGGAACGGTTTGCCGCTGCCACAGGGGCAGGTGGCGTGGGTGAGCGGGGGCGGGAGATGGGGTGGGCCGTCGCCCCGGGCGAGGCGCTCGAGCTCGGCGAGCTTCGCTTCCTTCTTGGCGTGCCAGGCGGCGGCTTCTTCGGGGCGGTTGCTGGCGACGGCGATTTCTTCGAGCTGAGCGTAGACCTTCCAGACGTCGGGCAGGTCGTGGGGCTCGTAGAAGGCGAGGGCTTGCCGTAGATGGCGCTCGGCCTCGTCGAGGTGGCCGAGGAGCCGGTGGAGGACGCCAAGCTGAAAGAGGGAGGCCGCAGCGCGCACATCGTCACCGCGCTTCTGGTTGAGGGCGAGGGAGGTGGTCACCGAGGCGGCGGCCTCGCCGAGGAGGCGCCGGCGCTCGTTCCCGGCGCGCTCGGGCAGCGCCAGGGCCTGGGTTAGCAGCAGGACGCCAACGTTCTGCGCCACGACCCCGAGGTGCTTCTCGTCGCCGAGATCCCGGGCCAGCCGCTCGGCCTCGCCATACCAGGCCCGGGCGGCCTCGAACTGGCCGAGGTCCTTCTCTGCGGTCCCGAGCAGGTTGGCGGTCCTCATCTCGTTTGCCCGGTCCTCCGCCGCCTGGAAGCGCGCGAGCGCCTCCTTGTACCGCGTCACCGCGGAGGCGTGCTGGCCCTGTGGGCCAGCCAAGGTACCGAGGTGCTGGAGAATCATTCCCTCCAGTCCCCTATCCATGGCTCGTCGAGCCGCTGCAAGTGCCTCCTCGTAGCGCTGCTCGGCCCCGCCGAGTCGGTGCTGTTCCTTGAGGATCGCGGCCATTTGTCCGAGCCCCGCCGCCTCATTCCGGGCATCGCTGCGCTCCCGGGCTATCGCAACCGCGCGCTCCGCCGAGGCCAGCGCCTCCGGCAGCTTGCCAAGCGCACTGAGCGCATTCGCCTGATCGCTTAGCGCCGCGGCCAGGTTCGTGCGATCCCCAGCAACCTCGAAGCCCTCGATGGCCTCGGCCAGCGGCCCAAGCGCGTGCTGCGGCTGGCCTACGTGGGACAGAATGCGCCCGAGGTAGAGTTGGCACAGCGCCTTTTGGCGGGGGGCGCCTCCCGCCGACTCGATTTTCGGGAGCTGGCGCATCAAGAGGGTCACCGCCGCGTCTCCCTTCCCCGCCAGGAAGAGCCCCCAGGCATGCTCTCGATCCACGGTCCACTTTGCCGGCCCGCTGGCCTCGGCCATCTGCGCCTGCACCCAGCCGGAGAGGCGCGCCTGGTCGCGAACCCTGCCCGCCATCTGGAGATACAGACCAATCGTCTTCGCCAGCTGCGTCCCCACCTCGTGGTCGGCCCGCTCGAGCGCCAGCGCCATCGCCCTGCGAAGATTCCCCTCCTCCCGTAGCATCGCCCCCATCGCGCCCGCCGGTTCGGCGCCGCGGAGCGCCTTATCCACCATCGTCGCCACTTCATAATACATCCCCACGAAACGCTGGCTCGATTCCTCCTTATCGGTCACCTCATCCGGTTGCGCCGCATAGGGCAGCGTGGGATGGAACCCCAGATAAGGCTTCTCCCCGAGCAGCACCCCGTCCTCCACCCGCACGAGCGCCGTGGCCAGCAATTCCTCCCTTACTCTCCCCCATACCTCCGGTCCTACGTTGCAGAAGCGCTCCAGAGCATACTCGAACGCGCCCCCCTCGAACCAGGCCAGATAAGGGAGGACCGCCTGTGTCTCTTTGCTCAGCCGCCCGGTCGACCACTGGAGCGATGCCAACAGACTCTTATTCTTTTCCTCCCCCGCCTCCTGCCTCGCCGCAGCCACCACCTTCCGCAAATCCTTGGCAGCCTCCGCAGGTTTGACTACCTTGCAATGAGCCATCACCAGCTCAATCGACAGAGGATGCCGCTCCACTGCATCGAGCAGCTCTTCGATCACCTTCCGCTCATACCCATCATCCCCAAGCTTCACATCCTTGAGCGCCAGAACCTCCTTGGCCATCTCCAGCGCATCCGCCTCTGCCAACCCACCGAGCGCCATCTCCGCAATCCGACCGAGCCCCGTCGCCTCCGGCCGGCAGGTCACGATCAACCACCCCTTGCTCCCCTTCTTCGTCAGCTCCCCATACAATCTGCGCAGCCGATCCCGCTCTTCCTCGACAAACACCGCCGACCCTTCATCGCGCCCCTTCTGGTACTGGGCCAGCGTGCTCTCGAAATTGTCCCACACCCACAGCACCTCCCGCTCCCGGAAGTACCGCACCGCCCTCCCCCAAAGCTCCTCCGGCGATCCAGGCGCGAACTTATCCCCCTCCACATACTGCACGAACCCGAGCACCGCCCGGTCGGCCCCCTGCCGGCTCTCGAACGAGAAAAACGCCGCTCCTCCGGGCCGGAGACCGATCCGATGCCACCACCGCGCCGCCTCCCGGGCCAGGCTCGTCTTCCCCATCCCGCCGCCCCCTTGCAGCACCACCGCCCCGTGCTCCCGCAGCTTCCGGTGCAGCTTGAGCAGCTCCGCCGCCCGCCCGTGGAACCCATACATCGGCTCCACCCCGAGCTCCGCCCCCGGCGCCTTCCCCCGCTGCAAAGGCTCGCTCCCCACCGCACCCCCAATCGCTCCCGCAGGCACCAACACCGGATCTGGCCCCGCCTGGTAGAGCTGCGCAATGTGCCAATCGATCAGCGTCAGATCCCGAAACCGCGTCTTGTGCCGCACTCGGTTGGCCTTGAGCGCTGCACGGCCTGCGTTGAGCGCCTCTCCCACGCTCTTGCCCTTGCATACCTCCTGGTAAAACCGCTCCACCAAGATCCGGGCCGCCGTCACCGTCACCGAATGCGAAAACGCGATCACGCTCCCCACCCCGGCGCTCAACAAAGCCGGCGCCACCGAACCGAAGACCGCCACCGACGACATATCCGCCGTCTGGCAAGCCTCCAGCAGCGCCAGCGGCACCTCCATCCGGGCGAGCAGATCGCCGAGATCCCGCCCCGGCACCAGGTCCGTCGTGGCGTCGGCCTTCTCGAAGCAGAGCGCGCCCACCCCGCGATCGCGCAGGTAGACCCCGTGCCCATCGAAGTGCACCGCGTGGAAGCGCTCCCCGCGGTCACGCGCGTCCCCCAGCCGCTTCTCCATCTCCGCAAGCGTCGGCGGATCGCACAGCTCGACGTGCACCTGCCCGCCGAGGGCATCGAGCGCATCCAGCATCGGCGCGGCGCTCGACCGCGCATCGATCTGCCCGGCGTCGCTCGGCCGGGCGATCACCAGCAAGATGCGCAGCGGCAGGGCCGGGACGGGGATGAGCTTTACCGCGGCCTGCACGGGGAGGGAGCGGCGCAGGATCACGTCCTGGAAGACCAGGGCGCTCTGCTTGTCGCGGAGCAGCTCCCAGGGGAGCGAGAGGGCCTCGGGATCTTTCGACGTGAGCGTCAAGAGGCGCGGCCCGGGGTCCCGCATCAGCTCGCGGACCTGATCGATCCCCTCGTGGCGGAGGGCAGCGAGCAGGGCCTTCCCGAAGTCCTCGAGGCGCTGCTCGAAGACCTGCGCGCGCGCTCGATCACCCGGGCCGGGGAAGCGGATGTACTCCTCCAGGTACCAGCGATGCTCGGCTTGATCGTCGGCAGTGAGCGCGGGGTCGATCGCGAAGCGCTCGGTGGTGTCCGTGGGCAGCATCCAGCTCCCGTGCAGCGCGCCCTTGGTGTGATCGAGCGAGAGGCGGTACTCGGTCGGCGGGGTCCCCATGGCCCGGCAGGGTAACAGCTCTTTTGGCCATCGCAGAAGAGATCGCCCACCTCACGAAGTGGTTTGCGCTCGTTCCACCGGGCCTCGGCCGGCAGAAGATCCCTGTGGCGGATCGGGAGCTGGGGTTCCCTCGCGGGAAGCCGTCTCCGCCTCGTCGGGAGCCAAGGTCGCCTCATCGGGAGAAGGCTCCGCCTCATGGGGGTAGTGGCCTGATCTCCCCCGATCTGGCCTGATCAAGCCACTCGGTCTGTCAGCAGTCGTAGGTTGCTGGGGCACAAAGTGCCGACCGCGAGAGCGCTAACTCTCCGGCCGGCGTGGCCGAAACCCCGAGCTACCGGAGTTCGACATGCTGAGACTCGTCCATCCCGCCCCCGAAGGGCAAGGAACCGTTTCACCCACGCGCCGCAAGAGGGTCAACGCCCCGGCGCTCTCCCTCACCGCCGAGGAGACCCGCCACCTTCGGGCGGCGCTCCGCAACGCCGTCCGCGCCTTCGGGGGCTTCCCCGCCCTGGCGCAGGCGCTCTCCCTGCCCGTCACGAGCCTCTACAGGTTCACCAGCCCCAAGCGCACCCTGCCCGGCACCTTCGCCGTGCGGCTCGCCAAGGTGCTGGGCATCTCGGTCGAGAGCATCCTCACCGGGACCATCACCGCGATCGAGACCTGCCCGACGTGTGGCCACCGGCCCGGCACCGGGCGGATCGCCGTGGCCGCGGGAGGTGGGAAATGAAGAGCCCCACCTCTCCCCCGACCACTACCACCGCCACCGCTCCCACGCCCTCGACGAAGCCCCTGGAGGAGCACGTCTCCGTCCGGCTCGGCGTCGACGTGCTCGCACGGATCGATGCCGTTGCGGCGCAGCTCGCGCCCTTCGGGTCGAGGCCCCTCCGCTCCGTCGCGGTTCGCGCCCTGATCCTCACCGGCCTGGACACCTTCGAGGCGAAGGGAGGCTCCCGATGAAGTGCTCCTACCTCGTGCTCGACCTCGAAACGGTCGTGGACCCGACGCTCCCTCCGCCGCCGGTGAAGAAGGACGGGAGCGAGATCTTCCCCGCGGCCCCCTATCACCAGATCGTCGTGATGGGCGCCGCGCTCCTCGACGAAGCGTACAAGCTCAAGCGCCTCTGGATCGTGGGTGAGGGGAAGAACGAGCAGGCCGCGCTCGGCGCGCTCACCACCTTCCTGGAGAACCAGGCCCGCCAGGGGCACGCGACGACGGTCGTGACCTGGAACGGCCGGGGGTTCGACCTGCCGGTGATCGCCGCGCGCTGCCTGCGCTACGGCCTCTCCTTCGCCTGGTACTACCAGGATCGGGCGGTGCGCCATCGGTACACCCCCGAGGGGCACTTCGACGTGATGGACTACCTGAGCGACTTCGGGGCCGCCCGGAACTGCTCGCTCGACCTCGCGGCGAGGCTCATCGGGATGCCCGGCAAGATGGACGTCCACGGCGCTGACGTGGCCACGATGATCGCCGAGGGGAAGCTCGCCGAGGTCCAGGCGTACTGCCTCTCCGGCGTGGCCCAGACGGTGGCGTTGTTGCTCCGCACCCAGCTCCTCCGGGGCGAGATCACCTCGAACGAGTACGGCGTCGCGGTGAGCCTCCTCTGCGACGCCATCGGCAAGGATCCGCGGCTCGCGCCGATGATCCCGCTGATCGACCATGACCGGCTGCTCATCGTGCCGATGACCCACGTGCCGGCCCGCGCAGCGATCCTCAACAACTCCCAGCCGCTCAAGAGGGCATCATGAACACGACCACCAAGACCAGCATCGTCTCGGAGATCGACCGCGCTCACCTTGCGGTGGGGAGCAACGGGGTCGTCTTCCTCAACGTCCTCGACCTTCGCCCGGAGGAACTCGCGTTCCTGCGGGCGCGTGGCCGGCGGGTGTTCCAGGGCATCGAGATGGACGGGGACGAGCTCGCCATCGTCCGCCGGGAGATGAACGACGCGGGGGGCTTCAACGCCTCGGTGGCGGTCTGCGAAGAGGTCGCGACCCAGCGGCGCCGCAGAGCGAAGCGGAGGCGCGGGTGAGGCCCGTCAACATGGCGGACCCGGGGGCGCGCCGGGCGTGGCTCGACGCGCTCCGGGGCAAGCTGCTCGACCTGGTGGCCGCGGCCGAGGATGCCACCCGGCCGAAGGGGGCGCGCTTCTTCTCCCGGGCGGAGCAGCGGCGTCGCATCGCCGAGCTGGAACGGGGCCTCGTCGGCTTGCTGGACGAGGCCTCGGGGACGCTGCGGCCGCTGGCGTTGGTGCCGCCTACGGCGACGCCGGGGCCCGCTACGGGCGACGACGAGGGGCCGCCGAGCACCGTGCGGCCAAGCTAGCTCCCGCCTCCCCTTTGGCGTGACGCTTCCTTCGCGGGAGCAATATTACGTCACAGAGATCCATCACGCAGAACCAGCTCGCTACGCCGCTCCGAGCTTCGCGGGAAGCTGCAAACGCCA
>JAXLYT010000029.1:0-125013 GCA_046351295.1 Byssovorax sp.
GGGCATGCACACGCCGAGGTAGCAGTTGCCGGCGAAGCAGTCGGCGTTGATCAGGCAGGTCTTGCCGATCAGGCACTTCGTGGCGCAGGTGCCGCCGCAGTCGATCGACGTCTCGGTGCCGTTCTTGATGCCATCCGAGCACGACCCCGCCGGAGCCGCGCAGACGCCGCCCGCGCAATTGGCGCTGCTGCAATCGGCGTTGACCGAGCAGAGCTTGCCGTTGGCGCACTTGGTGGCGCAGGAGCCGCCGCAGTCGATGTCGGTCTCGGTGCCGTTCTTGACGCCGTCACTGCACGTGGGCAGCGCGGTGCAGAAGCCGCCCTGGCAGAGGGTGCTCTGGCAGTCGGTGCCGGCGGAGCAGACCTTCCCGTTCGCGCACTTCGGGCAGACCACGCCGCCGCAGTCGACGTCCGTCTCGCTCCCGTTCTTGAGCCCGTCGACGCAGGTGGGGGCGGGCGGGGCGCAGACGCCGCCCGAGCAGTTGCCGCTCTGGCAATCGACGTTGGCGCCGCAGATCTTGCCGTTGGCGCATTTCGTCGCGCAGCTTCCGCCGCAATCGACGTCCGTCTCGGTGCCGTTCTTGATGCCGTCCGAGCAGGTGGGCGCGGGCATGCACACGCCGCCCGAGCAGTTGCCGGAGAGGCAGTCGGCGTTGACGAGGCAGGTGAAGCCGATCAGGCATTTCGGGCAGGTGTTCCCGCCGCAGTCGACCGCGGTCTCGGCGCCGTTCTTGATGCCGTCGCTGCACGTCGGCGGCGGCGCGGCGCACACGCCGGCCACACAGTTTGCGCTCAAACAATCACCGTTGGCCGAGCAGGTCTTGCCCTGGGCGCACTTCGGGCAGGTCGCGCCGCCGCAATCCACGTCGGTCTCGGCGCCGTTCTTGAGGCCGTCATTGCAGGTCGGTGCCGCGAGGCAGACGCCGCCGACACAGTTTGCGCTCAAACAATCGGCGCCGGCCGAGCAGGTCTTCCCGTTGATGCACTTCGGGCACGACGCCCCGCCGCAGTCCACGTCGGTCTCGGTGCCGTTCTTGAGGCCGTCCACGCAGGTGGGCGCGGGGGGCGCGCAGACGCCGCCCTGGCAGTTGCCGCTCTGGCAGTCGGCGCCGACGCCGCAGGTCTTTCCGTTGGCGCATTTGGTCGCGCAGCTTCCGCCGCAATCGACGTCCGTCTCGGTGCCGTCCTTGATGTTGTTCGAGCAGGAGATGGCCGGCATGCACACGCCGCCCACGCAGTTGGCGGAGAGGCAGTCGGAGGCGACCTGGCAGCCGAAGCCGACGAGGCATTTCGGGCAGGTGGGGCCGCCGCAGTCCGTGCCTGTCTCGTTCCCGTTCTTGATCCCGTCGTTGCACGTGGGAGGCGCCGGGGCGCAGACGCCGGCCGCGCAGTTGCCCGTCAGGCAGTCGCCGTTCGCGCCGCAGGTCTTGCCGTTGATGCACTGGGGGCAGGCCGCGCCGCCGCAGTCGACGTCGCTCTCGGCGCCGTTCTTGAGGCCGTCGTTGCAGGTCGGCGCGGGCGCACAGAAGCCCGCCGCGCAGGTGTTGGTCTGGCAATCGGTGCCCGCCGAGCAGGCCTTGCCGTTCGCGCACTTGGGGCAGGTGGGGCCGCCGCAGTCGATATCGGTCTCGCCGCCGTTCTTCGCGCCATCCATGCAGGTCGGCGGGGGCGGGGCGCACTGGCCGTTGGCGCAGTTGGCCGTCAAGCAATCGGCGCCGGAGCCGCAGGTCTTGCCGTTGATGCACTTGG
Organism: Byssovorax sp.; assembly: GCA_046351295.1. Taxonomy (GTDB): domain Bacteria; phylum Myxococcota_A; class Polyangia; order Polyangiales; family Polyangiaceae; genus JAXLYT01. Next base: position 1,749 of record JAXLYT010000029.1, read on the forward strand.
GGCACACCGCGCCGCCGCAATCGGTGTCGCTCTCGGTGCCGTTCTTGATGCCGTCGTTGCAGGTGGGGACGTTGAGGCAGATGCCGAGCAAGCACGAGTTGTTCGCGCAGTCGGCGTTGCCGCCGCATGCCTTGCCGAGCCCGCACTTGTCGCAGGTGGGGCCGCCGCAATCGATGTCGGTCTCGGACCCGTTCTTCACGCCGTCGCCGCAGGTGGGGCCCGATCCTCCGGTGCCGCCTGCGCCGCCCGCGCCGCCCGTCCCGCCGCCTGCGCCGCCCGTCCCGCCGCCTGCGCCGCCGGTGCCGCTCATGGTGCCGCCCGCGCCGCCCTTGCCGCCGCCCGCGCCGCCGCTGCCGGTGGTCGTCACGGCCGTCCCGCCGGTGCCGCCGCCATTGCCTCCGGTGCCGGTCATCGTCCCACCCGCGCCGCCGGTATGCGTGCCGGTGGCCGTCGTGGTGGTGCCGCCGGTCGTGCTTCCCGAGGTGCTCGGCGGCGGGGAGCCGCAGTTCGTCAATGCGAGGCCGAGGCCCGCGCATAGCATCATCACCACGAGCGCCCAGTTCAGCCGTAGAAGCAAAATCTTCATGTCGCGGTGCTCCCAGCGGGTTCGCAAAAGAAACGCTAGCTCCCGCAAGGAAATCAAAATTCGCCTCGAAATACCAGGCAATCCTTTGCAATTCGCCGCGCCTCGCCGCGGGCTTCGGGGCTGTCCTCGGGGTCAGCCGCGAGCACACAATTCCAGCCCCTTCGCAATCGGGCCGGACTAGAGTGGCGGGCGCATGCGAGAGATCATCGCCGTCCGGGGGCTCTCCAAGCGGTTCGGTGAGGTCGTCGCGCTCCGGGATCTGACCTTCACCCTGGAGGGGCCGCAGATCATCGGCGTCCTCGGGCCGAACGGGGCGGGCAAGACCACCCTCCTCGACATCCTCGAAGGCCTCGCGTCGCCGAGCGAGGGGGAGGTCCGGCTCTTCGGCGCGCCGATCGCGCCCTATCCCCGCGCCCGGGTCGGCGTCGTCCTCCAGCGGGAGATGCTCCTCGATCGGGTGACCGTCCGCGAGCATGCCGAGCTCTTCGCCGCCATCTACGGCGTGGCGAACGGCGAGGAGGAGATCCTCCACCGCGCCTCGCTCGGGCACCGCGCGAATGTGCCCGTCACGCGCCTGTCGGGCGGCGAGGCGCAGCGCCTCTTCATCGCCACCGCCGCCGTGCACCGCCCCGCGCTGCTCTTCCTCGACGAGCCCACGGCGCACCTCGACCCCGAGAACAAGCAGCAGATCGGCGCCATGCTCCGCGAGATGGGCAAGGAGCGCACGGTCGTGCTCACCACACACGACCTGCGCGAGGCCGACGCGCTCTGCGATTACCTGCTCTTCCTGGTGGACGGCCGCGTCCGCGCCGAGGGACGACGTGACACACTGGTCGCCGCCGTCCCCGGCGGTGATCGCGGCGGTCACGGCGTGGAGGACGCCTTCTTCCACTTCTGCTCGCTCCGCCTCCTGCCCGGCGGAGAGGCCGCGGAGCGCGCGCCGTGAAGACCTTCCTCCTCCTCGTCCGGCTGCGGATCCTCGACGTGCTCCGGAACCGCAGCTCCACCGCCTTCTTCCTCCTCTTCCCGCTCCTCTTGCTGCTCGCGCTCGGCGTGATGTTCATGAACGGGCACCCGTTCGAGCGGCGCCCGGTCGCCGTCGTCTCCGCAGGCGCCGATCCCATGGTCGAGGCCGCCGAGCGCTCGCTCGCGCAGTTCCCCGAGCTGCGCGTCGAGCGCGACCTCGCCCGCACGAGCGCGCTCGGCAAGCTCCGATCGCACATGGTGAGCGCGGTGGTGGTGCGCGACGGATCAGGGCTCCGCGTGCTCGTCGGCCCCCGCGACGCGCTCTTCGCCCGCGGCCTCGCCTCCGCGCTCCCCGCGCCCCCCGCCGTCGAGATCGTCGACGTGCCGCGCTGGGGCTACGTGCACTACCTCTTCCCGGGCCTGCTCACCTTCTCGGCCCTGATCAGCGGCCTCTTCGGGATGGGCTACGTGATGGTCCGCTTCCGGCAAAGCCTCTTCCTGAAGAAGCTCTCCGTGACCCCGCTCCGGCGATCGACCTTCGTGGGCGCGCAGGTCATCGCGCGCGCCGCCCTCTCCCTCGTGCAGCTCATCGTGCTCGTCGCCGCCGCGCGCTTCTGCTTCGATCTGCCGCTCACCCTCGGCGCGACCGCCTGGCTGCTCGTCTTCACGCTGCTCGGCCTGCTCGCCTTCCTCGGCGTGGGCTTCGCGCTCGCCTGCGTGATCAAGACCGAGGCCTTGATCGTCGACGTGATCAACGCCGTGACGACACCGCTCGTGCTCTTCTCGGAGATCTTCTTCCCCGTGTCCGAGCTGCCCGGCCCGCTGCCCGCGATCAGCGCCGCGCTCCCCTCGACCCAGATGGTGCGCCTGATCCGCGCGGTGGTGCTGCTCGGAGAGACGGACCCGGCGCCGCTCCTGCCCGGGATGGCGCTGCTCGCCGGCTGGGCGCTCGGCGCGTTCGCGATCGCGATGCTGGCGTTCCGCTGGAACGAGTAGCGCGCGGCGCGCCGGCTTCGGCGCGGGAGGCGCAGGCGAGCGCGAAGGAGCCGGGGGCTTCCAGCTCGGGGTGAGCTGCGCGCGCTCGCAACGCCGTCGCGCCAGTTCGGGGCAGGTAGGGCTCATCCCCTGGGGCAAGCGGCTTCGAGACGGGTGAGCTCGGCGTCGCGGCAGTGGTAGCCGGTGGCCTCGATGACGGCGCGGGCCCTGGTGACAGGGGGGCGGGCCTCGGCGGGGGAGGTGGTTTGGAGGTGCAGGCGGGCGCAGGCAAGGTGGGTGTCGGCTTCAGGGTCGAACGCGCTCATGCGCCCCCGAGCAGCGGAAGAACCCGCGAATGGTGTTCTTGATCGATAATCCTGGCCGCGGTTGATCGGCCCGGAAAGAAAGGGCTTCGACCTCCACGGCCCGCACCGCGCTCCGGCTGGGGACAAGGCACATCCCACGCCATCCATCCGCGGCTGGAGAACGATTCGGCGCACCTTGACAGCGCCGATCGCATCCCCATCGTGCTCGCCCCCCGAGCGTGCGGAGCCAGCCCATGGAATCGTTCGATCAGTCCCTCAAATTCCTCCTCCATCGCGACCCGCTGGATTTCCTCCGCTTTGGTCTCGGCGATTCGACGCTCACTTCGTCGAGCCCGTCCCGACCGATCTGCCCTCCCGCGGCCGCGACGTCGACGGCACCTACCGCATCCTGCTCGGCGGCGAGCCGGCCATTGGCCACATCGAGTTCCAGCGCCGCAACCAGGCCCGGGAAGAGCTGGAGATCGACGTCGCCGAGGCCCAAGTCCGCCTCGTGCGCCGCGAGAAAGTGGGGGTCATCTCGCTCGTATGGGACCTCTATGGCAAGCGCCGCGAGCCCGTCCACGAGGAGCGCGTCCGCTTGCTCGGGCAGGCACGCCCGGGCTCGACCGACCGCTCGCAGTGCGTCTACCAGCGCATCAACCTCCGCGGCATGGGTTACCGCGCGTTGCTCGCCGAGTGCCCGCCGGCGCTCTGGCCGCTGGTGGCGCTGACAGCCGACGGAGCAGCGGAGGAGCCGGTGCGAGCGGCGTGCGAGGCGATCGAGGCGCTGCCGGGGCTGGGTCGTTCCGAGAAGGCGGACTACCTGGCGGTGCTGTGGTTCATCGCGGAGGCAGAACAGGTACCGGTGCGGGCGATGCGGGTGTATCTTTCGGAGGAGAAGCTGATGGAAAGCGTCCTGTACCAGGAGATTTTTGCGAAGGGTGAGGCGCGCGGCCGCGCCGAGGGCGAGGCGCGTGGCCGTGCCGAGGGCGAGGCCAAAGGTGTCCTGGCCGTCCTCGAAGCCCGTGGCCTCCCCGTGAGCGAGGCGATCCGGGCGCGTATCCTCGGTTGCACGGATGTGGCCACGCTCGATGGATGGCTCCAGCGGGCGAAGGTGCTCGCCTCGGCCGCGGCTGTGGTGCGCTCGGCCGCACCCCCTGCGGTGATGTCGCCCCGCCGGGCGCGCAAGCGATAGCGTCGTCCTCGCTGCTTCCCGGCGCTATTCACACGCCGTGCGCCGGCCGGCCCGCCGCGGGCTTGCCCGCAAGGGCGTCGCGCACCGCGATCCTCGTGATCTGGCGGCAGCGGTCGGGGTTGTCGGGGAGGGCCAGCGCGGAGGCGAAGCTCGCGTTGGCCTCGATGGCCGCCCACAGCGCAGCCTCGCCCGGGGCGTGGGCGCGCGAGAGGGGATAGCTCGACCAGCTCACGACCCGGAAGGCGAAGAGCGCGGCGAGCTCGACCTGATAGAGGGCCTGGCCGGGCTCGCCGGCGAGGATCGCCGAGCGCGCCGCCCGCAGCGTGTCGTGGAGGTGCGCCCAGCCGACGGTGCGCTCCCGGGCCTCGAGCGCGGCGAGCGCCTGCTGTCGTGCCGTTGCGGAGGGCGAAGTGGCCGCTCGGAGGGCCTCTGGCACCACCGTGTCGCCGGGTAGCTCCGCGACCCATGCTTTCTCGAGGAATTGCGCACACGCCAGGGTCGCCCGGGCGCATATCGCCGGGCCCCATGCCCCGAGGCCGCGCGCCCAGCGCTCGATAACCGGATCGCCGTGATCGTTTTCATCGTCCCAGCGATCCTGGTCTTCGGCCGGGATGAAGATGCGCGCCTTATCGGGGTCGTCGAGGTAGGCGAGAAGGCCGGGATCCATGGCGGGGGCTCCTGCGATCTTCTAGCGCGATTCGTCGTTCTCTTCCTCGGGTCTCTGGAAGAACGCGAGGAGGTGTGCGCAAGCCCCCGCGCGCTCGCGTTCACGAGATGTGCTTGCTCCGCCATCGCCTCTTGACAGCGCCGATCGCATCCCCATCGTGCTCGCCCCCCGAGCGTGCGGAGCCAGCCCATGGAATCGTTCGATCAGTCCCTCAAATTCCTCCTCCATCGCGACCCGCTGGATTTCCTCCGCTTTGGTCTCGGCGATTCGACCATTGCCCTCGTCGAGCCCGTCCCGACCGATCTGCCCTCCCGCGGCCGCGACGTCGACGGTACCTACCGCATCCTGCTCGGCGGCGAGCCGGCCATCGGTCACATCGAGTTCCAGCGCCGCAACCAGGCCCGGGAAGAGCTGGAGATCGACGTCGCCGAAGCCCAGGTCCGCCTCGTGCGCCGCGAGAAAGTGGGGGTCATCTCGCTCGTATGGGACCTCTACGGCAAGCGCCGCGAGCCCGTCCACGAAGAGCGCGTCCGCTTGCTCGGGCAGGCACGCCCGGGCTCGACCGACCGCTCGCAGTGCGTCTACCAGCGCATCAACCTGCGCGGCATGACTTACCGCGCGCTGCTCGCCGAGGGGCCACCGGCGCTCTGGCCGCTGGTGGCGCTGACGGCCGACGGAGCGGCGGAGGAGCCGGTGCGGGCGGCCTGCGAGGCGATCGAGGCGCTGCCGGGTCTCGGCCGGTCGGAGAAGGCGGACTACCTGACGGTGCTGTGGTTCATCGCGGAGGCCGAACAGGTACCGGTGCGGGTGATGCGGGTGTATCTTTCGGAGGAGAAGCTCATGGAAAGCGTTCTGTACCAGGAGATTTTTGCGAAGGGCGAGGCGCGTGGGGAGGCTCGCGGCGAGGCGCGGGGCCGCGCCGAGGGCGAGGCGCGTGGTCGGGCCGAAGGCGAGGCGCGTGGCCGTGCCGAGGGCGAGGCCAAGGGTGTCCTGGCCGTCCTCGAAGCCCGTGGCCTCCCCGTGAGCGAGGCAATCCGGGCGCGTATCCTCGGTTGCACGGATGTGGCCACGCTCGATGGATGGCTCCAGCGGGCGAAGGTGCTCGCCTCGGCTGCGGCGGTGGTCCGCTCCCCTGCGCCTCCCGCGGTGAGGTCTGCCCGTCGCGCGCGCAAGCGGTAGCTCCATCATCCTGCCGGATGAGGCCGCGATCGGGTGAGAACAGCGCACAGAGGACTTGCAAGTGGGACCTGAGTCTTCGAGAGCCCAAGGGCCAAGCGCATTCCTCGGGCGAATGCTGGCCATCCTCGCCGCGTCCGTCGTGAGCTGCGCGTCCGCCATCGAAGTGCCCGGCGGCACCGGAGGACCGAGCGACGCGCAAGCTCCGGTGCAATGCGAAGCGGCCACCTGCGGGCCCGGCCAGATCTGCTTGTGGCCGTCGGAGTACTGCGACTACGACACGATGCCGCCGGAGGTCGTGCGCGACGAGAAAGTGTGCGTCGACATGCCCGTCGAGTGCGCAGTCAAGAGCGGTGACGCTCTCGTCGGCTGTCTGGATGGAGCCCTGTGCAAATCCGTGAACACGGATGACAAGACGGAATTCAAGATGGGCCTGCTCGACTGCGGGTTGGGATGGTTGGATTGTTTCTGAAGCGAGCCTTGCCTGCAGGGGCGAGCTCCGCGGGAAAGCGGGGGATGACGCCATCTCGAGGGGAGGGGTGGGCACCTCCGACCATGATCTCCGTCGGGAGCACGACGGATCGAGGCCGAGCAACCGCTTGACGTGGCGACGCTGCCGGTTTTCTCTAGGCCCCAGGACAGCGCACGAGAGGGGAAAGAGTCATGAAATACCTGCTGGGGTTGGTCGCATCGCTGGCGATGGTCTGCACGCTCGGCTGCGGCGGCGGTGACGAAGATCTGGGGCCCTCCGGCCTCGATCTCGACGCGCTCGATCGGACGGCCGACCCTTGCGTCGACTTCTACCAGCTCGCATGCGGCGGCTGGGTCAAGAGCCACCCCGTCGGCCCGGACGCGGCCCTCGCGGCGAAGTTCTACGATCCTTATTACGAGGCGCTCCCGCGCATCAGGGCCATCCTCGAGGACGACGCCGCGGGCGCCCGGAGCGACGACGACCCCGACGCTCCGTTCATCGGCGACTACTACGCGAGCTGCCTCGCCGCGCCGAACAACAGCTTCCAGCGCAACACCCTCCGGACGATCCTCATGCAGATCGACGGCATCGCCACGCTCGACGATCTCGCGCGCCAGGTGGCCGATCAGCGGGAGATCGGCTCCGGATCCTTCTTCAGGGCCTCGGTCGGGGTCGATCCCGGCGACGCCACGCGGCGCGTGCTCATCCTCGATCAAGGGGGCGTCGAGCTCGCTGATCGCTCCTATTACCTGGACGCCGATCAGAAGGATGTCCTCGTGAAGTACGAGGCGCATATCAACGCCATGAGCGCGCTGATCGGCGGCACGCCCATCGACGCGGCCGCGGCGATCCGCGTGGAGACGGCGCTCGCCGAGGCCGCGCTCCCGCGGGACCAGCGCCGTGACCCTGCGAGCCTGTACCACCTCATGAAGGCCGAGGAGGTCACCGCCATGGCGCCGGCCTTCCCCTGGAAGACCTTCTGGGATCGGGCTGGGTTCGCTTCTCCTGCCGAGATCGACGTGGTCGTCCCGTCGTACCTCGTGGCCCTCGACGCGCTCTTCCAGAAGATGCCCATCGACGACCTCAAGAGCTACCTCCGCTGGCAGCTCCTCCAGGACTACGCGAGCACCCTCGACCAGGCCTTCCTCGACGAGGATCTCGCCTTCTGGGGCATTTTCACCGGCCAGGTGGAGGCGCCGCCGCGCTGGTTCACCTGCATGAACGACACGCTCGACGAGCTGGGGGACGCCGTGGCGCTCCCCTATGTCGCGCGTCACTTCGACGAGCGCGCCGGCGTCACCGCGCGCGTCGCGGCCGAGCGGGTGCGCGCCTCGTTCGCGACCCGCCTCCATGCCGCGGCGTGGCTCGACGACCCCACGCGGGGCGAGGCGCTCGCCAAGCTCGACGCGATGGTCGCCAAGATCGGCCACCCGGCGTCCGGCCCGGACCTCGCGGGCCTCGCGCTCGACCCCGGCTCGTACCTCGACAACCACCGCAACCTCCGGACCTTCACGAACGCGCGCCGCCGGGCCCGCCTGACCATGCCCGTGGATCGCAGCGAGTGGTCCCTCACGGCGCTGACGGTCAACGCAGCCTACTCGCCTGCCGCGAACGATCTCACCGTCCCGGCGGCGCTGCTCACCTCGCCGTTCCTTGTGGCTGATCGCCCGGACGCCGCCAATTTCGGCGCGCTCGGCGTCGTCCTCGGCCACGAGATGACGCACGGCTTCGACGACGGAGGCCGGCGCTTCGACGGGACCGGCACGCTCCGCGACTGGTGGACGCCGGCCGTGGAGAAGAGCTTCTCGACGCGGGCCCAGTGCCTGGTCGATCAGTTCGACGCCTTCGAGGCCCAGCCCGGCGAGCACGTCGACGGGGCGCTCACGCTCGGGGAGAACATCGCCGATCTCGGCGGGGTCACCCTCGCCCACGCCGCGCTCTTCGACGGGAGCGGCGACGAGCGCGGCGGCGACGGCTTCAGCGCCGAGCAGGTCTTCTTCCTCGCCTACGCGCAGACCTGGTGCGAGAACGTCCGCCCTGATCTGCGGAGCCAGTGGCTCCTCACCGACCCTCACGCCCCGGGGAAATTCCGCACCAACGGCCCGCTCTCGAACCTCCCGGCGTTCCGCGAAGCGTTTTCATGCCCCGCGAACGCGCCCATGGCGCGCTCCACCTCCTGCGCGATCTGGTGATCGTGCGCTCTCGGTCTGACGTGAGCGCAGGAGCTCGGCCCGACGGGTGTCCTGGCCGTCCTCGAAGCGCGCGGGCTCCCGGTCGGTGAGGCGATCCGGGCGCGTATCCTCGGCCGCACGGATGTGGCCACGCTCGATGGATGGCTCCAGCGGGCGAAGGTGCTCGCCTCGGCTGCGGTCCGCTCGGCCGCGCCCCCCGCGGTGAGGTCGCCTCGCAGGGCGCGCAAGCGATAGCGCCATTGCCGCCGCTCGTCGGTGGCCTGCGCGGCGAACGTGAACGCCGGCTCGATCGTGTACGGTGCCCGGATGCACATCCGCACGATCGCCTGGCTCGCGCCGCTCGTCCTCGGTTGCACCAGCGCTGCCGCGCCTCCGCCGGCGAAGCCTGTCGAGATGCCGCCGATCGCCGCCGAGCCCCCGCGCCTCGTCCTCCAGCGGCGCCTCGAGCGCAGCGATGTCGGCCTCGGCGAATCCGGCCTCGCCGTCGGCTGCGCGCTCTCGCCGGACGGGCAGCGCCTCGCCATCCCCAGCCAGCCCGTCGCGTTCTGGGATCTCTCGCGCGACGAGCTCCTCCCGCGTCTCGCCGGGAGCGACGATTACACGCTCGCCGTCGCCTTCGGCAGCAGCGCGAACGACCTCGCGGTGGGCACCCTCGTCGGGCTCGATTTCTGGGACCTCGGTCGAAAGCAGAAGCACAGCGTCCCCGACGCGGATGGGACCACGGGGTACCGCCTGGCCTACGACGGGCATGTGGTCGCGCTCATGAACATGGCCCTCGGCGTCCTCTCGCTCTTTCATGACAGCGACCACACGCGCTTCGCCCACATCAACCGGAACGGCCGCTGGGGTGGCGCGAAATCGGGCAAGTACCCCGAGATGTCGCTCGCCGGAGGCCGCCTCGCGGTGCCGCTCGACAGCGCGGTGGAGATCTTCGACATGCGCGATGGGTCGCTCTCCAGGAGCGTCCCTGTGCCGTACATCGTGGAGGCGGTCGCGCTCTCGACCGACGGCGCCCACCTCGCCGTGGCGCTCCAGGGCTCCGTGGCGATTCATGATCTCGCGAGCTCCGGCCCCCCGCGCACCCTGTCAATCGCCGATGTCTCCGCGCTCTCGTTCACCCCGACGGCGCTGCTCTATGGCACCGCGACGGGCGATATCGGCGCTGTCGATCCCACGACGCTCGAGACTCGTGGCTCGGTCGCCGCGGCTCATCACGGGCGCGTCGGCTGTGTGGCGGCGCGCGGGGAGCGCGCGATCTCCTCGGCGGACGACGGGGGCTCGGCGATCTGGAAGATGCCGTCGGCTTCAGCGCGCAGGTGAGGTCCGCGGGGCCCGCGGCGTGACCCGACGATCGATCCCGGCAGGCGGGCGCGCCCGCGGGCGGCCCGCGCGCGGCCCGCGCGCGCTCGTGGGCCGCCGGGGGGAGGGACCTGTGATATGCGCGTTTTCGAGGTGGAACGGCGATTGCGAATGTCGCCCTCCGTGCGCCGGCGGCGCGAGGACACGCCGCGAGCGGGAGGTAACGAGACATGAGCATGACCATCGAATATCGGGTGATCCCGAGTTTCACTGCGGACGTGGGCGGTGACGAGATCTATTATGGCGAGTCGATCGAGAACCCCGGCGAGCTCCTCGAAGAGCGCGGGTTCGTCCCGTCGCCCGGGCCCGGATGGTACGAGAACGCCGATGAGACCTTCGTTCGCGGCAAGGAGGTCTTCGCGTTCGCGATGTGGAACGTCTCGCGCCCCGATGGAGCGGCCTTCGATGGCTTCACCGCCGAGGACAGGAAGGTCTCGCTCACCGACGTCCCCGAGGAAAACGCGACGGCGACCGCGTGGTACATCCCTGTCGGCGGAGGGCTCGACGGGCAACCTCAGCCTCCCGCCGTGCTCGCCCTGGCCTTCGATCGCACCGTCAACCGCTTCTTCCGGGCGACGCCGATCGACGCCGTGATCCCCGAGTTTGCATGGGCCGGCGGCGACGAGCACAGCGTGTCGACGTCCGACGCGGGCGTCTCGATCGACGCGCGCAACGGCCTGAACCACAAGAAGATGGAGAAGGTCAGCGTCACCATCGAGAGCGGCGCCGTGTTCGAGGGGTGGCGCCGGCGCAGCAAGGAGCTCCTGCCTGATCCGCTCGAGCTCCCGCAGGGCGCGGGTGGGCTCGCGATCGCGGTCTACCACCAGGAGTCGCGCCTGGATCTCGTGCAGACGATCCCGTACTGGCTGGCGAAGCTGCTGCGCGGGATCATCGACGCCGACGTGATCAACCACATCAAGAACCCCGGGCCGCGCCCGTCGTGGATGGACACGCCGCGCCCCGACGTGCAGGTGGACAGACTGGCGCGCCTCCTGCGTCGGTCGAGCCCCGTGATGATCGAGGCCCTGCGCAACCAGGCCATGGTGAGCATGGAGTCGAGCCGCATGGTCTTCGAGATCACGGGGCGCTTGCTCGAATCGGGCGATCTGCCCCGGTAGCGCGATTTCCTCTCACCGCGCGACGTTCAGGTAGACGCGGCGAGACCCGCCGCGTAGCGCACCACATACGCCGCCTGGGACGGCGTCTCCACGCCGCAGCCCCGGATGGCCCGATACCGTATCATCGCAGACACGGGGTCTTCTCCGCGGCGCGCGAGCAAGCACCCGATGAACAGCCCAGCCCGGCCGCACCCCGCGCCGCAATGCACGTACACCTTGTCTCCCGCGACGAGGGCCGACTCCGCGGCGCGCACGGCGTCGTCGAGCGCGGCGTCGTCGGGTGGGACCTCGTAGTCGATGACGTCGAGCAGCCGAAAACGGTCGCCGAACCGCGCCTGTGCCTCTTCCACGTATTTCGGCACGCGGTAGAGATCGTCCAGATCGATGCGCGGCAAGAGGCCGAACACGTGACGCACGCCGAACGCGACGAGCGCGTCGAGCTCCCCCGCGACGGGCGTTGCGCGGCCCGGGAGCTGGCCCGCGTAGAGGTTGCCGGCCACGCCGGGGACGGGGACCTCCACCATCTGGAACGTGACGTTCCCCTTCCTGTCAGGGAGCGTCACGATCGCGGAAGAATCCGGCGCGCCGCCTCGCCCGAACACGAGCTTCGAGATGCGCGCGTCCTTGGTGGCGATCTCGTCGAGCTCGTCGCGCAGCGAGGCGGAGGGCATCAAGGCGAGGTGAGCGTCGTCGAGCATGGCGGTATCCTGGCACACGTCGCGCAGCATGGGGGCGGGGCAGGGGCCAATCCCCGATCCGCCCAGGCGTGTGGGGCCCCGGGGAGCCTGGCTGGATCGAGCGCGCCTCGGGATGGATCCGCGAAGAACCATCGACCATCGCCCGGCAGCGCGCTGTCCGCGCATGCAAGGGCGCAGGCGTATCCTTTGCAGAGCCCGTGACGTGACCCTCGCTCGACCCAGGAGGCGCGGCATGAAGGCAATGGTTTGGATCTTCGCAGGGGGCGCCCTCGGGCTCGCCCTCCTCGCGTGCGGCGACAGCGCGAAGACCACCGGATCGGGCGGCCACGGCGGCGAAGGGGGGAGCATCTTGACCATCACGACCGGCACCGGCGGCGACGTGAGCGGCACCGGCGGCAAGGCCCCGGAAGGGTGCGGCGCCACGGTCACCGGCGTCGTGCGCGACTTCCACGCCGGGGGCGATTTCCAGTGCACCAACAGCGGCTATGTCGACATGACGGGCAAGGAGTGCGGCCCGTGGGATCCGGCGATCGTCGGGCCCCTCGGCGCGCTCATCGGGCCCCAGCGTAAGCCCGTGTATGCGCCGGCGGGCAAGACGGCGAGCTCGCTCGGCAAGGACAGCTTCGATCGCTGGTTCTCGGATGTTCCCGGTGTCAACGAGAGCGCGCCGCTCGACGTGGTGCTCGTCGCCGGCGCGAGCGGCACCTTCTCGTATGACACGGCCTTCTTCTTCCCGATCGACGACAAGCTCTTCGCCGCCGCGCCGGGCGACCCGGACAAGGGCCCGTTCAAGAGCGACGACCAGAAGGTGCGCAACTTCCATTTCACGTACGAGCTGCACACCACCTTCCGGTACGATCCGGGCAACGTCTTCACCTTCCGCGGCGACGACGACGTGTTCGTGTACATCAACGATCGGCTCGCCGTGAACCTCGGCGGTATCCACGTGCCGATCCAGGCCAAGCTCGCGCTCGACACCGGCCGCGTGGAGATCACCGTCGACGACCAGTGGACCGAGCTCGTCAAGCTCCACCCGGAGCCCGCGCTCGGCCTCCCGGAGACGATCCCGGGCGGCGTCGCCGGCACAGTGGACCTCGGGCTCTCCCCGGGCGGCGTCTACGCCTTCGACTTCTTCTTCGCGGAGCGCAATTGCTGCGCGTCGAACTTCCGCGTGGAGACGAACTTCGTCTTCATCGACTGCGGCGTGGTGCCGACCAAGTGAGCGGCGTCGCGCCGATCAAGTAAGCGGCGTCGCGCCGAAGTAAGCGCGGGGTTGCCAACGCGCAGCGACCCGTGTGATGTTGCTGCGGAACGCCCGCCGCGGGCTCGAACGCCGCCGACCCACCTGCCTTGGAGAACAACATGCGCGCCCTCTCCCTCCGCACCGCCTCGCTCCTCCTCCCGATCGCCTTCGCCGCGCTCTCCGGTTGCAGCGGCGGCGAGGTGCCCCAGACCGCCGACGAGGAGGACCTCACGAGCGTCACCGCGCGCTCCCGGTCGCTCCAGTTCGACGCGTACGTGTACGTGAGCGCGACCGCCACGGACAGCGAGATCCTCGCGGCGGTGCAGAAGCAGACGAAGACCATGTTCGGCCCGCTGCGCACCGCGGAGATCGGCGTCAACAACCGCGAGCTCAAGATCACGGACACGTCGAGCTTCAAGAAGACCAAGGTCACGGTCGTGGACACGAAGAGCGCGAACGCGCCCACGAAGTCCATGCAGAAGGTGACCTACCGCTACACCGACGACGCGCTCGTCCCGGTCTCCATGTCGAAGCGCTCGGCCATCACCCTGGCGGTGATGAGCCCGAGCTACACGAGCCAGACGGACCGCATCCTCACCGAGTGCACCGAGAACGACGACGAGGCGCAGGAGTTCTCGGACTCGATCTGGTACGTCTTCGACGCGTCGCTCTCGCAGTGCCAGGACGCGATCGCCGCGGAGCAGAAGGCGATCGACGCCGAGAACCAGAAGCTCACCGATGTCACGAAGCAGGTCTCGCTCGCCGAGGTCAACCGCCTGTACGTGCCCACCACGGTGTCGCTCGGGCCGAACAAGACGAACAAGAAGAAGAGCTACCCCGAGTACGATCGGCTCTACGCGGGCGGCGTCGAGCCGGGCAAGGTGGTGATCGGCCTCGTCAACGGCTTCCTCGATCACGAGCACCCGAACGGCGAGATCGAGGATTCGGCCTACCCCGAGTGGCTCGACGAGCTGCGCGAGACGATGAAGAGCGGGCCCAAGTACAAGGTCACCAAGGTCGAGCCCGCGGCCGATCTCTCGACGTTCACGGCGAACGGCAAGACCGTGAACAACGTCACCATCTACGACATCCTCGCCTGGGGCCTCGACGGCAAGCTCCCGAGCGGCTTTACACGTCCGATCGTGCGCGCTCAAGAAGGCCGTGGGCGACAAGATCATCCGCCACTGGGTGACGCTGAGGCGCCGATCAAGGTCAAGGTCGGCAGCTCCGGACGGACGAAGGACGCGATGCCTACATCCCAGACCTACTTCGGCGCCGAGGGCGACTCGACGCCGCACAAGCGCGGGATCGACGAGCGATGTCTTCGTGTACAACGGCTACTCGTACATCGGCTATGGCCCGCTCGATCCGAGCCGCTTCTCGGCGAGCGATTTCCCTCTCGTCGAGCTACCAGATCCTCTTCATCGACGGGTGCGTCTCGTACAACTACTACGAGAAGGACTACTTCGAAGAGCGGCGGCACCGCCAACCTGGAGCTCATCACCAACGGCCCGAGGCGCCTGCGTGGCACTTCGGCTACGCGCTCGGGCGGTTTTTGAGCCAGCCTCTCCGGCAAGCAGGTGACCTACAAGGACCTGCTCACGGCCGCGAGCGACACCGATCCGCTCCGCCGCGTGGTCGGCAGGTCGACAACAAGTACCTCGCCGACGAAGACGCCGATCACCGCCCTGTTCTGAGGAGGCGCTTCACCTTCGCGCCGCCGTCCCGTCCGGGTCAGCCCGCGACGGCGGCGGCGTCGCGCCTCGCCTTCGGCGAGGCGGCGCTCGGCCACGATGCACAGCGGCCCGATGGTGATCGTCGAGAAGAGCACCCGCGGCGTCACCTTGTCCTTGTCGTCGATCGCGGCCATCGCCGGCACCCAGGTGGCGATCCGATCGACCACCTCGCGGGTCAGGAAGCCGTTCTTCATCACCTCGGGGGACGAGAAATCCAGCCGCGTCACGAAGTTGAGCTCCGTCTCGCGGACGCGGATGTCGAGCTCGCGATCGAGCATGAAGATGATGTCCACGAAGTCGAGCGAGTCGGCGCCGAGGTCGTCGATCAGGCGGCTGTCGAGGGCGATCTCGTCGGGCGGGACGGCAGTGCCCCCGGCCACGCAGCTGCACGGTCGCGAAGACATGGGGGCGGAGCGGGGAGGCCTCCGGCGTGCTCGTCATGGGAGCCACCTTACCGTCTTGGCGTGAGCGATTCTGCGCTCGGTGGGCGCCGGGGTTTCGTCGGGGAACCCGAGGGGATGAGCGCCGCCACGCCCCAGCTCTCCGGGATGGTGAGCAGCGTCGTTGATCCGGTCCTCGGCGAGGAGCGGGCCTGTCATCCCCGAGGCGCCGAGGCCGAGGGCGTGGGCCATGAGCAGCAGATTTTGCAGCGCCATCGCGGTGCCGCACAGGCCGCTGTCCCGCTCCATCCGGCCGATCCGATCGCGGAGATCGGCGTCGAGGGCCGCGTCGACCAGGCTGGACAGGAGCGGGATTCCCCGGTGGATCGCGACGATCACCACCGGGGCGTCCTCGAAGCGGGTGAAGTAGTCGCCGTAGGCGAGGAAGGAGGCGCGGCTCTCCTCGGGCACATGGGCGGCGACGCGCGCGACGGCCTCGCGCACGCTCCCGGCGAGCGCGGTGACGAGCGCGCGGTCTTGTACGACCAGGAAGCGCCACGGCTGCTTGTTGCTCGCGGAGGGGGCGAGGATGGCCGCCTCGAGCACCTGCTCGATGAGCGCCCTCGGCGGTGGATCGGGGCGGTAGCTGCGGATGCTCCGCCGGCTCGCCATGAGCGCGAGGAGCCTCTCTGCGTCGGATCGTTCGGTCATGTCAGGACCCCAGGTAACCCCCGTCGGCGGCGTGCTCGGAGCCGGTGAGGTAGCGGGCGCGATCGCTGAGGAGGAAGACCGCCACGTCCGCGATCTCCGCGGGCGTCGCGATGCGCTTGAGCGGGATTCGCCCGAGGATCTCGTCCTCGCCGAGGGCCTTCGTCGCCGCGAGCATCGCGGTGTCGACCGCGCCGGGGCGGAGGCAGAGCGCGCGGATGCCCTTCTTGCCGTACTCGACGGCGACGGCGCGGGTGAACGCTTCGAGCCCGCCCTTGGTTGCCGCGTAGATCGATTGCCCGCGCACCGGGCGGACGGCGGCGACCGAGCTGACGTTGAGGATCACCCCCGCGCGCCGCGCCATCATGACCGGGAGCACGGCGCGGGTCGCGAAGATGGGGCCGAGCAGGTTGGTCTCGATCTGCGCGCGGATCCGGGCGTCGTCGGCGGTGGCGAGGAGACTCGGCCGGTTCTCGGCGGCGTTGTTCACCCAGCCGTCGATGTGCCCGTGGCGCGCCGTGAACGTTGCGATCGCGACGTCGATCGCCGCCGGGTCGGTGACGTCGAAGGGCAGGATCACCGGCTCCGGCGCGCCGGCCGCGAGGATCTCCGCGGCGAGCGCCTGGGCCTCGTCGTCGTCGCGGCGCACGTTGATCCCGACGATGGCCCCGTCGCGGGCCGCGGCGAGGGCGATCGCCCGCCCGATACCGCGCCTCGCGCCGGTGACCACCACGCGCTTTTCAGCGAGCAGCAAGGGCGTCCCTCCCGTTTCGGATGACGATGGAGGCGTTCTGGCCGCCGAAGCCGAAGGAGCTCGACAGCACGTAGCGCTGCGCGCGCGGCCTGGCTTTGCCGGGCACATAGTCGAGATCGCAGGCCGGATCGGGCTCGTGGAGGTTGATGGTCGGGTGGACCATGTCCTCGGTCATGCAGAGGATCGACGCGATCGCCTCGACCGCGCCGGCCGCCGAGATCAAATGGCCGATCATCGACTTGGTGGAGCTCACCGGCACGTCCTGCGCGCGGTCGCCGAGCAATCGTTTGAGGGCCAACGTTTCGGCCGGGTCGTTCTTGGGCGTGCCCGTTCCATGGGCGTTGACGTAATCGATCTGCCCCGCGTCGATCCCGGCGTCGTCGAGCGCCCGCTGCATGGCCTGGTATGCGCCGCGCCCCTCCGGGTGGGGCTCGCTGATCCCGTGCGCGTCGAACGAGCTTCCATACCCGGCGATCTCGGCGAGGACGGGCGCGCCCCGGGCGAGGGCGTCGTCGAGCCGCTCGAGGACGAGCACGCCCGCGCCTTCGCCCATGACGAAGCCGTCGCGGGTGCGGTCGAAGGGGCGCGAGGCGCGCCCCGGCTCGTCGTTGCGCGTCGTGGTGGCGTTGAGCGCGCAGAAGCCGGCGACGCCGAGGGGGTTCAGCATCGAGTCGGTGCCCCCGGCCATCATCCAGCGGCGGCGGCCCTCGGCGATCATCCGGGCGGCGCTCCCCACGGCGTCGGTGCCGGCGGCGCACGCCGAGACATGCACCACGGGCGGGCGGCCGAGGCCGTATTCGCGGGCCATCAGGTGCACGCAGAGATCCGAGGGCGTCTGCATGAACCCGAGGCGCTCTTCGAGCCCATCCGGCAAGGCGAAACCGGGGGTCTCGGAGCGCACCAGATCCTCCATCGCGAAGAGCTCGAGGCCCACGCCCATGCTCGCGGAGGCGTCGTCGCCGGCCGGGCGGGTGCCGGGCGCGGAGGCCTGCTCCCAGGCCTGGCGGGCCGCTTCGAGGGCGAAGGCGATCTTCCGGTCGCGGAGGGGAAAGCGCGCGGGCAGGCGGGCCTCGCCGGCGATGCGGGTGGGGAGCGAGGCCGGGTCGAAGATGGTGATCGGCCCGACCCCCGAGAGGCCGGCGAGGAGGCGATCGCGGAGCTCTCGGGCAGAGCCGGCGCCCGGGGCGACGACGCCCATCCCGGTGACGGCGACGCGGTGTCTCACGGAGGCGAGGGTAATCGCTTCCCGAGCCCGATGGGAATGGGCGGCCGAGGTGCTATGGTGGTCCTGTGGAGCCACGCCCGCCGCTATCCCTGCTGGAGCACGATCACGTCCACCTCAGCCGGCAGATCGCCGCGCTCCACGCCGAGATCGAGGCGCTCGCCGCCCTGGGGACGCCGATCGAGCCCATGGCCGACGACATCGTGCAGGCCCTCGTCGTCCTGAGCGAAGACCTCTTCGAGCACTTCGCCCGCGAGGAAGAGGGCCTCTTCGCCCTCGTCACGCGGCTCACCCCCGATCTCGGCGCGGAGGTCCTCGACCTCATCGACGCCCACGATCGCATCTGCGGCGCGGCGAGCCGCCTCGTCGCCCTCAAAGATCGCCCGCCGACGCAGGGGACGATCGATCTCGCCGCGGCCCTGTTCAAGCGCCTTTACGAGATCTACTCCGAGCACTCGGGCAAGGAGCTGGCGCTCTTCGCCAAGGTGGCCGCGCGCGTCGGCCCCGAGGGCCAGGCCGAGCTCGGCGCGCTGCTCGCCGAGGACTGATCGTCACGCGGGCATGAGCTGCACGCGGACGTCGCCGCTCACCCCGTCGCGCCCCTCGAGCGCATAGCGCAGGTGCGTCGCGCGCGATCCCGCGGCGAGCGCGGAGATCGCCGCCGGCAGGGAGGCCGGGCCGAGCTCGATCTCGTCCGGGCCCTACGGCCGCTCGGTCGATCCTTGGAGGTCCAACGATTCGTGGTGGCGCGGCATCTCGGCGAAGCGTCGAGCGGCCAGGCGCACGTCGACGGCCCGGATCGCCCCGCGGATCGGCGCTTCCCGGGCGCGCCGCGGCCTCCGTCTCCAGCACGAGCACCGCCCGCGTCGCGCAGGCAGTCGGCCGGGACGGGCGGGAGGATGCGGCGGGAAATGGTGCTCCACGAGGAGCCGCAGGCAGACGCCGCCCACCAGGGTCGCCGATCCTCCCGGCGCGGAGGCGGCGATGGCCTCTTCGAGCGCGGAGAGGAGCTGTCCGGGCCCAGATAGGTCAGCCGAGATAAGGCCCCTGGATGTCGAACACCGACACATGATAGGCCGGCATGTTGGGCAAGCAGCGGAAGGTCAGGAGCGGATGGCCTTCTGGTAACCGCTGCCGGTCGAGAAGCGGGCCATGGAAAAGGCCCCGTCTGGGAGGGAGGCGGCGAGCACGGGGCGGATGTCCTGCTCCTGAAAAGGATGTAGCCGACGCCGAGCGTAGAGCCCGGCGCTCGCCGAGCGGCGCAGAGAGGCCCGCGGAGGCGATCGCCCGGCCCGCGGCGACGACGGCCAGATCGTCCTGCACGCCCATGACCAGGCTCTTCCGCGTCTTGAGCCAGGGCAGCGGGTCGGCCGTGGCCTCGCCGGGAGAGCACGACATGCCCTGCGCCGGGTGAGGACGATCAGGAGGATCTCGTCGCCGGACCGGAGCGAGCGCGTCCATAAGCGGTAAAGGCTCCTTCGCTGTTCGTGCACCCGGGGAGAGTCGATGCTCTTGAGCATGAAGGTGAGGCTCGCGCGCATCGAGCGCTCCTCCCGGATGGTGGCCTCGACGTTGATCTGGGCGGCCGCCTGGAGCGCGTTATCCATCGTCGCGGTGAGGACGATCTGATCGCCCGGCTCGGCCGGCTTGTAGAATTTGGCCTTCTGGATCTGCGCGAGGACCGCGCGCCTCGGCGCCTCGCCGGGCTTGTTCTCGCTCATCTCGAGGAGGAAGCCCGCGAGCTGCGCCGCGGCCTCGATCACCAGCACGCCGGGCAACACCGGATAGTCGGGGAAGTGATCGTGGAGGACCTCGTCGGTCAAGGTCACGTTCTTGAGGCCGCGGGCCCGCTCGCCCTTGACGAGCTCGGTCACGCGGTCGAGGAGGAAGTAGCGCATGGTCCGTCAGCTCGTCCGCATCCGGCTGCCGAGGTCGAGGAACGCGCGCACCGAGCCTCCGTTGCCGGCCGACTGCTGGAAGCCGCGGCACGCCGTCCAGCAGCCCTGGCAGCGGCTCACCTCGTCTTTCTGCTCGGCGAGGCGCTTGTGGAGGACTGCGATGCTCTCCGTCTTCACGTTGCCCACGGCGTGATCGATCTTCTCGATGCAAGGGGAGATGTTGCCCACGTGATCGAGGTTGAAGCCCTGGGCGCCGGCCCGGCAGGTCGGCATCGGGCCCTCGGTGAGGAAGGCCTCCATGCGCTCGAAATACTCGCGGAAGAAGCGGACATGCGGGTACTTCTCCCAGAGCTTCAGGAGCGCGGCCGACGCCTCGGGCGGGGGCATGGCGTCGGGGCCTTGCTTGTTCCGTCGATAGCCGGAGATGGAGAGCAGGGTGATCTGGTGGCCGACGCCGTGATCCTTGCTCTGCTGGAGCAGAGGCTCGATGTCCCGCCAGTTGTCCTCCATGAGCACGCTGATCACGTGCACCTGCTTGCCCCCGCGGGGCGCGGCGTCGCGGAGCAGATCGACGGCTCTCCAGGCGCGATCGAAGGTGCCCGCGGGGCCTCGCTTCTTGTCGTGGCGGGCGGCGTCCGGGTAATCGATGGAGACGCTCGCGTGGACGAGGCCCGCGGCGAAGAGCTCTCTGGCCTTCTCGGCGGTGATGTACCAGCCGTTCGTGAAGAGGGCGGGGATATGGTCCTTGCCGAAGACCTTGATGATGTCGAGGAGATCGGGGCGGATCAAGGGCTCGCCGCCCTCGATGGAGACGAGGAAGCAGCCGAGCTCGGAGAGCTCTCTCGACACGCGGGCGTAGTCGGCGACCGTCAGCTCTTCTTTCCTGGGGGCGGCGTTGGGCCAGAAGTCGCAGAAGCTGCACTCCATGTTGCAGCGGTTCGTGACCTGGATGAGCACGCTGAAGGGCTTCTTTTGAAGGAGGCCCTTGGTGAAGGCGGCGTCTTTCTTGAGGACGGACCATTCCATCAGAACGCAAAGCCTCCCATCGCTTGCTTGCCGAGGCGCTCCCCGGCGTCCTTGAGCAGAGGGCCGATCTCCCGGTACTTGTCCATGATCTCGCCGATGATCGCGACCGCCTGGCCGATTTCTTCGTCGGTCACGGTGAGCGGCGGCTCCAGCTTGAGCACGTTCCATTGCTGCGAGGCGGGCTGGGCCAATATGCCTCGTTCGAGCAGGCGCACCGCCAGCCACTGGCCGAAGACGCGCTTCGAGATCTGCTCGACCACGCCGGGCAAGAAGCGGCTCAAGAGGCCACCGCCCTCGGTCGGGCCGAGCTCGAGCCCGACGAGCAGGCCGCGGCCGCGGATGTCGCGCACGAGCGGGTGCCCGGCGAGGCGCGCGCGCAGGCTCCCGAGGAGCAATTCGCCCTTTTGCCGGCTGCGCTCGACGAGGCCCTCTTCCTGGAGCAGCGCGAGCGTGGCCATCGCCGTCCGGCAGGCGAGGGCGTTGCCGGAGAAGGTCGAGCCGTGCAGATCGAATTTCTCCATGGTGCCATAGGCGCGCTCGTGGAGATCGGGGGTGGTGAGGGTGGCGGAGATGGGGATCATCGAGCCGCCGAGGGCCTTTCCGAGCACGAGCACGTCGGGCACCATCTCCTCGGTCTCGTAGGCGAACATGGTCCCGGTGCGCCCGAGGCCCGTTTGCACCTCGTCGAGCACGAGCAAGGCGCCGTGGCGATGGCAGAGCGAGAGGGCGTCGCGGAGGTAGTGGCGAGGAGGCAGGTTGACGCCGCCCTCGCCCTGGATGGGCTCGACGAGGAAGGCGGCGATCTTGCGCGTCTTGAGCTCTTTTTCGAGGGCGCCGAGGTCGCCGAAGGGGACGGCGTGGCAGTCGGGGACGAGGGGCTCGAAGGGGGCGCGCAGGCGCTCGTGGCCCATCACCGAGAGGGTGCCGAGGTTCGTGCCGTGAAAGCCGCCTTTGCAGTACACGAGGCCGGGGCGCTTCGTCGCGGCGCGGGCGAGCTTGAGGCCGGCCTCGACGGCCTCTCCGCCGCTGCACGAGTAAAGGCACATGGAGAGCGGGCCGGTGAGCGCGGTGAGGGCCTCGGCGTAGTCTCCGGCGTGGACCTGGGGGCCGACGTGCACCAGGTTGGGCGCGTCGTCGGAGAGGGCCTCGCGCATTTTTTCGAGGAGGCGAGGGGGGTTGTGGCCCAGGTTGACGGCGCCGAAGGCGGCGAGGAAATCGAGGTACTCGCGGCCCTCGTGATCCCAGATGCGATTGCCCTTGGCCCGGACGAAGACGCGCCCGTAGCCGAAGGCGCCGAGCAGCTTCACGAAGGCCGGATTGACGTGCTTCGCGTAGCTCTGCACCTGAGGGTGGGTGGAGGCGGTGGTCATTGGAGCAAGAGTCTCCTTCCGGCGCGATCGACGGCGAGGTAGACGACGAGGCTGCCGGCAAAGAGGAGGAAGAAGTAGGCGCCGAAGGTGGGGAAGTATTTCTCCCAGCCTCCCCACACGGAGAAGGCGAGGTTGACGTTGGCCTTCGGCGGCGTGACGAGCCGAGTGACGAGGATCAGCGTGAGCTGCGCCGCGGTGGCCTTCCACCAGATGCCAGGGGGCCAGCGGAGCTTGCGAATGGCGAAGATGCCCGCCGCATAGCCGCCCAGGTGCGTGAGCGCCGAGGTGGGCACGAACTCTCCACCCGTGGAGAGATCGAGGATCCAGAGGGGGATACCCACGGAGAGCCAGCTCACACCGACCGCGACCCCATCGCGGTAATTGGCGAGGCAGGAGAGCGCCACCACGAGACAGGCAAAATTGCACGTCCAGAGAAGGTCGTGCGCCTCGTGGCGGGAGATGTGATAGGCGGCATGGGCCGCAAAACAGCAGAGGGCCAAAAGACCGGCAAGGCGATTCGGCTCCTTCGAGGCAAACAGAGACCCCGACGCAAGCCCGCGAAGGCGGGCTTCCTTCGTGTAGCCCGGGGTTTTAACCCCGGGCGGCGCCCCGGTGACGTCGATCCCGTGCGGCCCGGTGGAGCCTTCGCCCGCCATGGTCAGAGCCCCCCGTCGACCACGATGGTCTGGCCCGTGACGTAGGTGTTTTCGAGGAGCAAGAAGGCGCAGAGATCGGCCACCTCTTGTAGGCGACCGAGGCGCTTGCTGCCCGAGTGGCGGAGGTACTGGGCGCGCAGATCGTCGGGCAAGAGGTGCGATGCGCCGGCTTCGAGCACGCCGGGGGCGACCACGTTGAAGCGCAGGTTCTTCGGGCCGAGCTCCTTCGCGAGGGCGGTGACCATCGCGCGCAGAGCGCCCTTGGAGGCGGCGTAGGCGATGGGGGCGGGGACGCTCTTCACGCCGTCGATCGAGCCGACGAGCACGATGTTTCCCCCGTTCGGCAGGTGGGTCACGGCGTGCTGCACGGTGAAGAAGGCGCTCTTGACGTTGACGCTCATCAGGCGGTCCCAGCCGCCCGAGGTGGTGGTCTCTACTTTGTCGAACGAGCCGTCGGCCGTGGTCGTTCCCACCGTGGCACAGTGGATCACGCCGTCGATCCCGCCGAGATCGCGGGAGAGATCGTCGAGCGCGCCGGCGATGTCGTCGGTGCGGGTGAGATCGAGCCGCCGGCTCACGGCGCCGTCGAGGCTCTGGCAGAGCTCGCGCGCCACGGTCTCGCCCTGGAAATAGGTGAGACCGACCCTGGCGCCGGCGGCCGCGAGGGTGCGGGCGACCACGCGGCCGAGGGTGCCGGAGCCGCCGATGACGACCATCTTCGGCCGGCTCATACGCCTCCATCCATCACGATGGTCTCGCCGTTCATGTAGCTGTTGCGATCGCTGACGAGGAAGGCGGCGAACCGCGCCACCTCGTCGAAGGTGCCCACGCGGCCGAGGGAGCAGTGGCGGAGATAGTCGGCGAGGCGGTGCTCGGGGAGGTTCCGGCCCACGCCGTCTTCGAGCAGGCCGGGGGCGAGGCAGAGCACGCGGATGCCGTGGCGGGCGACCTCCTTGGACATGGCCTCTGTCATGCCGACGATAGCGGCCTTGCTCGTGCAGTAGTGGATGGGCGCCTCGAGCGCGCGCATGCCGGCGAGGGAGCCCATGTTGAGGATCACCCCCGATTTGCGGCGGATCATGCCCCGGAGGACGGATCGGGAGGTGAGGTACGTGCCTTTGACGTTGATGTCCATCACGTGATCGAAGTCTTCCTCGTCGAGCAGCGCGAGGGGGAGGTTCTGCGTGACGGCGGCGTTGTTGATCAGGATGTCGACGGCGCCCCAGGCGTCTTCGATCGATTTGACCATGGCCGAGGTGCCGGGCTCGTCGAGCACGGAGACCTTGAAGCTCTTGCCCTCGCGGCCCGCGGCCTCGATGCCGGCGAGCGATTCGCGCGCGGCCTCGTCGCCGCGGGAGTAGCTGAAGGCCACGCGCGCGCCCGCCTCGGCGAGCACCCGGCAGAGCGCGCGCCCGAGCCCGCGCGAGCCGCCGGTGACGAGCGCGCGCTTGCCCGCGAGCAGCGGCGCGCTCGTCATGCGTTCCCCTGGTTCGAGCCCGGGGACGCGCCCCAGATCTGCGCCTCGCCGACAGGCCCGGTGTAGCGGCTGTCGCGATCGCGGTAGAGCAGGTTGTACGCGCAGCCGGGCATGAGCCGCCCGTCGGGCATGGCGTAGTGGGTGCAGCACTTCTTGATCCGGTCGACCTCGAAGGTGTGCACATCCATGAACGCGTGGATGAAGATGGTCTTGACCAGGCTCTCGCCGATGTGGAGCCGCTCCTCGAGCGCGAGGGCCCGGTCTTCCGGGTACATCTGGTGAATGGCCTTCTTCAGGCTGCGGAGGATCTTCGCGCCGTCGGGCACCTGGCCGGCCGAGGTCCACATCTCGTCGATGGTGGCGCGGATGGCCGACTCGAAGTCTTCGTCCGGGCGGATGGTGCCGCGGTTCGAGATGATCTCGAGGTAGTGGTGGAGATCGATGAAGCGGGGGAAGGGGGTATATCCGCTCTCCGTCTTGAGCAGATAGGTGAGCCCGAAACACGACGGGTGAGAGCAGGGCAGGGGGAGGAAATCGTTCTTCGAGAGCAGGCCGCCGGACTGCTCCTCGGCGCACCGGACCACATCGGGGATGGTGATCACGTCCATCGGGTTGTGCGGGGCGAAGTGATCGCCGCCGTAGCCGGTGTACGCCGCGGGCTGGAAGGTGAGCGACAGGATGAAATCGCGCTCGTAAAGGAGGCGGATCGTGTCGCCGATGTGCTGATCGTTCACCCCCTTGGCGAGGGTGGAGACGATGGTGGTGCGCACGCCGGCCCGCTCCAGGTTGGAGAGGGCCTTTTCCTTGGCGGCCTTCTGATCGCCGGCGCCGCGCAGGACGCGGAGAGCCGGGTTCGAGAGCGCGTCGAGCTGGAGGCTGACATAGACCTTGCGCTTCGCGAGCTCTTCGCAGAAGGCGTAATCGGTCGCGACGCGGAGGCCGTTCGTGGAGATGGAGACGCGGGAGATCTCCTTCTTTGCGCGAGCCATGTCGAGGAACTCGAGGAACTGGGGGTGGAGCGTGGGCTCGCCGCCGGAGAGGTTGATCGTCTCCAGGTTGCCCTCTTTCTCGACGAGGCCGTCGAGGATCTTCCCGAACTCCTCTTTGGTCATCGAGTAGTTGTGCCGGTTCTGCACGATGCAGATGGGGCACTCCAAATTGCAGTGGTTGGTGATCTCGATGATCGGCAGACAGCTATGTTGCTCGTGATCGGGGCAGAGACCGCAGTCGTCCGGGCAGCCCTTCTCGACGCTGGTCGAGAGCTTGAGGGGGATGGTGCCCTCTTTGATGTAGGTGAGCGAGCGGAGGAACCAGTCGGCGTCGCCGGAGATCATCGCCTCGGACTGACCGTGCTGGGGGCACTGCTTGCGCATGAAGACCTTGCCGTCGCGAAGGATGCGCACGCCGTCGACGGGCTTTTTGCAGGTCGGGCAGAGGCCGCGGGTGAAGGAGTGGAAGACCTCGCGGCGCGAGACATCGGGCAGCGTGACGAGCTTGGGCTCGATGAGGGGGAGCTTCATCATGAGGTCACCGGAGGAGGGGGAGGCGGCGCGCGCCGGGGGACTCGGGGGGAGGAGGCGGAGGCGCCTGGTAGGGTGGGGCCGGGCGGGTCTCGGCCATCCGGGCGAGCATGTCGCGATCGGCGAAGCGGGCGTCCTTCTCGCGGTAGAGCACGTTGTACGAGCAGGTCGGGATGTTGCTCCCGTCGATCTCGGGGACGCCCACGCTGCACTTCATGATCCGGGAGACATCGAAGCTCTCCTCGTCCATGTGCGAGTGGATGTAGACGGCCTTGATCGTCCGCTCGGCGATCTTCTGCCGGGCCTCGAGGGGCAGGGGCTTGCCGGGCGGGAACATCGAGGAGATGAGCCGCTTCAACGTGGCGAGGATCGACTCCGACTCCGGGCTCTCCGCGTCGCTCGACCAGAGCTCGTCGATCGCCTCGCGCAGCACCGTCTCGACCCGCTCGCGAGGCTGGATGTAGAGCGAGTCGCTGAGCAGCTCGAAGAGCTTGGCGCGGGACATGAAGCGCGTGAAGGGCACGTACCCGCCGCCGTCGAGCATCAGGATGTAGCAGATGGAGTAGCAGTGGGGGTGGGCGAGGGGCGAGGGCACGAAGCTCTGCGCGTCGAGCTTGCCGCCGGAGTGCTCGACGAGGCGCGCGATGAGATCGGGCGTGGTGATGCGGGCCGCGCGCGAGAAGCCGACGCCGCCTTGCCCGGTGAAGGTGAGCGTGTGCAATTCGAGCGAGCAGACGTTGGGGCGGGCGAGGACGAGATCGAAGAGCGGGCCGAGGTCCTTCTCGTTGAGCCCCGCGGCGACGGCCGGCAGGATGGTGGTCGTCACGTCGTGCTTCTCGAGCAGGTCGAGCACCTTGAGCTTGGTCTTCACGGTCGTCGCGCCGAGGAGCGCCATGTCAACGTCGTCGTCGAACGTGTCCAGGGAGAGCACGATGCGCGCGTCCGCGGCGGCCATGACCTCGACGTAGTCTTCGTGGGCGAGCTTGAGGCCGTTGGTGGAGATGGTGAGCCGCCGGATGCCGGCCTCGCGGCTCATGCGCAGCAGCTCGGGGAGCTCGGGGTGCAGGGTCGGCTCGCCGCCGGTGAAATTGATGATGTCGGTCTCGCTGCCGTGCGCGGTGAGGTGCCGGAGCATCGCCGCGAAGTGCTCCTTCGAGAGCATGTGCGCGCCGTCGTTCTTGTTGACCGTGTAGCAGATGGGACAGTCGAGGTTGCACGCCGAGGTGATCGGGATGACGGGCAGGTAGACCTTCTGCTGGTGCGACGCGCAGGGGCCGCAGTCGAAGGGGCAGCCGGCGGAGACGGGCTTGCGCGCGCCCTCGGGCGGCGTGCTCGGCGCGACGAAGGAGAGCGCGTCGAGGTACCACTCCACCGAGCTGGAGACCACGCACTGCTGATGCCCATGTTCGGGGCAGAACTTGTCGAAGTAGACCTTGCCGGCGCGGAAGACGATCTTGGCGTCCACCGCCTTCTTGCACGTCCCACACAGGCTCTTGGTCATCGAATAATAAAGGTGATCCGTGGGCCTGCGGGCGGGGGCGAGCGGTGCGGCGGTGGTCATGGGGCCTCGGGGCGGAGGTTGCGAGCGGAGAGGCTATCCGCCCGAGAACAGCGCGGCAACAGCGGAGCCCGCGGATGCATCACGTCTTCAGCCGTCCCCAGCGGGCGCGCCGTGGTACGATCGGTCACCGATGTCACCCACCGCCACAGGGCCGCTCGACGAGCCGACGCTGACCGCGGTCGCGGGCGCGATCCTCGAAGCCGCGGGCAAGGCGGGGATCTGCGTGATCGTGCTCGGCGACTTCGCGGTGCAGCCGCCGGAACGGATCTACGTGGGCGAGAGCATCACCGAGATCCTCGGCTACACGATCGAGGAGTTCCGGTCGCTGTCGAGCCTCGAGGTGCTGTCCGCCGCGCACCTCGAAGAGGTCCACTCGCTCTTCCGGCGCAGCCGGCAGGGCGAGGCTGTCCCCCGATCGATCGAGCTCGATCTGCCGCACAAGGACGGCCACACGGTGCCGGTGGAGCTGTCGGTGAGCACGGCGACGTGCCAGGGCAAGCAGGTGATGGTGGGGTTCTTGCGCGATATCCGCGAGCGCAAGGGCGCCGACGACGCGCTCCGCCGCTCGGAGGCGCGCTTCCGGAAGCTCATCGAGTCTGCGCCCGATCTCATCTGCGTCTCGCGCGCGGGCAAGGTGCTCTACGCCAACCCGTCCTTCGTGCGCCTCGCCGGCTACGAGACCGTCGAGGAGGTGCTGGGCAAGTCGCTCGCCGACATGGTGCACGAGGACGAGCGTCAGGTCGTCTCGGGGAGGCTCTCGCGCGTGGACGCCGGCGCGGTGGTGAGCACGACGCAGGAGTACCGCGTGCGCCGCCCCGACGGGAAGCCCGCCGTCTGCGAGTTCTTCGCCATCCCCATCGAGTACGAGGGCGCGCCGGCCGCGCTGAGCTTCGGGCGCGACATCACCGAGCGGCGGCGGCTCCACGAGCAGCTCGTGCAGTCGGCGCGCATGGCCGCGCTCGGCGTGGTCGCCGCGGGCGTTGCGCACGAGATCAACAACCCGCTCGCGTACGTGCTCCTGAACCTCGGATTTCTCGCCCGCGAGCTGCCGGGGCTCATCGGGGACGCGGGCGCGCGCGAGCGCATCCTCGAGATGCTGAAGGCCGTACGCGAGGGCACCGATCGGGTCGCGGTGATCGCCCGCGACATGCGGAGCCTGGCGCGCGAGGGCGGCGCCGGGCCGGCCGATCTGCGGATGGTGCTCGACTCGTGCCTCAACATCCTCGGCGGCGAGCTGCGGCCGAAGGCCCGCGTCGTGCGCGAGTACCAGGAGGTGCCGTCGGTGGCGGCGAGCCCCGAGCGCCTCGGGCAGCTCTTCCTCAACCTGATCCTCAACGCCGCGCAGGCGCTGCCGCCCGGCGGGGCCGACCTCAACGAGGTGCGCGTGGCCGTGCGCTCCGGCGCCGGCGGGACGGTGCTCGTGGAGATCAGCGACACGGGCGTGGGCATCCCCCCGGAGCTGCAAGAGCTGATCTTCGAGCCGTTCTTCACGACCAAGCCGATGGGCATGGGCACGGGCCTCGGGCTCTCGATCTGCCAGGGGATCGTGGCCTCGCTCGGGGGCGAGATCCGGGTGGAGAGCGCGCCGGGGAAGGGCACGACCTTCCGGGTGATCCTCCCCGCCGGCGACGCGCGTCCCTTCGTCGTCCCGCACAGCAGCGATCCTCCGCCCCTGTCCGTCCCCCGCTCGACGCCTGCGCCCGGCGACGCGCCCCGGCTCCTGATCATCGACGACGAGCGGGCGCTCGGCGCCGCGCTGCGGGCCGTCTTGAGCGAGGGGTACACCGTCACCGTCGTCAACGATGGTCAGGAGGGGCTCGACCTGCTCCTCGGGGGCAAGTCCTTCGAGGTCATCCTGTGCGACCTCCTGATGCCCGGGATCACGGGGATGGACGTCTACGCCCGCGTGCGCGAGGCGCGCCCGCACCTCGCGTCGCGCTTCGTGTTCATGACCGGTGCGCCGCTCATGCCGGCCGTGGCCGCGTTCCTCGAGCGGGTGAAGAACCCGCGCCTCCACAAGCCGATCGATCTCGCCGCGCTCGAGGAGCAGATCGAGGGCCTGCTCCGCCGGTCCTGAGCGCGACGATCAGCCGTCGAGCACGCCGTCGCGCATGCGCAGGGTGCGGCGCATCCGCGCGGCCACCGCGGCGTCGTGCGTCACGAGGAGCAGCGCGCTGCCCGCGGCGCACACCTCGTCGAGCGCGGTGAGCACGGCCTGGGCGGTGACCGAGTCGAGGCTCCCGGTGGGCTCGTCGGCGAGCACGAGGCGCGGGCGGTTGATGAGGGCGCGGGCGATGGCCACGCGCTGCGATTCGCCCGTGGAGAGGAGCGCGGCGCGCGCGTCCCGGCGACGCGCGAGGCCGAAGCGCTCGAGCAGGCGATCGGCCTCGGCGAGCGCGGCCTGGCGATCGCCCCCGAGGCGCCACGCGGGCAAGGCCACGTTCTCGCGCGCGCTCAGGTGGCCAAAG
This sequence comes from Byssovorax sp., assembly GCA_046351295.1. Classification (GTDB taxonomy): domain Bacteria; phylum Myxococcota_A; class Polyangia; order Polyangiales; family Polyangiaceae; genus JAXLYT01. The sequence continues at coordinate 31,477 of JAXLYT010000029.1, forward strand.
AGGTTGTTCTGCTGGAACACGAAGCCGATCTGCGCGAGGCGCAGCGCGGCCCGCCCGCTCCCGCCGAGCGACCACGCGTCCACCTCGCCGAGGAGCACCCGCCCGGACGAGGGGCGATCGAGGAGGCCGAGCATCTGGAGGAGGCTCGTCTTGCCGCAGCCGCTCGGGCCCATCAGCGCGACCGGCTCGCCCGGCGCGATCGCGAGCGAGGCGCCGGCCACGGCCACGACCTCGCCGTGCCGCCGCACGAGCTCCTCCGCCCTGAGCACCGCGCCGTCGCTCATGGAATGCTCCGGAGGATGCGCCCCGGATCGATCTTCGAGGCGCGCACGGCCGGGATGACGCCGGCGCACAGGGTCGTGAACAGGATGATCAGCGCGGGCTGGATGAAATTGCCGGCGTCGAGCAAGGGCACGATCACGAACTCCTCCGACGCGAAGATGGGGTGCGCCTGGAAGAAGCGGATGAGCAGGTAGGCGATCCCGACGCCGCAGGCGACCCCGGCGAGGCCGACCAGGAGGGCCTGCGCAAAGAAGACGAGGAAGATCTCGATCCGCCGGAAGCCGAGCGCGCCGAGCAAACCGACCTCGCGTTGACGGGAGAGCACGTTGATGTACAACAGGGCCCAGACGGGGATGGTCACCGCGCTCACGACCATCGCATAGGAGATCGCGCTGAGCGCCCCCACCGAGTCGACGGTGCCCCGCAGGTACTGGCTGTCGTCGCGCCAGGCCGTGGTCCGGGCCTCGGACACCGCGGCCGCGACGCGGGCGGCGAGCGCGTCGGCATGCTCGTGGTCGTCGCCGTAGACCATGACGAGGCTCGCCGAGCCGGCCTCGCCGACCTCCCGGGCGAGGAGAGAGCGGTTGACGTAGAGGGCCTCGTACGCGCTGAAGGTGCCGGTGCAGAGGCCGCGGACGACCATGGTGCGGGTGTGGACCTTGACGGTCTCCGCGGGCCGGGAGCAGTCGACCACGCCGAGCATGCAGGCGTCGCGGAGCAGGTCGCGCGTGCGCTCGGTGGACGAGGTCGTGACGAGGAAGCGCAGCTCGACCGTGTCACCCACCTTGACCTCGAGCTTGCGGGCCCAGGCGACGCCGAGGAGCAGCCCGTCGTCGTCGCCCTCCTCGGGGGCGCGGCCCGCGGTGACCCGGAAGGGGCGTGGCCCGCTGGCAGGGTCGATGCCGTGGACCGGCGTCACCATGGTCAGGTCGCGATGGACGACCGCGCCGGCCAGCGTGAGGAGGGGGACGGCCGCGAGCACGCCCGGGACGCCGCGCGCTCGCGCCGCCGTGGCCTCGCCATCGGGGAAGCGCTCGCCCTTCTGGGGGCGGAGGCGCACGTCCCCGAAGCCGGAGGTGACCCCCTGCCGGATGAGCTCGCTCCGGTACCCCAGGAGGTTGGCCGTGTTGGGCACCTGGAACCCGACCCCCGCCGCCACCGCCGCGACCAAGAGCCCCGTGGTAAGCGGGCTCCCGCGCAGGCCCTGCCCGGCGACGAAGAGCAAGAGCCAGGGGGTCACCCGCGGTTGCACGCACCCGACTGTACACCAAGCCGCCCCTCGGCGCGTCGTCAACGATGACTCACAGCGCAATCGATCGAATCGAACGGTTGCCAACATTTTGCAATGGATTGTACGGATGCCAATGTGTTTGAGTGTATACTACCGTTGCCAATGTTTAACAGAGCGGTGATGTGCCTGGGTCGACGTCTCCTCTTGATCATTTTTAACGCAAAGGCGCCAAGGCGCAAAGACGCAAAAAGACTCGGAGATGGATCTCGGTCTCTTCTTGCGCCTTGGCGCCTTTGCGTCTTTGCGTTAAATAAAAACCTCTCGAATCATCGAGCGGCTCTGTGTGGGATCAGTCGTGGTCGCGAGATGTAAAGAGCGCGCTGCGGAAGGGAGAGGCGAGCTGGCCTGTCAGGCTGGTCGGGAAGTCCGGCGAATCGTGGAGGCCGGTATCCGTCGGAGGCTCGGTGTCGCGGGGGACGTGGCGTGTGCGGAAAATGATGTCCCAGACGAGCAGTGTCTGGCCGTAGTTGGCGTTGGACTCGGTGAGAGCGCGGGAGTGGTGGAATCGGTGGACCTCGGGGGCGCTCAGGATCCAGTTGAGGGGGCCGAGGTGGAGGTCGGTGTTGGAGTGCTGGAAGAAGGCGTGTGAGGTGGCGAAGATGGTGAGTAACGTGATCACGTCGGGGCCCGCGCCGAGGAGGACGAGGGGCGCCATCATCGCGAGGATCGTCACGATCACGTCGAGCGGGTGGTTCCGGCCGTTGTTCAGCCAGTAGAGGCGCGGCGCGCTGTGGTGGACGGCGTGGAGGCGCCAGAGCAGGCCGCCCCGGTGCTGGAGGCGGTGGATCCAGTAGACGCCGAATTCGCTCAGCACGAGGGCCAGGGCGAGCTGGGCGAGGAGGGGCCAGCGTGTGGGCCAGGGGGATGCGCCGACGGCGCTCGCGAGGAGGTGGGTCGGGGCGGCGAGGATCGCCGCGAGCAAGAGGCGGGTGGGCTCGGAGGAGGCCATGCCGAGCACGCTCAAGGCGAGATCGACCAGGGTGTCGCCGTGCGAGCGCGACCAGGCCTCGCGGTAGGGCAAGGCGAGCTCGAGCAGAAGGACGATGAGCGCGACCGCGGCGAGGAGAGGGACGATGACGAGGGGCGGGGAGACGCCCGCGCGCAGGCCGGCGAGCGCGAGGGCCATGACGCCCGTCATCACCGCGGGATAGGCGAGGATCGAGAGCAGGCGGCGGCCGGGCGCCTTCATGCGGGTACTGTCCGGCAAGAGGCGGCGCGCCGAAAGCCCAATCGCTACTTGCGGGACAGCGTCCAGTCGCCGCTCTGGCCGGTGCAGCCGGTCTTGTCGAGGAAGGTGCCGGTCATGCCGTCGGAGGAGAGGGTGCCGTCGAACTTGAGCTCGGCGCCGTTGCTCGTCAGCACGCCGAAGAGCACGTCTTCGCCGGTGAGCGTGCCAACCACGACGCCGTCGGTCCAGCACATGGAGTCGGCGGCGTTGACCTTGCCGCCGAGGTTGGTGCCCTCCTGGGTGAGGGTGACGGTGAGGGCCCCCTCGGCCGGGCTGACCTTCCACGTGCCGGTCCAGTCGCCGTCCACGGGCTGGTTGGAGCAGCCCGCGAGCGAGGCGAGCAGGGCAGCGAGAGCAAGCGAAGCGAACGAGGATTGCATGAGGCCTCCCGAGCGCGGCGTTCCGCTCCTCCTGGATGGAGGCGCCGCGCACCCCCGTCAACTCCACCCACTCCCGCCCCGCTCCCACTCCCACTCCCACTCCCGCTCCCGTTCCCACTCCCGTTCCCACTCCCGCTCCTGCTCCCACTCCCACTCCTGCTCCGCTCCGTTCCCGCTCCGCTCCGCTCCCGCCTCCCGCTCCCGCTCCCGTCCCGCTCCCGCTCCCGCTTCGCGCAGCCCGAGCTGTTGGATCGGCAACGGCGACGGCAACGGCAACGGCAACGGATGTGTGTAGGCTCTGCCGGGTGGGTCGCCTCGGTCTCCTCGGGTTTCTTGCGGTTCGCGGGCTCGTCCAGAGGAAGCTCGATCTGGTGTTGATGGTGGGGGCGGTGGCAGCGGGGATGAGCTTTCAGATTCCCAATGCAGCGAACCTCGCCGGGTACGTTGAGGCGGAGCTCATCGCGCAGGGGGTCTCGTCGGCGGGGATGTGAGGCTGCGGCCGAAGGTGGGGGCGCGCTTCGCCGATGGGGATGCGCTGGCGCGCAGGGTGGCGGCGTATCCCGAGGTGCATGCGGCGGTCCCGCTGCTCTTTCTGCCGGGGGCGATCGGGCACGAGGGGAGGTGGCTCTCGGCGCCGGTGCTCGGGATCGATCGGGCGGCGCCGCGCAAGCCTTTCCGTGAGCCGGAGGGCATGGAGCCGAGGGCCGGGGACGAGGGGCGGATGCTGGTCGGATCGTCGCTCGCGTCGCGCCTGCGCCTCCATGTGCGCGATCGAGCCGAGCTGCGGGTGATCCTGGACACGGCGCCGGAGCAGGAGGATCGGGCGGTGGGGCTCGGGGTGTACGGGATGGAGGTCGCGGGGCTGATGCGCGGCGTGTTCACCGCGGACGAGGTGGTGGTGGTCGATCGCGCCTTCCTCGCGCGGGAAGCGAGGGAGCCGGGGGCCGCGTCGATGGTGCTCGTCTACTCGGATCGGCCGGCCGAGGCGCGGGCGCTGGCGGCGCGCATCGGGCGCGATCTGCCGGAGGTGGAGGCGGTGGCGTGGCTCGACGACTCGCCGTTCCTGAACAACGCGGTCAAGGGAAACGGGGTGCTGCGGGGCATCTCCAGCGCGATGGCGATGGTGGGGGTCGCGATCCCCGTGTGGGCGGTGCTCTACCTGCGGGTGAACGCGCGACGGCGGGAGATCGGGCTGCTTTCGTCGATCGGCCTCGATCGCGGGGAGCTCTTCGCGATCTTCCTGCTCGAAGCGCTCTTCGTCGGGCTCTCCGGGGTCGCGCTCGGATCGCTCGGTGGGTACGGGCTCATCCGGTGGTTCGTCGCGCACCCGATCTACCAGGCGGCGGGCTTCACCATCCGGCCGGTGCTCTCGATCCCGGCGTGGATCGAGGTGGCCGCGGTGATGCTGCTGACCGCGCTCGGCGCCGGCGTCGTGCCGGCGATGCGCGCCGCGGGGACCGATCCGGCGCGGGAGCTGCGCGGCCTCGGTTGATGAGGCGCGATCAGCGCGAGGAGAGCAGGTACGCGGCGACGCCCACGCCCACGCCGATGAGGAGGGCGAGCGCGACGGTCATCCACTGCATGTTCGAGCCGCTCGGGCGGCGGCGCGTCGTCGGCGTGGGCGCGGAGGGGGCCGGGAGGATGCCGGCCGCGATGGCCTGCTTGGGATCGAAGTAGTGGATGGGCAGGCCCGCCGAGTCGGGGCCGCTCTCGGGGATGCGCGAGCTCACCGGGCGGGTGGCCGGGGGCTCGGACTCGCGGATGACCGGCGCCGGCACCACGAGCGGGACGTTGCCCGGCAGGGTGTCGGCGGCCCGCGGATCGACGCCGCTCCGGGGCGTGCGCGGCACCTCCGACGAGCGCAGGGAGGCCACCGCGTCCGGGTCGAAGCGCTGCTGGGCCGATCGCGTGCGCAGCTCCGTCTCGGGGCCGCCGAGGATCACGCCTTGCGCGGGGCCCGGGGCCGGGGTGGCCGCGGGCGGCGGGTGCGGCTCGGCGGACAGGGAGGGGAGCGCGCGGGCGAGCTCGCTCTTCAGCTCGAGCGCGTTCTGCTGGCGCTGGGCGGGCCACTTGCTCAGGGCCTTGAGGATCACCGCCTCGAGCTCGGCGCTGTAGCCGGCGATGAGCCCCCGGGGCGGCGGCGGCGGCGCGCGCACATGCTTGAGCGCCAGCTCGAGGGGGTTGTCGCCGCCGAAGGGGACGCGGCCGGTGGTGAGCTGGTAGAGCAGGATGCCGCACGCGTAGATGTCGCTGCGCACGTCGATCGGCTCGCCGCGGCACTGCTCGGGGGACATGTACGCCGGCGTGCCGACGACCATGCCGACCACGGTGAGGGCGTTGCTCTGCGGCGGCTCGCCGTCGGAGCTCGGGGCCTGATCGCGATCGAGGATCTTGGCGATGCCGAAGTCGAGCACCTTGACCCGCTCCCGGTCGGGGTGCGTCGGGTCCTCCACGAGCATGATGTTCTCGGGCTTGAGATCGCGGTGGACGATGCCCTTGTCGTGGGCGGCGATGAGCGCGTCGCACACCTCCATGACGATGCGCACCGCGCGCTGCTCGGAGAAGCGCCGCTCGAGCACCAGGGCCTCGAAGAGGTCTTGCCCGGCGAGCAGCTCCATCGCGATGTACACGTGATCGCCGTCGACCCCGCAGTCGATGATCTGCACCGTGCTCGGGTGGTGGATCTGCGCGGCGGCCTTGGCCTCGCGGCGGAAGCGCGCGACGAAGGTAGGGTCCCCTACCAGGTGGGGGTGCATGATCTTGAGCGCGACGTCTCGGGGCTCGGCCTCCTGGGTGCCGCGGTAGACCGACGCCATCGCCCCCTCGCCGATGAAGCTCGTGATGGTGAACCGGTCGCCGAGGGTTCGACCGATGAGGCCCTGCGCCGTCATGAGGCCCACAGCGTAATGCATGGCGGGCGCCCGGGCGCGGGCAAATGGGCCGCGTCTCGCGCCGGCCCCGCCGGGGGCCGAAATCCGCTAGGATCGACGCATGGCAGCTCGAACGACCACCCGCCTGCTCGCGCCTCTGCTCGGCATGCTCGCCTTCCTCACCGCCTGCTCCGGTGACACCCAGACGATCGCCGGCAAGAGCGACCCGAAGCTCGACGATCAGGAAGACGCGCTCCTCCTCGCGCTGAACGATCTGCGCAAGGGCGCCGGGATCGCCGATCCGGTGAAGGTGTGCGCCTCGCTCGACGTGTCGGCGTCGGCCCACAGCGACGACATGCGGGACGAGAGCTACCTGAGTGACAAGGGAAAGGACGGGTCGACGCCGCGCTCGCGCTCCTGCGCGGCCGGCTACAAGCCCGGCTGCGGGACGAGCGTGGCCATGGCCGAGGTGGTCGCCGCCGGCTTCTCCGACGGCAAGAGCACGCTGCCGCAGTGGACGAAGGACGAGGGGACGAAGGCCATCCTCCTCAACGCGTCGCTCAACGTGGTGGGCGTGGGGCGCGCGCTCGGCGGCGATCAGGGGGTGTGGACGCTGGATCTCGCGTCGGAGGACGACGCGAGCTGTGCGAACCCGTAAGGGACGCGCTCAAGAGGCGGCGATAAAAGCTGTTCGGTCCGCGAATCGTCGGTCGGCCTCCCTCAAAATCGCTGAGGATTCCTCGGTCGACCTCCCTAGCTTCGCGGCCCTCTCGACGCTTTTATCGTCACCCTTCAGGCCTTCTTCGAGCCGAGGATCGCCTCGAGGATCGGGCGCGAGCCCTGAGCGCCGTGCGCTGCGAGTAGAAGGCGAGGCCGCGCACGCCGCCGAGCTCTTCGCCGGCGCCGGCGCGCCCCGGGCCGCCGTGGATCATCGAGGGGAGCACCGTGCCGGGGCCGGGCGCCTGGTCGGCGATCTTCTCGCTGGCGAGGAAGAGGCGCCCGTGGAAGGGGCCGATGCCGAAGATCATCTCGCTCGTGAAGGCGCGATCGTCGCTGTAGACCGAGGAGACGAGGCCGCCCTCGCCCTTCTGGATCTGGGCGACCGCATGCGCGGAAGCGCCGTCGAACGGCAGCAGGGTGGCGCAGGCCGAAGACCTCGTGGCGGTGGACCTCGCGCGCCGTGTCGGGCGAGGCGTTGACGAAGAGGGTGGGCGGACGAAGTAGCCCTTGCCCTCGGGCACGCCCGCCTTCTCGAAGGGGCCGTTGCCGCCGAGCACCGCGGTCGACTGCTCGCGAGCCGATCGATCCCGGCGCGGATGTCGCGGAGCTGCGCTGCGGTGGCGAGCGGGCCCACGGTGACGCCTTCGAGCGAAGGGTCGCCGACCTTGTGCTCCTTGAGGCGATCGACGAGATCGTCGCGCACCTGATCGACGACGTCCTTCGGCGCGAAGATGCGGCGGATGGCGGTGCACTTCTGCCCCGCCTTCTGGGTCATGTCGCGCACCACGTCCTTGAGGAAGAGGTTGTACGTCTCGAGCCGGGCGCCGCGTCGGGCCCGAGGACGGCGGCGTTCAGGCTGTCGGCCTCGACGTTGACCCGGACCGAGCGGCCCGCGATGTTCGGCATGGTGCGGGAGGGCAGCCCGGTGTCGCTCGACCCGGTGAAGGCCAGCACGTCCTGCCCGGTGAGGTGAGCCAGCAGGTCGCCCGGCGAGCCGCACACGAAGGGAGAGCGCGGCCTTCGGGAGCAGGTTTTGCTCGGTGAAGAGCTTCATGATCCGGTACGAGAGCAGCGTTGCTCGTCGCGGGCTTGCTGATGACCGGCATGCCGGCGAGCAGCGCGCACGCGGCTTTTTCCGCGAGGCCCCAGGCCGGGAAATTGAAGGCGTTGACGTGCACCGCCACGCCGTGACGCGGCAAGCTCACGTGCTGCCTGAAGAAGCGGGGCGCGGCCGAGCTGGATGCTCGCCGTCGAGGAGGAAGCGCTCATTGCCGAGCTGCTTGCCGAGGTCGGCGTAGTACGCGAGCGTGCCTGAGGCGTCGATGTCGAACTTGGCGTCGCTGCGGGTGTTGCCGGCGTCCTGATGGCCACACCTCGATGAGCGCGTCGCGCTGCGCGTGGATGGCGCGGGACATGGCGCGGAGCAGCCGCCGCGCTCGGCGAAGGTGAGCGCGCGCAGGGCCGGGCCGCCTCGTCGCGGGCGAAGGCGAGGGCCTTCTGGAAGTCGAGGCCTTCGGTGGAGGTCTGGGCGAGGGGCGCTCTCGTCGTCGGGTTGACGAGGAGGCTCATCTTGCCGGAGCCGGCGACCCAGGCGCCGGAGAGGCTCTGGTGGAGCCCCCATAGGGGCGCGGAGCCTACTCGGAAGCGCCTCGATGGGTAGGGTATGGGATCGCGCTAAGCACGGAGGTCGTAGCCAGCGTTGCAGGGCAATCGGCGGACGGCCCGCTTGCGGCCGAGGTCTGCCCCTCGCCGGTTTCGACGCTGTCCGGGGTGTCCTGGAACCAGCGATCGATGGAGGCGGGCATCTCCCAGAAATTGCGGTTCTTGTCGAGCAGGATGTCCTTGGCGCCGGCGCCGGCCGTCTTGCCGTAGACATCGACCTGGACGACGAAGCACGTTCTTGCCGTGCATCGGCGAGTACAGATAGCCGTTGCTGCCGGACTTGAACTCCATGTCGGCGATCGTCTCGATCACCTTGCCGCTCGCGTCCTTGGCCTCGATCTTGTGCTTGCCCGAGGAGATGCTCGACGAGGACGAGGCGAGCCACGACTCGACGGCGCGTTCTTGAGGTTCGTCGCGACCGCGTTGCCGGTCGATGTAGATCGAGACGCCGTCCTTGCCGGTGTTGTTGATCATGTGCAGCGACGGTGCGTGTACGAGTAGATGCCGACAGATGGCGCCGCCGATGGCGAGGACACCCACGCCGACCGCGGTGAGGATCATCCGCACTTCTGCTGAAGCCGCCCATCGCGCCGAGGCCCGGGCTGCGACCGGTGAAGGCCTGCATGCCCATCGGAGGCCGGCCGGAGATGCCGCCCATGCCCATCGGCGGCCGGCCCATCCCGCCCATCGGCGGGCCACCCATGCCCATGCCGGGCTGACCGCATGCCACCCATCGGCGGGCCGCCCATGCCGGGCTGACCGGGCATGCCACCCATCGGGGGCCGCCCATGCCGGGCTGACCGGGCATGCCACCCATCGGGGGCCGCCCATGCCGGGCTGGCCGGGCATGCCCCCCATCGGCGGGCCGCCCATGCCGGGCTGGCCAGGCATGCCACCCATCGGGGGCCGCCCATGCCGGCTGGCCGGGCATAGCCTTCCCCATCGGCGGGCCGCCCATGCCGGGCTGTCCGGGCATGCCACCCATCGGGGCCGCCCATGCCGGGCTGGCCGGGCGGAGCGCCCATGGCCGTCCGGGCACGGGCCCCGCCTGGGCCCTGCCGATAGCCGCCGGGGCCCTGCGGGTGTCTGCCGCCCGGGGGATATCCGCCGCCCGGGGATACCCTCCACCAGGCGTGGGCCGCCGCCGGTGGGAAGCCGCCGCCGGGGGGATAACCGCCGCCAGGGGGATAATTGGCCATCGAATGCTCTCCCCTCGAAATTGCCGGAACGCGGCACGCACGGGCGGCGAGGGGGCCCGGTCACCGCGGCCGAGCCCTCACCGTGGCGCGATGATACGGAAAACCCGCGCGATTTCCACGTGAAAAAGTGAGAGCAGCGCACCGGATCCGGGGGCCTCTGTGGACGTCGAAAGCTCGACGGAAAGTCGGGAAAAGGACAGCCGGGAGGTGGATCCCGTCGCGTCCCGGCATCCTGCATGGCAAGCTCCGCCTTCATGAGGAGCGGTCGATGAGCGAGGCAGAGACGCTGTCGGTCTTCATCCACTCGACCGGGACGCGGCCGTCGATGTGGGACGCCGTCCCTGCGGAGGTGATCGGGATGACCCGGAAGCTCGCCCTGCCGAACCTCGGCTACCCGCCGCTCGCCCCGCTCCTTCGCGGGCAGCGCGTGACCGCCGCCGACGAGGCCGCACCTGCTCGCGATGATCGGCGAGAACGCGCGTGCACCTCTACGCCCACTCTACGGCGCGAGCGTGGCGCTCGATCTCGCCTACCGCCTCGGCCCGCGCCTCGCGTCCCTCTTCACCTTCGAGCCGGTCTTCTTCGGCGCGCTCGCGCTCGACGCGGGCTCGGACCCGGCTGCCGTGGCCGAGGCGATGGCGTTCGACGAGCACCCGTGGTTCCTGCACGACGAGGCCGTGGGCGGACGGACGCCTGGCTGGAGCACTTCATCGACTACTGGAACCGCCCCGGCTCCTGGGCGCGGATGCCGGAGAGTATGAAGGAGGAGAGCCGCGCCGTGGCGTGGAAAGATGTACCAGGAGGTGCGCTCCTGCTTCTTCGATGTGAAGGATTTGGTGCGCGCCCGTTCCCCGAGGTGCCGTGCACGATCGCGACGGGCGAGCGATCGACGCGGGGCGCGCGCGCGATGGCGCAGGCGCTCCACCGAGAAACCCGCACGCGACCTTCGTGGAGATCGCAGGCGCCGGTCACATGGCACCGCTGACCCGACCGGATCTGCGGCGCCCGCGCTGATCGATCACGCGCGGCGCGCCGGGGTGGGCTGAAGCGCAACGCCGCAGGCGAGAGGAGCGCAGGCCGAGGGGATGGCCTGTCGGGTCCGTGCGGGCGCTCCGTTGCTGCGTGGAGATGGTCCGTCGGTCCGTGCGGGTGCTCCGTCGGCGTGTGGAGATGGTCCGTCGGTCCGTGCGGGTGCTCCGTTGCTGTGTGGAGATGGTCCGTCGGTCCGTGCGGGTGCTCCGTCGGCGTGTGGAGATGGTCCGTCGGTCCGTGCGGGTGCTCCGTTGCTGCGTGGAGACGCTCCGTCGGTCCGTGGCAGAGGCCTGCTCGGCATTGTCGACCTGTGCGGGTGGGCCGTGGACGGTGCCCGGACGTCCGAGGAGCAGGCTCGCGAGCACGAGGTGATCGTCCGTCGGCGTGTGGAGGCGCTGCGTTGCTCGCCGAGGGCAAGCCGTTGCGCGGGAGAAAGCAACCTGCTGCTCGATGGAGACGCGCTGTCGCACAGGTGCCTACCGATCTCGCAAACACACCTCAAAAAAGATGATCCGCGATTGCATCCGCGCGCGAAGCGCCGTCTCTCCGGGGCTCACTTCCCCAGAAAGGATCCGAAGATGGCAGCCATCGACTACGCCCGTTCTCGCGCATCCTCCACCGCTGTGAGGAGATCGCCGAGGAGCCAGGGATGAAGACGAGCGTCGTGCTCGTCTACCAGCAGGTGCTCGCGCCGCTCTTGAAGACCTACCTCTTCGCCGACGACGCGGTGACCGCCGCCGAGTCGTCGTTCGCGAAGGAGAACCACGAGCTCTCCGCGGCCCTCGGCCGCCCTCGACGGGCCCTACCGCGAGGCCTGAGCGTGACCGCCGCCTTCGTGACCGGCGTCGTCCTGCCCGACACGCCGAAGTCGCAGCGCACCGACACCGACAAGATGAGCGCGATCGAGGACCTCATCGGCGTGATCGACGATCACGCCGGCGAGACCTGGGCCGATCTGCTGGCGCAGGGGGCCTTCGGAAAGAAGGGGCCGGAGACCATGAAGGAGATCATGGAGGCCATCGAGGCGAACAAGGAGCTGACCGAGGCGCGGAAGGCGCGCGCCGCGGCCTACGGGCCCGCCTACGAGGCCTACCTGAAGCTGAAGCGCGTGGTGCGCGACGTGTGCGGGCCGACGTCGAAGCAGTACAAGCGGATCCACTTCGCGACACGAACGGCGCCGCCAAGGCAGAGGCGCCGCCCGTGACCAACGGAGCGCCTGTCCCCGGGAACGGAGCCGCGCCGGCATGAAATAAGGCGCGCTCCTTCCAGGAGCGCGCCCTCTTCACGAGCACACCTTCCGAACCGCGACCGGAAGGGAGCGGGTCCCATCCATCCGGTCTCGTCATCGAAGTAGCGAGGCTCCTCACTCCCTGCCGTCCGGCGCTCGCCGCATGGTAACGTCGCACCGCTCGATGAAGACCAACCTCGATCACCTCCCGGCCAAGAAGCAGGCGCAGGTCCGCGCCCTCGGCGAGCTGATCCGCGCCGAGGCCAAGGTCGAGATGTCATCCTCTTCGGGAGCTACGCCCCGCGGGGACCGGGTGGAGATCCGGTCGGGGATTATTTCAGCGACCTCGACGTGCTCGTGATCGTGAAGAGCCGGACCCTGGTCGACAAGCTCGACCTCTGGTCGAAGATCGAGACCGAGCGCGCGCATCACGAGGCCGACGAGCCTGTCGCTCATCGTGCACGACATCAAGGACGTGAACGGCAGCTCGAGAAGGGGTTTTACTTCAGCGACATCAAGAACGAGGATCGTGATCTACGACTCGGGGCGCAGTTCCAACTCGCGGAGGCGAAGGAGCGGACGCTGGCCGAGCGGAAGGCGCAGGCTCAGCTCTGGTTCGACCAGTGGTTCGAAAGCGCGAACGAGTTCTACGGGTACTTCGAGTTCGGTCTGGGCAAGGGCGCCACCAAAATCAGCGGCGTTCCAGCTCCACCAGGCCACCGAGCGGGCTCTACCACTGCGTGCTCCTCGTCCTCACGGCCTACAAGCCGAAGGTCCACAACCTCGAAGACCTCGGCAAGCGCGCCGGCGATCTGCACCCGTCGCTGCGCCATGTGTTTCCGCGAGGGACGCCGGAGGACGATCGGTTGTTCAAGCTGCTGAAGCGCGCATACGTGGACGCTCGCTACGATCCGACCTTCATGATCACGCGGGAGGAGCTCGACGGGCATCGCCGCGCACGTGCGCGCGAGCTGCGGAGCTGGGTGGAGGCGGTGTGCCGGGAGCGGATCGAGGCGATGGGGTGAGCTAGCGGCGCTTCCTCCCGCCATCGCCGCAGATCAGCACAGCCAACAGCACCGCTCCCTACCGGTCGCGGTGCTGTTCCTGGTGGCCGTATGGATTGCTGAGGCCGGTGGGAGCGAGGTGCTGTTCCTGGTGGCGTGGGGAGCTCGCGGGCGGTGGTCGACACCACCTGGAAGGGGGAGGCGCGGCGTGGCTCCGCGGCGAGAGCGCCGCGTAGCGCGCGAACCGGCATGTGCAGTTGGCGGTGGTCAGCATCGTGGTGACCTTCGCCTGGATGAGGTTGAACCTTTCACCGTCAGGTCGAGCTCGGCGGCGCGCTCCTGGCGGCTCGGCGTCGACCAGATCGAAGCTCGTCGCGGCGCCGGCGGCGGCGCGCGCCGGCGAGGCGGGCGGCCTCGCGCGCCAGATCGCGGTTCTGCTCGACACGATGCGCGCCTGCTCGGCGACGGACACGGCGCGCATCGCCTGCTGCACGTCGAGCGTCGCGCCGCGGCGGGCGAGTCGAGCTGAGCTCGGCCTGTTCCCCGCTGGCGCGGGCGATGCGCACGGCGCCGGCCTTCAGGTTCCCGTCCCAGATCGGGACTGCGGTTCCGGATCGACCAGGCCACGTTCTTGCCGCTCGAGGAGCGGCGTCGCCCGAGGCCTGGAGTGGTCGAGGACACCTGCGCGGTCGGGATGTAGGCGAGGCGGAGAGGCGGTCACGCCGCGGCTCAGCCGCGTCCACGGCGGTGCGGGCGGCGGCGATGTCGGCGCGCTGGAAGGTCGAGCGTCCCGGGTGAGCAGGTGCTGGAGATGGCCTGCGCCATCTCGTTCAGCGAGATGGTCGGCGGCACCTCGTAGCCGTCGGATGCTCGCCGAGGGCGAGGCCGAGCACCTCGCGCGCCTTGCGCAGCGACTCGTCGCCGGCGATGAGCGTCGCGCGGGTCGTCGTCGCGTCCTGCTGGGCGCGCAGCACGTCGAGGCAGGCCGTCCCGTCGCCGAGGCGCGACTTGCGCTCGGCGAGGCTCTGCGCTGGAGCGCGTTGCGCAGGCTCACGCGGTTGATCTCGGCGATGCGCTCGGCGGTGAAGACGCTGATGATCGCGGGCCGCCACCTGGCTCAGCACGAGGCGCCGCTTGTCCTCCACGGTGAGCTTGGCGGCCCGGGTGTTGAGGTCGGCGGTCTTGACGTTGTACCAGGTCTGCAGCGCGAAGATCGGCTGGCTCGCGGTGATTTGGGTCGTGGCGACCGGCGTGTTGTTCGTGGCGCCGGTGAAGGGGTTGGTGGAGCTGATGAGGTTCTGCGAGATCGTCGCGTTGCCGGTGATCAAGGGCAGGGCGCCGGAGAGCGCCTGCTGGTAAGCGCCCCCTGTTCCGGAGCACGTCTCGCTGGGCGATCAGCAGATCGATCGACCGGCTGTTGATCATCGAGAGCGCGTCTTTTCCAGCCGCCGAGCATGTGCGGCGCGGGCGCGACGGGCCCGAGCGCCGGATCTTCCACGTCGACCTTGGGCAGGGAGGGGCTCGGTGGGCGGCGTCCCCGGCGTCGCCTGCGCGGCGGGGGCGGCGGGGCGCCCGGGTAGCGGCGCGGCGGCGGGCGCGGGGGGCTTCGGCGCGGGCGCGGCGGTGGGCAGAGGGGCTTCGGCCCCGGCGCCGCGGGCGCGGGCCGCGCGGCAGCCGGCGCGGCGAGCAGCGGCAAGACGAGGACGAGCGCGAGCGGAGACGTTCGCATGCCCAAGCGATGCGATCGGAACGCGCCGATGACAAGCCCAAAGCCACCTGGGCAGCGGGATGGGGCCTCGTTTTCGGAGCGGCGGGCGCCAATCGTTGCAAAGTCACCGATTCGGCGGGGGCAGGCTCTCGTCTGCGGCGCTCCCTGCTGCGAGGCGCGGCGGCGCTTCGCCTTCTTGCGCGGCGGCTTCGCCTTCGCCTCGGCGAGGCCTTCCGGCTCGGCGCGGCCGGTGTGCTCGGCGCGCCCGCGTCGATCCAGCGCCAGAGGGCCATCTGATCGGCGGTGGCGCCGCGGCGGATGGCGCGCCCGAGCACGCGGCGGGCGGCGGCGACCTTCCCGCAGCGGGCGAGGGCGTGGGCGTAGCTCGCGGCGATGTCGGCCTCGCCCGCTTCGGCGAGCGTGGCGCGCGCGAGGAAGGGAGCGCGGCCTCGGGCCGGTCGAGGGCGATATCGTAGAGGTGCCCGAGGTTGCGGGCGTAGAACGGGTTGTTGGGCGCGAGCGAGAGCGCGCGCTCGCAGGCGCGCGCGGCGTAGCGGTGGTTGCCGAGCAGCGACTGGGCGAGGCCGAGCACGGCCCACGCGCCGTCGTCGTCCGGACGCAGCGCGAGCACGCGTGCCGGGCGAAGAGCGCGGCGCGCCACGGGTCGTGCTCCACGCCGAGCTCGGCCGTGCGGCGGTGCGCGTAGATCCACGCGTCGCTCTCCGGCTCGGCCGCGCGCGCCAGGCGGGCGAGCATCGGCAGGACCTCTCGGGATCGAGGCGATCTTGGATCGCGCGATCCACTTCACGCAGGATGCGATCGATCGGGTCGGGCGTTTCCGAGGCATGTGCCTCTCCGTGATACGACCACTCGACGAGCTTGGTTAGCGCGACAAGCGCACCATCATGAGCGCTTCGGCGTCGGAGAGGCTTCTTCCGAGGAGTCCGCGGCCGGCTCGACCGGCGGCCGCGGCCGCAGCGATCGGGGCTTGACTGCGGGCAAGAGATCGAGCAGGGGGCTCGTTCCATCTCGTCCGTCGCCGCGGCGGCCTGCTCGCCTCGCGCGGCGGCGGCGCCTTGTCGTCCGTCGCGTCGGCGTCGCCCTGCTGCGCCGCGCGCGGCTCGGCGCTCGCGACCTTGCCGCCGATCGTCACGCCGGTGAGGGCGGCGAGGGCCTTGTCGAGATCCTCGCGGCGCACGCTGACGAAGGCGTTGCGATCGCGGACGCGGATGCGCCGGACGTAGGCCTTGTCGATGCCCGCGCCCTCGGTGAGCAGGCGCTGGAAGTCCGAGGCGCGCGGCGTTCCTCGCGGCGGCCGACGTTGACGAAGATCTCCGCGAGCTCGACGTCGGGGAGCGGCGCGGCGGGCTCGGCGCTCGGCGCAGATCGCCTGGCGCTCCGGCGCTCCTCGGGCGGCGGGCCGTTTCGTGGCGGCGACCGCGTCCTCCGCGGTCGTCACGAGGTCCGCGTCCTCCGCGGTCGTCGCGCGGCCCGCGATCATCGCGCGGCCCGCGATCGTCGCGCGCGGCCCGCGATCGTCGCGGGCCCGCGATCGTCGCGGGCCCGCGATCGTCACGCCCGCCACGACGGCCGCCCTGCGGCTCGACGCGCGCGGGTGCAGGCCGGCGTGATCGTCGCCGAAGATCGGCTGATCGTCGCCCTCTTCCTCGGGCGGCTGCCAGGTGGCGAAATCGGCGCGTGGCGCTGCGGCGCCTGTCCCTGGGAGGCGGCGACGCCCCGTGCGTGCTCTCCGGCGGCCGTGACCGGCGTGTGCTCGCCCGGCCGCGACGTCCGTCGCGGCGCCGGCCGCGTCCTTCGTCGTCGCGGCGCGAGCGCTGGTCTCGGCGATCGTCGCGGGTCTCGGTGAAGCGAGGCGCCGGCGCGACGGCGCGGAGGGGGCCGTGGGGCGGCGGTGGAGGCTTCCGGCGCCGGGGCTGCGCGGCCGGCGCGGGCGCGGCCACCGCGGGGGCCGGCGCCGCCGCGGGCGCGGGCGCAGCGGGTGCGCCGCGGGAGCAGGCGCAGGAGCGTGGAGCGCGGCGCGGGCGCCTGAGCGCGCGCAGGAGCAGGCGCCGCGGCGGGTGCCGGCGCGGAGGCGCGGCGGGCGCCGGCGGGCGCGCCTGCGTCGGGGCGGGCTTGGGCGGAGCAGGCTTGCGCGGCGGGGTGGTCGCGCGGCGGGCGGCCGCGGCTTCTTCCGAGGCCGTGGGGCGGGCGCCGAGGTGATCGCGGAGCAGGCCCGCGAGGATCTGATCGACCCGATCGTGCGTCAGGAGGCGGCGCGCGAGGGCGAGGTCCTCCGGGTGGGGCGCCTCGGCGAGGAAGGCCTCGGCGAGCAGCGAGACGAGGTCGGCCTCGGCGCGCGTCTTGAGCTCGCCCTCGGTCGGGATCTGCTTCTCCACGGGGCGGATCTTGTACGTCAGCCGCAGGAGGTAGAGCCCGCCCACGTCGTGCGGGGTGATGAGCGAGATGGCCGTCCCCGTGCGGCCGGCGCGGCCCGTGCGGCCGGTGCGGTGCACGTACGACTCCGCGTCCTGCGGGAAGTCGTGGTTGATCACGTGGGTGAGGTGCGAGATGTCGATGCCGCGCGCGGCGACGTCGGTCGCGACGAGGAAGCGCAGCTTGCCCTCGCGCGTCGCGGCCATGACCTTCTCGCGCGCCTCCTGGGGCAGATCGCCGTTCAGCCAGTCGGCGTCGAAGCCCTGCCGGGAGAGGGCCTGCGCGACGCGCTCCGTCTCGTCCTTGGTGTTGCAGAAGACGACGGCGCTCTCCGGGTTCTCGACCTCGATGACGCGGATGAGCGCGCCGATCTTGTCGGTCGCGACCAGGTAGACGAAGTGGTTGATCTCCAGCGCGCCGATGTGATCGCCCGAGAGGGTGATGAGCTCCGGGGCGCGGAGGCGGCTCTTCGCCATGCGCTCGATGTCGGGCGGGACGGTGGCGGAGAAGAGCAGCGTCTGCCGCTCCTTGGGGAGCGACTCGAGGATGGCCGTCAGCTCGCGCTCGAAGCCCATCGAGAGCATCTCGTCGGACTCGTCGAGGACGAGCAGGCGGATGTGCTTGGTGTCGAGGGTGCCGCGGCGGATGTGATCGAGCACGCGGCCGGGGGTGCCGACGATGACCTGGGCGCCGGCGGCGATCGCCTCGATTTGCCGGGGCATCGGCGCGCCGCCGTAGACGGCGAGGGTCTGGATGTTCTTGCGCTTGGAGAGGCGCTCGATCTCGCGGGAGACCTGGAGGGCGAGCTCACGCGTCGGGCAGAGGCAGAGCACCTGGGCCTGCGGGAGCGAGCGGCGCACGACGTGGTCGACGATGGGGAGGCCGAACGCGGCCGTCTTGCCGGTGCCGGTGCGGGCCTGCACCACGGCGTCTTTGCCGCGCGTCGCGGGCTCCCACACGGCGAGCTGCACGGGCGTGGGGTGGACGTAGCCGATCTCGGCGAGGGTCTCGCGCAGCTCGCGCGAGAGGGGCAGCACGTCGAAGGTGCTGCGGGCGAGCAGGTCCGGGTGGAGCTGCTCGGCTGTCCCGGGAGCTCCGGGGGTCGGGGAAGGGGTGAGGTCCGTCATCGGTGGTGGTCTGTCTCGGGGTTGGCCGGGGCGGCGATGCGGCTCCGGCGAAGCGTGGTGGGGAGGGCCCGCGGGGATGGGGTAGCGGGGTTAGGGCGTGGCCTTGGGCAGGAGCTCGCGTTCGACGATTCCCTGCACGCGGCGCCGGAGGGGAGCAAGCTCTCCCGCCTCGCGGCGCACGGCATGCTCCTCCGCATAGCGGAGCCGCTCGATGGCGTCGAGTGCGCCCTCTTGGGCCTTCTGGCCCTGGCAGCGGGCGGCGATGCCGTCCCGGGATGTCCATTCGGGCAGGAGGGCGCTGCGGAAGCGGGCGAGGGCGTCGTTCTCGCCGTCGGTGCCGGCCGCGGCCAGGCGGGCCCGATCGACCGCCTGGTAGAGCGCGAGCAGGCCCTCCCGGCAGGTGGCGTAGGGCGCCGCGGCGGCCGGCTCGAAGAGGACCTGCCTCGTGATCTGCGCCGCGGCCGCGAGGCAGATGGCGCCGACCAGCCCCCAGTAGAGGCCCTGGGCGATGCGCCGCCCCGTCCGCCGCGGGCCGGGAGGCAAACGCCCCGGCTTGGCTGCGGGCGGGCTCTCGCCTTCAGGGCTGGGCGCGCGGCTGGTCATGGGGGACGGCAGGATCCTTTCGGGGACGCGGGGCTCGGGCGAGTGCTATCACCGGGACGCGGGCGCGACGAGACGGCGATGGATGGTTTTTTTTCTACGACCTCCGCTTTCCGCGCCCGGACCCTCGCCCTGGCCCTCGGGGGGAGCGCCGCCCTCGCCGCGCCGAGCCCCGCCCGGGCGGACGACCGCACCATCCCCACCAACCATTTCTCGCTCGATCTCTTCCAGGGGCCGCTGCTCGCGCCCATCACGGTGACGGGCGTGGCGGGCTCCTACGCCGCCGTGGCCGAGGGCATCTCCGGGATGGTGACCAACGCGGCCGCCCCGGCGGTGCGCGAGGCGACGAGCTTCGCGTCCTTCGAGATCGACGGGGCGGCCTCGATCTCGATCCCCTTCAACCTGGGCTTCCAGAACAACGATTTCGACAACTCGGGCTCGTTCGATTTCGACTACTCGAACTTCATCTACGGGACGATCGGCGGCGTCATCCAGTACGGCCGGCTCGGGGCGGGCTTCTCCGGGGAGCTCCAGCGCTACTCGCTGACCGACACCGGGGGCCGGACGACCAACGTGACCGTCGGCAAGTACCACCTGCTCGGCGGGCTGCGGTTCTTCGGCGATCAGCTCACGGTGGGCGCCGGGGCGCGGTTCGTGAGCCTGAACATCGAGTCGGACCGGACGCTCGGGATGTTCGGGGCCGCGCCGGAGATCGGCGTGCTGATCCGGCCGGACTGGCAGTCGTTCCGGCTCGGGGCGACCTTCCGGGCGCCGGTCGACGGCGGCGCGCTGATCGGTGAGACCAGCCAGATCGGCGCGAACGGGGTGCGGATCGAGGGCGGGCTGTCGCTGCCGGATCACGTGGTGCTGCCGTGGGAGCTCGAGGTGGGGGTGGCGGTGCAGGTGGGGCCGCGGCCGCTCAACCCGGCGTGGATCGACCCGGACGCGCAGGAGCAGGCGGTCCTCGCGGTGTTCCGCAAGCGCCGGGAGGAGCGCAACGCGAGGCGCGAGGCCGAGCTCGCGAAGATCGCCGATCCCGCGGCGCGCGCCGACCGGGAGAAGACCTTGCTCCAGCAGGATACGCTCGCGTTCCTCCGCGATTTTCGCGACGAGCGGCGAGAGACCACGCGCCTCGCGAAGGACCGCAAGGCCCGCTACTGGAACTGGCCGCGCGAGCACATCCTCCTCACGGCGTCGCTGCTCGTGACGGGCGCGGTGGACCGCGGGGTGAGCATCCAGGGCTTCCTCGGCCAGGTGGAGCCGGGCGAGGGCGCGGGCGCGCGGATCGTGGGCTCGTCGGGGCCGGGGGTGAACTTCTCGCCGCGCTTCGGGCTCGAAGGCGAGCCGATCCCGGACTGGGTGCACGTCCGCGTGGGGACGTACTACGAGCCGAGCCGCTTCGACGAGAAGGTGGTGAACAAGGCCGTCGGCCGGCAGCATTTCACCTTCGGCGCCGACCTCAAGATGTTCAAGACCACCTGGTGGGGCCTCGTCCCGCAGGTGACGTACAAAGTGCAAACCTCGGCCGACCTCGCGCCGCGCTACCAGAGCTTTTCGCTCGGGATCGGCGTCTGGCACTGAGGAGGGCTCGTGCGCCGCTCGGGGTGTAACCCGGGGCTAAAGCCCCGGGCTACACGAAGGAAGCCCGCCTTCGCGGGCTTGCCGATCGTGTCTCTTGCAGCGCAGACGCGTGCTGCAATCGAAACCGAAGCCGGCGAAGGCCGGCTTTTTCGGAGCGTTGCCCCGGGTTTTAACCCGGGGCGGTCGGGGATCGCGACGCCCGTGGCGATCAGTTCAGCTCGTGATCGGGGCGCTCGGCCTGCTCGGCTTCGAGGAAGGTGGCCGTGATCTCCCGCTCGAGGGCGAGGGTGATCTCGCGCTCGATGGCCTCGATGTTCCCGGCGAGGCGGGAGACGTTGAGGGCGTAGACGAACACGCGGGCGCAGGAGCCGAGCTCGGGCGGGCCGAGGAGCTCGGGCTCGTGCTCTTCCATCGGGAAGCCGTCGAGGAGCACGAGGGCGCGCGGGTCGACGCCCTCGGCCACGAGCTCCATGCCCGGCACCTCGGTGACGTAGATGTCGGCGCGGTCGACGTAGCGGCGGAGGACCGGGTTCAGCCCGAGCACGGCCTTCTCGGCGAGCTGGGCGAAGGCCTCGCGGCCGGGGGCCCAGGGGGGCATGCCCATCTCCAGGTCGAGATCGCGCGAGCGGAGGAAGGCGGTGGTCGCCCCGCGGACGTCGCCCTTCTCGTCGCGGATCAGGCCGAGGTAGTACTGGGCCTCGGCGTGGCGGAGGTCTTTCTGGGCGGCGTCCTCGATGAGGGCGGCGGCCTTGGTCGTGTGGCCGATCTCGTAGAAGGCGCGGCCGACGAGGAAGGTGTGGTTCGGGTTCTCGTACGGGCCGGCGGGGATCTTCGCGACCACCTTGGCGGCCTGCTCGGTGTCGCCCTTGCCGAGCAGGGCGTCGAGCTTGAGGAGCAGGGCGTCGATGATCTCCTCGTCGACCTCGGCCAGCTCCAGGGCCTGATCGCACATCTCGATCGCCTGGTCGTAGTCGCCGAGGGGGTGGATGTAGACCTCGGCTGCGTTGAGCATGGCCTCGAGGTAGGTGTCGTCGAGGGCGATGGCCTGGCGGTAGGCCTCGATCGCCTCTTCGCCGTCGCCCTCGAGGGCGGCGACGAAGCCGAGCAGGTTGTGGGCCTCGGGCGAGCTCGGGTCCAGCTCGATGGCGCGCCGCGCAGACGCCTCGGCTCCGCGCGTGTCGCCGCGCTGCACGAGATCCCACCCGCGATCGAGGTGTGCCGAGAACTGATCCATGACGTTCGGCATGGAGTGTTCGAATCGGCGTGCCAAGTCAAGGCCCAGGCGTCACAAGGCCCACCCGCAGGGCGAAAGCTCCCGTTTTGCGATGGCTTTCGCGGGAAGACCACGCCTCCGGCGACCGACAGCCGTGTGCGGTGGGCTCGGATATCGCCGGGGTGTCGCTGCGGCCACGCCGGCCCTCGCCATGGCGCCGCGGCTCGAGGAGACCCGTCCATGCGCTCGAAGGCCGATCCGATCGCGGAGCTCAAGGTTCTGTTGCACGACGTGTTCATCGCCCGGGAGAAGGGCGAGAACTACCCGCGCCTCGCGCGCGCCCACGGGTACGTGGACGGCTACATGCGCGCGCTCCTGGAGAGCGGGCAGGCGAGCAAGGAAGAGCTGCTCGCGCTCGTCGCGGAGGAGCGGTCGCGCGTGAGCGGCCCGGCCGTGCGGGAGATCGCCGTCGAGAGCGCGGTGGAGATCGCCGCGGCGTGATCGATCGCGGGAGCCGCGAGCGGCCCCGCGCTACTTGCAACCGTCGAGGCAGCCGGTGAACGCGGGCGCGTTCTTCTTGATGTCCGCGCAGCTCGCCTCGTAGAGGCAGTCGGCCGCGCAGGCCGCCGAGCCGGTGCAGTTGAATTCGGTGCCCGCGTCGGCGCCGGTCACCGAGAATCCGCACTCGTTCTCGAGCTTGTCGATCGCCCGCGCGCAGGGCTCGGTGGCCTCGGGCGCGCTCTGCGCGCACCCGAACACGATCGCGCCGGTGAGCGCGAGCACGAGGGGAAGGGAGACGGCGGGGCGCAACCGTGGTGCGCCCCGCGCCGGCCGAGGATTCACGGGAGACGACGGCGACGTCGCCGAGCACGTCGGAGCCGCCCTTGCGCCACCAGTTGACGAGCTGGAGCTTGCCGTCCGCCTCGACGATGCTCGAGAAGGCGCCGGCGAAGCCGTCCTGCGGGATGATCTTCACCGACCAGGTGTGCTTGTCGGCGCCGACGGAGCCGACCGCGTAGTGCAGCGTGCCCGCGGTCGAGTCCTGGAAGGTGATGCGCACCTCGCCGCTCGGGCTGACGGCGATGTGCGAGTCGTCGCCGACGAGGTGCTGCCCGTCCTCGAAGGGCTGGTCGCCGATGCCCGTGCCGTCGTCGACGATCTCGGAGGTAGAGACCTTGCCGCTCGACACCTGCACATAGCGCACGCCCTCGGTGAGGCCGTCGACGTAGGAGAGGTGCCAGGTGCCGCTCGCGTCGATGAAGAGCGAGGCGCCGATGCCCATGTCGCCGGTGTCGTTGCCCTGCGCGTCGGCGCCGTCGACGATCTGCGTGGCCCAGGCGCCGCCGGACTTGGAGGCGATCACCAGGTTGCCCGCGGGGCGATCGTAGTAGGCGATGCCCACGCCGCCCTTCGGATCGGCGGCCATGCTGATGTAGTCGCCGATCGCGTCGGGGTAGGCGTCGATCTTGTTGGCGTCGAGGACGGCGGCGCAGGTCGGGCCGCTGCCGAGATCGACGCAGGCGTTGCCCGAGCCGCACGCCGGATCGCAGCCGGCGACCGTGGCCGAGCAGCGCTTGGTGTCGGCGAGGCATGTCGTGCCGCCGGCGCAGAGCGTGGCGCGGCACGGGGTGTCCTTGGAAACGGCGGCGTCTTCGAACGTCCACGCGACCATCCCGGGCTTGTCGGTCGGGCTCGTGGCGACGCGCACCTTGGAGAGGGCGGCGCCGTTGTCGCCGCCGGCCTCGACGGTCTGGTACGCCACGACGAAGCCGCCGTTCTGGCTGAGCAGCTTGGCGTAGCGACCGACGTCGGCGCCGGCCTTGCCCTCGATCGTCGAGACCGCCCACGCCTTGCCGTCGTACTGGGCGAACTTGAGCGCGTGGTTCGTGCGGTCGTAGTAGGCGACGGCGGGGTTGCCGGCGCTGTCGATGGCGAGCGACGTCCAGATGCCGACGTCGTCGCCGGGCTCGGTCTGGCCCCGCGGAAGCCGTCGACGTTGTACGACTTCGGGTCGGGCTTGGGCTCCTCGGGGACGCCGTCGACCTGCTCCCAGTCGACCTTCTTGTCCTTGTCGTTCCACTTGCCGACGACGAGATCGCCGTAGGTGTTGCCGTTGTTCCAGTCGGCCTCGGAGTAACCCGCGACCCAGATGGTGCTGCCGGAGACGGCGGTCGAGGTGTACGCGCCGATGAGGCCCGCCTCGAGCGTCTGGCAGGTGGCGCAGCCGCCGGTCGTGCTGGTGCCGGCCGGGGTGGTCTCGACGCCGCAGTTGCAGCCCGCCCAGGTGGAGGCGAGGGCGAGGGTGACCGCGGGGAAGGCGAGGGGGCGCGCCGCCGCGCCGAGCGTGCGGCGGGCCTTCGCGGTGGAGGGCGAGGGCGCCCGCTTCTCGGCCTTGCGGCGACCGAAAAAGCGAGCGCCGATGCCGGCGAGCGCGGCGCCGAGCAGCCAGACCATGCCGCGCGGTGCTTGATCGTCACCGGCGACGGTGCACCCGCAGCCCGCGGCGGCGGCCTCGGCGCGGCCGCGGATGAGGGCCTGCTGGGCCGTCGCGATGTTGCCCTCCTCGTCCTTGGCCTCGATGAAGAGCGTGGTGGCGTCGCCCACGGCGACATCCTGGAACGAGGAGGCGATCTGCCAGTCGGACCAGGCGTTGTCGTCGAGCTTCACACGGACCATGGCGCGATCCTCGCTCACCCGGTCGCGCACGGAGAGCTTGGCCTTGCCGGCCTCGACCTTGCCGAGGGTGATGACCGGGGCGTCGACGTCGACGATCACCTCGACGCGGGCGGGGGTCGGGTCGAGGCTCATCGCGTCGCCGACCACGCGGGCGCGGACCTCGATCGCGTGCTTGCCCTGGACGCGCAGCCACTCGTCGCGGACGGTGAGGTCGCGCTCGCGGGTGAAGGGGTGCCAGAAGCCCTGATCGACGCGGTAGGAGTACTCGATGGCGCGGGTGCCGTCGTCGAGCTGCGAGGAGAGACGCAGGTCGAGGGTCGGGGCGTTGTCGGCGCGCATCGTGTGGATGCTCAGGCCCTCCGGATCGACGTTCTTGTGGAGGAGGCGGGCCGAGGTGTCGGCGCTGATGACCTTGGGCTGCGCGTCGGCGAGGCCGAAGGAGGCGAAGAGGCCGAGGTAGTTGTCGCTGTCCTTGGTGAGCTTGCGCAGGCCCGGCGAGCCCTTGCCCTCGACCGACTCGGGGATGATGAGCTTGAGGCCGAGCCCGGAGAGGGAGCTGTTGATGTCGACCGGCTTGAGACCGGCGCCGACGGCCTGGCCCGCGAAGCCCTCGATCACGCTCCCGAGGGCGGCGGCGACCTCATCGGGGTTCTCGCGGATGAGCGCGCTGTTCGTCACCTTGCCGTTCGTGACGCCGAGCTTCTTGATCTGCGGGAGCAGGCCGTCGGGCGTGACGGCGATGTTGACGGGCACGTCGAGGTCGAACGTGGCGGTCATGAAGCGGACGAAGCGGTCGAGCGAGAAGATGTAGAAGTCGAACGCGGCCTGGTTGAGCTTGACCCGGAGCAGCGGGTCGGCCTTGGGGTCGGTGCCGTTGCCGAATGTGACGGCGGGCGGCGTGCTCGGGCGGATGACGATCGCCACCTGCTGGGGCTCGCGCTGGATGCCGAGGTCGGCCGAGGACTTGGCGAGCAGGCTGAGCAGGCCGCTGTTGAGCTGGCCGACGTTCTCGCTGGAGACGCCGATGCAGAGCAGGCCGCTGTTGTAGAGGCTGCTCATCGCGTAGTTGGCGAAGCGCTCGGAGAGGGCGAAGCCGAGGTGCGGTCCGGGGACATCGGCCGGCCAGTCGGCGATGGTGTTCTGGAACAGCTCGTCCGGGATCGGGATGTTGCTCGGGATCGCCAGATCGGAGAGGCGGATGCACTTGGAGAGCGGGGTGGGCTCGGCGCCGCCGAAGAGGCCCAGCGTGACGCCCTTCTTGCCGTCCGCCGCCGCGACCGGGTCGACGTCGCCCCAGGAGTTCGGCGGGTTGTGGGTGCTCTTGCCGGGGCCGCCCGCGGCGAAGAGGAAGTCGAGGCCGCCCGTCGTGCCGGGGGAGATGGAAGCGAGCAGCGCGCCGAGGTTCATGTGCCCGTCGGTGCCGAGCATGATCGAGGCGCATTCGGCGTTCGAGTCCGAGCCGTAGCGACAGACGCCGTCGACGTCGTTGGTGCCGGTCGGGCAGGCCGGGTCGACCGCGGGGTTCGACTTCTGGCAGAGCTGCTGGCTGATCTGGTCGGCGAGGGTCGACTTGAGCGTCGGGATGATCGCGCCGACGACGGCGTTCTTGATCGCCTGGATGTCGAGCACCGCGGCGAGGGCGCAGGTGCAGGGGTCGGTGATGCAGCAGAGCGCGTCGCAGCTCATCTTGCCGCAGATCTCCAGATCGTTCTGGAGGGCGGCCTTCACGTCGTTGTCGTTGATGACCGTGTTGATCTCGATCTTCGAGTACCCGAACCGCGCGGTGTGCTGCTGGTTCTGGTCGGTGTGGATGGCGATGTCGACGTCGAGCGGGATGTCGGCGAAGTTGCCGCCGGGGCACGCGCCGTTGCCGTTGAGGGCGATGTTGAGCGTCGGCTTGCAGATGGCGAGGTTCGCCTGGAGCTGCAGGTCCTGCACGCGGATGGGGATGGTGCCCTTGATGTGGATGTCGTAGGGCGCCTGCGGATCGATCGTCAGCTTGGCGTTGCTGATGTCGATCTCGGCGGTGCAGAGGGCCGGGTTGCCGTTCGGGTCGGAGCCGTTCGGGCAGAGGGTGTAGCTGAGCGGGCCGGCGTTGCCGCTGCTCTGCGGCACCTCGAACTTGATCGTCCCGCCCCCGCCCATGCCGCCGAGCAGGCCCTTGGCGAGGGTGCCGAGGTTCTGGGCGATGAAGTCGAGGCCCGCGCTCGTGACGCGGGCCGAGCCGGCGTTCTCGATGCGCTTGTCGACGTTGAAGCCGCCGGCGAGGGGGGTGACCCCGCCGCAGCTCGAGCAGCCACCTCCGCAGCCCCCGCCTCCGCAGCCGGCGACGAGGAGCACGACCACGATGGCGATGAGATGCTTCAGCAGGGAAGGCGCCGGAGCGGGCTTCCTCTTGGGGGAACGGCGAGGCATGGCAGAGACCTCCGAAGAAACGGCGGATGGGAAAAGAAGCCGGGAACGGCGGGATCTTACAGGATCAAGCGCGGGTGCCGCAAGGGCAGGCTCTGCGCGCTGGGCCAAGAAATCTGCTGATTTTCAGGCCTATCGCGGCGACGGAAGAGCAGGAATGCGGCGCGCCTCCCGCCCGAAAAGCAAGAGGCCCCGCTCCCGGGGGAGCGAGGCCTCTCGTCGTGCGTCGCGCCGCGCGAAGGTGCGGCGCGGCGAGCGCTTACTGGTTCAGCTTGACCGCGTTGGCGGCGAACTCGCCGCCGAGCTTGACGGCGTCGGCGCAGTTCGCGTCGGCGGCCATGTTGGTGGCGTCGCACCAGTCGCCGCCGAAGTCGATCTTGCCGTTCGTGCGCTTGCACTTGTTGACCGGCGAGCTGCCGTCGCCGTACTTGTCGGCGTCGCCGGAGAGGAGCACGCAGAGCGTCTCGGGCGGCGTGGTGAGCTCGACGGTGTCGGCGTCCTCGAGGGTGATGTAGCCGTCGAGCTGGGCGCCCGTCGTGAAGGCCGGGTGGGTCGAGTCGGGCAGGCAGTTGTTGTCCTGCGACAGGGTGTCGGAGTTGTACTTGCCGATGCAGTTGTTGTTGCTGCTGAGCGTGCCCTTGAGCGTGGCCTTCTTGAGGGGGAGGAGCACGATCTGGGTCGCGGCGGCGTCGAGGAAGATCGGCACGAGGAGGTCGACGCCCATGGCGGCGGCGAAGTTGCCGCTGGCGTCGACGGGCGCGTCGAGCACGATCGGGGCGACGTTGAACATCTTGCCGCCCTGCGAGATCATCTCGTTGACGAACTTGTAGCCGGCCGTCGGGTCGTCCACCGGCTTGGCGCCGCCCGTGGTGAGCTTGCCGCTCGTGAGGTCGAACTGGAGCAGCCACGAGAAGGTGCCGCCGCCCTCCTGGAAGCAGGCGGGGAGGTTCATCGTCACGGCGTTGGCGACGACCTTGGGCACCACGCCGCCGCCGGCGAGCGCGTCGGGCTTGGTCATGGTGAGCTGCGCCATGCGCAGGGTGGGCGTCTTCGACGCGCTGTAGTCCTCGAGCGCGATGCAATCGGAGCTGACCTTGGTGCACACCGCGTCGGTGGGGGAGCACGGGTCGCCGCCCGAGCTGGAGCTCGTGCTGCTGCTCGAGCTGGTGGTGCTGGTGCTCGTGCTGGAGCTCGAGTCGCCGCAGCCGACGACCATCGAGGTCGCGGCGAGCCCACCTAGAGTCAGACCAAGAATCACATTCGACAGACGCATGGAGACCTCCTACGGCACACTTTAGGCTTTCAACAAAGGATGCTCAGCGGGGCTACCCTAGCATCCGAACCTTCATCCACCTACCGACTTTTTTCGGACGGAGCGCGTTTTGCGCCGCGAAGCGACCCCGGTGATCCGCGGCGCGAGGGCCGCGCATGCGAGGCCCCGGCGGCTCCACGGCGGGCGCGTCGCATCTCGTTACATGCTGTGCGCGCCGAAGTCGTACAGCGCACGGATCGCGCGCACGCGCGCCTCGATCTCGTCGCGGGAGATCTTGGCGACCTTGGCGGTGCCGACGGCCTCGACGCAGAAGGACGCGGTGGCCGTCGCGTAGATCATGGCGCGTCGCACGGCGAGCGGGGAGATGATCTCCTGCCCCGCGAGGTAGCCGACGAAGCCGCCGGCGAAGGAGTCGCCCGCGCCGGTGGGGTCGATCACGTCCTCGAGCGGGAAGCCGGGGGCGGCGAAGACGCCGTGATCGTCGAAGAGCAGGGCACCGTGCTCGCCGCGCTTGATGATGAGGCGGCTCGGGCCGCGGCCGAGGATGTTCCGCGCGGCGCGCCGGATGTTGTACTGGCCGGAGAGCTGGCGGGCCTCCTCGTCGTTGATGACGAGGGTGTCGATGCGCGCGAGCATCGCGTCGACGAGCTTGGGCTCGCCGGAGATCCAGAAGTTCATGGTGTCGGCCACCACGAGGCGCGGCTTCTTCACCTGATCGACCTGATCGAGCACGTCGATCTGCAGGGCCGGGTGGATGTTGCCGAGCAGGACGATCGGCGTCGTCCGGTAGGCCGGCGGGATCTTCGGCTTGAAGCTCGCGAAGACGTTGAGCTGCGTGTCGAGCGTCGTCCGGTGGATGAGGTCGGTGTCGTAGCGCCCCGCCCAGCGGAATGTGCGCCCCTCGGCATGCTCGACGCCCTCGGTGTCGATGCCGCGGTTCTTCATCGCGGCGAGCGTCGAGGCGGGGAAGTCTCCCCCCACCACGCCGACGACGCGCACCTCCGCGAAGGCCGAGGCCGCGAAGGCCGAGTAAGTGGCGGATCCGCCGACCACGTCCTTCGCGTTCTCGGTCGGCAGCTCGAGATCGTCGAAGGCCATGGAGCCGACGATGAGGATGGGCTCGCTTCGGTTCACGGTGCCGCGTTCTAGCGGGATTCGGCGCGCGGCAAAAGAGAGATCTGGCGGCGGGCGCGCGATCGCGGCAGGGGGCTGGTCAGCGCAGGTACCGGCCGATCAGCCAGTCGAGATCCGTTCGGACGTCGTCCGGGATGGCGCTCGGCGCGGTCATGATCGCCCCCTTGAGGGCGCCGGTCGCGGGGCTCTGCGAGACATCGGGGAGCATCCGGCAGAGGGCCCGGGCGACCTCCTTGGCGTGAACGACGTTACGTTGCAGGGTCGCGATCACTGCCTCGACGTGCACGGCCTGCTCCGTCTCGTGCCAGCAGTCGTAGTCGGTCGAGAGGGCGAGCGTCGCGTAGGGCAGCTCGGCCTCGCGGGCCAGCTTCGCCTCGGGCATGTTGGTCATCCCGATGACCTCGACGCCCCAGCCCCGGTAGACGCGGCTCTCGGCGCGCGTCGAGAACTGCGGGCCCTCGATGCACACGTAGGTGCCGCCCTTGTGGACCGTGGCGTCGGTGGTCTTGGCGGCCTCGTACACCGCGTTCGCGAGGATGGGGCACACCGGATCGGCGAAGGAGACGTGGGCGGCGACGCGCTCGCCGAAGAAGGTGGAGACGCGGCGCTTCGTGAGATCGATGAACTGATCGACCACCACGAGATCGCCCGGCGCGATCGACTCGCGCATCGATCCGACGGCGCTCACCGAGAGCACGTGCGTCGCGCCGAGGAGCTTGAGGGCGCAGATGTTCGCGCGGTAGTTGATGGCCGAGGGCGGGATACGGTGGCCGCGGCCGTGGCGGGGGAGGAAGAGGACCGTGGTGTCGGTGCCCTTCATCTTGCCGCGGATGATCGCGTCGCTCGGGGCGCCGAAGGGGGTCGCGACGCGCACCTCTTCGGGCGCTTCGAGCATCTCCACGTCGTAGAGGCCGCTGCCGCCGATGAGGCCGAGCACAGGGTGGGAGGCAACCATCACGCTTTCACCTTTCCTTCGACGAGCATCTGCTCGCACAGCCCGGCGTGCCGCTCTCTCCGGCAGCGCTCGGCGAAGACCACCCCGCGGAGCTGCTCGTAGGCGCGGTTGATCTCGTCGTTGACGATCACGTAGTCGAAGATGCCGTAGTGCTCGATCTCGCCCTTGGCGTTCTTGAGCCGCCTCCGCGTCGTCTCTTCGTCTTCCGTCCCGCGTCCGCGCAGGCGCCGCTCGAGCTCGGCGAGCGAGGGCGGGAGGATGAAGACGCCGACCGCCGAGGGGATCGCCGCCTTGATCTGCCGGGCGCCCTGGTAGTCGATGTCGAAGAGCACGCCGCGCGCGCCGTGCCTCGCGAGCTCGATCTCCTTGAGGCTCGTCCCGTAGAGGTAGTCGTGCACCCGGGCCCACTCGGCGAAGGCGCCGAGCCGCACCATCTCCTCGAAGGTCTTCGTGTCGACGAAGTGGTACTCGCGGCCGTCGACCTCGGTGGGGCGGGGCTTGCGCGTCGTGTGGGAGACGGAGAAGCGCAGGTCGGGGAACTCGCCGCGCAGGCGGTTGCAGAGCGTCGTCTTCCCCGCGCCGGACGGCGACGAGACGAGCAGGAGGAGGAAGTCGTCCGTGGGTGCGTCGGTGGCCATGTACAGCTCCCGGGGGGCTTAGTGGATCGGGGCGCCGGCTCCCAGCATTTCCTGCGCGGCGCGCTATTCGATGTTCTGCACCTGCTCGCGCAGGCGCTCGAGCTCCACCTTCATCGCCACGACCTGCTGGGAGATCTGCGCGTCCTGGGCCTTGGAGCCGATGGTGTTGACCTCGCGCATCATCTCCTGGAGCAGGAAATCGAGCTTGCGGCCCACGGGCTCGGGCTGGTCGCCCCCGAGCATGCGGCCGAGCTCGACGAGGTGGCTCGCGAGGCGGGAGAGCTCTTCGGCGATGTCGCCCCGCTCCGTGAGGAGCACGATCTCGGCCTCGATCCGCGCGCCCTCCACGGGGATGTCCGCGTCGGTGAGCACGCGGAGCAGGCGCTCGCGCAGGCGCCGCCGCGCCTCGGGCTTGGTGGCGTCGGCGCGCGCCGCCACCTCGGCGCCCAGCGCTTCGAGGCGCTCGGCGCGCGCGCGGAGATCGGCCGCGGTCGCCTCGCCCTCGCGGTGGAACATCTCGTTCATCGACGCCACGGCGCGCTCGACGGCCTCTCGCACGGCGCCGCGGAGCGCCTGCTCGTCGGGCGCGCTCGACGCGCTGAACAGATCGGGCATCGCGCCGAGCACCGAGAGGGGCAGCTCGGCCCCCGGGCAGAGCTCGTCGCGCAGCTCGGCGAGGGCGCGGAAGGCGGCCCGGGCGCGCTCCTTGTCGAGCACCGCCGCGGCCTGCACCGCGCCCTCGGTGTGCACGACGAGCTCGACGCGCCCGCGGCGCACGCGCTCGCGCACGAGCTGCTCGACGAAGAGACCGAGATCGGCCATCTCCCGGGGGAGCTTGACGCGCACGTCGAGGAAGCGCTGGTTGACGGAGCGCACCTCGGCCACGATGCTGCCGCCCGCGTAGGCGACGGACCCCGTCCCGAAGCCCGTCATGCTCCGCAGGCCACGCGGCGTCGAGCTCAGGGCGACGGCCTCCGGCGAAGCTCGGGGATCTCCTCGACGAGGCGGGTCACCGTCATGTGCCTCGACGCCTCGACCGGACCCTTGTCGCGCAGCGTCTTCAGGTAGGCGAGGGTGGGGGGCAGGCCCTCTTCCCAGCGCACCTTCGGCTCGTAGCCGAGCAGATCGTGGGCGGCCGTGATGTCGGCGAGCGAGTGCCGGATGTCGCCGGCCCGCGGCTCGACATGCTCGACGGCGACGTCGCGCCCGAGGATGCGACCGATCTCCTTGCAGAGCTCGTTCAGCCCGATCCGCCGCCCGCCCGCGACGTTGACGACCTGGCCCGTGAGCTTGTTCGGCGTGATCGCGCCGAGCAGGTTCGCCCGGACGGTGTTGTCGATGTAGCAGAAGTCGCGTGTCTGCTCGCCGTCGCCGAAGATGCGGATCGGCGTGCCGGCGAGCGCGGCGTCGATGAACCGGGGGATGGCGGCGGCGTAGGCCCCGTCGGGCGTCTGGTTCGGCCCGAAGACGTTGAAGTAGCGGAGGTTGAGCGTCTCGAGCCCGTAGATGCCGGCGAAGACCTTGAGGTAGTGCTCGCAGGCGATCTTGCTCACCGCGTAGGGCGAGAGGGGCATGGTCGCCATGTCCTCGCGCTTCGGCAGCGCGGGCGTCTCTCCGTAGGCCGCGGAAGAGGCGGCGAAGATCACCCGGCGCACCTTGGCGTGGCGCGCGGCGTCGAGCACGGTGACGGTGCCGCCCGTGTTGACCGCGTCGGACTCGATGGGGGTGTCGACGCTGCGGGGCACGGAGCCGAGCGCGGCCTCGTGGAAGATCACCTCGACGCCGCGCACGGCCTCGGCGACCGCGGCGGCGTCGCGGATGTCGCCCGTGATCCGCTCGATCTGCGACTGCTGCTCGATGCCGTCGAGGTGCTCCCAGCGCCCGGTGGCGAGGTTGTCGAGGACCCTGACTTTTTCGCCGGCGGCGACGAGCGCCGCGACGAGGTTCGAGCCGATGAAGCCGGCGCCGCCGGTGACGAGATAGCGGGGAGACGACATGGGCTGCTCCTTGGCTGTGCGGGGCGGTTACTTCTTCTTGAACAGGCTGTCGAGCTTGGCCTTCGAGGAGGCGATGCGGGAGCTCTGGTCCTCCGGCGCGCCGTCCTTGAAGGTGAAGAAGGTGCAGAAGTTCGCCTTCTCCCGGTCGGGGATGTACTCGGCGATGTGCTCCTTGCACTGGTTGTGGGCCGACACGTCCCAGTGCTCGCAGTTCTTGCAGCAGTGCAGGTCGACCCCGCAGTGCGGGCAGGTGTCGGCGCGCTGCAGCTTCACGTCGAAGAGCAGCTCGTTCTTGCACTTGTGGCAGAAGTGGTGCTTCTGCTCGACCTTCGGCATCCAGCCCATGTCAGACGAGGCCCTTGCGCCGCTGGATATCGCTCATGATCCGCTGGTACTCGACCTCCCAGGTGCGCGAGCCCTCCTGCACGTGCTTGAGCTTGCCGCGCACCTCGTTCTCGAGCTCGTCCTCGAGGGCCATGTGCTTCCGGAGCAGGGGGCGCATCCTCCGCCGGAGGTCGTGGTCCTCGACGAACACTTCGTCCACGTTGTTCGAGTGCATCAGCATCTCGACGAGCTGCTCGAGCAGGTAGTCGAGCAGCTCGTCGCCGAGCTTGATGCCCTGCTTCTCGGCGAGCGCCTTCTTGATGCGGCCGAGCTCGCTGTACGGCAGGCCGCGGTTCTTGATCGCGTCCTGGGCGCGGTCGTTGATGTCGCGCTCCGTCGCGAGGTAGCTCTGGAAGATCGCCTCGATGTCCCGCGCGACCTCCTTCGTCGACTCGCACTCGATGTCGTGGCTCTCGACGAGGGCCTTGGTGATTTCCTCGCTGAGAGGCGTGATCTTGCCGCTGAACAGGCGCATCGGTCGTCCGTGGGTCTGGGGCCTTCCGGCCTCGCGGGCCCGCGCCCGGGGGCGGGCGGGGTGCGCCGGGAGGAGCCGGCCGGCGATACGATCAGGCGCGTAGCCTAGGAGCGCGCAGCGAGGGCTGTCAACGCAAGGCCGGCCGTGTCGCGCTAATTTTTAGGGCTTGCGCGCGGGCTTGCCGCGCGGGGGCTCCTTCATGCTCCGGGTGCCGAGCTTGAGCCGCCGCATCACCGCGTGCTTCTGCCGCTCCTTGTACTTCGCGTGGCTCGCGTTGCCGAGCTCGTTGGCCGCCTCGGTCACCCGGTCGATGAGCTGGAACTCGCAGAGGACGAAGATGATCGGCCCGAGCGCCCAGGCCGCGGGCGGCGCCTGCTCCATGATGTCCGGCGGGAGCCGCACGGGCAGATCGACCACGAAGTGGATCACCCGGTAGCTCTGATCGCTGAACGTGTTGTCGCTCAGCGTCAGCTCGTCGTCGACGCCGGTCTGGAACTCCTTGATCATCGGCCGGAGGTGGGGCCGCCCCTCGCAGTAGCTCCGGAAGTGGAAGATCGTGTTGATGCTCTCCCCGGGCACCACGTAGTTGAAGGGGAAGAGCCGCTCTGACAGGTAGAGCAGGACCGGGAGGATGTCGTCGGTGCTCCGGGTGACGATCCGGAAGCGCAGCTTGTCGTAGATGGCGGCGGCCGTGGCGTCCGACTTGGAGAGGAGCTTCGTGTAGAGCGAGTCCTTGTTCTTCCGGCCGCCGACGAACTCGGTGATCGGGAAGCCCGCGGCCAGCATCCCCCCGATGACGCGGTAGATCTTCTCCTCGACCAGGTGGAACACGTCCTGATCGCTCATCGGGATCGAGAAGAGCAGCTCGCGTCCATCCAGGTGGTGGATGGTGTGCATCGCCTTCAGGATCGTGCAGGCGCACATTTGCCGGTGACCCTTGCCGGAGGCGAGCATCAAGAGCTCCTCCACCGAGGCCCGGGCGACGGGCGAGGGGATGGGGAACTCGAAGTGCCGCCGCAGGTAGGCGATCGCCTCGTTCTTGATGCTCTCGAGGCGCGCCCGATCGGCGGGCTCGTCCGGGTGGAACTCCTGGCTCTCCAGGAAGGCCCGCGCGGAGGCCTCGTCCTCGAAGTGGAGGCGGTGCCAGTCGACGACCGAATCGCCGCGGAGGATAAGCCGCATCGACTCGAGCTCCATCAAGGTCAGCTCGTCGATTGGCTTCAGCCGTCCGACGCCCGGATCCTGGGTCATGGCACGAGGATGACCGGCAAGGTCTGTCCGCGAAAGGGGGGCTCTGCAACCCGCGGCGAGAGAGCGCGCGGGCTGGTCAAGTGATCAGGAGATCGTGGGAGGCTGCGTCGGGGGGGTGGTGGGGGTGCGGCCGAGGGACAAGGTGCCCAGAAAGATGCCGATGGTCAGGCAAACGACCGCGGCGTGGCCGAGGTAAGCACCGCTGCATCCCATCGCGGCGAAGGGAGCGAGAGCGGCCAGGTACCAGGGGGTGATCTTCATCGGTCCTCCATCTTCGTCAGGGGCGGCCGCGTGCCGCCTTTCCGTCCCTCCGGCAAGCGATCCCGGTGAGGGGAGCGCTCTGGTCTGGGAGCCGGTATGACCATGTAGGATAAGGTGCCACACCCCAATCAGACGGGCCAAGAAGTAGCGGGAGGGTGGGGGATGCATCAAGCGAATTCGTTCCAGGTTCCGTTCCATGGGGATGGGTCGGACGGCGAAAAATCAAAAATTGTCTTTTGGTTTCAGTTACTTGACTCGGTGATCCTGGACCAAATTCTAGGTCGGACAATGTGGCCAGCCCACCGCAGCCTGTTCCTCAAGGACACAGCGCAACC
The DNA here is from genome assembly GCA_046351295.1 of Byssovorax sp. Lineage (GTDB taxonomy): Bacteria > Myxococcota_A > Polyangia > Polyangiales > Polyangiaceae > JAXLYT01. The sequence goes on from JAXLYT010000029.1 coordinate 66,826, forward strand.
CTGCGACGCCGTTCAGCTCCGTCGCGTCGCGCCTGCGCGTGGACGAGCACACGCGCACGTGTCTCTGCCGACACGCGCCTGTATGCCTGTGCAGCGCGCCGCATCACGCGCCGATCCGCGCGCAAGCCCGCGCGGTTTTCCACAGCTGGGTCGCGGCGTTCGCGGCGAAGGTCAACCCTCGATCGAGGATGAGCTTCAGCGCAGCGGGATGGTGATCCCCGCCTGATCGTCGAGCGTGATCACGCGCCGCAGCACGCTCCGATCTGCGCGCTCGCCCACCCGCTCGAGGCGCGCGTCGATCGCGTAACGTCCGTCCGAGAGCTGCGTCGGCGCTTTGATGGTCGCCGGCGCCGTGCCAGGCGCGAAGCGATACACGCCGCCCGCCAGCGGCTCGCCCACGCTCTGCTCCCTGGCGTCGACCGCCGTCCAGGCGATCTCGACCGCGACGATCGACGCCGGATCCTCCAGCCGGAGCTCCACGCTCCGGTCGCGCGGGGCGTGCGGGATGACCTGCGTGGCGGCGACGATCAGCCCGCCGACCAGAAAGAAGGGCGCGAACCGGCGCAGCCTGGCGAGCGGAGAGGCGGCGCGCGCATCCTCTGCGCGAGGGCGCTGGTCCGGCTCGCCGTCTTCCGGCTCTTCGCGCTCGGGCTCGCCTTCGGCTGCTGGCTCGCTCACGGGTTGCCCGCGGGCGGCCCTTCCGGCGCCTCGGCATCTTCCATGCGGCCGGTGAGCTTCTCCCACAGGTGCCAGGCGCCGACGAACGCGGAGTACGCCATGACCACGCCGATCGCGTAGAGGTCGTAGATCATGATCCGGCCGACGATGTAGTTGGCCTGATCCGCGTGCATGACCCGGGTCGCGATCCAGGCGATGAAGCTCAGGAAGAGGACGGCCGTGACCGCCGCGAACGTGCCGAAGAACCAGCGCATCAGGCCGGAAGGTGAGGGAGGGGACGCCGGAAGTCAACCGCGACGCGCTCGCCCGGCGGGCAACAGGCGCCGGGCCGCTACGGCTGCTTGTGCTCGCGGATGCGGTGCACCAGGCCGGTGATGACGTTCGGCGGCAGGTTCGCGAAATTCGGCATCTTGTTCCGGCCGTTGCGGATGACGTCCGCCATCTCGCTGTCGCTGACCTTGCCCTGCCAGTCGGCGCGGGTGAGATCCGCCGCGCGCATCATCGCGCCCTGGGGGCCGTCGCCCCGGCCGGTGGGACCATGGCAGCTCGCGCAGTTCTTCTGCCACGCGAGCTCGACGAGCTCCTCGTTGCTCATGGGGGGCGCCGCGCTGCTCTTCGGGCGAGCCGGCGCCGCGTTCTGCACCGAAGCGGGCTGGTCGTGATCGTCGGCCGACCACTCGCGCACCTCGCCCGTGGGGGGGTTGCATGCACCGAGGAGAGCCGCGACCGCGAGGAAGCAGCCGAGCCTGAGGAAGGGAGGAGGGAGGGGAGACACGGGTGGAGAGCAAGCGCTAGAGGCAGACGCTGCGCCCGTCAAGGCCGACGAGGCGCAGCGCTGCGCGCTTGCTCAGCTCTCAGTGACAGACTTCGCCGGCGACCTTGCCGCCGCCGTCCACGGGCATCCCGCCGATCGGCTTGCCCTTGAGGCCGGCGTTCACGAAGGCGACGCGGCGGTTCTGGGCCTTGTTGTCGGGCGTGTCGTTGGGGGCGACCGGCTTGTCCTGGCCGAAGCCGACGGGGATCAGGCGCTTGCAGTCGACGCCCTTGGCGACGAGCCAGTGGGCGACGGCGAGGGCGCGCAGCTCGGAGAGCTTCTGGTTGCCGTCGTGCGTGCCGTCGCTGTCCGTGTGCCCCTCGATGCGGAGGAGCGTCACCTCGGGCTTGGCGTCGAGGTAGTCCTTGACGACCTCGAGCACCTCGTCGCTCTCCGGCTTGAGGATGTCCTTGCCGCTCTCGAAGACCACCGGGCCCGGCAGCTTGAGGCCGCCGTTCTCCATCTTGAACTCCTTCACCGGCGTGCGCGCCGGTCGGGGCTTCGGGGCCGGCTTCGGGGGCGGAGGCGGGGGCGGGGGCGTCTCCGCGCCCACGGACACGGAAGCCTTCGCGGTACAGCCGCCGACGACCACCGCCGAGCCAAGCATGGTCACGGCGCACAGAACAGGGGCGATCCAGTTACGCATACAAGTGTTCTCCTCTGAGGAAGCCCGCACGCGGGTCCCGGGCCGAGGGCCGGGATCCGGCGTGACGCTTCATTGGACGGGCATCGGTGCCAGAGCTTCCAAACGGGCCGGCACTTTGTAGTCAAAAGAGGGGAAGAACGGAACAGAAAGAGCAGCGACGGACGTTCCTCTCCCGCAGAGCTCCGGGCGGCGCTTTCGTCGAGGCGAGCTCGCCCCACACGAGAGCCCAGGGACGCGCCGCCTGGGCGGCCCCTGCATCCCTGACGCCCGGCCCCGCTGGAACGGCTCACCGGACGTCACGCCGTCGATTCCCCGACAAAAGCGAAGGGGGCCGGCATCAGGGCCGACCCCCTTCGAACGCAGACCTATCCGGAGAGGCCTGACGTCTTACATCGCGCCGCCGCCGCCGCCGGAGCCCATGCACGGATCGGGCTTCGGGTCGCCCTTGGGGGCGATGTCGCCGAGCTGCACGACGGCCGCGTCGAAGCCGAGACCGATGGAGATGCCGTCGCAGTCCTTGTTCGGGTCCTGCGAGCCGTCGGCCAGGATGTCCGAGGCCTGCTCGATCTGCGACACGATGCTGTCGACGGTCGGGCCCGAGCAGAGGCTCGGATCGAACGCGCCGGCGACCTTCTTCAGCTCGCTCGTCAGCACGTCCGTCGCGAGGATGCCGGCGATGGTGCCGTTCTTCGCGGTCTTGTGATCGCCGGACAGCTCGGCCGAGATGAGCGCGCTGCCGATGGTCAGGTTGAGCGTGAAGCCCTGGACCGAGAGGCTCAGCACGAGGTCGCCCTTCGAGCCGGAGACCCAGGTGTTGCCGGTCACGTAGCTGTTCGGGAACTGCACCTTGGCCGAGCCGATGTCGGCCGGGTTGTTGAGCAGCTCCTGGATGACCGGCCACTTGTCGGAGCCGTCGAACTTCGGGGCCGCGCCGAGGTCGGCGCCGCCGTAGAGCTTGGTGAGGATGGGGTTATAGTCCGACCCGCTCCCGAGCTTGGCCATGTCGAGCATGATCGTGAACTTGCCGTCCGCGATGCCCTGGTTGACCTTCACCGGCGCGTCGGCGGCGATGCCGAGGATGATGCCGAGGATGTTCTTGCCGAACGAGTTGTCGATGCCCTTGTCGCCGTCGGGGTAGACGTTCTTCGGCGGGGCGTTGTTGCGGGGCTTGCAGAGGTTCTTCGAGTCGACCGTCGAGACCTGCCCGTCGAGGTCGTAGCCGTACTGCTTCCAGCCGTTGACCTTGTTCGGGGTGCCGTCACGGTTGGTGTCGCCGAGGTACAGCTTGCTGATGGCGAGCGTCACGCTGCCCGAGCCGTCGCCCTCCTTCGTCGGGCCGGGGCCGGGGGGCGCGGCATGCTCCTCCGTGGAGCCGCCGCCGGTGCCGCTGGTCGAGCCGCCGGTGCCGCCGCCGCCGCAGGCGGAGCTGAGCGCGGCGAGGCCGGCGAGCGAAAGGGTCGCAACGCAAGTGACGAGCAGATGGGAGCGAAGCATCGGGCACTATCCTCTCTTTCTCGAAGCAAGCACAAGCGGCCCAGCACGCGTCACGCGGGCCAGTGCTCGTCGTAGGGGGCAAGGAATGTACCGCCACAATCGCTCGTCCATCAAGCCCCGCGAGCGCCCGAGCACGGTCTTTTCGCTGCGTGTTTCTTCCAGTGCCTCGACGAGGTGGCGCGCCATTGAACGGTGGCCCACGAATTGCCGCGCTTTCCTCCGGCGGCGGCGACCCGGGTGAGCCGGGCGTAACGCGAAACGGCCGCCCGAACGGCCGGCTTTACGTCGCCCGCGCGTGCCAATATGGGGAGCGCCCTCCATCGGCGGTGCGCAGAGGCAACCCTTGGCATTCGAGCACGTCCACCTCCACGTCCACTCGCAGTACTCGCTGCTCGACGGCGCGCAGCGGATCAAGGACATCGTCTCGCGCGCGAAGGCGCAGGGCATGCGCGCGGTCGCGCTCACCGACCATGGCAACATGTTCGGCGCGATCCAGCACTACAAGGCCTGCAAGGAGCAGGGCGTCCAGGCGATCCTCGGCTGCGAGATCAACGTCGCTCGCCGCCGCGCCGAGGGCGCCACCACCAAGCCCGGCGAAGATCCGATCGAGCACCTCGTGCTGCTCGCGGCCTCGGAGGAGGGCTACAAGAACCTCGTCCGCATCGTCTCGCGCGGCCACGTCGAGCCGGCGAGCGCGCTCGCGCCGAGCGTGCGCATCGAGACGGTCGCGGAGCACCAGAAGGGCATCATCGGCCTCACCGGCTGCATGGGCGGCGTCGTCGCCCAGCGCATCCTCGAGCAGGGCGAGCAGGAGGGCCGGGCCGAGCTCGATCGCCTCCGCGCATGCTTCGAGCCGGGCAGCCTCTACGTCGAGCTGCAAGATCACGGGCTCGCCGAGCAGAAGATCCTGAACGGCATCCTCGGCGCCGCCGCGGCCGATCTCGGGCTCCCGCTCGTCGCCACGAACGACGCGCATTTCGGCGCGCGGGAAGACGGCGAGGGCCACCTCTACCTCTCCTGCATCGCCAACAACCGCTCGTACGCCGAGGCCCTCGAGGGCCACCACGGCAGCTTCGAGATGTTCCTCAAGTCGCCCGAGGAGATGCACCACCTCTTCCGCGACACGCCCGAGGCCCTCAAGAACACGATGGCGATCGCCGAGCGCTGCTCGGCCATGAAGCTCAAGCTCGGCAAGCCCATGCTCCCCACCTTCAAGGTGCCGGAGGGCTACGACACCGCCTCGTACTTCCGCAAGGTGGCGCGCGAGGGCCTCGAGCGGCGCTTCGTCGAGCTCGGCGACAAGCGGAGCAAGATCGACGAGAACGCCTACCGCGCGCGCCTGGAGATCGAGCTCGACGTCATCGTCGGCATGGATTTCCCCGGCTACTTCCTCATCGTGTGGGACTTCATCCGGCACGCCAAGGAGCACGGCATCCCCGTCGGCCCGGGCCGCGGCTCCGGCGCCGGCTCGATCGTCGCGTACTCGATGCGGATCACCGACCTCGATCCCATCCCGTACAACCTCCTCTTCGAGCGCTTCCTCAACCCCGAGCGCGTCTCCATGCCCGACTTCGACGTCGACTTCTGCATGGACCGCCGCGACGAAGTAATCAAGTACGTCGCCGAGCGCTACGGCAAGGACTCCGTCGGGCAGATCGCGACCTTCCACGAGCTCAAGGCCCGGAGCGTGATCAAGGACGTGGGCCGCGCCATGGGCTTCCCTGCCATGGAGGCGCAGAAGATCGCGAGCCTCATCCCGCAGAAGAGCCCGGGCATCATGTACACGATCCCCGAGGCCCTCGACATCGAGCCCAAGCTCAAGGCGCTCAAGGAGAGCGACCCGACGGTCAACGAGCTGCTCACCCAGGCGCAGAAGCTCGAGGGGCTCACGCGGCACGCCGGCATGCACGCCGCCGGCGTGGTGATCAGCGAAGGCCCGCTCTGGGAGCACGTGCCCTGCTTCCGGAACGGCGAGCAGCTCGTCACCCAGTACTACAAGGACGACGTCGAGCAGGCCGGCCTCGTCAAGTTCGACTTCCTCGGCCTGAAGACGCTGACGGTGATCGACATCGCCGCCCGCCTCGTCAACGCGCGCCCCGATCTCAAGGGCAAGCCGAAGTTCGATCCGAGCGCCATCCCGCTCGACGACGCGCCCACGTATGCGCTGCTCCAGTCCGGCGAGACCACGGGCGTGTTCCAGCTCGAGTCGAGCGGTATGCAGCAGCTCTTCAAGGACCTCCGCCCCGACGCCTTCGAGGACATCGTCGCCGCGGTGGCGCTCTACCGCCCGGGCCCCCTCGGCACCGGCATGGTCAAGGACTTCGTCGACTGCAAGCACAAGCGCAAGCCGATCGAGAAGATGCACGACCTCGTGGACGAGCTGCTCGCGCCCACCTACGGCGTCATCGTCTACCAGGAGCAGGTCATGCAGATCGCCCAGCGCCTCGCCGGCTACACGCTCGGCGGCGCCGATCTGCTCCGCCGCGCCATGGGCAAGAAGAAGCCCGAGGAGATGGCCAAGCAGAAGTCGATCTTCGTCGACGGCTCGCTCAAGAACGGGGTGAAGGTCGAGGACGCCGAGCGCATCTTCGGGCTGCTCGAGTACTTCGCGGGCTACGGCTTCAACAAGAGCCACTCCGCCGCGTATGCGCTGCTCACCTACCAGACGGCGTACCTCAAGGCACACTACCCGGTCGAGTTCCTCTGCGCGCTGATGACGGCCGATCGCGACAAGATCGAGAAGGTCGTGCGGATCATCGCCGAGGGGCGATCGTTCGGCGTCGACATCCTCCCGCCCGAGATCAACGAGAGCCGCACCGACTTCACCGTCGTCTACAGCCAGCCGAAGGCCGAGAACGGCGCGCCGAACGGCAAGCGCGGCAAGCGCGCCTCCAAGGTGAAGGACCCGCTCGATCCGAAGATCCGCTTCGGCCTCGGGGCCATCCGCGGCGTCGGCGAGTCCGCGCTCGACGCGGTCCTCGAGGCGCGCGACACGGGCGGCCCCTTCGCCGATCTCTTCGACTTCGCCCAGCGGGTCGATCCGCGCCGCGTCAACAAGGGCGTCTTCGAGTCCCTCGTCCAGTGCGGCGCCTTCGACGCCTCGCTTCAGGCGCGGGGCATCAGCCGATCGCGCGCGTTCGCCTCGATCGATCGCGCGCTCGAGCGATCGCGCAGCGCCAGCAAGGACCGCGAGCGCGGCCAGGCCTCGCTCTTCGGCCTCTTCAGCAAGGCCGCCCCCGAGACCGAGAAGGCGGGCCGCCTCGACGAGTACCCCGACGCCGAGCCCTGGGATCTGCGCGAGACGCTGGTGCGCGAGAAGCAGTCGCTCGGCTTCTACGTCTCCGGCCACCCGCTCGATCGTTACGGCGTCGAGCTCGGCCGCTTCGAGGTGGTGCCGACGAGCGCCCTCGCGGGCATGGACGCGTGGGCCCGCGTCCGCGTGGGCGGCATGGTCGAGGGCTACCGCGAGCGCATCTTCAAGGGCGGGGGGGGCAAGGTGGCCTTCTTCGCGCTCGAGGACACGACGGGCCGCGTCGAGGTCAAGGTGCGCCAGACGCAGATCGAGACCTACGCGCATGTGCTCACGAGCAACGAGCCCGTGCTCATCAGCGGCAAGGTCAGCTTCCCCCAGGTCGAGGACGGCGAGGAGACCGACGCCCCGCGCGAGCCCACGTTGATGCTCGACGAGGCCGTGCCCCTCGCCGACGCCATCCGCGCCGAGACCAAGGCCGTGGCCATCCGCGTCCACGAGCGCAGCGCCGGCCGCGATCAGCTCGACCGCCTCGCCCGCGTGCTCTCCGACTCCCCCGGCGCGTGCCCCGTCCAGCTCTTCATCCGCTTCGACGACGGCAACGAGGCCATCCTCTCCTTGCCCCGCTACCGCGTCGAGCCCACCGACGGGATGCTCGCCAGGCTCGAAAAGCTCTTCGGCGAGAAGGTCGCCGAGCTCCGCTGAGCGAGCGCACGCGCAGAGGTTCCGTGCGCCATTCTTGACGCGGCCGCACCATTCCCTTCTGCTACGCCCATGTTCCGGTACAGAACGCTCGGGACCGCGGCGCTCCTCGTGACGGTGCTCGCCTCGGCGGGCACCGCGGGCTGCCGCCGCAAGAAGGTGGCGCACCCGACCACCCCGACGCCCACGGTGGCTACTGTCGTCAACAACGTCACCGTCGTCAACCTGACGCTCAACATCACCGCGTCCTCGTCCAGCCTGACGCGGATCACCACCGACCCGGGCGACGAGCAGGACCCGGCCATCTCCCCCGACGGCAAGACGCTGCTGTTCAGCGCGCGCATCCAGGTCGAGGGCAAGGGCCCTGAAGAGGCGATCGCCGGCGCCGACCCCGAGACGGGCGCCCGCCGCACGATGTTCACCGCCTCCGCCACCGCGAGCCGGAGCCCCGCGTGGCTGCGCGACGGCTCCGGGTTCTTCTTCGCGTCCGACGCCTCCGGCGCGCTCTCGCTCGTGCGGAGCATGGCCCCCAAGCCCAACGCCGCGGTGAGCGTCGTCCTCGGCGCCGACGCCGCGCCTTCGCTCGCCCACCCCTCGCTGAGCAACGACGGGAAGAAGATCGCCCTCCAGGCCTCGCTCAAGGGCGCGACGCAGATCATCACCGTCGCCGCCGACGGCTCCAAGCTCACCATCGTCGGCGAGGGCGAGAGCCCCGCGATGAGCCCCGACGGCAAGCGCGTCGCCTTCGTCCGCCAGCTCAACGGCTTCCGCCAGGTCTTCCTGGCCAACGTCGACGGCACCAACGTCATCCAGGTGACGAGCGACCCCAGCGACAGCGAGGCGCCGGCCTTCTCCCCGAACGGTAAATTCCTCCTCTTCAGCTCGAACCGCGGCTGGGACAAGCACCCGGGCGCGACGCGCGAGTCGGTGCGCAACCTCTTCGCCGCGAAGCCCGACGGGACGGACACCGTCCAGCTCACCGACGGCGACGCGATCGCCACCCGCGCCGACTGGGGCAAGGACGGCTTCATCTACTTCCAGTCGAACCAGGCCGGCAATTTCGACATCTGGCGCCTGCGCCCGCTCGGCGAGCTCGACGCGGGATCGAGCGGGTCGAGCGGCCCGCGCCCCGCCGCGCCGACCGGCCCCGCGCCCATGAAAGACCCGAACCCGCCCGCGCCCACCACCGTGCACGGGCGCTGAGGTCTCCTTGTCCTCCACCGCCGCGGCGGGGCCGTCGAGCCCTCTCGCCGACGCCCTCGCCATCGCCCGCTATCACATCGTCCTCGTGGCGATGACGGCCAGCGTCGTCTTCGGCTGGCTGATGACCGGCCGCTACGCGTTCACGGTCGCTCTCGTCGTCGGCCTCGACTGGTTCCTCATCAACCTGATGAACCGGATCACCGACATCGACGAGGACCTCAAGAACAAGATCCAGGGCACCGAGCGCGTCGCGCGCAAGAAGCGCGCGCTGACGATCACCTCCTTCGCGCTGATGATCGGATCGATCGCCGGCACACACCTCGTCTGGCCGCAGATCACCCCGTACCGCGTCGCCGTGCAGGTCATCGGCCTGGGCTACAATTACGACATCGTCCCCACGCCGAAGGGCCTCTCCCGCTTCAAGGAGATCTACTTCTTCAAGAACTTCGGCTCCTCGGTGCTCTTCGTCCTCACCTGCTTCTGCTACCCGCTCGCTCGCGATCCATCCGCCCGGCTGATGCCCTGGCCCGCGATCATCACCCTCGCGCTCTTCTTCGTCCCCTTCGAGCTCACCTACGAGATCCTCTACGATCTGCGCGATCTCGAGGGCGATCGCGCCGAGGGCATCCCCACCTACCCGGTGGTCCACGGCCCGCTCACCGCCCGCCGGATCATCGACGCGCTCCTCCTCTTCAGCGCGCTCGTCCTCGTCGCGGGCCTCTTCGCCCGCGTCCTCGGGGCGCGCGAGGCCCTGATGCTCGCCGCGCCCCTCTCCCAGCTCGCCTTCTACCGGCCGCGCTTCCGCCGCGGCCTCACCCCGCGCGACTGCATCGTGCTGACGCACCTCGGCACCGCCCAGCTCGTGCTGTACCTGGTGGGCACGGCGCTCTGGAAGCGCGCGGGGCTGCCGGACAACATGTTCTTGTGACCGGCAGCCCCGGGGGTTTCTAGGAAGCGCGGCGCCGCCTGCGGAGGCCGAGCGCCGCGAGCCCGAGGAGCGGCAGGGCCCACGGCGCGTCGGCCGGATCGCCCTCGACCACGCAGCCGCAGCCGCCGAACGCGATCGGGCCGTCACCGCCGGTGCTGTCCTTGCCGCCGGTCCCGCTCGCGCCGCCGGCCCCGGTGGTGGTCGTCGTCGTGGTGGTGCCCGCGCCGCCGGCGCCGGTGGTGGTCGTCGTGGTGGTCGTCCCCATTCCGCCGGTGCCGCCGGTGCCCATGCTGGGGTCGCAGCCCATCTTGTTCGGGGCGAGCGCGGTGAAGGGCGTGTTGGTGATGCCGGAGAAGGCGAGGTCGTCGATCTCCCAGCCGAACTCGCCGGCGGCGTCGTCGGTGCCGATCCGGAAGCGCACCTGCACCGTCTTGCCCGCGAAGCTCTGGCCGAGATCGATCGAGGCCGCGTCGACGCCCGGGTAGGCCGCGTTGTGATCGACGAAGCCCTGGCGGTTCTTGAGGACGTTCTGGGCCTGGTTCATCGGATCGCCGATCTTGCCCGTGTAGCCGGCGTTCCCGAACTGGCTGATGTCCTTCCAGTTGTTGCCGCCGTCGTCGCTGATCTCGATCACGGCGCCGTCCCAGAAGACGCCCATGCTCGTCTCGAACTGGTAACGGTGTTTGAAGCTCACCACGAAGCTCTGGGCCGGGTCGACCATGAGCGGCGGCGAGACGAGCGCCGTGTCGGAGGGGCTGTCGAAGTCCACGCCGCGCCACGCGTGGTTGCCGGGGGCGACCTCGTTGATCTGCCAGATGTCGGCGGCGTTCTCGCCGCTCGGCGTCCAGAGCGAGGGCTGGGACTCCACGTCGTCGCTCTTCGACGACGCCGGGACGAGGTCGTACTCGACGAAGGGCGCCGTATCGAGCACCGCGCCGCCCGCGCAGCCCCCGGGCACGTCGCCGGTGATGTGCAGCGACGCCTTGGTCTTCGCCATCACCGAGGCGTCGAGGCTCACGGTGAAGGCGACCTTGCCCTTGGTGTAAGGCGGCAGCGGGTCGACGTTCACCTTGGCGCCGTTCGGGAAGGTGAGGCCCGCCGTCTGGGTGCTCACCGAGAGGCTCGCGCCGGCGAGCGGCGCGGTCCCGATGTTCATGATCTCCACCGTGAGCGTCCCCGTCTCGCCCTCGTCGAGCACGCCGTCGCTGTCGCAGGACTTGATCCCATCGTCGAGCGTGAGGCCGAGGATCGCCATGTTCGGCACCGTGGTGAAGCTCTCGACCACGCCGGTCAGATCCTGCGACGCGCGCGGCGGCGAGACGGCGCACGATCCGGCGCCGCGCTTGGCGAAGGCCGCGGCGAGGGTGACGAGATCCTCCGGATCCTTGGCCGCGGCGGCGGCGAGGATCGCGTCGCGCTGCTCGGTGTAGGTCGGGTTGGTCGGCGCCGTCTTGAGCCCCGAAACCACGTAGTCGGCCATGCGGCGGCGCGCCTCGTCGAACGAGTACGACGGGCTCGGCCCGGTGGTCTTCTTGAGCAGCGCCACGTAGGCCTCGAAGAGCATCGCCGCCCACACCTCGCCCGCGTTGTGGACCTCGGCGTTGTCGATCCCGTTGTCGGCGTTGGGGACGCCGTTCGGGAGCGGCTGCCCGCTCGAGATGTGCTTGAACGTGAGCGGGCTCTTGCTCATGTCCGTCGAGTACGGGTACCGCCGGATGCCGAAGTAGCCCGCGTCGGGGAAGGACGCGGTCGCGTACTGGGCCATCGCGTAGACGCCGTCGAGGTTGTCGCCCTGGCGCAGCGTCAGCATCGCCGCGATGAAATCGCCCCAGCCCTCGCTCTCGGCGCCGCAGGCCTCGGTGTCGCACGCCACGTTGCGCAGGTGCAGGTAGTGCCCCCACTCGTGCGCGACGACCGTGTTGTCGAGCGTCCCGTCGTTGTCGACGCTCGTGCGCGCGAGCGTCGCCGTCTGCGTCCCGTTCCTCAGCGCGGCCTTGAGCGCGTTGCCGTCGTTCAGGGTCAGGCTCAGCCCGGGGATGTTGACCCCGCCCGGGTTGCCGCCCATCGGCGGCGGCGCGCCGGCCTGCTGGTTGTCGACGAGGATGTAGCCCGCGGCCCCCGCGGCCTGGGCGTTCTGCGCCTTCTGCTTGAAGGAGCAGTTGCCTCGATCGAGCAGCGCGATCGCGCCCGTCACGTTGTTGGTGATCGCCTGGCATGCGTCCGTCGCCGGGTTGGTCCCGTCGGCGACCAGCACCACCGGCCCCATCACGTTGAAGTTCTGCGGGCCGAAGTCGGCGACGCCGGCGACGAAGCTCTGGTTGAGCGGCTGCACCGACACGCTCGTCGCGCCGCCGCCGTCCCACACGAACATCTGCATCCGCGGCGAGAGGCCGTCGGCGGGGACGCTCATGTTCGAGTTGTTGCGCTTCTGCGGGGCGCCGTCCTGCGCCTCGGCGTGCATGCGATCCTTGGCGAGCCCGCCCCGCCCGAAGTTGTCCGCCTGGGCGTTGCCACCGGCCTCGTCGAAGCCCGAGTCGTAGTAGAAATCGTGCAGCCAGTTGGTGACGTAGAAGAGGTCGGTCACCGAGGCCATCTTCTGGGTGTTGTTCGCCTGCGGGCCGAGGGTCGTGTCGTACGTCCGATCGAAGACGCCGGGCGAGGTGGGCGTGGCGCGGATGTCGCCGCCCGAGAACCCATCGGGCGCGTCGTCGTCGGTGTAGGCGTCCACGTTGTTGCCCGTCGTCACCGCGGCGCCCGCCGGGAGCCACGGGTCCATCGTCTTGTTGAAGGCGTCGATGGTGACGAGGTTCGAGGAGCCGGGGCCCGGGAAGCTCCCGTCGGGCACGCCCGTCGGGTGCGGCGTGAAGTCGGCGAGCGGGCCGTCGAAGGGGCGCTTGTCACCGGCGGCGTCGGCGTAGACGCGGTACTGGAACGCGTCCTGGTGGGTGAGGTTCACGCGGTGCAGCAGCCGGCCGTCGTCGGCGGCGATCACGTAGGCGTAGGCCTCGGAGTCGGTGTCGGACACGACCCCGGCGAGGATCTCCAGGAAGTACGCGGGGACCAGGCGATCGGGCAGGGGATAGAAGACCTTCTTCACGCGCAGGGGCGCGACGAGGTGGAGCTTGTCGCCGCCGAGCGAGGTCGTGGGCGCGAGATCGAAGAAGCGGTAGCCGCCGTCGGTCTCCTTGCGATCGGGGAACGTGACCGGGCTGAGCGCGAGGCCGTAGAGATCCTTGAACGCGGCGGAGAGCGCGTCGCGCTCGGTGAGCTTGAACGAGGCGCCCTTGACCGTCGCGCCCGCCTGCGCGTGGAGGCTCCCGCCGATGGCGACGAGGTGGAGGCTCCGGTCCATCACCACCTTGAGATCCTGGTGGAAGACCTCGACGCCCTTCACCTCCTGGCGGAAGGTCACGACGATGCCGCCGCGACCGGTGTCGAGCACGTGGACGATCTTGGCCGCGGCGAGCGCCGCGTGGCCGAGGCGGTAGCGGGCCGCGTGGCGCTCGAGGTGGAGGCGCGCGGCGTCCTCGCGCGAGAGGCCATGGAGCGCCGGATCCGGCGTGCTCGTGCGGGCGGCCCAGAGGAAGGCGGGCACGTCGCGCTTGTCGTCGATCGACGCGACGAACGCGGCGGGCGTGGACGAGGTGCTCGTTGCGGGCTGCGCGGGGAGCGCCGGCGCGGCGGCGTAGGCGTCGAAGCTCGGCGGGCTCGGGTGGATCGCGGCGAGCGCAGGGGCGCTCCCGAGGAGCAAAGCGAGGCTGAGGGCGGCGAAGGAGGTTCTCATCGCAGCCATGGGTGGCCCGGTTTTGGCGGGCCATCAAGAGCCGAGCGCGATCGATCGGTGAATGGTGGTCGCGGTGAAAAATTCGAAAACGGACATCGGTTGACAGGGCCTCGCGCCTCCGGATGAATGATCCGGTCCGCGCGGGCCCGCTCCGCCGCGGCTCGATCGCATGGACAGCGCGCAGGTCTCGATCACCACCGCCCGCGGCGACGACGCGCATGCGGCGCTCTTCGTCCGCCGCGGCGGCGAGGTGTCGATCTCGCTCGCCCGCCCGCGGAGCGATCGGCGCGACGCCCTGCACGAGGCGCTGCGCGCGCACGCCGCGTGCACGATCGGCGGCGCGCGCCTCCCGCTCTCCGCGCCGATCACCGCGCGCGCCGAGGGCGAGGCGCGCCTCTCGGTGGGCGGGGCCACGCTCGCGGTGATCGATCTCGCGGCGCTCGCGGTCATCGAGGCGCGCCCGCTCACGCCCTTCGAGGTGCGCGTCCTCGCCGACACCGGTCACCCCGGGCGGACGATCGGCGAGGAGCAGGGCGCGCCGCCCGCGCTCGTCACCGATCTGCACACCCACCTCGCCGCATGCGTGGAGCCTGCGGAGCTGCTCTCCATCGGCGCTCGTGCAGGCGTCCGCTACCCGCCGGCCCTGCTCGAGCTCGCCGGCATCCGCGCCGGGACGGACGCGCCCGTCGCGCTCTCCGCGCTCGATCCGCACCTCCTCGCGCGCCTCGCCTCGCGCCTCGCCATCCCGCTCGACCGGCGGATCACCTTCCTCGACCTCGAGCGCGTGTACGCCCTGCGCGCGCCGATCACCAAGCACCCCGCCGCGCTCGCGCCGATGCTCGGAGCCATCGGCCGCGACTACGCGGCGATGGGCGCGCGCTACGTGGAGCTCTCGTACAGCGCCGTGATCAAGGCCGAGGCGCTCGCGACGATCCACCGCGTCCTGCCCGCGATCGAGGCCGAGACGGGGGTGACGATCCGCTTCCTCGCCGCGCTCAGCCGCCACGACGATCTCGCGTGGGATCTCGATCTGCTCGATCGGATCGCCGAGCTCGAAGGCTCCCGCTACCTCGTCGGGGTCGACTTCATGGGCCACGAGACCAACGCCACGCGCGCCTTCGAGCCGCAGCTCCGCGCCCTCGCCGCGTGGGCGAGCGAGCGCCGCCCCGGCTTCGTGATCCGCGTCCACGCCGGCGAGAGCCCGGCGCACCCGGCCAACGTGCGGGAGGTGCTGGAGATCTGCGCCGGCGCCGCGGTCGAGCTGCGCATCGGGCACGGCGTCCACGGCGTCGACCAGCGGACCCTCGACGCGCTCGTGGAGCGCGGGGCGATCGTCGAGATCAACGCTTCGTCCAACGTGGCGCTCAACAACGTGATCACCTTCGGCGAGCTGCCCGTCGCCCGCTACGCGCGGGCCGGCGCGCGCCTCGCCCTCGGCACCGACGGCTACGGCGTCTACGGCACCACGCTCGCGCACGAGGCGCGCACGGCCCGCCTCGCCGGCCTCGACGATCGGGCCTTCGCCGCGATCGCCGAGGGAGAGCGCGCGCTCATCGCCGCGCGGTTGGCGCAGGGCGCGCGCGCCGCCGAGCCCTCCGCCTACGAGGTCCCGCCGGATCGGCCGCCGCACCATTTCACCGAGGCCGTGCTCCAGCATGCCAGGGCGAAGATCGAGGAGCGCGATCGGGCGCTCGCGGATCGTCTCTCCGCGATCGGCGTGACCTTGCTCGATCCGGCCGCGCTCGATCGGAGGGCCGCCGGCAAGCGCGTCGTCGGCGTCGCTGGATCCTGGGCGAACCACTGGGCGAGCCTCGACGACGCGGCCCGCTCCGCGATCACGGCCGCGCTCGAAGACCTCGTGCGCGGCCTCGATCCCGCCGTGCACATGCTCGTGACCGGCGGCACCCGCCACGGCGTCGAGGGGGTGGTCGGGCCGCTCGCCATGGCGCGCGGCATCGAGGTGATCGCGGCCCTGGTCGCCGAGACGCCCCCTCGTCGATCGAGCCCGGAGCCTTCTCCACCGCGGCGATCCTCGGCGAGCGCCTCTACGACAAGGCCGCATGCCTCTACGACTGGCTGCGGGGCCGCGACGCGATCGCCCTGTTTTTTGCGGGCGGATCGATCGTCGGCGACGAGATCCAGGTCGCCAAGAACCTCCGCCTCGATCACGCATGCCTGGTCGGGGCCGGGGGCGCGAGCGAGGCGCACGGGCGCGCCGATCCGCGCCGCGCCTTCTCCACCGGGCGCGAGGCGCTCGACCGGGTGCTCCGCGGGAGCCCGCGCGCCCTCGGGCCGCTCTTCCACCCCGGCAAGAACCCCGCCGCGGACGCGGTCGTGCTCCGCCGGCATGGGGCCGATCTGGAGGTGCTCCTGGTCCGCCGCGACGAGGACGCGGACGCCGAGACCGGCCGGTGGGCCTTGCCCGGCGGCTTCGTCGAGAGCGCCTCGCCGCCCGGCGAGCCCTTCGCGCCCGGCGCCGAGACCGCGCGCGAGACCATGGCCCGCGAGCTCCGCGAGGAGACGGGCCTCGCGCTCGATCCGGACGCCGTCGCGCGCGCCCTCGAGGTCGGCACGTACGCCGGCGGCGGGCGCGATCCGCGCGACTCCGCGCGCGCCTTCGTGGAGTCGACCGCCTTCGCATTGCTGCTCGATCCGGAGGCCGCGAGCCGGACCATCGCGGGGGGCGACGACGCCGCCGACGCCCGCTGGCTCCGCACGGACGAGCTGCCCGATCTCGCCTTCGATCACGCGCGGATCGTGCTCGAGGCGATCGACGCGCTCCGGCGGAGCGGGGCGCTCGACGGCGCCTGATCAGCCCGCGGCGGGCGCGGAGAACCGCGTCGCGGCGAGGTAGGGCACCGCCACCGAGAGCGTGTGGATCCAGAGCGGGGCCGAGGAGGGCGCGGTGGTGACGAGGAGCACGAAAAAGAGCCCCGCCGCGATCATCCGGGGCAGCGCGATGTCGAGCGAGATCCCCCGGCCCGCGCGGCGCGCCCCGAGCACGGGGACGAGCAGGGCCGCGCCGATAAGGGCGACGGCGATGAGCGATCCTGCGCCGAGATCCCGCCGCAGGCCCCAGCGGAAGCCTCCCCACCAGGTGAGCTGGATGAGCGCGTGGGCGGCGAGCGGCCCCGCGATCACCGCGAGCATGCGAGGGACGATCCGAGATCGTTTGACCTCCAACGAAAGCGCCCAGTCCGCGCCGAGGGCGAAGTAGCCCCAGCCGAGCACCCCGATGATCGGCACGCCGAGGTGCCCAGGCTCGGCCCAGGACCAGAGGCCCGCCCGCACCGCCACGACCTCGACGAGCGACGCGTCGAAGGCCACGATCGCCCCGACGAGCAGCGGGCGGAGGCGCCCCGTCCCGGGGAAGAGCGCGCCTGCCACGTCGCGCGCCGAGAGGATCACCAGCGGCCAGATCGCGGGGACGAGCAGCGGCACATGGTGGAGCCGCGCGTGCCAGCCCGGGGCGTAGGCGTAGTAGCGGTAGAGCGCGACGCAGGTGTCCTCCCCGACGAAGGCGGCGATCGCGAGCGCGAGGTAGTCGCCGAGCAGATCCCGCGCGGGCCTCCGCCGCGCCATCGCGGCGAGGGTGAGGGCGATGATCACGACGCACGCGATCTCGAAGACCGGGAGCGGCACTACCGGGGCTCGTCCGCGCGGGCGAGGAGCTTGTCGAGCTTCGGCTCCACGTCGGTCTTGTCGGCCTGGTGCTTGAGGAGCAGGCCGAGCGTCTCCTCGACCGTTCGCCGATCGAGGGTGCTCTTGCCGAGGATGAGCAGCGCCCGGGCCCAGTCGATCGTCTCGCTGATCGCGGGTGTCTTGCGCAGATCCATCGCCCGCAGCCCCGCGACGAACGAGGTGATCTGCTCGGCCAGGCGGCGATCGATCCCGGGCAGGGTGAGCTCGACGATGGCGAGCTCGCGGGAGGGGGAGGGGTAGTCGAGGAAGGCGTGGAGGCACCGACGGCGCAGGGCCTCCGTCATCTCCCGCGTACCGTTGGTGGTCAAAAGGATCAGCGGCGGCTCCTCGGGATCGGCCTTGATCGTGCCGATCTCGGGGAGCGTCACCTGGAGCTCGGAGAGCACCTCGAGCAGGAAGGCCTCGAACTCCGGGTCGGATCGATCGACCTCGTCGATGAGCAGCACGGCGGGGACGGGGCTCTCCAGGGCGGCGAGGAGCGGGCGCGGCAGGAGGAAGCTCCGGTTGAAGAACGACGCCTCGCTCTTCGAGACGATGGACGCGGCCTCGGCGATGCTCGCGCTGCCCGCGATCTCCCGGGCGATCGCGTCGCGGAGGAGCTGCGTGTAGAGCATCTGCTTGGCGTAGTCCCACTCGTAGAGGGCCTTCGACTCGTCGAGCCCCTCGTAGCACTGGAGGCGGATCACCGGCCGGCCGAGGGCCTCGGCGGCGGCCCGCGCCAGATCGGTCTTCCCCACGCCGGCCGGGCCCTCGAGCAGCAACGGGCGCTTCATCCGGAGCGCGAGGAACGTCGCCAGGGCGGTGGGCGCGTCGGCCAGGTAGCGGGCCTTCCCGAGCCGCGCGCCGAGCTCCTCGGCCGAGGCGACCGGCGGCGGGCGAGCCGGAGCGGAGGTGTTCACCCGCTCACCTTAGTACACCCGGCGAGGGGGCAGAAGGGCCGCCGCACCGTGGTTTCGAGCCCCGGTCGGTCCGAGGGGCGCGGCTTGGTGGGCCGCGGGGTGGCCGATCGGCTATAAGCTCGGCGACATGGACGACGAGCGTCTCGAGCTCGTGCGCATCGACGCGACCGGCACAGCGCACCCGGTAGGCAAGACGGCGAGCCGAGAGCTCCGCGCCCGGCAGGGATCCTTCCGCCTCATGCCGTCACCGCCCCACCTCGTCGTGATGCGCTACGTCGGCGAGGACGGCAAGCGCGACGCCGCGGACGGCCCGATCTTCCGCCTCTCCGGGGAGATCACCGCCCCCGGCGCGATCTGCGACATCGTGGCGCTCATCGGCCAGGCCGGCTGGTCCGGCGAGCTCGTGGTGCTGGAGAAGGGCGCGAGCCGCTCCCTCTTCTTCGAGCGCAGCCAGCTCATCTCGGCCAAGAGCACCGTCGAGGCCGAGCGCCTCGGCGAGATCCTCTACCGCTACGGCGCCGTCACCCGCGCGCAGGTCGACAAGACCCTCGCGGCCGCCACCGGCGAGGTCCGCTTCGGCGAGGTCGCGGTGCGCCTCGGCTTCGTCTCGCGCGAGCGGCTCTTCCAGCTCATGGGCAAGCAGGTCGAGGAGATCGCCTTCGCCGTGCTGCGGGTGAGCGACGGGATGTTCTACTTCCTCGAGACGTACGACGAGTCGCGCCTCGCGAGCCGCCACAACTTCCCCGTCCACGCGCTCCTCATGGAAGGCGTGCGCCGGATGGACGAGACGCGCTACTTCCGCGATCGCATCCCGTCCGATCAGCATGTGCCCGAGCGCGTCCCCGGCCGCGAGCCGCCGCCCGAGGAGCTGCTCAAGATCTACGAGGCCGTCGACGGGACGCGCTCCGTGGCTGAGATCGGCCGCGTGGTGGGGCAGGGCGAGTTCGAGGTCACCCAGGCGCTCTTCCAGCTCGTCCAGTCCGGCCTGCTCGTCATCCACACCCCGCGCGCGACCGGCCCGGCCGCGATCGTGGCGCTCTTCAACGAAGCTATTGCGCTCATTTTCCAGGAGATCGACGCCACCGGCCACGGCGGCGAGGTGCGCGAGCAGCTCTCCTCCTTCGCGACCGGCGCCGGCATCTACGACACGCTCTTCCAGAAGGCGGGCCCCGCCCCCGACGGGACGCTGATCGCCGAGCGCATCCTCGAAAACATCGTCGTCCTCGTCGGCCCGAGCGACGCCGAGGCCATGCTGAGCCAGTGGCTCTACGAGTACGTCTCCTTCGCGATCTTCATCGCCGAGCCCTTCCTCCGCCCGCCCGCCGATTCGAGC
The DNA here is from genome assembly GCA_046351295.1 of Byssovorax sp. Taxonomy (GTDB): domain Bacteria; phylum Myxococcota_A; class Polyangia; order Polyangiales; family Polyangiaceae; genus JAXLYT01. The sequence continues at coordinate 86,259 of JAXLYT010000029.1, forward strand.
GCGACCGGATCCACGAAGACCCCCCTGTCCGTGCAGGGCTCCCTCGCCAAGCGCGTCGCCGTGCTCGTCGCCCCGCTCGCCCCGAAGATGTGAAGAAGATGTGACGCCTACGCCGTCTCGCCGCGCTTGATCCCGTACGCGCGAATCTTCTTGTGCAGGTTCGTCCGCTCCACGCCGAGCACGATCGCCGCGCGCGAGATGTTCCAGTCCAGGCTCCCGAGCACCTCGACGATGTAGCTGCGCTCGGCCTTGTCGCGGAACTCGCGCAGCGTCAGGCGCGCCGCCTGCGCGCTCCCGCTCGTCCTCGCGGGCTCGCTCGCGCCGGCTGCCGCGTCGGTTGACGCGACCGCCGGCGCGGGCGGCGTGAAGCCGGCCGGCGGGGCGCGGACATCGGACAGCTCGGCCGCGTCGAGCTCGGGCGACGACGTCATGGAGGCCCGGTAGCTCGGCTCGTCGTCGAAGGGGCTCTCGTGCGGATCTTCCGGCAGATCGGCGACGGTGACGGTGTCGCCGGAGAGGATGGCGGCGCGCTCGATCACGTTCTTCAGCTCGCGCACGTTGCCGGGGAAGCTCCGGCGCTCCAGGGCCGCGTACACCGCGGGATCGAAGGCCTTCTTCTTGAGCCCGTTCTCCTTGCAGAAGGCGGCGAGGAACGCGTCGGAGAGGGCCCGGACGTCCTCGTTCCGCTCCCGGAGGGCGGGGCTCTTCAGCGGGAACACGGCGAGCCGGAAGAACAGATCTTCACGGAATCGCCCGGCGGCCACCGCGCGCGCCAGATCCTTGTTGGTGGCGGCGAGGATCCGCACGTCGACATGGAGCGTGTGCTCGCTCCCGAGGCGGCTCACCTCGCCCGACTGCAGGGCGCGGAGCACCTTGGCCTGGGCCGCGAGGTCCATGTCGCCGATCTCGTCGAGGAAGAGCGTGCCGCCGTGGGCCTGCTCGAAGAATCCGCGCTTCCGGTTCTGCGCGCCGGTGAAGGCCCCGCGCTCGTGCCCGAAGAGCTCGCTCTCGATGAGCTCCCGCGGGATGGCGGCGCAGTTGACCTTGACGAAGGGGCCGCTCGCGCGCGCGCTCAGCCGGTGGATGGCGCGGCTGATCAGCTCCTTGCCGGTGCCGCTCTCGCCGGTGATGAGCACGCTCGCCTTGGTCGGCGCGACGCGATCGATCTCGTTGTAGAGCTTCTGCATCGCCGGGCCCTGCCCGATCATCTCGTAGCGGCTCTCGATCTCCGCGTGGAGCGAGGCCACCTCGCGCACGAGCTTGGCCGAGTGCAGCGTGTTCTTGACGCTGACGAGGACGCGCTCGCGGTTGAGCGGCTTCTCGAAGAAATCGCCCGCGCCCGACTTGATGGCGAGCACCGCGTCGTGCACCGTCGCATGCCCGCTGATGACGATGACCGGGAGCTCCCGGGTCGCGTCGTCCTGGCGGAGCCGGCCCAGCAGCTCGAGCCCGCTCATCCCCGGGAGCATGATGTCGATGATCGCCAGATCGACGGGGCTCTCGCCCCCATCGAGCAGCCCGAGCGCCTCCTCCGCGCTGCCCGCCGCGATCACCCGGTAGCCCTCGCCCCGCAGCACGAGCTCGAGCGTGCGGCGGATGTTGCGCTCGTCGTCGACCACCAGGATCGCCGGCGCCACCGCTCCTTCGCCCCGGGCGGGCGCTCCCTCGGGCCCGGAGGGCGGGCGCCGCGCAGCGCCGAGGTCGATCGCCGGGGGAAGGGGAGGCATCGCGCCCACGGTAGCAAAGGAAAGCGCTGGCGCGCGGGCCTTTTCTTGGCTACGAGGGCCACCGATGAAGCCGAACGGATCCCTCGTGCTCGCGCTCACCGCGCTCCTCCTCGGGGTCCCGGGCGCCGCCGGCTGCGAGTCGCTGGAGATCGGCGGCGCGCGTCACGCCACGCTCACCTACACCGACGACGCCCGCGCGGCCTACGCCGAGGCCCTCGCCGCGTTCAACAACCACGACTGGGACACGGCCCGCCCCCTCCTCGGCGAGGTCCGCAAGCTCTTCGCCTACAGCCGGTACGCGCGGCTCGCCGAGCTGCGCCTCGCCGACATCGACTTCGAGCAAGAGCACTATTCCGACGCGATCACCGAGTACCGGGAGTTCACCCAGAACCACAAGAACGATCCGGACGTCGAGTACGCGCGCTACCGCCTCACCAAGGCGATCTTCAAGGACATCGACGACACCGTCCTGCTCCCGGCCGCCGAGGAGCGCGACCAGGCCACGACGCTCGAGGCCTACCGCGAGCTGCGCTCTTACCTCAAGGACTTCCCGAAGACGCGCTACCGGGCCGACGAGGACTACATGCTCGAGGTGGTGACGCAGCGCCTGATGCGCCACGAGCTCTACGTGGCCCGCCACTACCTGCGCGAGGACAACTTCGAGGCGACCATCGCGCGCGTCGACGGCGCCATCAAGGCGTACCCGAGCTCCAAGCTCGTCCCCGAGGCGATGATCCTGAAGGGCGAGACGCTGCTCAAGATGAAGAAGATCGACGAGGCGATCGAGGTCTTCGACGCGGTGGCCAAGCAGAAGGACGGCCCCTTCGTCCCGGTGGCCAAGGGCTTCCTCGACGATCTCAAGCAGCGCCGCTCGCCCCCCAAGACGGCCGCGGCCCCGGAGAAGTGAGCCCCGCGTGAGCGCCGCCTCACCCCGGCCGACCGCCGGCGTCCGCCTCGTGGTGACGCGCGCCGAGCAAGACGACGCGCGCATCGTCTACCGCGGCTTCGCCCACCTCCCGGGCGCCGATCTCCCGATCGCGGTCACCGTGGCGCTGCCCGGCGGCGCGACCCACGCCACCGTCGAAGGCGGCTCCGCCGATCTGGAGAAGTCCGCCGCCGCCCTCGTGCGCGCGGCGACCAGGGCCGAGCTCGCCGCCGGCCTCCCGCTCCCGCGGAAGATCGTCCGCTGGCGAGGCTGACGGCGCTCCTCCGCCGGTGCGCTCACTCCGGCGGCTTGATCACCGTCGCGCAGCCGAACACCACCTCGACCTTGCCGTTGGGGTCGCCCTGGAGCGCCGCGCAGGTGGTGGGGCACATGATGATCTTGGTCGGGTTTTGCGGGTCGTCGTAGTACCAGCCGCCCTTCTGCCCGCAGCCCGCCGCGCCCCCGGGCGACGCGAGGATGGCCTGCTCCATCCCACCGCCGCCGGGCGTGTAGCTCACGTTCACCTTGTCGGGATCGATCATCCCTCCGTCGGGGACCATCGGGATATCGTAGGTGCACGAGATGCTCGCGCCCTGCACGACCGCGGTGCCCATGTCCATGAACACGGGCGCGAAATTCTGCTGGCACAGATCGCCGATCACGCCGCCCGTCTGCTGGACGAGGTCCTTGTAGACCTTGCCCTCGGCCGCCGAGATCGGCGCGCAGAAGGCCGCCTTCTCGCAGCATGCGCTGGCGCACGTCGCGCAGGCGAAGAAGCACCCGGTGCACACGAGCGGATCGTCGAACGAGACGATCGCGTCGAACTTGAACTTCTGGAACGTGGGTGGATCGAGCGCGAGGAGCTGGCTCGTGAAATCGCCCGCGCTCAGATCGGAGTTGTCGTCGGAGACCACCGCGAAGGTCTTGCTCGCGTCGGGGCGGAGCGAGTCCTTCCATTGCGGGTAGGTCGCGATGAACTTCTGCAGCGCGTCGGTGCTGTTGATCGTCTCCATCACGTGGCGGAAGGCCGGGAGCTTCTCGTCGCCGCCGTTGCAAGCGCCGCTCCCGAGCGGGGCGGGGATGCAGATCGAGCTGTCGGCGAGGAGGATCACGTGCACGTCGATGCCGCTGCTCGTGATGATCGTCGCGAAGTCGTTGAGGTGCTGCTGCACCTGGGCGCTCTCCTCGTCCATGCTCCCCGACGTGTCGACGGCGATGATGATGTCGGCCGGCTGAGGCTTGTTCATGGCCTCCGACGCGGCCTTGGCGCAGCCTCCGCCCGCCCCTGGGCCCGTCGAGCCGCCGGTGCCCGAGGTGATCTGCGGATCACCGCCGTTGCCGCCGCTCCCGACGAGCGAGCCCGTGCTGTCGTCGCCGCCGGTGCCGCCCGACGTCGCCGAGCCTCCCTGGCCGGAGGATGTCTGCTGGGGCGTGCCCGGTGAGGCGGAGCAAGCGTTGCCGAGCGCTCCGCCGAGGGCAGAGAGAGCGAGCAGGGCGATCCAGCGCTGCGTGAACGATTTCATCCGGCGCCTCCAGGTGGCGATGCGAGCGCCGCGCCGCGCGCGCCGCTGCCCGCAGGCCGAACCTAGAGCCTAGCGAGCCCGCGGGCTCGATTTCCAGCGGATTCGATCCCGCCGAGCCGGCTCACCGCGGGGCGAGGGGCCGGGCGGCGCAGGCGCTCAACGCGGGCGGATTTGCGGCCCAGTCGAGGTTGTTCTTGAAGGCGAGGATCGTCGTCACGAGGAAGTTCTTCGCGTACGGGATGGAGAGCATCTGGAGGTCGTCGTCGCCGGGCGGCGGGCCCATCATGGCCATCTGCGGCGGCGTGGGCGGCGGATTGCCCGCCCTGGCCATGGGGTTGACGAGGAACTGCGACGCGGAGATCCAGAGCAGCCGGCTCGGCCCGCCCTGGGTCTCGGCCGGCAGCGTGACGCCCTCGGCCGCGCCCGGGCCGAAGGCGCTCTTGATCTTGCCTTCGAGGGCGATCGCAATCGTTTGAGGTCCAATGGATCCGCGGTCCCGCCACTCGTTCGTGATGGCGAACGCGACGGGCTCGGCCCTGAGCGTGGAGGCCGTGGGCGTGGTGCGCGCCACCACGGTCATCGTCGCGCCGGGCTGCCGCTCGGGGTGGGGGACGAGCGGCGAGGGGAACGGGAAGACCAGCTCGGCGAGGCGGAAGAAGCCGGCGAACGTCGGATCGAGGCGGCGGCTCTCGGCCGTCGCCTTGTCGTCGGTCTCGGCGTGGAGCACGGGCGGGTAGGTCAGCTCGATGATCTTGTTCTCCGCGTTGACCGGGATCCGGATGGCCCCCTTCCAGTCGAGGATCGCCGCCTTCTCGAGCTCGATCCCGTAGCCCCCCGAGAGCGCCTCCAGCCCGTGCGCGCTCAGCCTGGCGGTGATCGTCGCGTCTGCGGCCCTGATGTTGACGGCCCCGGCGTACACGAGGAGCGTCTTGTCCCCCAGCATCAAGAACTGGTCGATCCGCCGGAGCTCCTTCGTCGTGAGGTCTCTCTCGGGCTGGGTGATGATGAGCGCCGTGAGCCCCGGATCGACGGGCGCGGCGCCTCCCTGGAGATCGACGTCTTCGTACGCGTAGGCGGGGAGCGCCTGCTCCATCACGCCGCGCAGCGAGGGGTTGTGCCCCTGGCTCCGGGCCACCATGCTCGGCTCGGCGAGGCTCAGCTCGTCGTGCCCCGTGAGCACGCCGATCCGGTAGCGCCGGTGCTGCGTCTGATCGCGCAGCTCCCGGATCTTGTTGAGGATCCAGAAGCGCATCCCGGCGCGCTCGCCGGGGTCGAGCTGGGGCATCGCCTCCTTCTCGCCGCCGAGCCGGAGCGAGAGGCCGAGGAAGCCTTTGACGATCGTGGCGCGGTTGGCGTTGTCCGCGTCGGCCTGCCCGAAGGTGCCCTCGATGAGCCCGTCGTCGAGGGCCGCCTGGCGATCTTCCCCCTTGGGGTCGTCAACGATATGGACGACGAGCTTGCCCTGGGCGCCCTGCGCTTCTTGCTCGAGGAGGGCCCGCAAATCGCGGCCGAACGCGTCGAGGGCCGGGGTGCCGTGGGAGAGGTATGCGGTGACGACGACCGGTCGATCGAGCGAGGCGAAGAGGGGGCCGGCCGCCTGGGAACAAGGGTCGGGCGGCGGCGCGGCGATGGGCGGGAGCGCGGCGGGCGCCGGCGTGGACGTGGGCGCTGCGGCGGGAGGTGCGCCGCATGCGGAGAGGCCGGAGGCAGCGAGGAGGAGGAAGGCCGGCGAGAGGCGCATGCGGGCCGCGTACACCCGCGGAGGCGGCCTCACAAGGCCGCTCGGGCCCGGGACCTCACCGCCGCTCCATCCACACGAGCCCCGCGACCAGGAGCGCGCCCACCCCGAGCCAGGGCCCGCCCGCGCGCGCCCGCGCCGCGCGCCTCCCCACGCCCGTGCCGGGAAAGCGCGCCGCGATCGCCGCGAGCGCGTCCTCGTAACCCGCCTCGTCACCGCTGAACCGCCTCGCGAGCGCGGCCTCGTACGCGGCGCGCGCCTCCGCGGGATCGCCCGCGAACGTCCGCAGATCGAGCCGCAGCCCGAGCCCATCCGGGCGGAGCCGCGCCTCCAGCGACGCCGCGTCGAGGTGCGCGCCGAGCCGATTCCACGCGTCGACCTGCGCCAGCGTGTATGGATCCAGCCAGGGCATGGCCCTCTGCAGCCCGTCGCCCGCCGCGACCTCCGGCCCGAGGGAGAGCCAGCGCGCCGAGAGCGCGGCGGTCATGGGCCCGCCCGATCCTCCCGTGGCGTCGTCGCGCGCGTCCTCCGCGGCGCGATCGGAGGGCTTCCCCGCGCGCAGCACGAGCCTCGTCCCCTCGAGCGCGATGCGGACGGGCAGGGGTGAGGCGAGCCACGGCGGGTTGTTCGTTGGAGGTCCAACGATCGCCGCGCAGCCGTCCTTCTCGTCGATCTTCACGTCGCCGCCGGCGCGGCCGAGGGCCTCGAAGACGCCCGCGCAGAGCGCGCCGAGGTGGGGTGCCACGGGCGCTGGATCGCGAAGCCCGAGCGAGAGCGCCAGACCGATCGGGCCCTCGCCGGCGGTGGAGAGCGACACCTCGCCCGTGAGCTCTGCGAGCAGGGCGGCGCGCCGCTCGCCGCTCGGTGAAGGGAAGAGGCGCGCGACGATCAACGTCGGATCGACGCGCAGGCGCAAGGAGGTCGGGGCCGCGCGCTCTCCGCTCTTCGGATCGGTCCAGGCTGTCGACGCGTACAGGCTCTCGGCGAGGAAGGTCCGCATCTCCCCGGGCAAGCGAGCCTCCATCTCCACCGAGGCCGGCCCCAGGCGCACGAGCAACATCCCGGCGCGCACGTAGCCGAGGATCGCGAGCTCGCTCGTCACCGGCTGCATCTCGAAGGCCTTGGCGTCCCCGTACGCCTCGAGGGCGCCGCGCTCCTCTCTCGGCAGCGCGCGCATCGCCCGCCCGAGCTCGCTGTCGTGCGGGGCGAAGGCGCGATCGAGCGCCGCGAGCGTCCTCGCGCATGCGTAGCGGCCCGCGCGTGCCTCGCACAGGTATCCCTGGGCGATCTCGTCCAGCTCGCGATCGTCCACCCGCCGGACGGTGACGTGCATCGTCCTGCGGAAGCGATCGCGATCGCCCACGGGCAGCACGAAGAGCGCGCTCGCCGGGCCGGCCGGGGAGAAGAAGGCCGCGCCTCGCCGCGGATCGAGGCCGGCCTCGTCCCAGCGCGCGGAGACGAGGTTGAGCGGCAGATCGGGGAAGACCTCGCCGGCGAGCTGCGCGGTGAGCTCCTGGAGCGGGCCGTGCTCGGCGAAGGGCAGGAGCGACGTGAGGCTCGCGGCGGCGCCGTCGTGCAGGACGACCCCGAATTTCGCGCCCGCGGGGGCGAGGTCCCAGAGCGGCGCGGCACCCGGGCCGGGCGGCGGCAGGATCGCGCCCGGGCGGACGTCGCCCGCTGCCCCGCACCCGGGGAACGAGACGAGGCCGAGGAGCCCGGCGAGGAGCCATCTGCGTCGCATGCGGGCTTGCCCGATCGCGCTCTAGCATCGCGCGGCGCGCTCCGAAATCGCCCCGCGACGGCCTGGTCCGGCGATAGGCTGCCCGTGTGCCCCCGGCCCCTCGTCCCCCGTTGATCCCGTTGATCCTCGGCATCTGCGGCAAGTCCGGCGCCGGCAAGGACACCATCGCCGCCCACCTCCGCGATCGGCACGGCTTCGCCCGGGTCGCCGTGGCCGATCGCCTCAAGCGTCTCACCGTCCTCGCGTTCGATTTCTCCGACGATCAGCTCTGGGGCAGCGGGCGCGATCTGCCCGACGCCCGCTTCGGGCTCACGCCGCGCGAGATCTACCAGCGCATGGGGGACGCCCTCCGGAGCATCCACCCCGAGACGCTGGTGCGGGGCTGGCTCGCCGACGCCTCGGTGCACCTCGCGGCGGGCGTCTCCGTGGTCTGCCCGGACATCCGTACGCCGCTCGAGGTCGCGGCGCTCCGCCGGGCGGGGGGCCTGCTCTGGCGGGTCCGGCGAGGGGAGGGGAGGCTCCGCGGCGCGGCGGCGGCCCACCTGACGGAGACGGCCCTCGACGACCTCTCCGATCCGGACGAAGATCTCGACAACGACGGATCGATCGAGGCCCTGCTCGCCGCGGCCGACGAGGCGCTCCGGCGCGCCCGCGCATCGGTTTGAGCTCAAAAGAACGGGGCGGCCTGCGTTCTCCAGGGATCGAGCGCGCGGCTTGCCAGCCGGGCGCCGCTTCCGGGTAGAGTACGCGCCCATGTCCAGCAAGGCCGAAGCCCTCGCCGAAGTCCCGCTCTTCGCGTTGCTCGACGAGCAGGAGCGCACCACGCTCGCCGAGAGGGTCGACGAGGTGAGCCTGCCCGCGGGCAAGCACGTCTTCACCTACGGTCAGCCGGGCGAGTCGATGTACGTGGTCCGCTCCGGGGTGGTGGAGATCTTCTTCACCAACGACACCGGCGACAAAATCGTCCTGGAGACGGCGCGCGCCGGCGATTTCTTCGGCGAGATCTCGCTGCTCGACGCCGGCCCGCGCACCGCCGCGGCGCTCGTCGTCGAGGACCTCGAGGCCCTCGTCGTCGACCGCGGCGACCTCGACGAGCTCATCCGCCTCAAGCCCCAGGCGGCGATGGACCTGCTCACCGCCACCGGCAAGCGCCTCCGGGAGACGTCGCGCCTGCTCCGTCATACGGCGTCGCGCAACGTCAACAAGGAGGAAGAAGACAAGCGCACGAAGGTGATGCGCGTCGCCGACTGGATCAGCGACTTCTCCGGGAGCCTGCCCTTCCTCTTCCTCCACCTCGGCCTGTTCTTCGTGTGGATCGTGCTCAACGTCCACCCCCTCTCCGGCACGAGGATCGGCGGGTTCGATCCGTACCCCTTCGGCCTGCTCACCATGGCCGTGTCGCTCGAGGCGATCGTGCTCTCGGTGTTCGTCCTGCTCAGCCAGAACCGCCAGACCGAGCGCGACCGGCGGCGCAACGACATCGAGTTCGACGTGAACCTCAAGGCCGAGCTGCAGATCGCGCAGATGCACCGGAAGGTCGACGATCAGCACGCCGAGGTGCTCGAGCGGCTCGGGCGGCTCGAGAAGAAGCTCGGCGCCTGAGCGCCGCGATCCTCAGCGGAAGCGCAGCACCGTGTCGCGCTGATCGTCCGTCTCCGGCGAGCGCTTCCAGCCGTCGGGCGTGTCCTTGCGCAGCGCCTCGATGTGGGCGAGCGCCTCTTCACCGCTCATCCCGCGGCGCACGAAGGTGCACCCCACCACCGTCCCGGTGCGGCCGATCCCGCCCCAGCAGTGGACGTAGACCACGGCGCCCGCGCCGATCCGCTCGTCGATCGTCGCGAGGATCGTCTCGAGGTGCGCCGCGGTCGGCACCGAGAGATCGCGGATCGGGAGCCGCCGGTGGTCGACCGCGATCCCCATCGCCTCGGCCTCTTCGCGCGCGAGGTGGGCGTAGGGGCGTAGGGGCTCGGTGGCCTCGGTGAGGTCGAGGAAGAAGGTGACGCCGGCCTGGAGCAGGCGCCGCACCTTGTCACGCGCCTCGCGCTCGTCGCGGGCGCCGGGGTACTCGCCCGCGAGGAGCTTGCCGGGGAGGGCCCAGTAGGAGTCGGCGATGGGGTGGAGGGGGATCTCGGCCATGGGGCGAGGGTAACCGAGGCCGGCGCGATCCTGCGTACGTAGGCCGGAATTTCTTTGCTTTCCAGTGCGCGGGAGCACGATCCGGGCCTCGAAGTCTTGGCCAGAGCGGCCCTGATCCAGCTAAATTCGTCGGATAACACCATGGCTGCCGGAGCGCACGAGCGCCGCCCGGCGCGCCCGAGCCGGAGGTTTTCACGTGCGTCGTTCGATCTCGCTGGGAGGCCTCGCCATCGGCGCGCTGCTCTCTGTGTGTCTCTCCTCGACCGCGGCCCGGGCCGATGACGACGACGACAAGATCTACCCCCTCTCGTACGTCGCCCGCCCGATGACCCTCGGCGCGCTGTGCCTCGAGCCCGAAGGCGGGGTCGACGTGACCCACTCGGTCCTCGATCCGTCGAGCGCCGTGCGCAACCTCGACACCAACCTGGCCGTGAGCGCCGGCGCCGGCTTCGGGATCACCAAGTCCCTCGAGGTGCGCGCCACCATGGCCTCGCTCCAGATCAAGCCCGACCTGAAATACGGCGATCCCAAGCTCGGCCTCACCTTCCGCCTCTTCGGCACCACCGGCGTCGAGATGGGCATCCGGGCCCAGGCCACGCTCTTCACCGACCCGAGCCGCGGCCTCGCCACGAGCTTCACCGACCCGAGCAGCCTCGGTGGGCTCATCGAGCCGGGCGTGCCCATCCTGCTCCGCTTCGGCAAGTCCGCGCGCCTCGATCTGGTGCCCGGGGCGATGATCACCGTGCAGAAGGGCGAGGCCACCAAGATCGGCATCGAGGCCCCCGCGACCCTGGGGATCAACTTCATCGACATGCTGGTGCTCGGGGCGACGACCAACGTGGTCATCCCGGACTTCAAGAAGCCGACCGAGACCCTGACCCTCCCGCTCGGCCTCTTCGCGGGCCTCTCCTTCGGCGCCGACCGCCCCATCGTCGAGGTCGTTCCCTCGTTCACCTGGCCCAAGTTCGCGACCCCCGGCGCCACGGCCGGGAGCTACAACAAGGTGAACATCGACGTGTTCACCGCGAGCCTCGCCGTCCGCGGCTACATCTACCTGTGAGCCGCGTCGCTCGGCCGGGCCGCGTGCCCCACCTGCCCCCACCTGTTCGCGGCGCCGCGTTTGCCATGCGGCGCGCGTTGTTGGTACAAGGGGGCAGCATGCACCGCGTCCTCCTCGTCGCCGCCGCGATCACCGGCCTGTCCCTGTCGAGCTGCTCCTCCTTCAAGAATCAGCGCACCCCGAGCGGAGATTTCTGTAGCGACATGCCCGTCATCCCCGCCGGGCAAGACGTCGATCGCGAGTACCACCGCCTCCAGCCCATCTCCAGCGACCCCAAGGCCCGCACCGAGGCCGAGCGCCTCGAGTCGCTGCGGAAGGCCGCCTGCACCGTCGGCGGCGACGCGGTGATCGAGGCCGTGAACGAGGAGGTGCGCGCCGAGAACGCCACCTACGCGACGGTCTCGAGCGGCACCGCCGTGATCTGGCTCCGCCGCAACCAGGGCGAGGTCACCCCCCTCAAGGTCCACACGACCAAGCTCTCGACGAGCGGCTCCCCGAGCGCGACCCCCGCGCCCGACGGCGAGCCCGCGCCGACCGCCACCGAAGAGCCGACGAGCAAGCCCTCCGCCACGCCTTCGGCGACCCCCTCCGCGCCGCCTCCGCCGGCCACGACGTCGAAGCCCTCGGCCCCGCCGCCCTCAACCGCGAAGACGTCGAAGCCCTCGGCCCCGCCGGCCCCCAAGAAGAAGTAGCGGGCCAAAAGCTCCCCAGAATTCAACGCCAAGGCGCCAAGGCGCAAAGACGCAAAAAAGAGCAGAAAGAAGCTTCCCCCTCTTTCTTCTTGCGCCTTTGCGGTCTTTGCGCCTTTGCGTTTCAATCAGACCACCCCGATCACCGGGCGGCTTCTTGGGGAAGCGCGCCGCGTTCTCTGGATCTGATCGCGCTCAGTTCGCAGCCTTCGGCGGTGCGTCCTTCGGCGGTGCCTTCTTCGGGTCCACCGGCGGCGTCTTCTTCGGATCGGGCGTCTTCTTCGGCGTGCCGGACTTGGGCAGCACCTTGTTGCCGCCGTTCGGAAGGGTGCCCTTCTGCGTCGGGAGCACCTGCTGATCGGGCAGCGAGTGCTGCTCCGAGCCCGGGAGCACCTTCTTCGTGCCGAGCACGCTGTCGTTCTTGCCGGGCAGGTTCGACTGGCTGGGCAGCGTAGGCGCGTTCGTCGGCAGCACGCCGTCCTTCGTCGGCAGCGTCGCGGCGTTGCTGTCACCGCCGCTCAGCGGGCGCGGCGGAGGCGCGCCGCGCCGCATGATCCGGAACACCACGCGCCGGTTCTTCGAGGTCATGAAGAGGCAGGTCTGGGAGAGACCCTCGTCGGGCCCGAGGCAGCCGGTGTCGTCGTAGACGGGCTGGCTGTGACCGAGGCCCGTGGCCTGGAGGCGCGAAGGATCGATCCCCCGCTCCTCGACCAGGTACTTCATCACGCTGTTCACCCGGCGCTGGGAGAGGTTCATGTTGTAGGCGTCGCTCGCCCGCACGTCGGTGTGCCCCTCGATCTTCACCTCGCGCAGCTCGGGGTGCGTGATGAGCAGCTCGGCCACGTCCTCGAGGATGGGCTTCGAGTCGTCGAGGATCACGTCCTTGTCGAGCGCGAAGTGCACCTGATCGCTGATCGCGATCTCGTCGCCCTTGATGTACGCCGTGGGGCAGCCCTTCTTCCCGCGCGGGCCGGCGGCGAGATCGGGACACTCGTCGTCGCGATCCATCACGCCGTCTTGATCGGTGTCCTGCTCGGGGCAGCCGTAGTTCTCGGGGCGGCCGGGGGCGTTCGGGCAGTGATCGGTGTCGCCGATCAAGCCGTCGTGATCGGGATCGTCCTGGTCCTGCTGGAGCAGGCGGTTGATCTCCTCCTGCTCGCGCGACGTCTTCGGCTGCCAGGTGATGCTGTTGAAGAGGCGCAGGGCCGGCGAGCCGAAGCCACATGCCGCGCCGAAGCTCCCGCCGACGGTGATCGTGATCCCGTGCTTGCTCATCCACCGCACGCCGAGCAAGACCTCGGCCGGCACGTCCTTCGGCTTGTCCGGGAACGACGTCAACGATGGATACCCGTAGACCTCACCGATGACCGAGAGGCCCCAGCGTTGCACGACGTACGCCTCGGCCGAGACGCCGAACGACGCCATGTTGCCGATGCGGATGCCCGCGAGCTGGCGGTCGGGCCGGAGCCAGAGCCCCGCGTTCGCCGCGAGGAGCAGGCCGATGCCGAAGCGGTAGTCGGCGATGATCGAGCCGCCGCCCGTCACCACGCCGTCGCCCGCGAAGGCCTTCACGCTCCCGGTGGGGAGGTTGACGTTGCCCGTCACCGCCATCCCGAAGCCCTTCTTGATCTCGTCCTTGCGGTTGAAGAAGGGCAGGGCGAGCTTGGTCTGGAGGCGCAGATCACCTGCGGCGCTCGGCTGCACGGAGCCCTCGGTCCCGATCGCCCGGAGGTTGCCGCCGGACTGCCACGCGACGAACGGCATCGAGAGGGTGAGATCGACCCAGTTGAAGAAGCCGATCCCGGCCATCCCCGTGAGCTGGAGGCGCGAGACGACGGCGTCGATCCGCTGATTGGTCGACTTGTCGACGAGGACGAGCGGGTCGAACGAGAAGTCCGTGAAGAGCCCGATCGTCGGCGAGAGGTGCCCGATCACCTCGGACTTCTGCACCATCACGAGGTCGCGCGGCGCGGCCGAGGGGCGGAACGTCTGCGCGTCGAAGCGCCCTTCTTCTGCGCGGGCCGAGGCGCCGCCGAGGGTGACGACCAGCGCCGAGAGCGCGGCGAGCGAGGCCTTTCTCATGCGCGGCTCCGCTTGCGGCGCCGCCCGAGCAGGCCGAGCGCGGTCAGGCCGACGATGCCGCCCACGGGCAGCGGATCGTCCCCGTGGGGCGCGATGGTGTGGTCACAGGCCGAGGCCAGCGTGCCGCCGCAGCCCACGTCGTCGACCATCGGGCCGGGCGCGCACTCCTTGGCCTCGCCGTCGTCCGTGTAGCGGCAGTGCTCGGCGCCGAGGCAGTCGCCGTTGTTCTTGCAGGAGCTCGAGCAGGTGTGCGTGCTGAAATCGCAGGTGCCGCCGCAGGGGCACTGGGTGTCGGCGTAGCACTGCACGCACTGGGTCCCGAAGCAGTAGGGCTTGTCGGGCGTGCAGCTCTGGGTGCACGCGGGCACGCAGTCGTGCGTCTTCTGGTCGCAGGTGCCGCCGCCGCACTGGCTGTCCGTCGTGCAGCGCACGCACGCCGCGCTCTCCGTGACCTGGCCGGTGCAGAAGGGCTTGCTCCCCGAGCAGGTCTCGCAGCGGATGCCGCACTCGCGATCGCGGGTGCACGACTGGCACGCGCCGCTCAGGCAGTACTCGCCGTCCTTGCAGTCGAGATCGTTGCGGCACTCGGCGCACGCGGTGCCGAAGTGCCCCGGGAGGCAGAAGGGCAAATCCTCCGGGCACTTCTCGCAGGTGTCACCGCAGCAGTCGGGCTTCTCGTTCTTCGCGAGCTCGGGCACGCAGAGCCCGACCAGGATGTCGCACACGCCCGACGCGCACTCGGTGTTGTCGGTGCACTCCACGCACACCGGCGGCCCGTCCTTGTCGAGCGGCGCGCACTTCATCGCCTGCGCGCCCGCCGTCTTGGGGCAGCAGTTGCAGGAGCTCCCCGCGCACTTGTCGGACTCCGGGCACCACCGGCAGACGTGGTTGTCGCACTCCTTGCCGCGCGGGCAGTCGGCGTCGACGTTGCACTCCTGGCAGACATGCTTGACGACATCACAGCTGAAGCCGTCCTTGCAGTCGAAGTCGTTGCGGCACTGCCCGCACTCGAGCTTGCCGTTCGAGTTGATGCAGAAGGGCGTGTCGCCGCCGCAGGGCGAGCAGGTGGGCCCGCAGAGCAAGGCCGAGTCGCAGGGCGCGCAGAGCGCGGCTTCGTTGCAGTAGTACCCCGGGTCGCACCCGTTGTTGCCCGGCAGGTTGACGAACTGCCGGTCACACTGCTTGCACTTGTTCACGTCGGGATACGAGGGCTGCCCGCTGACGGTCTGCGTGAAGAAGGTCTGCGGGAAGAGCGTGAAGCCGGCGTCCTTGAGAGAGATGAAAGGCGGTTGCTTGGTCGAGCGCTGGAAGTCGACGAAATCGCCGAAGAAATAGGCCATCTCCAGGGCCGCATGGTCGCCGATCTCCACGAAGAGGACCTCGAGCGGGTAGAGGCCTTCTTGCTGGAAGGTCACGGTCTCCGTGAGGCGCCAGGTCGGGAAGCCGAAGGCTCCCGGCTCGACCATGATCGGGTAGATCGAGCCGCTCTTGCCGAAGAACGTGAGGCTCGCCGCGTCGTCGGTGTAGATGCCGATATGCATCGGCTTGTTCGCGAGGTCGGCGGTGACGTTGAGGAAGCCGCGCAGGCGCGAGCCGAAGGACGTGGTCGCGTCGTTGATGAAGAAGTCGCAGCCGCCGATCTTGCAGAGCGGGGCCATGGCGTTGGTGAAGTCGCCGTAGCTCTGCTTCTCCCCGCTCATGTTGTTGTTCGACAGATCGAGGATCGTGCGGAGGACGGTCTCGACGCGGTCTTTCTTGTTGGCCTCGAAGAAGGCGTTGACGGCGCCGGGGTAGCCGGCGGCGTTGCCGAGGTTGAAGTTGTTGACCGGGTCCTGCGAGACGATGGAGGCGATGCAGAGGCCGTCGCCGTCGGTCTTGACCGGGGGCGCGATGGGGCCGGGGATGACCACCGGCATCCCCGCGGCGTGGGCGACGGCGGGGAGCAAGCAGGCGAGGCCGGTCAGCGCTTGGGCGAATCGTCGGAGAAGCATGGCGATCGTGGCCGCAGCTTGGGGGCCCTTGGGGTGCGCCGCCGTGCCGACGTCGCGGTGGCCGAGCCGGCCGAGCCGGCCACAAGTTAGCATGTTGCGCGCGCGACGCGCAACAGAAGGGGCGGAGAGCAGGGTCACGTCGCGTGGTACGTTGGCGCACATCGGTCAACACTGGAGATGGATGGGGAACAAGGAGGGGCGAGGAGGGCCGAGGTGCGAGGTAGCGCCGGACCGTCGGGCCTCGGTATAGTGGGCGCCCCAACCGCCCGCCGTGGAGGCAGCACGAGATGAGCACGACCCTGGACGAAGACACGCGCCGCCGAGCTTGCCGCCTGATCGCCGGGCTCGTGGTCGCCGACAGCGATCTCAGCCCCGAGGAAGACGTGTTCGTCGATCGGATGCTCGCGCGCTTCGGCATCCCGCAGGAGGATCGGGCGTCGATCTTCCCGATCCTCGACGAGGCCGAGGCCGCCGCCGAGGTGCGCTCGCTGCCCGCCGACGTGCAGGCCCAGGTGCTCGATCTGCTCATCCAGGCGGCCGCGGCCGATCGGCAGATCGTCGACGAGGAGCGGAGCTATGTGCAGGCCGTGGGCAAGGTGATCGGGGCCGATCCCGCGGAGCTCGATCGCCGGCTCGACGCGGCGGCCGCGGCCGCGCGCTGAGGCGCGCCTCGACAGGGGAGGGGAGGCGCGGGATACTCGATCCTGCGATGATCGTGACGCAGGAGGTCTTCGAGCAGCAGCTCCGCGCGGCCGAGGCCTCGGCCAGGAGCCCCGAGGCCGGCCTCTTCGGCCCCGGATCGAGCACCTGGACGATCGCGCGCGAGCCCATCGTCTTCCTCGGCGCGGGGCGCGCCGCGCTGCTCCAGCTCTCCCACCCCTACGTGGCGCATGCGATCGATCAGCACTCGAGCACGCGCAGCGATCCGATCGGCCGCTTCAACCTCACGTTCCTCTACGTCTACGGGATGATCTTCGGCGATCTCGCGCACGCCCTCGGCTCGGCGCGCCGCGTCCGCGCCATCCACGACGCGGTTCACGGGATCATCGACGAGGACGTGGGGCCCTTCCGCAAGGGCGATCGGTATCGCGCCCATGATCCGGGCGCGCTCGTGTGGGTCTGGGCCACGCTGCTCGAGACCTCGGTGATGCTCCACGAGGCCTGCCTCGGGCCGATCGCGGACGCCGAGAAGGATCGGATCCTCGCGGAAATGCGGCGCTTCGCGTGGCTCTTCGGCGTCGCGGACGAGCACTTGCCCCAGAGCTACCGCGCGTTCTCGGCCTACTGCGCGGAGATGGCGGCCTCGGGCACGCTCGCGGTCGGCCGCCCCGCCCGCGAGATCGGCGACTTCCTCTTCACCGCCGCGCGCCCCGCGGCCAGGCCCTTGCTCCGCTGGTACCGCGTCATGACCGCCGGCCTCCTGCCCGAGCCCCTGCGCGCCCCGTGGGGGATGCGCTTCGGCCGCGTCGAGCAGGCCGTGTTCGGTCGATCGATGGCCGCGATCCGGGCGAGCTATCCACGCTTGCCGGCGCGTGTCCGCCGCGTCCCGGCCTTCATCGAGGCGTCGCACCGCCTCTCGGGCAAGCCCGGCCCGGACAGGATCGGGCGCAAGGTGGAGCAGCTCCTCCTGCGCTTCATCTCCCCGACCGCGGCGCCCTCGACCTCGGGGTCGGCTTGCCCCGTCCCGCACTGATCGCCGCGCCCCTCGATGCACCTGCTCTTCTGCCTCCAGCTCGGCCTGCTCGATCTGCTCTTCCGGGGGCCCGCGTTCTACCTCACGCACCCGCGCGCGATCGGCTACCTCTGCGCGAGCGCGGGCCTGTTGCACCTGCTCGCGGCGCTCCGGCCGCGGCGGCGCATGCGCGCGCTCGCCTCGCTCCTGATCGGCGTGAGCGTGGCCGCGCAAGTCGCGTTCTACTGCTACTACCACGCGCCCTTCGACGATCAGGCGGCGCTCGCGGCGCGCCTCGCGTGGGCCGACATCCGCCCGCTCATGATCAAGGGCTCGCCGATCCTGCTCGCGATCTCGCTCGCGGTCGGGTCGATCGAGTACCGGTGGATGGCGAAGGCGCCGCTCCGGCCGCGCCGCAAGCTCGCGGCGATGGCGGTGGTGATCGGCCTCTTGCTCGGAGGCCCGCTCCGCGACGGGACGACCGAGATCCGCACCGCCTCCGCCGCGACGACGCTGGTGCGCCCCATCCCGCCGCGCCCGCCGACCGAGCACCGCATGCTGCCCCCGCTCGTCTCGCGCCGCGCGCGCGTGCCGAGCATCCTCTACGTGATCACCGAGAGCGTGCGCGCGGACGATCACTGCAAGGGCACGGGCGATCCGTGCCCGACGAGCCCCGAGCTCCACGCCTTGCTGCCCTCGCGCGTGCCGCTCACCGAGATGCGCGCGGGCTCTGCGTACACGGCGATCTCGCTCTCGATCCTGCTCACCGGCCGCACGCAGATCGGCTCGCGCGAGGCCATCAACGCGGCGCCTGATCTCTTCGATCTCGCCCGCGCCGTGCGATCGGACGAGGGGCCGGTCACGGTGCACTACTGGTCGTCCCAGTCACCGAGCTTCTTCGAGCGCACCGACGCGCCCCGGGCCGTGGACAGCTTCACCTCGGCCGACACCTACCTCGGGCATGTGACCGACGACATCGGCGAGGCGGTGACGGGCGGCCTCGATCGCCGCGTGGCCGACGAATGCCGCTCGCGCCTTCCCTCGCTCGCGCCGCCCTACGTGGTGATCACGCATTTCTCGGGCACCCACGCGCCCTACTTCTTCGACGAGAGCGCCCCGACCTTCACGCCCTGGGGCCGGGTCATCACCTGGTCCGGGATGGAGGACCTGCACCGGGCCTACAAGAACGCCATCGTCGAGCAGGACCACAGCGTGTCCGCATGTGTCCGCGCGTTCATCGACGCGCAACACGGTCGCCCGTACGTCATCGTCTTCACGAGCGACCACGGCGAGGCCTTCGGCGAGCACTGGGCCATCCACCACGGGCAGAGCTTCTACGACGAGCAGATCCATGTGCCGGCCTTCATCGCCGCGGGCGGGGGCGCGCTCGCGCCGGAAGAAGAGGCCGCGCTCCAGGGCGCCGGGGGCGCGTTCGTGACGCACTTCGATCTGCTCCCGACGGTGCTCGACGCGCTCGGCGTGCTCGATCACTTCGCGCTCAAGAGCGATGTCGCGGCCTTGCCGGGCCGGAGCCTCCTCCGCCCTGCGCCGCCGGCCGTCGCGCCAATCCCCGTCTCCAACTGCAGCGCCATGTGGCAGTGCCCGCTCAACGCGTGGGGCATGCTCGCCGGCGAGCGCAAGCTCACCGCGCAGGTGTGGGACGGAGGCTGGCGGTGCTTCTCCGGCCGCGGCGGGGAGCACGAGATCCCGCTCGGCGACTGCGCAGATCTCGTGAGCGCGTCGCGCGCGTGGTTTACGACCAAGCCGAACGGCGTCGCCAACGAGTGAGCGATCGATCTGTCCGCAGGCCGCGCGTTACATCATGCCCATGGGCGCGCCGCCCTGGGCCACGAAGCGATCGGCGATGTCGACGAGGAGCGCCTCGGTGGCCTTCTTGCTCGACACCTCTACTTTGGTCTCGGTCTCCTCGAGGATGAAGGCGCCCATCAGATCGCCGCCGAGCCGCACCTCGTGCCTGCCCCCAGGGGGCGCGGAGCCGACGTCGTAGACCTTGCCGTCGCGTGCTTTGACCTTCATACGCGGAGGCTAGCACGCGGCCTCGCCTCGATCGATTGGCGGCGCCCGCGCCGCCGACTACCATCCGCGCCCGATGAGCCTCCGCCGGCAGCGATTCTTCCGTGCCTTGCCCATGCTGGGCATCCTGCTCCTGCCCTTCGTGCTGCTGCGCATCCCGCCGGTCCGGAGCGCCATGCTCGCCCTGGTCGCGTACATGCGCGTCGCCGGGCCGATGGGCGTCGTCGCCTTCCTCGCCTCGGAGATCGCGGCCACGGCGATCACGACCCCGCTCTGGATGATGTCGGGCGTGGCCGGCTACGTGTACGGCTTCCCGAACGGCGTGCTCGTCGCCCTGCCGGGCATCACGCTCGCGTCCTGCGTGTGCTTCGCGATCGGGAGGGCCCTGCTCCGCCGGCCAATCGAGCAGCGGGCCAAGGAGAGCCGGTTCCTCGCGGCGCTGCAGCGCGCGGCGGTGAGCGAGGGGCTGAAGATCACGCTGCTCGTCCGGCTGACCTTCGCGATGCCGCAGAACCTGGTGAGCTACGTGCTCTCGACGACGCCGCTCGGGCTCGGCACCTTCGCGCTCGGCACGGCCGTCGGCCTCGTGCCGGCCACGCTCTTCCACGTGTACATGGGCTCGCTGGTCACGAGCGCCGCGGCCCTGCTCGCCGGCGAGGCCAAGGCGCAGGGGCCGCTCGCCTGGGTCGCGGGCGCGGCCGGCGTGCTGATGACCGCAGGCGGCCTGTACCTCACGTCGCGCATGGCGAAGCGGGCCCTCGATCGGGCGCTCGCCGACGACGGTCAGGAGGCCGTGCCCGTCGAGGAGGCGCCTCCGGTCGCGTGACCACGCAAGCCCGCGAAGGCGGGCTTCCTTCGTGTAGCCCGGGGTTTTAACCCCGGGCGGCGTCCGGGCTTCCTTCGTGTAGCCCGGGGTTTTAACCCCGGGCGGCGTCCGGGCTTCCTTCGTGTAGCCCGGGGGTTTAACCCCGGGCGCGGCGAGGCTCGCGGGGGACAAAAGCAAAAAGGCCCACCCGGGAACGGGGGGCCTTCTTGTTTGCTGCTTGCTGCGTGGGAGCGGGGTGGACGGGACTCGAACCCGCGGCCTCCGGCGTGACAGGCCGGCGTTATAACCGACTTAACTACCACCCCAGTTTTCACGGAAAACTGGCCTTACTGCGCTGGTACTGCTTGTCGAGGCGACCCTGGGCGCCCGTGGGCGGGACAGGGATCGAACCTGCGACCATCGGTGTGTAAAACCGACGCTCTGCCGCTGAGCTACCCGCCCTGTCGGAGAGGGGCGCATCCTACCCAGCCGAGATTTTTCGTCAAGGATCTTTTTTCGGTCCTCGATCGAAATTCTTCTCGGCTCCCGCGGACTTGGACGCCGGGCCTCCGTTCGGCGACCGGCGCGGCCTCGGGGCGGCGCGCGCGGGCGCCCGATGAAAGGGCGGGGGAAGGTCCGCCCCGCTTGATCGCGCGCGCGCTTTCGCGTGTAGTGGCCCCGTCGATCGTGGGCATCCACGCGCCGGGGCACGTCCCGCCCGGCGTCGCGGCGCGCGGAGGGAGGGCGCGGGGCCGCGCGACGCGACGCAAGAGGAGCGGAGACCATATGGCGGAGAAGATCGGCATCCTCGCAGGCTGGGAGCAATCGATGCCCCACGCCTTCATCGAGCGGTGCAACAAGGTGGCGGGGATCCAGGCGGAGTTCGCCAAGATCGGCGGAACGCCCGAGCGTTTTTCGTGCCCCTACCGGGTGCTCGTCGACCGGATCAGCCAAGAGGTGAAGCACTACCGCTTCTACCTCAAGGCCGCGGCGCTGAGCGGCAGCTTCGTGATCAACGACCCGTTCTGGTGGAGCGCCGACGACAAGTTCTTCGGCTACTCGCTGGCCTCGCGCCTCGGCGTGGCGGTGCCCCGCACGGTGATGCTCCCGCAGAAGGACTACATCCCGGCCATCGACAAGAACCGGAGCCTCCGGAACCTCGAGTTCCCCCTGAGCTGGCAGGCGATCATCGACTACGTGAAGTTTCCCGCCATCCTCAAGCCGGCCGACGGCGGCGGGTGGAAGGACGTGACCGTCGTCAGGAACCCCGCCGAGCTGCTCCGCGCGTACGACGCCTCGAACCTGAACGTGATGACGCTCCAGGAGTTCATCGAGTTCGACAGCTACGTCCGCTGCATCTGCATCGGCCGCGACAAGATCCTCCCGATCCACTACGACCCGAAGCTCATCGGGCCGACGGGGCTCCGCGGCGCGTACGTCTACCACGAGCAGGAGCAGTGGCTGCCGAAGGAGCAGCACGACCGGGTGATCCGCGACGCGATCGCGCTCAACGAGGCGCTCGGCTACGACATGAACTCGGTGGAGTTCGCGATCCGCGACGGCGTGCCCTACGCGATCGACTTCACCAACCCGGCGCCCGACATGCACATCGAGCACCTCGGCGAGCAGTACTTCAACATCGCCGTGGACTGGATGGTCGAGTTCTGCGTCAAGCAGGCCAAGGGGCAGGCGTCGACGCGCGACGACTACCGCTGGGCGAAGATGCTCACCGATGTCGAGCTCCTCGGGCCGCTCGGGGAGGCGCGAGGGTCGGCGCAGTGAGCAAGGACGCGACGGGGACGGAGACGCGCGCGCTCGATGCGCCGAGCAGCGCGCCGAGCTCCTCCGGCGCGGCCGGCGGTCCCGGCCCGGGGGCACCCCCCTCGGGCCCGGGGCTGTCGCGCCCCCCGTCGCCGCTCGACGCCGGCCCGCCCTCGGCGAGGAAGGCGCACCCCTACACGCTCCGCCTCAACGAGGCGATCGATCGCTACCACGAGGTGTTGACGACCTACGTCGACCGCGGCGGGGAAGATCACCTCGGCCTGCTCGACCGGATGGTGCAGCGCGGCGCGGTGTTCGCGGGCCGGCCGATCTGCACCTTCCTCCGCCCCTCGTTCATCCTGCGCTGCCAGCACGATCTGATGCTCGAGGCGCTCCGCCATTTTCGGAGCGCAGTCGTGAAGGCCAAGGAGGCGATCCTCGCCGACAAGGCCTTGCTCGAATTGATGGCCCTCACCGACGGCGAGCGGCGGCTGCTCGGGATCAACCCCGAGTTCAAGTCCTTCGGCGTCGTCACGCGGCTCGACACGATCCTCAACGGCGACGATCTGCAGCTCGTCGAGCTCAACGCCGAGGGCGCGTTCGGGGGCGGCTACTCCGACCGGCTGACCGACCTCTTCGAGGGCTTCCAGCCGATGCGGGAGTTCAGCCGTAAGCACCCCGTCCGTCCGCTTTACACCGGCCACTCGCTGGTCGGCGCGGTGCTCGACACGTGGCACGAGTTCGGCGGCACACGGGTTCCGCGCGTGGCCGTCGTCGACTGGAAAGAGGTCGCGATGCGCGCCGAGCTCGATCTGGTGTGCGAGCGCTTCCACCGCCACGGCATCCCGGCGCGCTTCGTCGACCCCCGCGAGCTCGAGTACACCGACGGCGAGCTCTCGGCGGGCGGGCAGGGGATCGATCTCGTCTACCGGCGCCTCCAGGTGAGCGATATCCTCGCGCGGGAGGCCGAGGTTCGCCCGCTGCTCGAGGCGTACCGGGCCCGCGTGGTGTGCATGGTGAACAGCCTGCGCGCCAAGCTCCTCGAAAAGAAGATGCTCTTCGCCCTCCTGCACGACCCCGCGATCACCGCGCGCTTCACCGACGAAGAAGCGGCGGCCGTCACGCGGCACGTGCCGTGGACGCGGCGCGTGGCGGAGGGCAAGACCGTGGGCCCGGGCGGCGAGCCGATCGATCTGATGCCCTGGGCCTCCGAGCACCGGAGCGAGCTGGTGCTCAAGCCGAACGACGATCTCGGCAGCCGCGGCGTGGTCGTCGGCGCCAACGTGGAGCCCGCCGTGTGGGAGCGGGCCCTCAAGCTCGCGCTGATCGATCCCTCCATCCTCCAGCGGCGCATCGCGCTCCCGAGCGCCATGTTCCCGGAGGTCGGCGCGGCCGGCGAGCTCTTCTTCTCGCGCCGCTACGTGGAGCTCGATCCTTACCTCTTCCGCGGGGAGGCGCAGGGCGTCCTCACCCGACTTTCGGCGACGACGTTCAACACTGGCAACGCGGGGGCCGGCACGGCCCCCACCTTCATCCTCGAGGATGTCGAGGGTCAGAAGCGCACGAGGGCTTGACGATCATGACGGACATCAAAGGTCTCCTAGACGGGCAGTTCACCCTGGGCATCGAGGAAGAGTTCCAGATCGTCCACGCCGAGACGCGGGAGCTGCGCTCCTACGTGAGCCGCCTGCTGGAGGAGGGCCGGCACAACTCTGTGCTCCGCGAGCGCGTCCGCCCCGAGATGCACCAGTCGGTGGTCGAGACGGGCACGGGCATCTGCCGCGACATCCGGCAAGCGCGCGAGGAGATCGTCGAGCTGCGCGGCCTGCTCAACGGCCTCGCCAAGAAAGAAGGCCTGCGCATCGTCGCGGCCGGGACGCACCCCTTCAGCGACTGGAAGAAGCAGGAGATCACCGACGGCGAGCGCTACAAGGTGATCGTCGAGGACTTGCAGGACGTGGCCCGCGCGAACCTGATCTTCGGCCTCCACGTGCACGTCGGCATCAAGGACAAGGAGGTCGCGATCGCCCTCGCGAACCAGGTCCGCTACTTCCTCCCGCACATCCTCGCGCTCTCGACGAGCTCGCCCTTCTGGCTCGGCCGCGCCAGCGGCCTGAAGAGCACGCGAAGCGAGATCTTCAAGCGCTTCCCGCGCACCGGCATCCCGGGCTATTTCGACTCGTACCTCCAGTTCAAGAGCTACGTCGATCTGCTCGTGAAGACGGGCTGCATCGACAACGCGAAGAAGATCTGGTGGGACGTGCGCGCCCATCCCTTCTTCGACACGGTCGAGGTGCGCATCTGCGACATGACCACCCGCCCGGACGAGACCGTCGGCATGGCCGCGCTCATCCAGGCGATCATGGGCAAGCTCTACCTGCTCTACCGGCGCAACCTCGCCTTCCGCGAGTACTCGCGCGAGCTCATCGAGGAGAACAAGTGGCGCGCGGTGCGCTACGGCCTCGACGGCCAGCTCATCGATTTCGGCAAGCAGGAGCAGGTGCCGGTGCGCGATCTGGTCGGCGAGCTGCTCGACTTCTGCGCCGAGAGCGCCGAGATCTTCGGCTCGCAGAACGAGCTCGAGCATATCCGCCAGATCGTCAAGACGGGCACGAGCGCCGACCGGCAGGTCGCGACGTTCAACAGGACGCAGAACCTGCACGCGGTGGTCGATCAGCTCATCGACGAGAGCATGCAGGGCGTCTGATCGCCGATCCCCGCGCCCCAAAGCACTCCGAACCGCGACCGCAAGGGAGCGGACCCCATCCGCGCGCGTAAGCAGGCGGAGAGGCGAGCGTCAGCGAGCCCCCTCCCACGAGCGAGTTGCCGTCCACGAGCACGCTCGCTCGCGCTCGCGATGCCGCTCCCTTGCGGTCGCGGATAGGATCCGCTTGCTGGCGCGCGCGGTTCGGAAGGGTGGGTTGGTCGGATCGTCGATCCGACTGGGCATGCGCCTACTTCAGGATGCCGGCCTTGGGCTCGGGGAGGCAGACGCCCATCGCGCAGAGGAGCAGGTCGACGTCGGGCGCGGTGCAGGTGACCTGCTTGGCGCAGTAGTCGTCGTAGCCGCAGAGCTGGAAGCACGAGGTGTCGTCGCCGAGCGAGCCGGAGTGGGTGACGCACGACCACGAGCTCGTGAGCCACACGACCTCGTCGCGGTTGGTGTCGAAGAGGCAGGTCTCGGCGCGCAGCTTGGGGTCGTAGGCGTTCGCCGCGCAGCGGTTGCCCTGGCCGAGCTTGGCGCGCTCGCGGGCCATCGTGTTGAGCAGGTAGCTGTAGTCGCAGACCGAGGGGCGGCTCGACTCGCGGGCCACGCGATCGCGCAGCTCCGGATCTTTCAGGCCGTAGTCGTGCAGGGCGCGGAGGGTCGCGACGATCTGGTTGTTGCCTGTGCCCTCCTTCTGGCCCTCGCGCAGCACGCCGAGGAGGCGCTCCATGTTCTTGTCGGCCTCGGCCTCGGTGGCCGCGCCGGCGAGGCCCGCGCCGTAGCCGATCCGCGTGAAGCGCTCGGGCGTGCGCGCGGAGCAGAGCGGCGCGTCTTCCCAGAGCTTCTCGTTCACGATCGGCGGGCGCTTGGAGAACGGGACCTTGCAGACCCCGAGCGAGCCCTCGGGCACCTGACCGCTGGCCCGATCGGAGGGGGCGCCGGGGCCCTCGTAGTAGAACTCGGTCGTCGCGCATCCCCAGCCAAGGCCGAGGCTGACGACGGCTGCGACCACCCTGCATCCCTTGGCGACGATACCGTTCGAGACCACGGACCGAACGGTAGCAGACCCGCCCGCCGGACCGAAATGATCCGCTTTCGGAGTCGACGAGCCGCCCGGGACCTCACCGGACCGAACGTCGTTTCGGGGGAGCGGAGGGCGGTCAGGCAGGGGCGCCGCAGGCCGTGACGGGCGCCTCGGAGCGCGCGGCCAGGCCACGGAGGAAGGCGAGGAGCGGGCCGTTGACGGCCTCGGGGTGGCTGAGGTTCGAGGCGTGGGAGGCGCCCTCGATGCGGACGAGGCGCTCGCAGCCGGGGAGGCCGCGCGCCAGGGCCTCGGCGCGCTCCATCGGGATGGAGGCGTCGGCCGTGCCGTGGAAGACGATGGCCGGGAAGGGGATCTCGATGAGCCGCGAGGTCACGTCGTCCCGCAGGAACAGGCACATCCCGGGGGCCCGCACGTTCTCCTTGGGCAGCGCGCGCATCCGCGTCGTCCAGGGCTCCCAGAGCGTGCGGGAGCCGAGGATGAGCCCGGCCACGGCCTCGATCAGCGGATCGATCGCGCCCATGGCCTCCCAGGTGTCGAGCATCGCCGTGTACCCGCCGAGGGCCTCGGCCGCCTCCGTCCCGGCCTGGCTCGAGATGAGCACCAGGCCCCGCACCCGCTCGGGCCACCGCAAGGCCACGCGCAGCGCGCTGAAGCCGCCCTGCGACATGCCGCCGACCACCGCCTTCGCGATGCCCAGGTGATCGAGCAGGCCGACGACATCATCGGCGAGATCCCAGTACGAGAAGGGGCGACCGTCCCAGCGGGTCTGACCGAAGCCGCGGGCGTCCCAGCGGATCACCCGGTGCTCGGGCGCGAGGACCGCGACCTGCGGATCGAACATCGACTGGTCCATGAGGAAGCCATGGCCGAGCACGACGGGGAGACCGGGGCCTCCGGAGTCCTCGAAGTGGATCTCCTGGCCGTTGATCGAGGCAAAGGGCATGGATCTATTCCTCGCTCACTGCCGCGGGCGGAGGCGCCTGGCCGGGACCAGCTCGTCGGCCTCGGCGCCCATCCCGTCGAAGCGGATGGAGTACTCGCTGTGACCGGCGTCGCGCGTCACCTTGCCCGGCGCGTACATCCCGTGCCACTCGACGAGCACGAGCTGGTTGACCTCGTACTTCACGCCCTTGAGCGGGGCGAGCTGGCGCGCGACCCGATCGGCCGTGACCTCCTCGTCGGTGGCGCTGCCCTGGAAGCGGACCCGGAAGCCGCCGTTCGCTCCGGGCGCCGAGATCTGCGCGGGGAAGTAGATGCCGCGGTCGAGGACGACAACGTTGTCACCCACCGTCAACGGCGCGGGAGGCGGGGGCGGCGCGGCCGCTGCGCCCTTGTCCTTGTCGCCCTTGTCGCCCTTCTTGGCGCCCTTCTCGGGCTTGGCCGGAGGCGGCGGAGGCGTCGGCTCGGGCGCGGCCGGGGGAGGGGTCGACACGAGCGCCGAGGGCGCCGCGGCCTGCGGCGCGCCGCCGCGGATCCTGTCGGTGCCCACGTCCTGATCGTACTGCGGGCCCGCGCCGTCGAAGCGCACGATCCAGCGATCGGTGGCCGACGCGGCGAGCACGCGCGCGGCGTGGACCTGGCCGTTGAGCTCGACCATCACCGGCTCACCCACGCCGTGCGCCGAGGGGCCCGTGTAGGCCCGGCGGAGCCTGTTCGACGGGACGTTCTCGACGGCCTCGGGGCCGTAGCCGTCGTAGTGCACGCGCCACGCGTCGGCCGCGACCTGCTGCACCACGTCGCCCACCACGAGGCGGGACTGCGAGGTGACGATCACGCGCTCACCCGGGCGGTAGTCGTGCGCGGCCGGCTGCGTGCCGTACGTCGAGATCGGCTTGATCCGATCCATCCCCACCTGCTCGTTCCACTGCGGGCCGGCGCCGTCGTAGCTGACCATGTAGCGATCGCCGCCGAGGGGCTGGACGATGGTGCCGGGCACCCACTGGCCGCCGCGGTTCACCATCACGTGGCCGCCCGCCACCATCTCCTGCGGGAAAGGCGAGGGGGGCGCTCCCTGGGGGGCCATCGGCGGGCCGCCCGACGTGGTGGGCGCGCAGGCCATGCACAGGGTGGCGGCGAGGAACATCGCTGCGCCGGGGACGAGCGAGCGGCCCCGGGCGGAGCGCGGGGCGGGGTGGGTGTGTCGACTCATGGCGGCGCATGATACTTGAGCGCGCCGCGCCGCGCAGGAAAGAAAGGCCGGCACGTGGGCCCTTGCACTGTGGCAAGACGCCGGCCCCCGAGTCGTGATACCACGGCGGGAGCCGCGAGCCGGGAGCCCGATGGACAGCGCCTCACCGATTCCGCCCCCGATCCAAGACGACGACGAAGACGTCCACTGGGCGCTCTCGACCGCCTCCGCGCTGTGGGGCCGGGGCGAGCGGGTGGAGGCGCTGAAGTGGCTGCGGCGCGCCGCGGAGCAAGCTTCGGACGTCAACGCCGACAACCGCGCGCTCCAGCTCTTCAAGGCCGCAGCCGAGCTGGCCAACGAGGTCAAGGCCGGCTCCATGTTCCCGCCGGCCCCTCCCTCGGCCGCGGCCCCCGCGCCTGCGCCGTCCGGCTACCCGGTGGCGATGGACCGGCCGCCGTCGAGCTTCCCGCCGCCGCGCGCGCCCGCGCCTGCGCCGTCGAGCTTTCCGCCTCCGCCGCCGGCCGCCGGCGTGCCTCGCCCTGCGGCCGGTGCGCTGCCGCCTCCTCCGCCGCCGCGCAAGAAGGGCGCGCCGCCGTCGGTGCCGGCCCCGCCCATGGCGCGCCCGCCGTCGGTGCCGGCCCCGCCGTACCCAGGGCGGCCTCTGCCGGTGCCGCCCGCGCCTCGCCCGATCGCCCGGACGGAAGCGGGGATCGCGCCTTCTCCGCCGCGCGCCGCGCCCGCGGCCCCGTCCCCGGCGCGGCCGATCGGCCCGCCGCCTGCGACCGAGCCGCGCGCCGTGGCCCCGCGGGCCGCGCCCGCCCAGCCCGCGCGCCCCGCGCTCGGGCGCGTGCCCGATCCGGAGGCGAGCAAGCCCTTCGAGCTCCAGATCAAGCGCCCCCAGGGCACCACGCCGGCCAAGGAGCGCAAGCGTACCCTCAACGAGAAGCGCCGCGCCGCGCTCCAGCAGCAGCCCCCCGCGCCTCCGCCGCCTCCCGTCGAGCCGGAGATCGGAGCGCTCGACGGCGGCGTGACGGAGCGGCCTCCCGCGCCGCCCTACGACGATCTCGACGACGTGACCCGGGTGCTCGACAACAACCCGGCGCTCAAGGCTCCCGCGGTACCCGCCGTGGCCGCGGCGCCGGCCGCCCGCAAGGGCACCGTCCAGCAGATCGACGACGATTTCCGGCGCATGCTCGGGAGCCGGCCCTCGCTGACCGACGAGGTCTCGTTCACCGACGAGGACGCCGACGAGCGCACCGACGCCCGGATCCCGCCGATGCTGATCGAAGAGCCGCCGAGGGTGGCGGCGCCCGAGGCGAAGCCCATCGCGGCGAGGCCGAAGGAGCCGGCGCAGGTGCCCGCGCCGCCGCCCACGACACCGGCGCTGCCGCCGGAGCCCCCGCCCGTCGAGGCGACCTCGCGCAAGGTGGCGCCGCTGCTCTCGTTCCGCGTGGCCATCCTCGGCACCGGGACGCCGGGGGAGGTGCGCTTGCTCGCGCTCGACCACTCCGGCGCGCCGCCCGAAGGAGCCGCCCAGGCCATCCTCGTCCCGCTCGGTGCGGCCGACGGCGAGCTCGTGGCCAAGCTCTTCGGCTCGCTCGAATGAACCTTTCACCACGCGAGGAAGGAGCCCGCCTCATGAAGCCGAACGACGATCGAACCCCGCCGTCGAGGATCCGCACCACCGGCCTGCAGGAAGCCCAGCTCCCGGAGCTGATCCAGACCGACGCCCTCTGCGCCGCGATGTACCACGAGATCGGCTTCGACGCGGCCGAGGTGCCGATGCGCGGCGAGCACGATTTCGCGATGTTGACGCGAAATCACAACGTGCGCGTGGCCGAGGCCGACCATGTGCCGGCGGGCTTTTTGGCCTGGCGCGACGAGTCGCCGGGGGTCGCGTACCTGGCCGATGTCTCGGTGCACCCCGACTACCAGCGCTTCGGCATCGCCACGCGGTTGCTCGAGGTGATGGAAGACGAGGCGCGCGAGCTGCGCCTGCACGAGATGGTCGTGCGCTGCTGGGAGAAGGCGACCTGGGCGATGGCCTTCTACAAGCGCCACGGCTTTTCGCCGATCGACGACAGCGCGCCGCCCAAGGTCCGCGGATGGAGGGACGAGCGCTCGCACGGGCGGCCGCTGACGCGCCCGGGTGAGGTGGCGCTCTGGGCGCCGATCAAGCCCAAGCCCGTCCTCGAGGAGGACGAGCCGGAGGAAGAGGACACGCTCGTGACGGGGAGCCGCCGGGGCGAGGGCTGAGCCGCGATCCCGAGAGCGAGCCGCGTCACGAACGCCGGAGCGCAGCGGGATCCTTGGCGAAGAGCGCCTCGTTCTCGGGGCTGAAGCCGAGCGTTGCTCGCGGCGCGAGCTCCTTCATGACGGCGAGGGCACGTGCTGCGCCTTCGGTCGTCGGGGGAACCGGCACGGCGAGGCTCTCGCCCGTCTCCGTGTAGAGCTTGAGCGACGACGCGCTGTGGACGCCGTTGGTCTTCTGGATCTCGACATGCGCCCACACCACCTGCTCCGGCCGCGTCGCGAGCAGGATGACTTCGGGATCCTTCTCGGGCGGGCGGAGGCACTTGCGGAGCGAGCTGATGCCCGCCGCGACGCCGAGCGCACACAGAGCCCACATGAAGATCGCCTTCGCCCACCCCGAGCTCTCCCGCTCGACGTAGAACGCGTACGCCACGAAGAGCGAGACGGCGATGAGACCGGGGCCGAGCCACAGGGTCGACCGCTTGTCCTTGCGGACCTGGTCGATGATGAACTGGAGCGCTTCCGGGGAAGGGCGAGCGCGGCCGGGGGCAGGGGACTGCGGTGAGGAAGAACGCGCGCTCGACCCTTGATCGCTGTCGTTCTCCTCGTCGCTGTCCTGCTCCTCGTTGTCGCTCTCCTCGTCGCTGTCGTTCTCCTCGTCGTCTTCTTCCTCGGAAGGCGTCCCCGCCTCCTCGGCAATCGTGAACGCGAGGCCCTGCCGATCGAGGAACGCGAGCAGATCGGCGCGCAGCGCGGGCGAGAGTTGGCCCACGCGCACGGGCCCGCTGTGGGCCAGAAGCTCGGCGGGGAGCATGGCGAAGGGCAGGGGCGATTCGCTCGTGTCGAGCCCCGCGTCGTGCAGCTCGGCCATCAGCTCCGTGTAGAAGCCGTAGCGCTTCATCGCGGGCTCGAGGGCAATCGCGCGCGACAGACATGCGCGACCTGCGCCGGCCAGGCCTCGCCGATCGAGCGGCCCCTCCGCGACGCGCAGCGGATGGGCCGCGGGCTCCGACAAAGCCACGCGGGCGAGCGCCACCCCGAGCTCCGTCCACGCATGCCAGTCGTCCGGGCTCTCCACGGCGCAGTGGGCGCCCACGTAGGCACCGGTGATGGGGTGCCCGGCCTTGGTGGACATCGCCGCGAGGATCGTCGCTTGCTCGGCGAGCTCGGCGTAGACGAGCGCGGGGGCGGGCTTCTGGCCGGCCTTGAAGAGGTCCATGGCGATCGCCATCGCCGGCGGGGCGGAATCCAGGTTCATCCGGACGGTCGGTACTCCAGGAAAAGGGAACGACCAATCCCGTTCGCGGAGCCGGTCCTACGAAAGGTGGCCCAGCCGGGTCGGCCGAGGTTCGATCCGTCCTGAGCTCGCCGGACCGGGGACCGGCCCTGCGGATCGGTCTGCGGCGTTAGTTGACATAATGTTTCTTATGCGATCCATCGGGACCGACAAACGAGGGGATTCCGGGCGGTTTCCCCGCCTGGTGCCCCGTTACCGGTTCGGCCGAGCTCAGCCCTTCGGGCCGTCGATCGGCGTCTGGATGTGCACCCCGAGGAGCTGCCCGCCGTTGGTCATCACGAAGGCGCGGCGCTCGTAGGTAGCCGGGGTCATGGCGAAGCCGCTCCCGGTGGCGAGCCCGTCGATCATCGCCCCGTCGAGCGGCGAAAAGAGAAACAGCCCGTAGCGGGTCGTCCCGACCAGGATGGCCCCGGCGAACGGCACCGGCGCCGTCATGCCCCCCTCCGGCAGGTTCCGCCGCCAGAGCGTGTGCCCGTCGTTGGGATCGAAGGCCCAGAGGCCCGTCAGGCCCGAGGACGCGAGCAGGATCTTCTTCGCCGGGATGGTCGGGCCCGAGCCCGTCCGCGGCCCGTGCTCGGGCTGCTCCCACCAGACCAGATCCGTCACCCCGGTCGCCCGGTCGTTGCGCCAGGCCTGCGTCCCGTTCTCGGCGTCGAGGGCGAACACGCCGCCCGCGTACGAGGCCACGAACACCACGTCGCCGCTGCTGATGCGCCCGTAGACCGGCGTGGTGTCCACGTCGAGGTAGCGAGGCACGTCCGGCCCCGTGGTCTGGTCGGCCTCGGCGGCGAGGTCGACCGTCGGCCACTGCTCGGAGCCGTCGTCGAGCGCGTACGCGCCGATCGTCCCGTCGGAGAAGGCCGTGTACACCTTGTCGCGGCCGAGGGCTGGGCCGGCGTAGCCCGCGACCTCCATCCCGAAGGCCGGGGTGCGGTGCTGGTGCCAGCGGAGCCCGCCGGTCGCGGCGTCGATGGCGACGAGGGTGTCGTTCGCGTTGACGACGTAGACGACGCCATCCCGCAGGACAGGGCGGCGGGCCACCTCGGCGGCCGTGTCGAAGCGCCAGAGGAGCTTGCCGTCGACGGCGCGCACCTTGTAGAGCGCGCCGTCGTTCGAGCCGAAGTACACCGTGTCCTCGGACCGGTCGTAGAGCGGCTCGCACTGCACCGCGGCCAGGGTCTCGAAGCGCCAGAGCGTCTCGCCGTCGCCGGCGCGCAGCGCGTAGAAGCCGTGGTCGCTCGACCCCACGAAGACGCGCCGGTGGGCCGGATCGATCTCCGGGCGCCCGCGCTCGTACTTCTCGCCCGCCTGCCGCGTCTCGGCCGTCACCGTGCGGCGCAGCTCGATGGAGAGCGCGCCGCCGGGGTGATGGAGCCAGAGCGGCGCCTCGGGCGCGCCGAGGGCGCGGAGGCTGTCGCAGCCGGTCGTCGCGGCAGCGAGCAGCGGGATCGCCGCGAGGAGCCGGGCAGCGTGGGTCATCTCAGTGCTCCGCGCCCTTCTTCTTGGCCAGATCCTCGAGCTGCTTCCGGATCTTGTCCATCTCCTCCGGCGTGATCGCGCCGCCCTTCGGCCCGCTGAGGAGCGGCGTCTTGGTCGGCACGAGGCTCGGATCGATCTTGCGCAGCGACTCGTCCACCACCTCCTCGAGGTAGCGGAGCTTCGGCCCGTCGGCGCTCGGCGCCTGGAGCTTCTCGCGCGCCATCTTCAGGATGTCCTTGGCCTTGTCCTTGTCGCCCTTGGCGAGCAGCACGCGGCCCTGCTGGTACATCCCGAGCTCCTTGTAGCCGCGGGCGTCGATGCCCTCGAGCTCCTTGAACGACGCGAGCGCGCCGTCGAGATCGCCCTTGCCTTCCTTGGCCATGGCGGTGCCCTCGATGGCCCGGCCCTTCACGTCGATGTCGGTCGACGCGAGCTTCGACGAGAGCACCGCGCCGTAGGCCGCGAGCGCGCCGTCCCAGTCCCGCTTCTCGAGCAGCACGCCGGCCTCGCCGAGCTTGGCGAGCTGGGCGGCGGGCGTGTTCGGGTGCTCGGCGATGGTCTTCCGGTAGCCGGCCAGGGCGGCCTCGGTCCGCTCGTCGGCCGTTTTGTAGACCTTGGTGGTGTCGAACTCTTTCTCTTCATCGGTGCGCTTGTCCTCGGCCATCACCTTGCCGCGCTCGGCGGAGAGGCCCGAGGCCAGCGCCGAGGTGGCGGCGGCCGCCGTCTTCTCGACCTGCGAGGTGTAGAGCGTGAAGCCGCCGACGCCGACGGCCGCGGCGATCACCACCCACTGGATGATGTTGAAGTTCTTGCGGACCCACTTGCCCGCGGCCGACGCCGAGCGCGACAGCGCGTCGTCCACCATCTCGGCCGGGAGCAGGTTGATCGGCTGCCTCTCGGTCGAGGAGGACTGCTCGCGGCGGCGCTTGAGCAGCTCCTTCGCGCGGGCGTTCTTGTCCTTCGGCAGCTCGCCCGCCTCGTCGTCCTTCGGCGCGGCTTTGCCCTTGCGCTTGCGGCGGCGCTCGAG
Organism: Byssovorax sp.; assembly: GCA_046351295.1. Taxonomy (GTDB): domain Bacteria; phylum Myxococcota_A; class Polyangia; order Polyangiales; family Polyangiaceae; genus JAXLYT01. The sequence goes on from JAXLYT010000029.1 coordinate 120,079, forward strand.
GGCCTCTTCACGGCGGCGGGCGGCGCGGTTGACGACGACCTCGCCCTCCTTGGCCTCGACGGCCTCGGGCTCGGCGGCCTCTTCCTCGTCCTCGATGCCGAGGGCACGGGCCACCCGCGCCGCCGAGACATCGTCGCCCAGGTCCTCGGGCTCGCTCTCCTCGGCGGGCTTGGCCTTGCGGGCGCGGGGCTTCGGGGCCTCCGCCTCCTCGCTCTCTTCCTCGTCGGAAGCAGCGCTCGCCTCGTCGCCCGCGCTCTCCTCGCCGTCTTCCTCGGAGGAGCCTTCCTCCTCGCCGGAGCCTTCGTCCTCGGACGAGCTTTCGTCCTCGCCGGAGCCCTCGTCCTCGGCGGAGGTCTCGTCTTCCGACGAGCCTTCCTCCTCCTCGGCCTCGTTCTCGCCCTGGGTCTCCGCGTCTTCTTTGCGATCCTCGTTCGCCACGGCGCGCACATTAGTCACCTCGCGCACGGCGTCAATGCGCGCATTTTCCCGGCGAGAGCCCCCTGCCCGCCCGCCTCGGCCCGCCCTTGGGCTCACGCCTTCGCTCACTGGAGGCGGGCGACGTCGGGCCGGCCCGAGGGCCCGCAGGCCAGGGCGGGCGCCTGGGCCGGCTCGTCGAAGCGCCCGAGCGACACGCCCGCCCCGTCGAGGTGCACCGCGTCCACGAAGTCGCTCCCCGTGTCCACGCCGTCATTTCCGAGCACGATCGTGGTGCCCGTCTCGGTCACGACGGCCACCTGGTCGGCCGGCAGCCGGTAGGTCCAGCGCCGATCGGCGTCGATCATCCGCACCACGCCCGCGGGGGCGGCCCGGAGCGCGATCCAGGCCATGACCGGCGTCGCCGAAGCCCTTCCCGAGGCGTCCGACGGAGGCAGGAGCGCCCAGGGCGCGTCGGTCGGCACCCGCCAGCGCTCGGTGCGATCGGCGGTGCGGACCTCGACGAGGCCCTTCTCCCGGTTGAAGCTCAACCGCTGATCCGGCTCGACCCCGCAGCGCCCGTACACGGCGATCTCGGCATGCTCCAGGCTCCCGTCGGCGCCGAGCGTCGCGTCTTCCACCACGCGCCCGAGGCGCCCGCCCGAGGACAGCTCCGTCTCGCCGTGGAGCACCTCGCGACCGTCCTGCCCAACCGTGCGCTCGACCCGGCTCTGCGAGCCTGCGAGGTCCCCGTAGACATACACCCGGGGCTCCGCCACCGGCTGGGCCGAAGGGGCCGGCGCCGTCGCGCAGCCGCAGACCGCCGGGAGACCGGCCAGGATCATCGAGAGCGCCCATCGCTTCATGCCGTTGTTGTTCATCGCCCCATCCTTCGATCGGCCTCCGCGCTTTCTTTCAGCCCCCCTGTCGATTTCTCACGTCCCCTGGCGCCCGGACGGAAGTGATAAAGTCGCCGCGGAGATCGCGATGACCGAGCGCCGAGAGAGCATGCCGCTGGCAGGGAACATCCGGACCGTCGGGGTGATCGGCGGCGGCACCTCGGGCTACTTCGCGGCCATCGCCCTCAAGCGGCGCTTCCCCGCGCTCGACGTGACCGTCGTCGAGTCGACCTCGATCCCGATCATCGGCGTCGGCGAGGCCACCACCACGCTGATGCCGCCCTTCCTCCACGAGCAGCTCGGCCTCGACGTCGTCGAGCTCTACCGGCAGGTGCGCCCCACGTGGAAGCTCGGGATCAAGTTCGACTGGGGTCTGCCCGGCGACTACTTCTTCACCTACCCCTTCGGCGAGACCAACCCGCTCGACGCCGTCGCGCACGACGGAGACCTTCGCTCGCAGTCCTTCACCTCGATGCTCATGGCCGCCGACAAGGCGCCCATGATCCGCGACGATCGCGGCGAGATATTCTCCCTGCTCCCGCGCCTCAAGTTCGCCTACCACCTCGACAACGCCCCCTTCGTCCGCTTCCTCGCCGCCCACGCGGAGAAGCTCGGCATCCACCACCTCGACGCGGTGATCGTCGACGCGGTCGCGACCCCCGATCAAAGCCGCATCGATCGCCTCCACACCGACGGCGGTCGCGACCTCCGCTTCGACCTCTACATCGACGCGACGGGCTTCCGCTCCCTCCTCCTCGGCAAGGCACTCGGCTCCCCGTTCCACAGCTACGCGAGCACGCTGCTCTGCGACACGGCGATGGTCGCCACGGTGCCGCAGCCCGGCCCGGTCCAGCCGTACACGCTGGCCCAGACGATGAACGCCGGCTGGTGCTGGAAGATCCCCGTCGAGGGCGAGGATCACCGGGGCTACGTCTTCTCGTCGGCCTTCCTGAGCGACGACGAAGCGATCGCCGAGATGCGGGCCAAGAACCCGGGCATGGGTGATCCGTGGAAGGTCCGCTTCCGATCGGGGCGCCACCAGGATTTCTGGAAGGGCAACGTCGTGGCGGTCGGCAACGCCTACGGCTTCGTCGAGCCGCTCGAGTCGACGGCGCTCCACATGGTGATCACCGAGATGGCCTACGTCATCGGCTGCCTCGAGGCCGCCGGCGACGGGCCGCCGGACAGCGCATTCGCGAGCTCCCGGATCGGCGGTCACTGGGACTACCTGCGCTGGTTCCTCGGCCTACACTATCGCTTCAACAAGAAGCTCGACACGCCCTTCTGGAAGACCTGCCTGAACGAGATCGACGTCTCGGGCGCGCAGCCGGCCATCGATCATTTCAAGGCCCACGGGCCGTGGTCGGAGAAGGACGGCGCGCACTTCCAGTGGGGCGATCCGGCCTTCGGCTACCAGGGGATGATGATCCTCCTCCTCGGCCAGAAGGCCCCGGGGCCCGGGCCCACGTCGCGCTTTCGATCCGAGGTCTGGCAGGCCCGCGCGGCGCGCCAGCGCGAGCTGCTCGCCCGCGCCCTGCCCCAGGCCGAGGCGCTCGCGATTCTCCGCGAGCGTCCTGCGCTCCTCGAAGAGTTCGTCCGCTCGCCCGCCTCGTGGTGCGGTGGCGGTGCGGAGACGCTCTCCATCCGCCCGGGCGCAGGTCCCGGCGCGAGCCCCAAGCACCGCACCCCGCCCCGCTTCAGCCCGTGGGACGATCTGCTCGGCGCGCTCTCGCTCTAGATCGCTCTTCGCTCACGGGTCGGCCTCGTTCGGAGGCTCGCTCCCGGGCTCGGGCGTCCACGGCTCGGGAGGCGGCGCGGGCAGCTCGTCGCTGAGCGGCACCACGGCGCATGCCGATACCTCGACGTTCTGCGTCGCGTAGAAGACGAAGTCCCCGTAGCTCCCGGGCTTGACCACCGCCGACGGAGGCAGCGTCGCGAACACCTCGCTCGGCGCGTCGCCCGCCGGGATGGCGAGGGAGATGGTCTTCGCCGGATCCAGGTCGGGCGCGGCCGCGGGCACCGGGGAGTTGTGATCGAGCTTCGTCGGCGGCGGTCCGAGGCGGAGGCCGACGCGCAGCTCGCCGGGGCGACCGTCGGTGCCCCGGGCGCGGCAGATCACGCGCAGGCCCGTGCCGTTGCCGCTCTTCGGCACGATCAGCCCCACGGCCACGCCGCTCGTCGCGAAGCGGGCGAGGCGCGCGCGATCCTTCTCGCCGGGCCCGCCGCACAGCTCCAGCACCTTCGCACGCTGCGCGATCGAGAGCCCGCCCGGCAGCGGATCGGGCGTGCCCAGGAAGCGCACGAGCGACTGCCAGAGCTCGGGCCCCGCGCCGAGCTGCACGAGCGCCTCGGCGAGGGCCACGCGCCCCACCTGGTAGCGCTCTTGCTCGAACCACGCGGCCAGGGCCGGGCGCGCGCTCTCGTCGCCGATCGCGGCCAGCGCCGAGGCGAGCGTCGGGCGCAGCCGGAGATCGCCGAGCGCGCTGATCAGCGGGGCGACCGCGGCCTTGCTCTTCACCTTGCCGAGCGCGAGGGCGATCTCCCGGGCGCGCTCGAAGGGCAGCACGATCGTCGGCGCCTTGGGCGGCGCGTCCTTCTCGCGCGCCGGGTACGCCTCGCGCCACCAGGCGATCAGGATCTCCACGCCGCGGTCGTCGCCCGCCTCCGCGAGGGCGAGGGCCGCGAGCCGCCGGAAGCGCGGATCCTTGTCCTCGAGCAGATCGCGGATCCTCGGCGCGCCCTCGCCGAGGCGCGTGAGGCCGAGGGCGCACCAGCGCTTGACCTCGTCGTCCTCGTCGCGGAGCAGCGCGAGCCGGAGAGCCGAGGCCGTCTCCGCGCGGCCGAGCTCGAAGAGCACCTCGGCGGCCTTGCGGCGGATGGCCACGTCCGCGTCATCGAGCAGCGCGGCCACGTCGACCGCGGCGTCCCCGTCGCCGGAGAGGCCGCGCCGGAGCGCCTCGGGCCAGCCCTTGCCCTCCTTGCGCAGCCCTTGCTGCTCGTAGCGCCCGTGCGAGGCCTCGACGGCGCGCAGCTCGGCGCGCATCGCGCTCACCTCGGTCGGCCGCGCCGACGCGATGTCCGTCCGCTCCTCGGGATCTTTGGCGATGTCGTAGAGCGCGCAGGCCGCGATCTTCCGCGCGCAGACGAGCCGCAGCGATCCCTTGGCGAGCAGCGTCTGCGTCTCCGTCTCCGCGAAGGCCGCCCCCTGCCCGCCCGCCGTGCCCGCCGCGACGCCGCCGTCGGGCAAGGCCTCCGGACCCGCGAGGAGCGGCCCGAGATCGTCGCCGCGCACGCGGGCCGGCCGGGGAATTTGCAGACCCGAGAGCACCGTCGGCAAGAGGTCCACGAGCTGCACGGGCGTCGCCACGTGGTGCGGCGCGAAGAGCCCCGGCGCGTCGATGATCAGCGGCACGCGCACCTGCTCCTCGTAGACCGTCGTCCCGTGGTAGCGGCCGCCGTGCTCGCCGAACTCCTCGCCGTGATCGGCCGTCGCGATCACCACCGTGCTCGGCCGCCTCGCCCGCACCTCGTCGATCACCGCGCCGAGGCCGGCGTCGGCCGCCGCGATCTCGGCGTCGTAGCGATCGATGTCCCGGTCGCCGAGCGGGTGCTCCGGGTGGGC
>JAXLYT010000030.1:0-124445 GCA_046351295.1 Byssovorax sp.
TGGAAGGTGTGCTCCGTAGAGATGCGGTTGAAATGATCGAGCCCTGGGTCGAAGAAGCGCCGGTAATACACGCCGGCGCCGTGCACGAGGATCGGGACCCGGCCCACGCCGATGAGCGTCCAGGCCTTGCCGTCTTCCGCTTCATCGTAGCCGCGCGAGAGCTCCCGGATGACGAAGACCCGCTCGGCTGCCTGGAGATCGATGGGACGGAGCCTCTCGATGTCGCCGCACAGGTAGACCGTCTTGCCCGCGCAGGTGGGCAAACCCCGAGAGAGGTCGTCCGCCTCGTCTACCTCGATCACGGCGCCGAAAAAGTCCCGGAGCAGGGCATCGTCCTTCAACGCGGTCGAAGCGACCAGGATGTTGTTGGCCTCGAGGATGCGCGCGTAGAGGACCATGAAGAGCGTCTCCGACGGCAGGATGCCCCGCCATGTGGCGGAGCGCAACCCGAGCTTCGGCCTTGTGGCCCAGGCGGCAGGCGCGCTACATCACGTGCATGTGCGACGATGATGCCTTCGATGACATGGTAGCGTACCGCCTCCGCGAGGAGCGCCTCGGGAGGCGCACCTTCGGCTCGCTCGCGCTCGGCGCGGGCCTCGCATCGCTCCTCCCCCTCGGGTGCGCGCCCGAGCCGGCGACACCCGCCACGCCCGGGACGCCCGCGACGCCGGGGAGCGCAGGCACACCCGACGGCGCTGCGATGACGGAGAGCGAGGTGAGCATCGCAACGCCGGACGGCACCTGCGACGCCTATTTCGTCCACCCGGCGGCCGGCGCGCATCCCGCGGTGATCGTGTGGCCGGACATCTTCGGCCTCCGCCCGGCCTTCCGTCAGATGGGGAAGCGGCTCGCCAGGGAGGGTTACGCCGTCCTGGTGGTGAACCCCTTTTACCGGAAGCAAAAGGCGCCCACCGCGCCGCCTCACCCTGATTTCGAGGACAAGGCGACGCGCGAAGCGCTGATGGCGCTCATGTCGTCGCTCACGGCCGACACCTCGGCGACGGACGCAAAGGCGTTCACGACCTGGCTCGACCAGCAACCCCAGGTGGACAAGGCCCGCAAGATCGGGACGATGGGCTACTGCATGGGCGGCCCGCTGGTGATGCGGACGGCGGCGGCGAGGCCGGATCGGGTGGGCGCGGTCGCGAGCTTCCACGGCGGCGGGCTCGTGACGGACAAGCCCGACAGCCCGCACCTGTCGATCCCCAAGATGAAGGCGCGCTTCCTGATCGCGATCGCCGCGAACGACGACGAGAAGCAGCCCGAGGTCAAGGGCAAGCTCAAGGAGGCCTTCGCGCAGGCGTCCTTGACCGCGAGCGTGGAGGTGTTCGAGGGGACGAAGCACGGATGGTGCCCCCCGGACTCGCAGGTGTACGACGCGGCGGCGGCGGAGAAGGCCTGGGGCGAGCTCCTCGCGCTCTTCAAGGCCGCGCTGGCGTAGGCGTCCCCCGGCCTCCCGGGCGGCGCGGCGGCGCCGATCGATCGCGATGTAACTTCCGGCGGCCTCGGGCCACAGAGCAATGCGGCCTTCTCGGAGAAGGTCCGAGGAGGTAGCCTTCGATGACCCCCATCCACCGAGCAGCATGTTTCCTGGCGGCCACGTGCGTCCTCGCGCTCGCCGGCGCGTGCCAATCCCCGCCCAGCGACGACCACGCGACGTCCACGGCCGCTGCCGCGGTCACGGGCCCTGTGCCCCCCGTCCCGGTCGTCGCCGTCCCCAAGACCTCGACATGGGCGCTGGACCCGGAGAACTCCTCGGCGGAGTTCGTTTGCAGGCACGTGCTCAGCAAGGTGCGGGGCATGTTCGCGCAGCCCTCGGGGACCGTCGTGCTGGATGATGCCACACCGGCCAATTCCAGGATCAACGCGACCATCAACGTGAGCTCGGTCTCGACGGGGGTAGAGGAGCGCGACACCCACCTCAAGGGCCCGGACTTCTTCGACGCGGCCAAATACCCGACGATCACCTTCGTCTCGACGGGCGTGAGCCGGTCGAGCGCCTCCTCGTATTCGGTGACGGGCAACCTGACGATGCACGGCGTGACCAAACCGGTGACGCTGGCGGTCACGGCTTCAGCCCCGTTCAACCACGCCGGCGGCACACGCCGCGGCGTCGAGGCGACCACGACCGTCAACCGGAAGGATTTCGGTCTCCGCTGGGAGTTCCCGGGCGAGGGCCCCGGCATCGTCGTGGGAGACGACGTGCAGATCACCATCAACGCCGAGCTCGTCCTTCAACCCGAGTCGGGCAAAGGTGGTTAGCGCTCGACGACCTCCGGATACGCCTCTTCATCCTGGCAGGGTGCGCGTCACGCTCGCTCGCTTGTGGCTGCCCCTCGCCATTGGCATGCTCCTGCTCACGGGGCCGGGGTGCAGCCGCAAGGAGACCCCGGCGGCTCCTGCGGAGTCGGCGGCCGCGCGCCCTTCCTCGGAGGCACCGTCCACCGGGCCCATGGCATCTCCCGCGGGAGAGCCGGGGAGCACCACCCGGGGCGAGATCGCGGGCATGCGCTACCTCGAGCACCTGACCGGTGGGGCGCGACCCGACGAGCGCGTACCGATGATCGTGGCGCTTCACCCCATGGGCGGTGACCCCGCGGACTTCTTGCAGCTCCTCCTGCGCTACCGCCGCCGCGCCCGCCTCATCCTGCCGTACGGCCACCCGAGCGGCGGAATGTACATCTGGTACGACTCCGTTCGCGACGACGTCGCCGCGTCCATCGTCACGCAGGAAACCGATCGAATCGCCGCCGCGCTCGCCTCCCTGCTCGCTGCCCGCCCGACTCTCGGTAAACCCATCATCACCGGCTTCTCGCAAGGCGGCATCATGACCTTCGCCCTGGCCGTCACCCACCCCGAGACGCTGGCAGCCGCCTTCCCTATCAGCGGTCTGCTCCCACCATCGCTCTACCCGTCGGCGGCGCTCGGCTCGACGCCCCGGCCGGCGACGCTCCCGCCTGTGGTGGCCTTCCACGGCGCCGCCGACCTCGCCGTGCCGACCCGAGGCGCGCGCGACTCGATTGCCGAGCTGCAACACGCGGGGTACGCCGCGGAGCTGCACGAGTACGCCCGGGTGGAGCACGACATCTCCGACCAGGAAATGGGCGAGATCCTGGAGTGGATCGGGCGCGCCGCCGATGGCCTCGCGCCCTCGACGCGTTGAAGCGCGTGCTCGCCGATCGCGCGCCCTCCGCAACGACTCAAAAGCGCACCCGACCGGCCCAGCTCGGCCCGAGCAACCAGAGGCCTCAGCCCTCGAGGCGGCCGCCAGTAACAGCACCGCGACCGGGAGGGAGCGGACCGAGCAGGCATTACCTGCAAGCAGGCAACCACGTCAAATGCCCAGAGCAAGTGGTTCGTTGAACGCCGGCAGGGTGCTGTTCCTGGTGACCTCGACGATTGCTACGACCGGTGGCTGCACTGTCCGCTCCCTCCCGGTCGCGGTGCTGTTCCTGGTGACGTGGGCGATCTCTGGACCGCCTGGCTGCATGGTCTGCGGTTTCTGCGTCACGATGCTCGACAGAACGGAGGCGAGGACGAGAGCTGCTAACAGCGAAGGGGGCACGGGAGGGGGCACACGTGCCTGGCCAGTGCCTGACACGTGCCTGTCCGCGTGCGGAGAAGAACGCTGGATTCGCGCGAATCTCGGGTGCTCCTCGCCCCGCGCCCCTGGGCTCGTTCTTGCTCTAGCCCCGCGCCCCGGAGCTTCGAGCCGACCTCGAACGTCCGAGGAGAACCGAGGAGATGATATGACCAGACTGGATGTCTCTCTGGCCGTGATTTTGACGCCCGTAGCGCTCATCGCTTGTTCGAGCAGCCCCTCTTCCCCGGGGGAGGAGCCCGCGGGCCTCGCGGCCGAGGCGCTCCACGGGACCGCCAACAACGGGCAGCGCTCGTTCGACGAGGCGCTCCCCCACACGAACGGTCGCGCCTGCGCGACCTGCCATGTAGAGAACACCCACCGGGCCCTGGTCCCGGCCGAGGTCGAGTCCCGCTTCCAGGCCGACCCGGCCGATCCCATCTTCAACCGTCTCGACGCCGACGACCCCGACGCCGCGAATCCGACCTACGCCCACCTCCGCCAGAAAGGGTTGATCCGGGTCACCATCCACATCGCGGACAACCTCGATGTCGTCGACGAGGCCGGCAACGTGATCACCAACGCCGATCGGACCGTGAGCGTCTGGCGCGGCGTCCCGACCATCGAGAACACCGCGCTCACGGCGCCTTATCAGTCCGACGGGCGCGAGGCCACGCTCCAGGATCAAGCGCTCGGCGCGCTCCGCGCCCACAGCGCCATCAGCCACGATCCGCCCGGCGCCATCCTCGATCACATCGCCGACTTCGAGAAGTCGGTGTTCTCGTCCCCGGGCGTGGCCGCCGTGGCCGACGCCCTCGCCGATGGTCAGCCCCCCGCCGATCCCGATCCCCCGTTCGCACCCGGCTCGGACGAGGCCGCAGGCAAAGCCCTCTTCCAGACCGCCTGCACGCCGTGCCACGGCGGCCCGAGCGGCGACCAGATCGTCAATCGCGCCGCGGCCCAGCCCATCTTCGTGGGCTTCAACGACGACGGCTCGATCCAGACGATCACCCTGCCCGACGGCACCGTCGTGCCCAAGCCGCAGCCCGACCACCCGGACGACCGCTTCCTCAACATCGGTATCGCCTTCGGCGCCTATCTGCGGCAAATCCCGCCCGCACAAGGCGGTATCCCCGACCCGACCGCGCTCCCGCTGCCCCACCTGCGCCTCCGCTTCTACACGGACGCGACAAGGACCCAGGCGCGCTTCGACCTGCCGCCCCCGCTGCCCCTCCTCGGCCCCAACGCGACCCCTCAGGCCTTCTCCGTCGACCCCGGCCGCGCGTTGATCAGCGGCGATCCCGTCGATTTCGAGGCCTTCGACGTGCCCCAGCTCCGTGGCATCGCCGGGACGGCGCCCTATTTCCACGACAACAGCCGCCCGACGCTGCGAAGCGTGGTCGATCTCTACAGCCGCTTCATCCTGCCCTTCATCCCCGCAATCGGTCTGCCGCCGGTCGTCCCCCCGGCCGGGCCGGGGCTGCCGCCCGAGTCGCTGACGGTGACGCAGAAGGTGCAGCTCGTCGCGTATCTCAACAAGATCTGAACATCGCGGCGATGGGCCGCTGTGCTGCAGTCCGTGCTGCCTCGCGAAGAGAGGCGGTACGGGCCGTCGTGCGCGGGCGGCCTTTGCGTGCGGGGGTGCCCGTTCGCGGACCGGGACTGCACAACAGACGGCGTGGTCCCAGAGGGGCCAAGATCTCGAGTCAACTGTCGAGGGGAAGGCTCGCCTTCATTTCCGTCCACGGCCTTCGCTTCCTCCTGGCATCCTCTTCTCTGCTAGGGTGCGCCCGGATGTCCACCCCGCCGCTCCCCACCACCGCTCTCCCGCACGAGGTCCTGCGCGCCGCGCTCGATGCCCTCGATCGCGGCCACCGGGTGGTCATCGCCTCGGTCGTGGCGCGCCAGGGCTCGGCCCCCTCCACCCCGGGCCAGAAGCTCGCCCTCCTCGACGCGCGCACCGCCATCGGCACGGTCGGCGGCGGGGCGGTCGAGCGCGTCGTCCTCGACGCCATGCTCGCGGCCCTCGCCGACCCCGAGGCCGCGCCCAAGATCGAGACCTTCCGCCTCGGCCCCTCGCTCGGCATGTGCTGCGGCGGATCGGCCGACATCCTGATCGAGCCCCTCCAGCCGGCCTCGCATGCCCTCATCATCGGCGCCGGCCATGTCGGCATCTTCACCGCCTCGCTCCTCGCCTCCCTCGGCTTCCGCGTCACCCTCTGCGACGGCCGCGAAAATGTCGCCGATCCCGCGCGCCTCGTCCCCCTCCTCCCGCCCGGCACGCTCCCCGAGGTCGGCCGCTCGCTCCCCGTGCGCGTCGTGCATGCCGACCATGACGACCCCGAGGTCCTCGGTGGCTTCACGCCTCGCCTCGACGGCGCGGTCGCGCTCGTCATGACCCACGATCACCAGCTCGATCAGGCCGCGATCGAGTGGGCGCTCGGCAAGAGCTTCGGCTTCGTCGGCGGCGTCGGCAGCCGCGCCAAGGCTGCGCGCACCCGGGCGCGCCTCGAGGCCAAGGGCGTCGCCGAGGCCGACATCGCCCGCGTCCGCATGCCGTGCGGCGTCGACGTGGGCGCGCGCACGCCGGCGGAGATCGGCGTCAGCATCGCGGCCGAGCTCGTCGCCTGGCGATCGGGCCGCGAGCGCGCCCGCTGGGCCGTCGACGCTGGGACACAGCGTCAACAGGGGGGTACCGAAGAGGACACGAACAAGCCATGAGCCAGGTCGTCACCGTCATCCTCGCCGCGGGCGCGGGCAAGCGCGTCGGAGGTCCCAAGGCGCTCCTCGCGTGGCCCACCGTCTTGCCGGACGACCTCGGCGGCCCGCCGAGCCACCCCAACGCGCGCGAGAAGCCCAAGGGCAAGGACCGCCCGCTCGCCATCGCGCATGCCGAACAGCGAATCGGCGCCGAGAGCAAGCAGGCGCTCATCGTCACGCGGGGCGCGTACATCCCCGCGCTCCTCGCGTACGTTCGCCCGGGGATCGACCTCATCGCCTCCGACGCCGCCGACGAGCTCGGCCCGGCCGGCTCGCTCGCATGCGCCCTCCCGCGCCTCCCGCGCGGCGCCGATCGCATCATCGTCACCCCGGTCGACGCCATCCCTGCGCGCACGGCCACGGTCGCGCGCTTGCTCCTTCGCCTCGCGACCGACCCCAAGCTCCTCGCCGTGCGCCCCGTGTACAAGGGCCGCGGGGGGCACCCCGTCGTGCTCCGCCCCGAGGCCCTCGCGCCCTACAAGAACCCCAAGCCGCCCCCGCTCCGCGATCACCTCCGCGCCCTCGGCGACCGCTGCGCCGATCAGGACGTGAACGACCCCACGGTGCTCCTCGACCTCGACACGCCCGCCGACGTGATGGGCGTCTTGCACGAGCTCCCCCGCTTCCTCACGAGCTAGATTGACGCCCCTTCCGAGCAAGGCGACCCGTCGCCGTTGCACCGCATCACGACGGCCGCCCCTTTTCCCCGAGGATCCATGAAGCGAGAAAAGCAACTCACCAAGCGCGAGCGCAAGGCGCTCGCTCCCCCGCGGCCGAGCGGCCGCCCCGTGCGCACCACCGCCGCAGGCGGCGAGCACATCCACTGCATCGCGTGCGGCCGCCACCTCAACGTGGACGAGTTCGACGCCCCGCAGACGGCCCGCTACATCTCCTGCCAGCACGGATCGACCTTCCCCACCTGCGTCGACTGCGAGAACCAGTCGCGCATGCTCCTCGCCGAGCACGACCGCACCGGCCAGGCCGTCCAGATGGCCCGCGCCTGGCACTGATCCTCCCCGCCGGGCACATCGCCACGCTCCCGGCTTCCAGCCCACCGCCTTTCTTCGTTACCCTGGGCGGATGATCCGCCCCGCGCTTGCCCTTTCCACAGCCCTCGCCGCCCTCGTGATCGCCGTCTCCGGCTGCGGAGGTGGAGACACCACGAGCTCGTCCACGAGCGGCACCACCACCGCCGCGACCACGACCACCGCGGCCACCACCGGCACCGGCGGCGCGGGCGGAGGGAGCGGCGGCGAGGGCGGCATCCTCATCACCGGCAGCGGCGGCAGCGGCGGCCAGGGCGGCGCGGCCGACCCCTGCGCGGACGTGATCTGCCAGCCCGATCAGCACTGCCAGAAGAGCGACGGCAAGTGCGTCAACAACACCTGCGCGGATCTGATGTGCATGCCCACCGAGATCTGCGAGATGACGATGGGCGGCGGGGCGATCTGCAAGGACAACAGCTGCATGGCCGACGTCGACTGCGCGCCGGCCCAGTTCTGCAACGGCTTCTTCTGCGTGAACGACGTGTGCACGCCCGGCGCGCGGAGCTGCGCCAACGGCGGCGTGTACGAGTGCGTGCCGAACGGCGGCTCGGTCGCGCTCAAGTACAACTGCCAGAGCCAGGCCTACTTCGTGAGCGCTTGCCAGGACGACGGCCAGGGCCACGCCGACTGCACGTGCGAGGACGACTGGGACTGCCCGGCCTTCACCGTCTGCGAGGTCGGCGTGTGCAACGGCACGGGCAAGGCGCCGACGTGCACGCTCCCGCCCGAGCCCTTCGCGAGCGTCTTGCCGAGCAACGAGATCCAGTGGGGCGGCGTCAGCCAGGCGAACAAGGACGCGGTCAACGCGCCGTTCCCGCTCTCGTCGCAGGTGAGCACCACGCCGCTCGTGGTCAACCTCGACGACGACAACGGCGACGGGCTGATCAACGAGCTCGACTTCCCCGAGATCGTCTTCATGACGTACTGCGGGATCGACATCAGCACGAACGGCATCGTGCGCGCCATCCACGGCGGCGGGCCGAACAAGGGCAAGGACTTCTTCGCCACCTGCGGCGACACCGTGTGGCACGAGGGCGATCCGCTCAACATGGCGTGCCCCTGCGCCAACGCGACGGGCAACTCCACGGCCGTGCTCGCGGTGGGCGATCTCGACGGCGACGGGATCCCGGAGATCGTCGTCCCCAACGAGACGGCGGGGCTCACCATCCTCGACAACAAGGGCGTCACCATCACCCAGACGGCGGCGAACCAGTGGGCGGGGTACAACGATCCGGCGGTGACGATCGCCAACCTCGACGGCGAGGGGCTGTCCGAGCTCGTCGTGGGGAGGCACGCGTTCACGCTCGACCACGATGTCAACGGCAAGCTCGTCTTCGTCGATCACTTCGCCGGCAACCTGATGAACGGGAGCCAGGGGCAGGGCCCCGTCTCGTGCGTGGCGAACCTGGTGGGGGACGCGCGGCAGGAGATCATCGCGGGCACGACGGTGTACAGCTTCCCCGTCCCGCCGGCCGGGGTGAAGAAGATCGCCGACTGCCCCGCCGGCGCCATGGATGACTTCTGCCTCGGCAAGCTCGGCGTGGCGTGGGACGGGCAGACGGTCAACGGCATCGCCAAGATCCCGAACGCGCAGCGCGACGGCTTCTGCGCCATCGCCGACATCCTCGGCGCCGACGAGATGGCCGCCCCCGGCCCGCAGAACCCGCTCGACGGCAAGCCCGAGGTGATCCTGATCGACGAGGGTTACCTGCTCGTCTTGAACGGTGAAAACGGCACCCTGCGCCGCTTCGTGAACCTCAACGTCGGCGCGAACGGCGGGGCGCCCAACGTCGACGACTTCGACGGCGACGGCTTCCCCGAGGTGGGCACGGCCTTCGGCGCCCGCTACCTGATGATCGATCTGCAAGCCCCCTCGGCGGCATGCCCCGCGTGGCCGAACGCGTTCGACGACGGCGTGATGGGGATGCAGAATAACCCCGCGCGCGCCCCCGGCGGCGCGTGCACGATGGACAGCGACTGCGCGGCCGGCGCCGTGTGCAACCTGATCACCGAGAAGTGCACCTGCCTCTACAACGGCTGGGCCCGCGTCACCGAGGATGACAGTAGCTCCGTCACCGGGTCGAGCGTGTTCGACTTCAACGGCGACGGCGCGGCCGAGGTCGTCTACAACGACGAGTGCTGGTTCCGCATCTACGACGGCACCTCCGGCGAGGTCCTCTTCAAGCACCACTCGCCGAGCCGCACGCGCATCGAGCACCCGGTCGTGGCCGATGTCGACAACGACGGCAACGCCGAGATGATCTTCGCGTCGAACAACGACGCCAACGCATGCTCCATCGGGTCGAACTACCCGAACGGCGTGGCCGTGTGGGGCGACGCGAGCGACGCCTGGGTCTCGGCCCGCCGCGTGTGGAACGAGCACGCCTACCACGTCACGAACGTGCTCGAGAGCGGCAAGATCCCCGTGAAGGAGCCCGAGAGCTTCAAGACCTACAACGGCCGGCGCTACAACACCTACCGCTCGAACCCGCGCTCGTACGGCGTCGCGCCCGACCTCACCGTCAAGGGCGTGCAGATCTCCTCGCCCGACGCGACCTGCGGTCAGCTCAGCAAGCACATCGACATCACCTTCGAGATCGCCAACGTGGGCGATCTGCGCGTCGGCCCCGGCGTGGTGGTGGGCTTCTACGGCACCTGGCAGAACCCCGCGCTCATGGAGCCGCTCTACCAGAACTTCCTGATGACCCCGCTCCAGGCGGTGATCATGAGCAGCATCGAGCCGGGCGGCGCGCTCTTCCTCCAGGTGAGCTACGACGCGATGAACAACGGCCCCGGCGTGCTGCCCGACAGCATCCAGGTGGTGGTGGACGACGGCAACCTCCAGCGCGAGTGCGACGAGAACAACAACAGCCTGACCAAGATGGTCGAGGGCGGGATGCAGCTGCCCGATCTGAAGATCGAGCTCAAGGCGGCGAACGAGATGGCATGCCCCGCGCCGACGGTGGAGACCATCGTGAAGAACGACGGCTCGGCCCCCGCGAGCAACGTGCTCGTCCGCTACTACGCGGGCGATCCGGCCCAGGGCGGCGCGTCCCTCCACGAGGAGATGATCGCCGGCCCCATCCCCCCGGGCGGGATGGTGAACCTCGTCGCCAAGCTGACCGGCTTCCCCAAGAACCTGACGATCCAGATCTACGGCGTGGTCGATCCGGACAACACGATCGCCGAGTGCAACGATGGTAACAACAAGGACACGGCGGACAACAAGGTGACCTGCATCGGCGTCAACTGAGCCGAGGGCAGGCGAGGTGAGGCAGGAAGGGAAGGAAGGCAAGGCCGTCCGCGGGGCGGGCTGGGCGCTCGTCACGAGCGCGCTCACGCGGGTGCTCGGCATGGGTGGCATGCTCGTGCTCACCCGCCTGCTCGACCCCGCGGTGTACGGCGAGGTCACCCTCGCCAGCATCGTGGTGACGACGGCCTCGATCGCCGCGCTCTACGGCATCTCGCAGCACCCGCTCGTCCGCCCGCGCGCCTCGCCGGAAGAGGTCTTCCACGCGGCGGTGTACTTCATGGCCCTCGGCGTCCTCGGCCTCGGCCTGACGGTGTGGATCGGGCCGTATTGCTCGGGCTTCTTGAAGGCGCCCGGCTTCGCCGCGTACCTGCCGGGGCTCGCCGTCGCGAACCTCCTCGACCGGGCGGTGCAGTTCCTCGATCGGGTGGCGACGCAGCGCATGCACTTCCGCGCGCTCGGGCTCCAGCGCCTCGCCGGGGAGATCGCCTATGTCGGCGTGACGCTCGTCCTCGCCGCCCGCGGATGGGGCGGCCAGTGCCTGGTCTGGGGCTCGATCGCCCGCGCCGCGCTCAAGCTGGTCGCCCTGATCGTGCTGCTCCGCGACGACCGCTGGGCGCGCCCGGTGAAGCTCGATCGGCGGCACACCCGCGAGGTCCTGTCGGCCGGCGTCCCCATCACGATCGCCTGGATCGCCAACACCGGATCGCGCCTCTGGGACAACCTCCTCTTCGCGCGCTTCTTCGGCCCCGGCCCGCAGGCCGTCTACAACACAGCCTACAACATCGCGGAGATCCCGACGCTCCTCGTCGGCGTGGCGATCGGCGACGTGCTGACCGCGCTGCTCGGCCGGAGCGAGACCGAGGCCGCGCGGCAGGCGATGATGCTCCGCGCGACGCGCCTGCTCCTGCTCATCACCGCGCCGCTCTCCGTGGGGCTCGCCGCG
This sequence comes from Byssovorax sp., assembly GCA_046351295.1. Lineage (GTDB taxonomy): Bacteria > Myxococcota_A > Polyangia > Polyangiales > Polyangiaceae > JAXLYT01. The sequence goes on from JAXLYT010000030.1 coordinate 11,583, forward strand.
GTGGCGCCGGTCATCACGTCCTTCTTCGACGAGCGCTGGAGCGCGATCGCGCCGATGCTCGCCTTGCTCTCGCTCTTCGCGGTGATCCGGCCGATCACGTGGATCGGCAACGCCTACCTGCAGGTGGCGAACGAGCTGCGCGCGCTCACCGTGCTGGAGGTGAGCCGGGCGCTCTCCGTGGTGGTGATCATCGCGCTCGTCGGCGGGCGCGGTCCGCTCTGGGTCTGCGCCGGTGCGGGCCTCGCCTTCTCGCTCAACGCCCTCGGCTTCCACTACGTGCTGGTGCGCCGCTGCGGCTTCCGGTGGAGGGACGTGCTCGTCCCGCTCGTGCCGCCGATCGTCGCCTGCATCCCGATGGGCCTCGCGGTGACGGCGCTGCACTCGAGGCTCGCGCTGCCGCCCTGGCTCGCGCTGATCGTTGAGGTCGGCGCGGGCGCGGCGGTGTTCGTCCCCGCGGCCTTCCTCTTCGCGCCCACCGCGTCGCGCGATCTGCTCGGCCTCTTGCGCGGCGCTCTCCGCCGGGGCGCTCCAGGCTGAGATCAGCGCCGCGCAGGGCAGGGCTTCGGGGGCGCCTCGCGCCAGGAGAACTGCTTCACCTCGTCGAGCATGAGGTGCCCCCAGCCGCCTTTTTTCTCGTCGATCAGCGCCAGCGAGAACATCTTGCCGCGCAGGTCGGCGAGCGGGTACACGATCTCGAGGAAGGCGTCGGTGTCGAAGCCCGTGAAGGTCGCGACCAGCCGGCCCTCGCTGCGGAGCTCGATCCGGAGCTTGTCGGGATCGTGGCCGCCCGCGAGGCGAAAGCTCAGCCAGTCCCCCTCGGCCTTCATCGCCACGGTGTGGAAGCGGCCCGTCGCCTTGTCGCGCAGATCGCTCGCGTCGGAGGAGAGAAAGCTGCCCTCGGCGAGCGGGGCGCCGTGGCGGAGATCGCGCGCGGTGACCGGCCAGCGGCCGAAGGAGCTGCCCTCGGCCACGCCGGTGGCGCCGCGCGCGGCCGCGTTCTGGGGCGCGAAATCGAAGGCGAGGCGATCGCCCACCTCCTGCCGCACGAGGCGCGGCTCGCCGCAGTGGTTGACGCGGTAGACGGCCATGCGCTTGCTGTGCGGCGGGAAGGGATCGAGGTACTCGGGGACCTCGAAGGTCCGGAGAGGGACGAGCTCGTACGTGGGCTGGACCCGCGGGATCGCGTCCCATCCGTTCTCCACGGAGACGTAGAGCTCGGCGTGGGTGTCACGCACGAAGTCGGTCGGCTTTCGCGCCTCGAGGTAGCCGAGGGCGACCGCGTCGAGCACGCCGCCGAGATCGCTCACCTGGAGGCGCGAGGCCCAGCGCAACGCGCCGATGTCGAAGGAGGCGACGCGCCTCGCGTCCGGCCGCGCGTCGCGGAGATACGATCCAACGGCGAGGTGGATCGCGCCGAGCTGCTCCGCGTTCTGCCGGTAGAGCCGGACCCAGTCGGGGAAGCCGCGCAGATCGCGGGAGAGCGCGAGGCCGAGCGGGATCAGCGCGAGCCCGGGGCCTGCCATGCGCATCGCAGCGCGCATACGGCCGCGCGGGATCCACGCCCAGAGGGGCGCCGCCGACATGTGCGCCGCCCGGGCGATCAAGAGCGGCGCGAGGATCGGGATCAGGTAGAGCTCAGGCGCGAAGTAGCGCAGGTGGTGATAGGCCGAGCGGAAGCCGACCAGGTTGGCGAGGGTGTGGAGGAGCGCGCCGATGAGCAAGGCCGCGGCGGCGGCGATGGGCGGATCGAGCTTCGTTTTGCGGCGAAATGCGCGATGGGCGCCCGCGACGGCGAGCAGCGCGGCCGAGGCGGAGGCGCTCTCGATCTCGACGAGCCAGCCTGGGACCCAGGGCCGGAGGTAGTTGCGGGTGAGCGAGAGGATGAAGTCGCGGATGTCCTTGAGCGCATGCCCCGAGGGGATGAAGCTCGCCCGCTTGGCGAGCGCCGTCGTGGGCAAGAGATGGCCGCTCACGAGGAGGTTGTACGCGAGGTAGACGGCGAGCCCGGCGAGCGGCAGGAGATACGCGCGTGAGGCACGCCGCCCTCCGCGCGGCGCGGTGATCGGCAGGAGCGCGGCCGCGACGCCGAGCCAGAGAACAGACTCGATCCGCGTCCAGATCGCGAGCAGCGAGAGGAGCGCGGCCGCCTTCGTCACGCCGGAAGAGAGGAGGCGGGGGACGGCGAGGAGCAAGAGCAGGATGGAGAGGCCCGTCTCCATGCCCGTGAGCGAGAGCCAGACGACGTTGCCGTTCGCCGCGAGGAGGAGCGCGGACGCATAAGGCCACAGCCAGCGGAGCGGGATATCGCGCGGGAGAGCGCGCGCGACGACCTCCATGCCTTGGTGGAGGACGCCGGCGAAGATCGCGATGGAGAGCGCGGTGAGCGCGCCGAAGACGGGGAGGTGGAGCTTGACGACGAGGATGCAGATCAGCGTCCAGAGCCACGACGAGGTGCCGGTGTCGCGGTGGCCGCCCTGGAACGAGAAGAGCGTGTGGAGCGAGGCGTCGATGCCGTAGCTGAGGTGAATGTACGCGTCGTCGAGCGGGAGGTTGTGGACCTCGCGGACGCCGGCGACGATCGCCGCGCATGCCGCGATCGCGATCGCCGCGCAGGCCCTCGCGGCCCGCGGACCGCGGGGGAGGAGGGCGCGGGCGGCGTGCGCGACGAGCGCGGCGCGGGCGGGGAGCGCGAGGACGCAGCGAAGGCGATCGCGCGAGCACCGCGCGTCGTCGCGTAACGGAGCATGTCGAGCGCCTGGGTCGTCGGTGGATCCCATGGAGCGGGCTCCTCGAAGTGAGCCGGCGCCGGCTTAGCACGAGCGAGCGTGAGGGGCGTGACGAAGGTGATCGCGCGCGTCGTCTCGCGGTGCGCTGCTCTCAGGCCGAGGCCTCCACCGCGGCGGGGGGGATCGATCGCGCGCGCGTGGCTCGCCCCCAGCTCTCCAGCGCGTAGAGCTGGTAGAGCACCCGGCCTTGATCGACCCCGCGGCGGTGCTCGTTGAAGAGCGCGCGGACGGCGCTCGGATCGAAGTACGTCGAGGTGATGGCCGAGCGCGACGTCAAGGTCTCCTCGGCCTCGTGGCCGAAGCTCCGGCGGAACATCGCGTGCACCGGGGTCGGGAAGCCGAGCTTGGGGCGGCGCAGCACCTCGCTCGGGATGCGATCGGCGAAGGCGCGGCGCAGGACGACCTTGCCGGTCGAGCCTTGTACTTTGTGGCGCGCGGGGATGCGCTGGGCGAGCTCCACCAGGCGGTGGTCGAGGAAGGGCACGCGCAGCTCGATCGAGGCGGCCATGCTCATCAGATCGGAGCGGTAGAGGATGTTGTCGACGAGCCAGGTGCGGCAGTCGAAGGCGGCCATCCGGGAGAGCAGCTCCTCGCCGCCGGCGCCGTCGTAGAAGCGGCGCAGCGTGTCGCTCACCTCGAAGTCGGCGAGGGCCTCGCGCACGTCGGCGCGGTAGAGCCGGTGCTTGAGCGTCGGATCGAAGAGGTTCACGCCGAGGTAGCGCTGCTCGATCGCGCTGCCGCCGAGCTTGAGGTAGGTGGCGACCCGCGGCAGGCGGCCCAGGCAGTCGGCGGCGGCGCGGAACACCGGGGCGATGAAGCGATCGAGCGCGGCTTGCGGGACGAGGCGCTGGGCGCGCTCGATCGCGTGCATCTTCGGGTAGGCGCCGTAGCCGAAGAAGAGCTCGTCGGCGCCCTCGCCGGAGAGGAGCACCTTGATCCCCTCGTCGCGCGCGAGCCGGCAGACGCCGAAGAGCTGCGCGCACACCGGATCGGCGATCGGCTCGTCCACCGACGCGACGGCGGCGCGGATCAAGGCGGTGAGGTCGTCGGCGCCGAGGCGGCGCTCGTGATGGCGGGTGCCGAGCACGCGCGAGACTTGGCGGGCCCAGTCGAGGTCGTGCGCCTCACCGGGCAGATCGACGCCGATGCAGAAGCTGTCGAGCGGCGCGGGCCGGATGCTCTTCGCGGCCGTCGCCGCCACGATCGTCGAGTCGATCCCGCCGGAGAGCAGCACGCCGAAGGGCACGTCGCTCCGCAGGTGATCGCGGGTCACCTCGTCGAAGAGGGCGCGGAGCGCGTCGGCCCACTCGCGCTCGGAGGGGAGCGGATCGGGCGAGAAATCGAGGCTGAAATAGCGCCGTTCGGTGATCTTCCCGGCCGGGGTCACGGTGACGAGGGTGCCCGGCTCGACCTTGCGGATCCCCCGGACCAGCGAGCGAGGCTGGGTGACGTAACCCACGGACATGAACTCGTCGAGGGACTCCAGATCGATCGACGTGTCGATGCCGGTGACGCCGAAGAGCGCCTTGATCTCGGAGGCGAAGGCGAGCCCGCCCGGGGTGTGCGCCAGGTAGAGCGGCTTGATGCCGAGCCGATCGCGGCCGAGGACGAGCAGCTCCTCGCGCGGGTCCCAGAGCGCGAAGGCGAACATCCCCGTCAGGTGGTGGACGAAGTCGAGCCCCCATCTCTCGTAGGCGAGCAGGAGCGCCTCCGTGTCGGAGCGGGTCCGGGCGCGCAGCCCGCTCGCCTCGAGCTCGGTGAAGAGCGCAGCGTAGTTGTAGATCTCCCCGTTGAACACCACCGCGCACCCGCTCTGCCCGATCATCGGCTGGGCGCCGGACTCGAGGTCGATGATCGAGAGCCGGCGGTGCGCGAGCCCCAGCGCGCCGTCGATGAAGCGGCCCTCTCCATCCGGGCCGCGGTGGAGCATCGGCTGCGCCATGCGATCGAGATCGTCTCGCCGCGGCGGCCTGCCATCTCGAAAGTTGTAGATCCCCGCGATCCCGCACATGCACGCGCTGCCCCTTCGCCCCCTTCGGCCCTGCCACGAGCCTCGGGAGCAGGCTGGACCGTTTCAATGGTCCTCGGTCGAGGCTACAGAAAGAGGCGCGTCGAGGGAAGGGGGCGATCGGCGCTGCCTGTATCGCGACATAACCCTGGGCAGGCGCTCCGTGAAAGGTGGCGAAAGGAGCGGCGGCCGTGATGGGGGTGGTGACGGGGAGGGCCGCGATCCCGTAGTCTCCGCGATCGGTCCTTGCATGACGTACCGCGTCGCCCTGATCGGGGCCGGTTTCATCGCAAAATGGCATGTCGGGGCGCTCCGCGCCGTGGAGGGCGTCGAGGTCCGCGCGGTGTGCGACAAGGTGCCCGGCCTCGCCGAGGCCTTCGCGCGCCGGCATGACATCCCGCAGCATTATGTCGATCTCGACGCCATGCTGGCGAGCGAGCACCTCGACGCGGCGCACGTGCTCGTCCCGCCGGAGGCCCATGCCTCGGTGGCGGAGCGCGTGCTCGCCGCGGGCGTCGATGTGCTGATCGAGAAGCCCGCCGCCCCGCGGGCCTCCGAGGTCGCCTCGCTCCTCGCGCTCGCCGAGGCGCGGGGTCGTCGAGCCGGGGTGAGCCACAACTTCAGCTTCGATCCTACCGTCGAGCGGATGATCGCCGATCTGCGCGGAGGCCGGCTCGGCGCGGCCCGTGAGGTCATCGTCACCTGGCACCGGACCTTGCCCCACCTCGTCGCCGGCCCCTTCGACGCGTGGATGCTGGCCGAGCCCAGGAACCTGGTGACCGAGATCGGCCCGCACCCGCTGAGCCTGCTCGCGGCGCTCGACGCGCTGCCGGACGAGGTCCGCGTCGAGGTGAGCGATCCGCTTCGCCTGCCGAACGGTGCCACCGTGTACCGCCGCTGGCTCATCGAGGGCATGCGCGGCCCGGTGCGATCGATCGTGCGGATCGCGCTCGGCGCCGGTTTGCAGCAGTTCGGGGTCGAGCTGCGTGGCACGCTCGGCGCGGCGGCGGCCGACCTGGAGAACCACACCTACGTCCGCCGCGAGCACACGCGCTTCGGCCGGCTCGGGATGGACACCGACAGCGCGGCGATGGCGATCGCCGAGGCGATCCAGCTCGGATCGCAGGCCGCGCACAACCTCGGCCTCTTCGCCCTGCACAAGCTGCGTGTGCGGCCCGAGGGCGACTGGCTCGGCCTCGGGATGGCCCGGGGCTTCGAGCGCTTCCACCTCGATCGCGGCGGCCCGATCGATCCGCGCCTCTCGCTCGAGCGCGCCCGCGACATCATCGCCCTCTGCGAGACCATCGGCGCCGCCGCGCCCCGCCCGGAGCCTGCGCCCGCGCCGGCCGCGATCCACGCACGCCCGAGCGCCCCGCCGGAGATCCTCGTCCTCGGCGGATCCGGCTTCATCGGCCAGGCCCTCGTGCAAGCGCTCGCGGCCGAGGGCGAGCGCGCGCGCCTGCTCGTGCGGAGCCCCGGCAAGCTCGGCCTCGACGTCCCCGCCGGGTCGATCGAGGTGATGCGCGGCGACCTCACCCAGCCCGGCGATCTCCGCGCTGCGATGCGCGGCATCAAGACGGTGATCCACCTCGCCAGGCCGAACGTCACCGCCTGGAGCGACTACCTGCGCTACGACGTCGAGGTCACGCGGGCGATCGGCGAGGCCTGCCTCGACGCGAAGGTCGAGCGCCTGCTCTACACCGGGACGATCGACTCGTACTACGCGGGCGAGCCGGGCTCCGTCATCACCGAGCAGACGCCGCTCGATCCCGAGATCGATCGCCGCAACGAGTACGCGCGCGCCAAGGCCATGGGCGAGGAGGTGCTGCTCGATTTCCACCGCCGCGTGGGCCTGCCGCTCGTCATCCTCCGGCCGGGGATCGTCATCGGCAAGGGCCCGCTCCCGCTCCACCCCGGCGTCGCCGCGTGGTCGCCCGGCCGCGTCTGCCGCCTCTACGGCGACGGGCACAACAAGCTGCCCTTGGTGCTCGTCGACGATGTCGCACGCGGCCTCGTCCTCGCGATGCGCGCCCCCGGGATCGAGGGCGAGAGCTTCAACCTGATCGGCGATCCCTTGCTCTCGGCCCGCGAGTACGTCGCCGCGGTCGAGGCCCGCGCGGGGATGCGCTTCGAGGTCATCCCCACGCCGATCCCCGAGATCTTCGCGGTCGACCTCTTCAAGTTCGCGCTCAACTTCGTGGCCGGAAAGCCCGAGCTCCGCGTCCCGAGCTACCGCGACGAGCAGTCGCGGACGCAGCTCGCCCGCTTCGACTGTACGAAGGCCAAGGAGACGCTCGGCTGGCAGCCGGAGCGCGATCGCGACGCGCTCATCCGGAGAGGCATCCACGAGGCCGTGGATCTGGTCTACCGATGACGGCGACCGCGCCCCTCACGATCTGCCATCTGCTCCAGATCTACGAGCTCGGCGGCGCCGAGCAGGTGGCCTTCGATCTCGCCCGCGCGCAGAAGAGAGCCGGCCACCGGGTGCTGGTCGCGGCGACCGAGGGCACGGGCCCGCGCGGCGCGCACTTCGAGGCCGAGGGCATCCCCGCCGCGGTGATCAAGAAGGGCCGCGGGCTCGACCCGACCTTGATCGCGCGCCTCGCGCTCCACTTCCGCCGCCACCGCGTCTCGATCGTCCACACCCACACCCAGCAGCCCTTGATCTTCGGCGCGCCCGCCGCGCGCCTCGCGGGGGCGGAGGTCGTCCACACCATGCACGGCGCGGAGCCGGGGGCCGATCGCCGCCGCCTGTTGCGCAGCGCCGCGGCGCGCCTGCTCAAGGCCTTCGTGGTGGTCTCGTCGTCGCTGCAACGAGAGGTGGAGCGGGGCAGGGAAGCGCCGGCCGGGCGCCTGCGCCTGATCGAGAACGGCATCGATCTCGCCCGCTTCGAGGGCGCGCGGGCGCACCGCGACGCCGTGCGCGACGAGCTCGGCATCCCTCCCGGCGCCTGGGTCATCGCCCATGTCGCGCGCCTCGTCCCGGTGAAGAACCAGGCGTTGCTCCTCCGCGCAGCGGCGCCCCTGCTCGACGCCGGCGCGCGCCTCCTCCTCTGCGGCGAGGGCCCGGAAGAAGGCGCGCTCCGGGCCCTCGCGGGCCAGCTCGGCGTCGCCTCCCGCGTGCTCTTCCTGGGCGGCCGCACCGACGTGCCCCGCGTCCTCGCCGCCGCCGATGTCTTCGCGCTCTCGTCCGACGCCGAGGGCCTCCCGCTCGCGCCGATCGAGGCCATGGCCATGGGCCTCCCGGTCGTCGCCACGGGGGTCGGGGGCGTGCCGGATCTCGTCGTGGACGGTGTGTCCGGATGGATCACACCGGCCGGCGATGTGTCCGCGCTCCGCGATCGCCTCACCGATCTCCGCGCCGATCCAGCCCGCGCCGCATCCATGGGCGAGGCCGGCCGCGCGCATGCCCTCGCCCGGCGCAGCCTCGATCGCATGACCGAAGCCTACCTCGCCCTCTACACCTCACCCGCGCCCCGGGGTGCTGCTCGATGACCCGACGCCCGAACGATCCGCTCAAGGTGCTCGTCTTCACCACCGTCTTCCCGAGCCCGGCTCTGCCCACCCAGGGCAGCTTCACCCCGGCCCGCCTCCGGCCCCTGCTCGCCTCGTGCGACCTGCGCGTCGTCTCGCCCACGGCCTGGTTTCGCCGCCGCGGCAAGGTGCCCGCGCGCGGCGCGTGGGAGGGCTTCCCGGTCGAGTACCCGTCGTTCTTCAACGTGCCCGGCCTCTTCCGCAACCAGAACGGCGCCTTCCTCTTCGCCTCCAGCGTGCCTCGCGTGCGCGCCCTCCGCCGCGAGTTCGACTTCGACCTCATCGACGCCCACTTCGCCTACCCCGACGGCTACGCCGCCGTCCTCCTCGGCAAGCTCTTCGACCGCCCCGTGACGATCACCCTGCACGGCACCCTGGTGATGCTCGCCGCCTTCCCCGACCGCCGCCCGGGGCTCTCCTTCGCGGTCAAGAACGCCACCCGGATCATCGCCGTCTCCGACGAGCTGCGGCGCAAGGCGATCGAGCTCGGCGCCGACGCGCGGCGGATCGAGGTGATCGACAACGGCGTCGACACGACGCGCTTCGCCGTGCGCGATCGCGCCCTGGCCCGCCGCGCCCTCGGCCTGCCGGCAGAGGGCCGCATGCTCGTCTCGGTGGGCCATTTGACCCGCCGCAAGGGCTACCACCGCGTGCTCGACGTGCTCCCTTCGCTCGTCGAAGAGATGCCCGATCTGCGCTACGTGGTGATCGGCCGCGCCAGCCTGGAGGGCGACGCCGGCCCCGCGCTGCGCGAGCAGGCGCGCCGCCTCGGCCTCGAAGACCGCGTGATCTGGGCCGGCGAGCGGAGCCCCGACGAGGTCGCCACCTGGCTCAACGCGTCGAACGCCTACGTGCTCTCCAGCGATTTCGAGGGCTGCCCGTGCAGCGTCTACGAGGCGATGGCGTCGGGCTTGCCCGTGGTGGCGAGCAAGGTGGGCGAGGTGGCGCGTATGGTCCCCGACGGCATGGGGGTGCTCTTCGACGATCCGGACGACCGGTCCGCGCTGCGGGAGGGCTTGCGGCGCGCGCTCGGCGATTCATGGGACAGCGCCGCGATCCGCGCCTACGCAGAGACGCGATCGTGGGATGTCGGGGCGAAGCGGATCGAAGAGCAGTGGCGCTTCGCGCTCGAGAGATGAGCGTGGAGGCGATCATGTGCGCAGCGTCACGCCGATGTGTGTTCGAGCGTAGCCCGGGGTTAAAACCCCGGGCTACACGAGGGAAGCCCGCCTTCGCGGGCTTGCCTTACGCCGAGCTGCGTGCGCATTCCATCGCAGATTGGTTTCCTTACGGAGATGCACCATGCGTGTAGCGATCATCGGCTGTGGGTTCGTGGCGGACTACTACCTGGCGACGCTCCCGATGCACCCGGAGCTCGAGCTCGCCGGCGTGGTCGATCGCGATCCGGCGCGCGCCCGGGCCTTCTGCGCGTGTTACGCGCTGCGCGACTACGGCTCTCTCGACGCGCTGCTCTCCGACGCGAGCGTCTCTCTGGTGCTCAACCTGACGAACCCCGAGAGTCATTTCGAGGTCTCGAGAGCGTGTCTCTTGGCCGGGAAGCATGTCTATTCCGAGAAACCCCTCGGCCTCACGTACGAAGAGGCCGAGGCGCTGGTGCTCCTCGCCGAGGAGAAGGGTTTGCTCCTCGCCGCCGCGCCCTCGCGCGTGCTGGGCGACACCGCGCAGACGATGTGGAAGCTGCTCCGCGACGGGGCGATCGGCACGCCCCGGCTCGCGTACGCCGAGATGGATGACGGCCTGCTCCACAAGATGCGTTATCGCCGCTGGGTGAGCAAGAGCGGCGCGCCCTTTCCGTACAAGGACGAGATGGAGACCGGCTGCACCTTCGAGCATGCCGGCTACAGCCTGACCTGGCTCGCCGCCTTCTTCGGCCCCGCCGAGAGCGTGACGGCCTTCTCCTCGTGCCTCATCCCGGACAAGGAGACCGATGTTCCCCTCGACCGGATCGCCCCTGATTTCTCGGTCGCCGCGATCCGCTACGCCTCCGGCGTGGTCGCGCGATTGACCTGCTCGATCGTCGCCCCGGTCGATCACCGGATCCAGGTGTTCGGCGACAAGGGGCGAATCAGCACCGACGACTGCTGGAAGCCCCGCTCCCCGGTGTGGCTCACGCGCCGCGTGCCCTTCGGCAAGGCCTCGGTGGAGCTGCCCTTCCGGTCGCGCGTCGCGCTGCGCGGTGATCCGGAGATGCGCCGCCGGGGCCGCGCGATCCAGCACAACGTGGACTTCTGCCTCGGCCCCGTGGAGATGGCGCGCGCGATCGAGGAGCGCCGCGCTTGCCGGCTGTCGGCCCGCTTCTGCCTGCACGTGAACGAGCTCGTGGTGGCCATCCACGCGGCGTCGGAGCAAAGCGCGACGGTGAAGCTGCGCTCCACGTTCGACCCGATCGCGCCGATGCCCTGGGCGCGGTGAACGTGGGCAGAGAGCTCCCGGGTCGCGACGCGCCGATGCTCATGCGCGACGCACGGGAGCGCATCCCCGGGCTTCCAGGGAGGATCCCGACGTCGCGATCCTCGACCCGGCGCCGGCATGTGGCGTCCCGTCGCTCGATGATCCCGCCCCACGCGCGGGCAAGCTCGCACCGTCGCGCGATCGTCTCGTCCATCGATCGACGGATCCCGATCCCCGCGGCCCGGATCTCGGTCAGCCGGCGCCGTTCACGCTTGCCGCGCAGCCGGGCTCGCCTCCGGCGCGCGCGACGTTCACGTCGCCGCCCTGGGATGGACGCCCCCGGACCCGAGATCTCGGACGTCGCGCCGCTGGGCACGATCCTTCCTCGCTGGATCCCGGTGGAAGGGTCGAAGGTCCCCACCCTCGATTGTTGGATCGAACGCGCGCGCCCGCCGGCCGAAGCCCAAGGGCGGCGGATCGAGATCCGAGGGTGGATGATCGAGACCCGCGCGCGGCTGATCGAGACCCGCGCGCGGCTGATCGAGATCGCTGCGTGCCGGTTTCCGCCCCGCCGCCCGCGAAGCTCTCCCCTTCACCCAGGGATGCCTTCCTCTGCACACATGAGCGTACTTATTTGATCGAGGATCGAAAAAAGGTGCCCAGGAGCTGAGATTTTTTGCCGCGAGGAGACGCTTCTCTCTTGAGACGAGCGAAACCGAAGCCGGGCGCCGGCCCAATCCGTGGGCCCGCCCTCTTCCCGCTCGCCTCGGAGGAAGGAAAGAGAGCCTGTCATGGAACCCTCGCTCATGCCGATCCCGGTCAAGAAGTGCCCCCGCTCGCACGACGCCTTCGTAACCCACGTCCTCTACATTGCGGGCTGCGTCGCAGAGAGCGCGCTCCTCGCCGGCGTGGACCCGTCCCCCGCCGCGCTCGCGGCCCAGGCGAAGGAGCTCGCCGACGCCAACGCGAAGGCCAGGGGCGGCGCCCCAGGTGCCGTCGCCGATCGCGACGGGAAGCGCTGGCACCTGGAGGTGGGCCTCGATCACCTGGTGGACGCCGTGAAGGGGGTGATCATCAGCGAGGCGCTCGACCCTGCTGCCGCGGTGACGCTGATCCTCGGCGCCGGCCTCTCGGTGCGCAAGACAGGCAAGAGCCCGAAGCCCCCGCTCGCCGTGAAGCACGGGAGCGTCCCCGGGGAGATGATCCTCACCGCACTGGCTGTGGCGCAGCCGGCTCTGTACTTCTGGGAGGAGAGCACGGATCAGATGACCTTCAGCGCCCTCCACGACACACTGCAAGCCAAGACGATCGTGAAGGGCCTGACTCCGGGCCAGGTGTACTCGTTCCGCTTCCGCGTCCGCTCTCGGAAGGGGATGGGCGCTTATTCCGATCCGGTGAGCCTGATGGCCTTGTGAGAGGCGGCGAACTGCGGTGTTGCCCGGGGAGGAGACCCGAGCAACACCGCGCCTGATCCTTGATGAGCCCGTCCGCTAGCAGCCCGTTGATTTTCTGTTCCGCGCCCCGAATCGTCGGTCGGGACCGCTCAAAATACCGCGGTATTCCTCGCGGTCCCTCCCTGGCTTCGTGGCGCTCACGACGCGAGCCGCACCAGAGGGGCAGGTGCACCTCGGCCAGCGTTCGGCTGGGCGCGAGCGCCAACGAACCTAGTCCCGATCCTGGTCCTGGTAGAGTTGCTCGACCGCGTACGTCTGGACGGAGGACACGCGCGGGAGTGTACAGAAGCGCGCCCGATGTCGAAAAGCGGATCGAGCCTGAATGCCGCGAAGGAACCCGGATCACAGCATCTCGCTCAAGGCCTCCCCGTCGCGCAAGCTCTACGGTCCCTACCACCGCCCGGGGATCATCAACGACACGAGCTGGATCTGCTGGACCGGCGGGACCGACAGCAACCAGAACATCCTCCGCTTCGAGATGGAGGGATAGCCCGCTCCCGCGAGCGAGGCGAGACCGGGCGGAGCCGCCTGGGCCGGAGACCCCTCCGCGCTCGGTCCGGCTCCGCGCCGCTTTTCGGCTCGGCCGAGCGGCCGCTCGAACGTTCAGCGCATCGTCCCGATCTGCCGCCGGATCTCGTCCGCCGCCTCCAGGATCTGCACGCTCTCGTCGAGCGGCATGTCCGGGTGCTCGAGCTTGCCCGCGCGAAGGCACTCCATCACCGCCGTCGCCTCGTAGTTGTACCCGTTGCCCGACACGCGCGGCACCGTCGGCCGGCCGAGCAAGGGGCGGAGCCGCGCGGCGAGCGCCTGCGCGGGCGCGCTCTGGCGGAGGCGGGAGAGGTGGCTCCCCGGCGAGAAGCGGGGCGGCCCGTGGGGGGCGACCTCGCGCACCGTGAAGGAGGTCGGGAAGTAGAGCGGCGCGTGCAGCGTCACGAGGCCGCGCCGGCCCATGATCACGCCCTCGTTGGCCATCGGGCTCCTGATGCTCGCGCCGATCAGGGCTTGCGCGCCGCCCGGGTAGCGGAGGATCGCCGTCACCTGCTCGTCGACGCCGCTCTCCCCGATCGTCGCGGCGGCCTGGATGTTCGTTGGAGCTCCAAACAAATGCGAGGCGAGGGAGAGCGGGTAGACGCCGAGGTCGAGCAGCGCGCCGCCGCCGAGCTCGGGCCGGAAGAGCGGCCGCTCCGGGTCGAAGGTGAAGGGCATCCCGAGCTCCAGCCGGGCCATCGTCGGCTCGCCGATCGCGCCTCCGCGGACGGCGTCGAGCGCGGCGCGCGCGGCCGGGGAGAAGCGCGTCCACATCGCCTCCATGCAGAAGAGCCCGCGCCTCCGGGCGACGCTCACCACCTCGCGGGCCTCGGCGGCGCTCAGGGCGAAGGGCTTCTCGACGAGCGCTGCCCGGCCTGCTTCGAGCGTCATCCGCGCCTGCTCGGCGTGGCAGGCATGCGGCGTCGCGATGTACACGACGTCGATCTGCGGATCGGCCGCGAGCGCCTCGTAGCTCGGGTAGGCCCGGGCCGCGCCCGACGCCGCAGCGAAGCGCTCGGCCCGCTCCCGACTGCGCGAGGCGACCCCCGCGAGCACCGCGCCCGGGACCGACGCGAGCCCCTCGGCGAAGGTCGCCGCCATCCGTCCCGTGCCGAATATCCCCCAGCGGATGGCTCGATCCATGGTGTGTCGAGCCACTCTATCATCCCGCTCCCGCTCCCGTTCCCGCTCCCGCTCCCCATCCCGGTATTCGCGCCGGTTTCACGTCGCGGAAGGTCGGCGACGACGGTGGTGGCGGGCGGTTGGTGCTGCAACTTGCCGCTGAGGGTGCAAGTTGCGGTTGGCCCTGTGGCGGCTTTTCCCTACAATCGCCCGAACCTTGGAGGACAGAATGAGCTTCGATCGTACGCGGATCCTGGGGTCGACCCGGGTGGTGGCTGTAGAGCTGTTGGTGGGCGCGTTGCTCGCGGCGGGGTGCGGCGGGGGCGGGTCGACCGGCGACACCACCAGCGGGAGCGCCGGGAGCACGGCGAGCACGACGAGCTCCGCGGGCGGGTCGGGGCAAGGCGGCTCCGCGACCACGAGCGGGACGGGCGGGTCGGGGCAAGGGGGCGCGACGACCACGAGCGGGACGGGCGGGTCCGGCGGGAGCGGCGGGCAGACGGGCTGCACCGAGGCGAGCCAGTGCAACGACAACGACAAGTGCACGGACGACGCCTGCAACGAGGGCAAGTGCGCGAACGACCCCGTGGCGGTGGACGACGGCAACAAGTGCACGATGGATAGCTGCGACAAGAGCATGGGCGTCATCCACGCGCCGGTGCCGGTCGACGACGGCGACGCATGCACGGCCGACGCATGCGACCCGCAGAAGGGCGTGACGCACACCCCGCTCGCCGTGGACGACAACAACAAGTGCACCGACGACGGCTGCAACCCCGCCACCGGCGTCTTCCACTCCAACGTCCCGGTCGACGACAACAACAAGTGCACCGACGACGCGTGCGATCCGGCCCAGGGCGTGCTCCACGCCCCCGTGGTGGTCGACGACGGCAACCCGTGCACCGACGACGCGTGCAGCCCGGTCCAGGGCATCATCCACACCCCGATCAACGCCGACGATCAGAACGCGTGCACGGCCGACGCCTGCAACCCCATGACGGGCATCACCCACACGCCGATCAACCCGGACGACGGCAACGCATGCACCATCGACGCATGCAACGTGGTGAGCGGCGTCTCCCATACGCCGGTGAACGTCGACGACGGCAACGCGTGCACGTCGGACACGTGCAACCCGATGACCGGCGTGATCCACACGCCGCTCAACTGCGACGACGGCAACGTCTGCACCGACGACAGCTGCAACATCGTCACGGCCTGCGTCCACACGCCGACGAACGTGGACGACAACAACCCCTGCACGGTCGACGCGTGCAGCCCGATGACGGGCATCACCCACTCCCCGGGCAACTTCGACGACGGCGACGCATGCACGACCGACGCATGCAGCCCGGCCACGGGCGTGACGCACACCCCCGTCAACACCAACGACAACAACCCCTGCACCATCGACAGCTGCAACGCCGCCACGGGCGTGACGCACACCCCGGTCAGCGTGGACGACGGCAACCCCTGCACCGTCGACGCGTGCGATCCGGTCCTCGGCATCACCCACAGCCCCGGCAACTTCGACGACGGCAACGCGTGCACCACCGACGCGTGCAGCCAGGCGACGGGCATCACCCACACGCCCATCGTGTGCAACGACAACAACGTCTGCACGGCCGACTCGTGCAACCCGGCCACCGGCTGCGTCTACACCCCGGGCGGCTACTTCAACGAGACGTTCACGGGGGGCAACACCAAGGGCTGGACGCTCGGCACCCAGTGGGCCATCGGCGCGCTGCCGCCGAACCCGATCATCCCGGGCTCCGGCAACCCCGATCCGACGGTCGATCACACCCCCACCGCCGACAACTTCGTGGCCGGCGTCGTGCTCGGCGGCACGACCGGCACCACGATCCACGCGCCGTACTACCTGACGAGCCCGGTCATCAACCTCTCGGGCGCCGCCGGCACGGTGGTCCTCGACTTCTGGCGCTGGCTCAACTCCGACTACCCGAGCTACATGAACTCGACGGTCGAGGTCTACAACGGGTCGAGCTGGGTCACGCTGTTCACCATGTCGGCCGGCGTGAGCGTGTCCGACGCGGCGTGGACCCGGATCCAGTACGACGTGACCGCCTACAAGAACGCCAACTTCCAGATGCGCTGGGGCTACTCGATCGGCGCGGCCGGCGTCTTCGACGTCTCGGGCTGGAACATCGACGACGTGCGGCTCATGCCGCAGATGAACTGCCCGTAAGGGCTTTCGGCGCCGGCCCATGCTGGGCTATCTTCGCCCGCCGGAGACCCCAGCATGGCCACGAGCCCCGCGCCCCTTCCATCTCGCCCTGCGCCCACCGTCGGCACGAGCGTGCCCCGCATCGACGGGGCCGCCAAGGTCACGGGCGAGGCCCGCTACGTGGACGACCTGCCCCGCATGCCGGGCGAGCTCCACGGCGCCACCGTCCGCAGCCCCGTCCCCCGCGGGATCCTCAAGGGGGTGACGCTCGATCCGGCCTTCGACTGGAGCGGCGTCACCGTCGTGACCGCCCGTGACCTCCCGGTCAACATCGTGGCCGTCATCGCCGAGGATCAGCCGATCCTGGCGTCGGATCGCGTGAACCACGCCTACGAGCCGATCGCGCTCCTCGCCTGCGAGGACGCGCGCAAGCTCGCCCTCGCCATGCGCGCGGTGCGCCTCGACATCGAGCCGCTGCCGGCGGTGCTCGACATGGAGGCGGCGCTGGCGGGCGAGACGGTGGTGTGGGGCGCGGACAACGTGCAGAAGCGCTACCTCATCACGAAGGGCAAGGCCGACCAGGCCGAGGGCGAGGCCCGGTACGCGCGGAGCAAGGACGACATCGAGGCGGCCATCGCCGCATGCGAGGTGGTGGTCACGGGGCGCTACGAGACCGGCCACCAGGAGCAGATGTACATCGAGCCCCAGGGCATCGTCGCGTGGTGGGACGACGCGGGCGCGCATGCCACGGGCTCGATCCAGTGCCCGTTCTACGTGCACAAGGCCTTCACCAAGGCCTTCGATCTCGCGGCCGATCGCATCCACATCACCCAGAGCGTCACGGGCGGCGGCTTCGGCGGCAAGGAAGAGTACCCGTCGATCATCGCCCTGCACGCGGCGCTCCTCGCGAAGAAGAGCGGCCGGCCGGTGCGCATGATCTACGGCCGCAAGGAAGACATCGAGGCGACCACCAAGCGGCACCCGGCGATCTGCGAGATCAAGAGCGGCTGCGATCGCGACGGTCGCCTGCGCGCCCTCTCGATCCGGGTGATCATGGACGGCGGCGCGTACGTGACGTTGACCCCGGTGGTGCTCTCGCGCGGGACGCTGCACGCGGCCGGCGCTTACCGCTGGGACGACGTGCGGATCGAGTCGATCGCCGTCGCGACCAACACGCCGCCGAACGGGGCCTTCCGCGGCTTCGGCGCCCCGCAGACGATCTGGGCGATCGAGCGGCACCTGGACGCGATCGCCCGGAAGCTCGGCCGCGATCCGCTCGATCTCAAGGCCCAGAACGTCCTCGGCCTCGACGACACCACCGCCACCGGGCAGGTGCTGCGCTTCTCGGTGGCCGGGCGCGAGTGCCTCGACAAGGCGCTCGCCGAGAGCGGCTACAAGCAGCGGTACGCGGCGGGGCCGGTGATCGACGGGCGCAAGGCGCGCGGCGTGGGCGGCGCGGTGTTCATGCACGGCGCGGGCTTCACCGGCTCGGGCGAGCGCTACCTCAAGGGCAAGGCCGCGGTCGATCTGCTCGCCGGCGGGCGCCTGCTCATCCGCACGGCCTCGACCGACATCGGGCAGGGCACCGAGACGGTCTTCCGGCAGATCGTGGCCGACGCGGCCGGCGTGCCGCTCTCCGCGGTCGATTTCGCGGTCCCCTGCACGACGCACGTGCCCGACTCCGGCCCCACCGTGGCCTCGCGCACCGTGATGGTGGTCGGCTCGATCGTCGAGGCCGCCGCCCGGACGATCGGCCGCAAGGTGGCCGAGGAGCAGGCCGCGCGCGGCGGCACCTTCGCCGAGGCGGGCGATCGCCTGCTCGCCGCGGGCCCCGTCACCTCGCTGCTCCAGTACGCGCCGCCCGACTATGTGGTGTGGGACGACTCGACCTACAAGGGCGACGCGTACCCTTGCTTCGCGTGGGCCTGCGACATCGCCGAGGTCGAGGTCGATCTCGACACCTTCGAGGTCACCGTGCTGAACCTCTGGTCGGCGACCGACGTGGGGCGCGCGATCAACCCGGTGATGTGCAAGGGCCAGCTCGAAGGCGGCGCGCTCCAGGCCATCGGCTGGGCCGTCTCGGAGGAGCTCACCTGGAACAAGGGGCAGATCCAGAACCCGAGGATGACCAACTACATCATCCCGACGGCCCTGGACGCCCCGCGCTTCGAGACGATCCTGGTCGAGGCGCCGTTCTCCTTCGGCCCGGGCGGCGGCGCCAAGGGCATCGGCGAGCTGCCGATGGACGGCGGCGCCCCGGCCATCGCCGCGGCCGTCGAGCATGCGACGGGCCTCGCGCTCGACGCGCTCCCCCTCACGCCCGAGCGCCTGCTCGCGGCCTCGAAGGCCGCCGCGCCAAGGACCGGTGAATCCGTATGAAGATCTCCCTCACCATCAACGGCACCGCGCGCGAGCTCGATGTCCCGCCGCTCACCCGCCTGCTCGACGCGCTCCGCGGCCCGCTCGGCCTCACCGGCACCAAGGAGGGCTGCGGCGAGGGCGAGTGCGGCTCGTGCACGGTCCTGCTCGACGGCGAGCCCGTGAACGCATGCCTCGTCCCGATCGGCCAGTGCGACGGGCGCAGCCTCACCACGGTCGAGGGCCTCGCCGAGGCCGGGCACCTCTCGCCGCTCCAGCGCTGCTTCGTCGAGGAGGGCGGCACGCAGTGCGGGATCTGCACGCCCGGGATGCTCATCAGCGCCGAGGTGCTGCTCCGCGAGCGCCCGAGCCCGACCGAGCCGGAGATCCGCGAGGCCCTGGCCGGCAACCTGTGCCGCTGCACCGGCTACCAGCGGATCGTGGAGAGCGTGCTCGCCGCCGCGGCCCTGCGGCGCGGTGACCAGGGGGAGGCGCGCTCGTGAGCCTCGCCGATCTCTCCCTCTTCTCGATGGAGCGGCCGGCGTCGCTCCGCTCGCTCTGCCAGACGCTCGCGGCGCGACACGCGGACGGGAAGGCCACCGTGCTCTACGCCGGCGGGACCGACTGGATGGTGGAGCAGGAGATGCGACCGCCGATGGCCCCCGGGGAAGAGCCCCCGCTCGTGCTCGACATCGGGCGCCTCGCCGAGCTGCGCGGCGTGTCGATGATCGGCAGGACGCTGCGGATCGGCGCGGCCGCGACGTACTTGGAGCTCCAACGATCGCCGGCGGTGCGGCTCCACGCGCCCCTGATCGAGCGGATGGGCCGCGACGTGGGCGCGGTGCAGATCCAGGCCCGCGGCACGCTCGGCGGCAACCTGGCCACGGCCTCGCCCGCGGCCGACGGGGTGGCGGCCCTCGCCGCCTACGACGCGACCATCGTCGTGGAGAGCGCGCGCGGGTCGCGGCGGATCGCGATGGGCGATCTGCAGACGGGCTACAAGAAGAGCACCCGCGCGCCGGACGAGGTGATCGTGGCCATCGAGATCGCCCTTCCCGAGAAGGGCGCGCCGTGGCTCTGGCGCAAGGTGGGCGCGCGGCGGGCGCAGGCCATCTCCAAGGTCGCCCTCGCGGGCGTCGCCGAGGTGAAGGACGGCTGGGCGGTGCGCTTCGGCCTCGGCATGGCCTCGGTCGCGCCGGTGACGGCCCACCTCTGGAACACACGGGCGCTCGTGCAGAGCATGCCGCTCCGCGAGCTCTCGGCCGACGAGATCGAGGCCGCGGTGGCGTCCGACATCTCCCCCATCGACGACGTCCGCTCCACCGGCGAATACCGCCTGCACTGCGCCAAGAGCGTGGTCTTGCAGTTCCTGCGGCAGCTCGGCGCGCGGCTGTAGGCGAGCGGCCGGGGCGGCGCGGGTCCGCCGGAGACGGCGCGCCGCCGTCTCGGTGTCCCCGTCCCACCCTGAACCGGGACAGAACCCACCTCCGGACTGGGACGGGGACTCCGTCCCGGTCTTGCTCCACGGCCGGATCATTCGCGAAATCAGCACGAATTCCCGCTTCTCGGCGGGTTCACCCGCCTTTGGCACGGCGTGTGGTTGTCATGGTCGCGAGCGCGCCCCGAGCGCGCGGACAGACACCCACGACGTCCCAAGGAGACAGTCATGAACACCCACCAGAGCTCGATCTTCTCAGGCCTCTTGCTCACCGCCCTCGCCGCCGGCTGCGGCTCGTCCACCCCGTCCACCGACCCCGCGATCGCGGACAGCCAGGCGCGCCTCGTGCTGTCGGCGCGAGGGAGCCACGATGTCGACCTCAAGGTCACGGCGATCGACGAGCAGAGCGCGCAGATCCGGCTCACCCGGTCGGTGTCCCTCGCCGCCGGCGCGGTGACCACGCTCTCGATCGATCTGCCTCCCTCTTCCTACACGTTCCACGTCGAGGCGTTCGCCGACGCCTCCGAGACCACGAGCCTCGGGAGCGGCGACGCCCGCGCGGTCCTCGCGGCGGGGGAGGCGACGGAGATCAAGCTCGCCGCCCAGGTCGAGGAGAGCGGCGGCGATGGATCGGCCACCATCGAGGCCAGCGCCGACATCGCGCCGACCATCGACGGCGTCGACGTGACCTTCGGCGGCAGCGGCGCGCTCGGCGCGTCGGCGGACGCCACCGCGCTCGTGCAGGTCAAGGCCCATGATCCGGACGGAGATGCGCTCGTCTACCTGTGGTCGGGCTATGGAATCGAGGGCGTGGTGCAGGGCGGCTCGTCGATCCTGATCCACGGCGGCGCGGCGATCGACGGCGACGCGAAGGTGTACGTCGTCGTGCAGGACGCCCAGGGCGCGACGACCACGACGGCCGTGGTGCTGTCGGCGAGCGGCGGCTTCTCGATCGACGCCGGCGGGAGCGCGTCGTCGGGCGAGGACGGCGACGGCGAGGACGATGTCTCGACGCACGCATGCGTCGACGCCTCGGCCGCCTGCAACGCGGCCTGCGACGCCGCGCTCGCGGCCTCTCCGCTCGACCTGACCGCCCACGCGAGCTGCCTGACCCAGTGCGGCGTCACCCTCTCGTCGTGCCTCGGCGACTGAGCAGCTCCTCCTGCGCGCGGGCGCCGGGGTGCGCCCGCAGGTCTCTCCTGCGATTCGAACGAGGTAATCCCATGCGCTCATCGAACTCCATCCGTTCCCTGTGCTCCATGCTCCCCCGCGCCGCCGCCCTCGTCGCGCTGACCTGGCTCGCCGGCGGGTGTTACGCGCGCGCAGGCGTCGTCGCCGAGGCCCCGGAGGTCGAGACCGACGCCGACGTGGTCTGGGTCGAGCGCCCCCCGACGAACATCGAGGTGTATCCGCACGAGGTCTACGCGGGCACGACGGTGTACCTCGTGGACGGCCGCTGGTACCGGCGCGCCGGGGCCCGCTGGGTGGTGTATCGCCGAGAGCCGGTGGAGCTCGCGCGGCGGCGCGCGGTCCACGAGCAGCGGAGAGAGCCGCGCGGGTACGCCCACGGGCACCACGGCGAGCACGGATATCGCCGCTGACTCCGGATCTCCTCCCGACGCTCGGGCAATCCGGGTGTCCCCGTCTCCTCGGGAGCCGTCCCAGGGCCCCACCGCGGCCCTGGGACGGGCACCCTCCGGTCTCACGCCGGGCCTGATGATCCCCTCAACATCAAGCCGATTTCAGCCACCCCCCGGAGAGGCGCGCGGCTGGCAAGGAGTGTCTCCGATCCGAGGGAGGCAATTCCATGCGTGCATCGAGCTTCAATCGCCTCTCGCGCTCCGCGCTCCCCGGGCGCGACGGTGTCCCTCGTGGATGGCCGCTCGTGCCGGCGCGCCGGGGCCCGTCGGGCGGTGTCTCGCCGAGCGACGGTGGAGCTCGCGCGGCGGCGCGTGATCCGCGAGCGGCGGTGACGCGATCAGCCGCGCCGTCCCGTCCCGCGCTCCACCGCGAGCTGATCCATCCAGCGATAGATCTGCTTGCGGTTGCGCCCCACGAGCTCGGCGACGCGGGAGACGTTGCCGTCGCAGCGCTCGAGGAGGGCCACGAGGTCCTCGCGGGGCGGTGGGCCGAGATCGCGCTCGGCCGGCGGGGACGGGTCGAGCGGGGTCGTCGTCGGCAGCGTCGCCGACGGCAGGGCGGTGGCCGGGGTGAGGACCACGCCCGGCTGCGCCGCCGGGGGCGAGGAGCTCGGGCGCCGCATCTCCTCGTCGAGCATCCCGAGCTCCCACCGGGCGGCGTCGCCGTGCAGCACCAGCAGCCGCTCGGCGAGCTTCTTCAGCTCGCGGACGTTGCCGGGCCACGCGTTGAGGAGCAGCGCCTGCGCGAAGTCCGCGCTCATCGGCCGCTCGTTGCCCTCGCCGAGGAAGGCGCGGAACAGGAGGAGGATGTCCTCCCGCCGCGCCGAGAGCGCCGGCGTCCGCAGCACCACCCCGGCGAGGCGGGTGTAGAGATCGCGCCGGAAGGTCTCCTGCACGAGCGCCTGATCGAAGGGCACGTGCGTCGCCGCGACGAGGCGCACGTCGACCGCGATCGGCTGGGTCGCGCCGATCGGGAAGACCTCGCCTGTTTCCAGCACGCGGAGGAGCTTGGGCTGCGTGTCGAGCCCGAGGTCGCCCACCTCGTCGAGGAAGAGCGTCCCGCCGTGGGCCTGGACGAAGGCGCCGTCCTGATCCGAGGTCGCGCCGGTGAACGCGCCCTTCCTGTGGCCGAAGAACATGCTCTCCACCAGCGTCGACGGGAGCGCCGCGCAGTTGAGGGCGACGAAGCGCCCCTTGCGTCCGCTCTCGTTGTGGAGCGCCTGCGCGATCAGCTCCTTGCCGGTCCCGGTCGGGCCCTCGATCAGCGCCGGCAGGGCGCTCGGGGCGACCTTCTTCACGAGCGCGCGCAGCTCGCGCACCGAGCTCGATCGCCCGAGCACGCCGAGCTCCGCGATGTCGTCGTCCGGCCGGAGCGCCCCGCGCCCCACGACGAGGAGCGAGTCACCGAGGCGGATCACGTCGCCGGGGCGGATCGCCGCGCCGTCGACCTTCTGCCCGTTCACGAACACCCCGTTGCTGGAGCCGTGATCCTGGAGCCACGCGGTGTCCTCGCCGGGGAAGGCCGCGAGGATCGCGTGGATCCGGGACACGCTCGGGTCCGGCAGCACGAGGTGATCGCCCGCGTCGGGCTCCCGGCCGATCTGGGCGCGCTGCGCGCTCAGCGTGAACGGGGGCACCTCCGCGGGGCCATGGACGACGTAGAGCTGCCAGCGCGGCTCACCCTCCGCGGGCAGCCGGTCGTTGCCCATGGGGAGCGTGCTCCGGTCGAGCACGGACCGGATCAAGGGGGATCGAGGTCGGTTCATCCGCTCAGTAACCGTCCTTGGTTCTGAGCTTGGCCGGTCGTGGTTGTCCATCGTGATCACCTTGCGGGCGCTTCGGCACGTCGTCCCACCACGCGCTCCACGGGAGGTCGCCGCGGCGGCCCGGGTGGAGCGGATAGTAGATCCGGCTGTCGCTCTTGGCGCGCTCTCCTCCCACGAGCAGGATCGCGTCCCGCTCTCCGTTGTTGAGGATGGAGTGACAGATGCCCGTCCCCGCCGGGAACGCCGCGAGATCGCCGGCTTTCATCGGGTGAAGGTGCCCGTCGATCCAGGCGTCCACCTCGCCTTCGAGCACGTAGACGAACTCCTCCTCGTCCTCCTCGGCGTGGGGCCACGAGGTCCGGTGCCCCGGCGGGAGCCGCTGCACGTGGAGGCCGATCCGTAGCAGGCCCGCCGCTTTACCGAGGTTGCGCGAGTGGACCAGCTTTTCGTCGCTGTTCGGATAATTCCCGATCACCTCGGGGATGTCGGCCGAAGAGACCAGGAAGGGAGGGCGGGGCGGGCTCATGGGGTGAATCCTACCTGACCCTTCGCGGTCTCGCCGCCCCCCTGCCCATCCGGCCGGGGAATCGTCCCGCGTCTCGCCGAGGGCGGCCGGCTCGCCGTCCCGGTTGTCTTCCCGTTGACAGAGGCGGCCGCTCCCGATACCCGCTTTCCATGGGCAAGACGCAGCTCGATTACGTCTACGAGTTCGAGAAGAAGAAGGGCTCCGCGGTCTGGTTCGTCCAGCCGATGGGCGGCGGGGTGGTCAAGGAGATCACCTGGGCCGAGGCCCTCGACGAGGCGCGGCGCATGGCGACGCACCTCAAGTCGCTCGGCTACCCCGACAGGAGCCAGATCGCCCTCTTCTCGAAGAACACGGCCTGGTGGCTGATCGCGGACCTCGCGATCTGGATGGCGGGCCATGTCTCGGTGCCCCTCTACCCGACGCTCACGGCGAACACGATCCGGCAGATCCTGGAGCACTCGGAGGCGAAGCTCGTCCTCGTCGGCAAGCTCGACGGCTTCGCCGAGATGGAGCCCGGCATCCCCGAGGGCCTGCCGCGCATCTCCATGCCCCTCGCGCCGAAGATGAGCGCGCCGACCTGGGACGAGATCATCAAGAAGACCGAGCCCACCGTCGGCTCGCCGACACGCGAGTCGAGCGACCTCGCCACCATCATCTACACCTCGGGCACCACCGGCGTGCCCAAGGGCGTGATGCACAGCTTCGACACCATGTGCGCCTCGCGCCGCGTCCACGCCGTGCTCGAGATGAGCGAAGACGACCGGATGCTCTCCTACCTGCCGCTCGCGCACGCCTTCGAGCGCACCATCGTCGAGACCTCGACCTTCACCCAGGGCTTCAAGGTCTACTTCGCCGAGAGCCTCGACACCTTCGTGAAGGACATCCAGCGCGCGCAGCCGACGATCTTCGCCTCCGTGCCCCGCCTCTGGCTCAAGTTCTACCAGGGCGTCACCGCCAAGATGCCCGAGAAGCGCCTCAAGACCTTGCTCAAGATCCCGATCGTCAAGGGCATCATCGGCAAGAAGATCCGCGCCGGCCTCGGCATGGCCAACGTGCGCTACGGCATCACGGGCTCCGCGCCCATCCCGCCGGAGCTGCTCGCCTGGTACCGGAGCATCGGCCTCGAATTGCTCGAAGGCTACGGCCTCAGCGAGAACTTCTCGTACTCGCACGTCAACCGGCCGGGGAACCTCAAGGTCGGCACCGTGGGCGTGAACAACCCCGACGTGGAGACGAAGATCTCCCCCGAGGGCGAGGTGCTCGTGAAGGGCCCCTGCACCATGCTCGGCTACTTCAAGGCGCCCGAGCTGACCGCCGAGGTGATCGACAAAGAAGGCTTCCTCCACACGGGCGATCGCGGCGTGGTCGACAGCGAGGGGTTCCTCAAGATCACCGGCCGCGTGAAGGAGCTCTTCAAGACGAGCAAGGGCAAGTACGTGGCCCCCGCGCCGATCGAGAACCGCCTCCTCGCCGGCGGGACCATCGAGCTCTGCTGCGTGCAGGGCATCGCCATGCCCCAGCCCTACGCGGTGATCGTCCTCTCCGAGCAGCACCGCAAGATCGCGGCCGCCCCCGAGGGCAAGGCCGAGGTCGAGCAGGCCTTGAAGAGCCACATGGATCAGATCAACGCCGAGCTCGACCAGCACGAGCAGCTCGAATTGCTCGTCGTCGAGGGCGCGCCCTGGACCATCGAGAACGGGATGCTGACGCCGACCCTCAAGGTGAAGCGGGCGATGATCGAGGAGAAGTACGCGAAGAAGGCCGAGGGCTGGTACGCCGAGCGCAAGACCGTCGTCTGGCTCTGAAGGTGTCCCCCAGGCTGCTGCGCGGCCCGATGCGTCGGTCGGAACCGCTCACCGTACAATGTACGGCTCGCGGTTCCTTCCTGGCCTCGGTCCGCTCGCGACGCCTGTGGAACACCTTCAGGGGAGATGAATCCGTCACTTCGGCGTGACGGGCACTACCACCGTGTTGATCGGCTGCACGCTCGCCCCGGCGGGGTAGGCGTAGCTCACCGCCTGCGAGAAGAGGGTCTGGTCCGACAGCGCGGTGCCCCAGCCCCACACCGTGAGGCCGAAGGGCGCGTCGCTGTGGATCTCGTGCAGACCGTTGTCGCACCCGTTCACGCCCAGGAAGTTGTTGGTCACGAGGTCGATCCGCGCATACTGCAAGGTGCCGTTGTTCCCGAGCGGCATCCACCCGTTCACGGTGCCCGCGCAGTCGAGCTTGACGTCGTGGAAGCCCGTCATGTCCGCCTGGCGCACGAGCACCAGGTTCGTCTCCGGGTAGGTCGGATCGGTGAAGAACGTGTACGAGCGCAGGTACTGTTCGAGCGGGATGACGTTGACGAACTCGGGGTCTCCGCGGCAGTCGCCGGGCGGGCTCACCGTCGTGCAGCCGGTCATGTGGGCCGACATGTAAAACGGGTGATCCGGGTCCTGGCTCCGCACGGTGAAGGGCCCTGGCGTGTTGAACTCGCCGACCTGCCCGAGCGAGAGCGAGAGCGGCGCGCCCTGCGGAGGCTCCGGCTCGTAGGTGAGCACCGTCCCGTCCACCGCGCCCACGACGCGCCACGGCGGCGACTCTTCGATGCCCTGGAAGCGGTTTCTGTAGCGCACGGCCGCGTACGCCGAGCCGAGCGCCTTGACGGGCGGGATCTGCTGGTGGGCCGAGTCGCAGGCGTGCGCGTTGACGTCGATGCTGAGGCAGGATGCCGCGCCCCAGAGCCCGATCGGCTTGTCGGCCTGGATCGCGCTCCCGATGAGCTCGGTGTCCTGGCTGAGCTGGAGCACCTGCCCCTTGTTGAGCTGGTAGCTCACGGGCACGTTGGCGGCCGAGCCCTGGACGCCCGCGCCGCCGATGATCGGCACGGTGGGGTTGATCGTCACCGTGGTGCCGTCCTCCGCACCGACGATGTCGATCGAGGGCTGGGCCGTCACGACGAGCTGGCTCTTCCGGAAGGCGTCCACCGCGACGTAGTTGGTGTCCCACACCGTCGTCGGGAGCAGCAGCGTCGCGCTCGTCGCCGCGCTCTGCCCGCCGCCGTACGGGAAGATGTCGTACGCCACGACGGGCGCCGACGTGACGATGTGGAACGCGCTCCCCTTGCCCGTGCCGTGGATCGACGCGAGCTGGTCGGTGAGCGCGGGGGTGACCCCCGCCGGGCAGTCGACGAGGTTCGCGCCGAAGCGCGCGAGGAAGAGGATCGCCACCTTGCCCGGCTCGAGCTGCCCGTTGGGCAGGTTCGCGTAGGTGATCGATTTCCCCGTGCCCGAGGGGACGCGCGCGAACGGCCCTACGTCGTAGAGCTGCCCGCCGCGCTCCACGGAGATGGTGATCGGCGAGCCCCAGGTGTTGGTGATGTACGCGGCGAAGCAGGCGCCCTCACCCTCGCTGATCGTGTCGGGCGGGACGCTGTAGTAGTCGCAGCCGATGGTGCTCTTGTTCTGCCGCGCGCTCTCGCATGCGGGCACGCACCCGGTCGATCCGCAGCCTTGATCGGCGGGGCATGCGGCGACCACGTTGCCGTTGCAGTCGACCACGTTGTGCAGATCGCTCGAGCAGTGCGTCTCGCACGCGATGCCCCCGACGCCGCCCGCGCCGGTCGTGAAGGTCCCGCTCGATCCGGCGGCCCCGCCCGTCCCCTGCGCGGTCGTGCCGCTCGCCGCGGCGCCGCCCGTGCCGGTCTGCCCGGAGCCCGACGCGCCCGTCGCGGCGCAGGCCCCGATCCACCCCATCCCGATCAGCGCGATCCCAAGCAAGTGTCGGTGGCTCAAGGTCGTCCAGGCGAGCCGAAGCCGCCCGCCTCCTCCTCGCATCGTAAGCGGAGGGGCGCGCGGGGGCCAGCGATCCGGCTCGCCCCCGCTCCCGCTCCCGCGCTCCCCTCCCGATCTCCGGCGGATCGCGGGAGCAGGCGCGGAAACAGGAGCGGGAGCGGGTTTCGTGGATCGCCCTCTCGGCTCACGGGCACGCGCCGGGCGCGAACACCGAGACCCCGGCCGCGTTCGCCATGCAGGCGTTGCCGTAGGTCTGGTTGTCGCACCCGCAGACGGGATCGAGGTTCTGATCGCAGGCCTCGGGCTTCTGCTTGCACGTCCCGGTGCCGTCGGCCGCGCCGCACATCGCGTCGACCGGGTAGTCGCAGAACTGCCCGTCACCGCAGGGCAGGTTGCCGAGCCCACCGCAGACCGCGTTGGCCGCGCACTCACCGTTCTTCGCGATCGAGACGCCCGCGCCCTTGGCGAAGCAGCCGTTGGCGTAGGTGTTCCCGTCGCAGCCACACACCGGCGCGTACTCCTCGGTGCACTCGCTCGGCATGGGCACGCAGATCCCGTCCTGGCTCGCCACGCCGCAGAGGGCCGCGGGCGGGAGCTGGCAGAACTGCCCGGCCGGGCACGCGAGCTCCTGCGCGGCGTTGCAGCCCACGTTCGTCGCGCACACACCCGACGAGGCGACCGACACGCCCGCCGCCTGCGCGAAGCAGGGGTTGTCGTAGGTCTTGCCGTCGCAGCCGCAGACCGGGCCGTAATACTCCGGGCAAGCCTCGGGGATCGGCGTGCAGGTGCCGCCCTGATCACCGGAGCCGCACTCGGTCGCCTCCGGGAAGTTGCAGAAGAAGCCCGGATCGCAGCCCACGCCCTGGATCCCGCCGCAGGACGGGCCCGGCGGCGTGGTGTCGATGCAGCCGCAGCCGCAGTCGGGCGAGGAGAACGGCGTCTGGTTCGACGGGCACACGTAGTCGATGACCTGGCAGGTCTCGGGGTCGCCCACGTAGTGCACGGCGGGGTCGTCGTGGCTCGGGCACTCGTTCGTCACGGTGCAGTCGGCGGTGTCGCCGGCGGGGCAGAAGTCGTCGCAGGTGCCGTCGTTGTACCAGCCCTCGGACGCGCAGATGTCGTTGCCCTGCTCGTCGACGCCGCCGTGCAGGCGCGCCTCGGCCTTGGTGATCCTGGAGCCGCCGGTGGTGACGGAGCTCCCGCAGCCGAGCAGGACGATCGAGGGGACGGCGATGAGAATGGCACCAAGAATTCGCTTCATGACGTGGCTCCTTTTCTTCTTCTGCTCCGGGACGCGCGCCCGGATAAGCGTTGACGCCGCGCCGATCAGCGATCGGGCACGGTGAGGGTGACGGCGTGCCGCACCGGCGAGGGCGCGGTCACGTCGAGCAGCACCACGTCCTCCACCTCGGGGCCGTCGCCGGCGCGGAAGGTGAGCGTGGCCGTCGCGGCGGGGCCGATCTCGATCGGCCCGGTGGGCGAGAACGAGAAGCCGCCGAGGCCGCGGCGCAGGCGGGGCGGCGCGATCGAGATCGCGCTCGCGCACCCGTTCTCGAGCACGATCGAGCGCGCGTCGCCCGCGCCGTCGAGCGCGACCCAGCGCGGCGGATCGAAGGCCACGCACGAGGGTGGCGTGAGGCCCGAGGAGAGATCGCCGCCGGAGAGATCGACCCGCGCGTCGAAGGGCGCGGAGCGGGCGTCGCCGTTCTTCGCCTGGAAGCGGAACGTCTGGCCGGGCAGGCCGGGGACGGCGATCGTGAAGCTGCCGTCGGCCTCGACCTTGGCGATGCTCGGCGCGTCGGTGGTGTCGAGGTTGGTGATCCGCACCTCGCCTCCGGCGGGCGTGACCGTGCCCGGCTGGGCCTGGAAGCCGACGACCGAGCTGAGCGCCTCGATGCTCGGGGTGAGGCCGAGCCGCGCGCCGTCGAAGATCACGTCGGGCGGGCTCGGCTGCGGGCTCACGACGCACCCCGCGGCGAGCGCCGTCGAGAGGCCGAGCAGCAGCGGGGCGAGGGAGCGAAGGAGCGTCACGATCTCCCTTTCAGCAAGCCGCGGGCCACCGAGGATCAGTGAAATACGCGGCGAGATCGGCGATCGAGAATGTCTCGAAAGTGTCTCAAGTGTATCATGTGCGGCACATGAGACATGGCACGCTCCCGGCGCGGATCGCCCACCGCTATCGCGTGCTCCGCGAGCTCGGGCGGGGTGGGCTCGGGGCCGCGCTGCTCGTGCGCGACGAGGCGCTCGGCGTCGAGCGCTGCCTCAAGCTCGTCGAGGCGCCGGGCGGAGGCGCGCTGCTGGCCGCCGAGTTCGGGCTCCTCGCCGGGCTCGCGCACCCCTCGCTCGCGGCCGTGCACGACTTCGGCGTGACCCGCGCCGAGGGCCGCGAGGCCTTCTACTTCACCGCCGACTTCGTGCGCGGCGTCCCCCTCGATCGCTTCGCCGCCGGCGCGTCGTTTGCGGAGGTCCGCGCGGCCTTGCTCGGCCCGCTCGCGGCGCTCTCGTTCCTCCACCGCGCCGGCATCCGCCACGGCGATCTCAAGCCCGAGAACATCCTCGTCGGGGAGCGGGGAGGGGTCCTCATCGATCTCTCCTGCGCCGCGCGGATCGGCAAGCGCGCCGCGCTCGGGCCGAGCGGCACGCCGGGCTTCCTCGCGCCGGAGATCCTCCGCGGCGAGCCGGGCGACGCGCGAGCCGATCTCTACGGCCTCGGCAGGCTGCTCCTCGCGCTCGGGGAGATCGTCCGCGAACCTCTCCCCGCGGATGTCGCGGCGCTCGCGGAGCGGCTCTCTGCGGAGCAACCGTCGAGGCGGCCGGGCGAGGTGCGCGAGGTGCTGGAGGCCCTCGGCGCGCCGGCCGAGGCGCTCCATGTCGCCGCCCGCCGCCCCTCGGCGATCCTCGGCCGCGACGAGGAGCTACGGCGCGGCGAGCAAGCGATCGGCGCCCTGCGGCGCGGCGAGCCGGGCCCGCGCCTCGTGGTGATCGAGGGCCCGCCCGGCGCCGGCAAGAGCCGCCTCCTGCGCGAGCTCGCCTGGCGGGCCGAGCTCTCGGGCGACGCGGTCGAGGGCTTTGCCTTGCCCGGAGGAGGCGCGATCACCGCGATGCTCGCCCGCGCCCTCGACGAGCCCGCGCTCGACGCCGGCGGGGTGGAGACAGCGCTCGCGCGCCTCGGGTCACGGAACGACACGGCGGTGCTCATCGTTGACGATGTGGAGCAGCTCTCGCCTGCCGATCGCGCAGACCTCGACCGGATCGCCGCGGCCCTGCGCGCGGACGGGCCGGTGCTCCTCCTCGCGGCCGACCTGCGCGACGAGGGCGCGCCGAGCCTCGCCTCGCGCAGCGCGGCCTCGTGCCTGCTCTCGCTCGGCCCGCTCGACGAGGCGGCGGTGCGCGCGTGGGCGGAGGATCTCGGCATCGGTGAGGCGGCCGCGGCCCTCTTCCGGATGAGCGGCGGGCACCCGGCCGACGTGGCCGAGGTGGCCGAGCGGGTGCTCGCCGGCGAGGCGGCCTGCGAGGCCGGGCTCGCGGCGCGCCGCGCGCAGATGCAGCGCGCCGAGCGGATGGCGGCCGAGGCGCGCTCGATCGTCGAGCATGTGGAGGCGGCGGAGGCGCTGCGCCTCGCGGGAGCGTCGCCGCGCGCGCTCGCGCTGCTCGACGCGATCGATCTCGCGCCGCTCGCGCCTGCGGAGGTGAGCGCGGTGCTGGCCGAGCGCGCCTACGGGCTGCTCGCGCGCGGCGCCCCGAAGGACGCGCTCTCGCATGCCGAGCGAGCCCTCGCGCTCCTGCCGACGGCCCGCGCCTCCGACGCGGCGGCCCGCGCCGAGGTGCGGCTCGGCCAGCATGCCGAGGCGCTCGCCCGCGCCGAGGCCGCGCTGCCACGCGCGGCGCTGCCCGTCGAGCAGGCGGATCTCCACGAGATCGCGGGCGTGGCCGCGAGCTACGCGGGGCGGCGCGACGCGGCCCAGGCGCACCTCGCCGCCGCGGTCGCGCTGCTCGGTGATCTCTCGTCGCCGCGCCGACTCGTCCGCGTGCTCTCGTACCAGGCCATCGACGCCTACCGCGCGGGCGAGCTCACCGCGGCCCTGCTCGGCCACCAGCGCGCGCTCTCCGTGGCCGAGGGAGCCGGCCTCGTGGAGCAGGTCGCGCGGCTCTGCCTCAACGTGGCGACCGCGCACCACCAGCGCGGCGCCTACGGCGAGGCGCTCGCGGTCTACGAGCGGGGCGAGCGCACCGCCGCCGCGCTCGGCCAGGCCGATCTCCTCGCGATCTTCGAGCTCGACCTCGCCAAGCTCTGGGCCGATCTCGGCGCGTGGGATCGCGCCGAGCAGCGCGCCCTCCGCGCCGAGCGCGCCTCGCTCCGCGGGGGCGCCGGCTTCTTCGTCGCCGCGGCCCGCTCGGTGCTCGGCGACTGCGCCCTCGCGCGGGGCGACGCGCGCGCGGCCCTCGCCTGCTTCGAGGCCTCCCGCGAGGGCTTCGTCCGCGCCGAGTCGGCGCGCGAGGTGAGCGAGGAAGAGCTGGAGATCGCCCGCGCCCACCTCGCGTCCGGCGACCTCGGCCCGGCCCGCGCGGCCCTCGCCCGCGCCCGCGATGGGCAGGGCATCGCCGAGGCGCCCGATCTCGCGGCCCGCGCCGCGCTGCTCGAAGGCCGCGCCGCCCTCGCCGCGGGGGAGGAGCTCACCGCCATGCGCACCTTCGCCTCCGCGCGCGCCCTCGCCGAGCGCGCGGGGAGCCGCGACCTGCTGGCCGAGGCGCTCCTCGCCAAGGGCGACGCCGAGGCCGCGCGATCGCTCTGGGCCGCGATGGAGGCCGAGCTCCCCGAGCCGCTCCGCGCGGCCTTCCGCGCCCACCCGCGGCGGCGCCTGCCGCCCCCGCCCGCGCCCCCGGAGATCGTTGCAGCTCCAACGAATCCGCCGTCCGCCGAGCCCCGCCGCGAGGACCGCCTCCCGCGGCTGCTCGCCCTCTTCCGCAAGCTCAACAGCACCGCGGAGACGCCCCAGATCCTGGGCATGGCGCTCGACGCCGCGATCGATCTCACGGGCGCCGAGCGGGGCTTCGTGATCCTCGACGACCCGGAGAGCGGCGAGCGCTACGTCCCGGTGGCGCGCAACGTCGACCGGGAGAAGGTGGGCAAGAGCCACCTCAAGTACAGCCGCGCCATCGCCGAGCAGGCCATCGCCGCGGCCGAGCCGGTGATCACCGTGGACGCCAGCGCCGACGATCGCTTCCGCGAGCGGCAGAGCGTCCACGCCATGCGCCTGCGCTCGGTGATCGCGGTGCCGATCCGCTCCCCCGACGGCGTGCTCGGCGCCCTCTACCTCGACAACCGCTTCTCCGGCGCCCGCTTCGGCCGCGAGGAGGCCGACCTGCTCCTGATCTTCGCCGACCAGGTGGCCCTCGCCCTGCGCAACGCCCGCACCATCGAGGCCCTCCGCCGCCGGACGCGCGAGCTCGAAGAGGAGCGGCGCCGCGTGGACGATCTGCTCGCCGGCAAGGACGCGCGCATCGACGCCCTCGCCGAGGAGGTGCGCGCCAAGCAGCAGGCCCTGGAGCACCGCTACGACTACCGCTCGATCGTCGGCCGCGGCCCGGCCATGGCCCGCCTCTTCCACACCCTCGATCGGGTGATCGACTCCCCCGCGCCCGTGCTGGTGCTCGGCGAGAGCGGCACCGGCAAGGAGCTCGTGGCGCGGGCGATCCACTTCCAGAGCGCGCGCCGCGGCGGTCCTTTCGTCGGGCTCAACTGTGCGGCGCTGCCCGCCTCGCTGCTCGAGTCCGAGCTCTTCGGCCATGTCCGCGGCGCCTTCACGGGCGCCGATCGCGATCGCGTCGGGCTCGTGGTCGAGGCCCGCGGAGGCACGCTCTTCCTCGACGAGCTGGGCGAGATGCCGCTGGAGATCCAGGCCAAGCTGCTGCGCGTCATCCAGGAGCGCGAGGTGCGCCCCGTGGGCGCCTCGGCGAGCGTGCCGGTCGACTTCCGTCTCGTCTCCGCGACCAACCGCGACCTGCGCGCGGAGGTCGCCCGCGGCCGCTTCCGGGAAGACCTCTACTACCGCGTCGGCGTGGTCGAGGTGCTCCTGCCGCCTCTCCGCGAGCGCCTCGAAGATCTGCCCGATCTGGCGCGCCACTTCGTCGCCCGCGCGGCCTCGGGCCTCGGCCGCGCGGCGCCCCGGATCACGCCGGCCGCGCTGCGCAAGCTCGGCGCCTACGCCTTCCCCGGCAACGTGCGCGAGCTGGAGAACCTGATCACCAAGGCGGTGATCTTCGCGCAGGGAGGCGAGATCGGTCCCTCGGACATCGAGCTACCGCGCGCGGCGAAGACCACCGCGCCGAGGGCCCTCAAGCCGAAGGAGGAGCGCGCGCTGATCCTCGCCGCCCTGGAGCGCACCGGGTGGAACGCCGCGCTCGCCGCGCGCGACCTCGCCATGCCGCGCGCGACCTTCTATCGCCGCCTCGACCGCCACGGGATCAC
Organism: Byssovorax sp.; assembly: GCA_046351295.1. Lineage (GTDB taxonomy): Bacteria > Myxococcota_A > Polyangia > Polyangiales > Polyangiaceae > JAXLYT01. The sequence goes on from JAXLYT010000030.1 coordinate 45,585, forward strand.
CAGGCCGGTCCGCTGACCGAGGTCGGTGGAGCGATGTCGCTGACGCGCGATTTTATCGAAGATCCAAGGGTATTCCGCGACCATGCTGCGCGGAGCGATGGTAGAGCGCCGCGATGCGACCCACCGTTGCGATCATCGGCGCCGGCCCCGGCGGCGCCACCGCCGCCATCGAGCTCGGCCGGCGCGGCCTCTGCGACGTCGTGCTCCTCGACAAGGACACCTTCCCCCGCGACAAGACCTGCGGCTCCGGCCTCTCTCCCAACGCCTTGACGATGCTCGACGAGCTCGGCCTCGGCAGCGAGGTGCGGGAGAAGGGCTACGCCGTCGGCGGCCTCCGCCTCATCACGCCCGGCAAGCGCGAGATGATCCTCCGCTCCGAGGGCGCCGCGGTGATCCTCCTCCGCAAGCACCTCGACAACCTCCTCGTCGAGAAGGCCCAGGAGAGCGGCGCGCGCCTCCGCACCGGCTTCCACGCGCGCGCCTTGATCGAGGAGCATGGGCGCGTCGTCGGCGTGCGCTCCTCCACCGAGGAGGTGCGCGCCGACTACGTGCTCTGCGCCGACGGCGCCCACTCGATCTTCTCCCGCGATCCAAGGCCGAAGCGCACCATCTCCACGCTGATGGGCTGGTGGGAGGGCATGGAGTTCGAGCCGCACCTGATCGAGATGATCTTCGACAGGAACCTCGCCCCGCTCTACGGCTGGATGTTCCCCGAGACCGACGATCGCGTGAACATCGGCATCTGCATCGACGGCGAGGAAGACGATGGGACGAAGCAGCGGCGCAACGTGCGCGAGGTCTTCCAGCGCTTCCTCGACGATTACTACGGCGATCGAATCAAGGGCGCGCGCCAGCTCGGCCGGTGGAAGGGCCACCCGATCTCGTACACGACGTGGATCGATCACGCCGGCGCGCCCGGCGTGATCCAGCTCGGCGAGGCCGCGCGGATCACCCACAACGCGACGGGCGAGGGGATTTACCAGGCGATGCAGAGCGGCCGCTATGCCGCCGACGCCGTGGCGCGCATCCTCACCGGCGACGCCACCGAGGGCGAGGCGCAGCGCGCCTACACCTGGATCTGCCGCCGCCGCTTCACGACGAGCTTCCTCGTCGGTCACCTGGTGCGCGGCCTCGTCAAGACGCCGCTCCTCGACCAGATTGCCGGCATCTACAACGACGAGCGCATCCGCGGGCGCGTCTCCCGCGCGCTCAGCTTCGTCCTCGCCGGCTCGGCCATCCCCGAGACGGCCGCGCCCGCCGCGCCTGCCACGCCCCAGAAGCCCGCCCCCGCAGGGGTCGAGGCATCCGCGCCCTGCTGATCGCCCGCGCGAATCCGGCCCGCCTCGGGTATCGTGCCGCTTCCATCTCGTGCGCCCCGTGCGCGCGATCGACCGAGGTGAAGGCATGACGCTCGATGTGAAGATCCAGAACGGCACGATCGTGGACGGCACCGGCGCGCCGGCGTACCGGGGCGATGTCGGCATCCGCGGCGGCACGATCGTCGCGCTCGGCGAGGTGACCGAGGCCGCCTCGCGCACGATCGACGCCGAGGGCGCCCTCGTCACGCCCGGCTGGGTCGACATGCACACGCACTACGACGGCCAGGTCTCCTGGGACGCCGATCTCCTCCCGTCGAGCGGGCACGGCGTGACCACCGCGGTGATGGGCTCCTGCGGCGTCGGCTTCGCCCCGGTGCGCGCGCGCGATCGCGAGCGCTTGATCAAGCTCTTTGAGGGCGTCGAGGACATCCCCGGCTCGGCCCTGAGCGAGGGCATCGACTGGCGCTGGGAGTCCTTCCCCGAGTACCTCTCGGCCATCGATTTCCCCCACACGATGGACGTCGTGGGGCAGATGACGCACGACGCGCTCCGCATCTTCGTGATGGGCGATCGCGCCGTGGCCGGCGAGCACGCGACGCCGGACGACATCGCCGCGATGCGCGCGCTGCTCCGCCAGGGCCTCGAGGCGGGCGCCGCCGGCTTCTCCACCGGCCGCACCGACAACCACCGCGCGCTCGACGGCTCGCCCACGCCCGCGTCCGAGGCGTCGATCGCCGAGCTGCGCGGCCTCGCCTCGGCCTTCGACGGCCTCGCCCACGGCGTGCTCCAGGCCGTGAGCGACTTCGACATGGAGCGCTCCCCCGAGCTCTTCGACGGCGAGTTCGACGTGCTCGAGCAATGGATCGACGCCGCCCACGGGCACGGCGTCTCGATCTCGCTGATGCAGCGCGACCTCGTGCCGACCCAGTGGAAGCAGATCCTCCGCCGCGCCGAAGGCTTGAAGCAGAAGGGCACCGACATCCGCGTCCAGGTCTCGCCCCGCGGCATCGGCGTGCTCCTCGGCCTCGAGGCCACCTTCCACCCCTTCATGGGCTTCCCGAGCTACAAGGCGGTCGCCCACCTGCCGCTCGCCGAGCGCGTCGCCGCGATGCGCGACCCGGCCTTCCGCGCGCGGATCCTCACCGAGAAGAGCGATCCGGTGGCCGGCGACGGGAGCCCTGTCCCCCCGCTCGCCGATCGCCTGCTCGCCGCGATCGAGATGATCAGCGGGCGCATCTTCCGCCTCGGCGAGAACCCGACCTACGAGCCGAGCGCCGCCGACTCGCTGCTCGCCGAGGCCCGGAAGAAGGGCGTCTCCGCGCTCTCGGTGATCTACGACGCGCTCCTCGAAAACGACGGGCACGAGCTGTTGTACTTCCCCATCTACAACTACATGGGGATGAACCTCGACGCCGTGGGCGAGATGCTCCACCACCCGCTCGCCATCCCCGCCCTCGGCGACGGCGGCGCCCATGTCGGCACCATCTGCGACGCGAGCATGCCCACCTACTTCCTGCTCCACTGGGCCCGCGATCGCAAAGAGGGCCGCTTCTCCATCGAGCAAGCCGTGCGCATGCTCAGCCACGAGCCCGCGAGCTTCCTTCGCCTCCACGACCGGGGCACCCTCGCCGTGGGCAAGAAGGCCGATGTCAACGTGGTCGACCTCCCCGCCCTCCGCCTCTACCGCCCGCGCCTCGTCGCCGACCTGCCCGCCGGCGGCCGCCGTCTCCTGCAAGACGCCCGCGGTTACCGCGCCACCCTCGTCTCCGGCACCGTGGTGAGCGAGGGCGACAAGCTCACCGGCCAGCGCCCCGGGCGTTTGGTGCGCGTCGGTCAACCGCGCAGCGCCGGCTGAGCCGTTGGCGCTGCCATTGCTCCCCAATTTTCAACGCAAAGACGCCAAGGCGCAAAGACGCAAAAAAGAAGAACGGCCAACTCTATTTCTTCTTGCGCCTTTGCGCCTTTGCGCCTTTGCGTTAAATTTTCACCCCGTTGGCCATCGAGCGGCGCTGGAGATCAAGAGCCCGCTCCTCAAGAAGCAATGACGAAGCTCCCCTCATGCTCCGGGCGAGCCTTGCCCGTCTGCGGATCTCTCAGCCAGGGCATGCTGAGCTTCGCCGGGACGGAGATGACCTCATCCACCCTCCGGTACGTGCCGAACACCAGATCCCAGATGGGCGTGGTGACGCCGTGGTTCATCTTCGCGTTGACGAAGTGGTGATAAAAATGGTGCCTCCGCGCCCAGCGGCCATAGGGGCCAAAGCCCGCGTGAACATGCTCGAGCCGGTGCAGCACCTCGTAGCAGGTATAAAAGGCGATGAGGCCGCCCACGTAGGAGAGGCCGTGCGCCGGGCCCAGGAGGAAGGCGAAGATCGGCGCGAGGACGGCCGTGAGGGCGAGCGTGAAGAGGGCCTTCTTCCAGGTCGGAGCGAAGTAGTTGCCCTCGATGTGATGGCGGATGTGCTCCTTCGCAAATACGTTCTTCCGGAAGCGCCGGTCGTGCCCGGCCCAGCGGTGGATACAGTATTCGAGCAAGGTCCAGGTGAAGGCCCCGAGCAGGGCAAATACAACCATCGTCAAGGTTTGTCTCCAGGTCCGGGCTTCGGGGGTGAAGCGGTCGCTTTCTCGTCGATCTTGGGCGCCTCGTAGGTCTTGTCCGGGTCCACGACCTCGGCGTAGGGACCTGCAAAACCATCGCGGAAGACGCGCTCCAGCGAGATCGCGAAGGAGGCGCCCTCGACGATGAGGCCCGCGTTGCGGGTGCGCGTGAAATAATCCCCCTCCCAGTTGCTCGACCCGACCCAGGCTCGCTCGCCGTCGACGACCATGTACTTGGCGTGGGCGACGCGCGCGAAGGGGACGAAGCCGCCCGACCAGGGAGGGATGTCGAGGAAGCGGGCCGAGACGCCGGGGACGCGGGCGAGGGCCTGCACGGCCTCGACATTGCCCTTCTTCTTGCTCCAGTCGGCGACGAGCATCTCGATCTTCACGCCGCGGGCGGCGGCGCGGCGGAGGGCCTCGTCGAGGGTGGTAAAGGGCGTGTTGTCGCGGTTCTGCGCCCGGTACAGGAGGACTTGCACGTGGATGGATCGCGCGGCGCCGTCGATCAGATTGACGATCTTCGGGAGCTCCCAGCTCGCCGGGTCGGGGAGAAAGCGCTCCGGGCTGAAGACGGGTGTCACGGTGACGGGCTGGCCGGAGGCGAGCTCGCGGAGGCTCGCGGGCCTCGGGCGGGGCGGGGGAGGAGAGGCGCCGGCGGCGAGCGCCCAGTCCATGGCAAAGACATCGGCATAGGCGGCCGTCGCGGCCGGGTCGCGGAGGCGGACGCCGATTTCCTGGATGTGCGTGAGCGAGCGCCAGTCGAAATTCTGGCTGCCGATATAGGCCTCGCGATCATCGACGATGAAGTACTTGGCGTGGTGGACACCGCCCATCACCGGGCCCACGTCGAAGCGGCGAAGGGTGATGCCGGCGTGGTTGCCGAGGCGGGTGAGCGGCTCGGGGTAGAGCTTGGCGAAGAGGGTGTCGACGAGGATGCGGACGGTGACGCCGCGATCTGCCGCGGCCTCGATCGCGGCGAGCACGGGCTCGAGGCGGCTCTGGGGGGCGCTGCTGATGTAGAACTCGGCGATGTCGAGGGAGCGCCTGGCACCCTGGATCATCTCGACCCAGACCTCGTGCGCCTGGAGGACGTCGGCGTGGACGAGGTTGGTCTCGAGGGGGGCGGACTCGACGAGATCGATCGTCCCCGCCGGTGGAGCGGACGGCGAAGGCGTCGCCGGCGCCGGGGCGCTCGACGGCTCGCAGGCGACGAGCAGCGTCAGGGCGGCGAAGCAGGCGCGGTGGACCGGCGTCATGGGAGGATCCGGAGGGGGATGAGCTTCACTGTGGCAAGGTACCACGCGCCTGCGGGGAGAGGCGCCCGCCGCGCTCCCGGTTGACGGAGGGCTCCACTCCTGCAACGCACGAGGACCCCGCGTGACCGCCCTCGACGACGAAATCCTCTTCGGCTGGGATCCGACCCCCGGCATCGTCTCGGTGTGGGCCGATCACGACGGCCAGGCGCTCGTCTATCGCCGCGAGGGCGGCGCCATCCGCTGCGAGCGCGAGAGCTTCCGGCCCTTCGTCTTCGCCTGCATGCTCGACGACGTCGCGCACCTCGACGCCGCGCTCGCCGAGGAAGGATCGCCCGGCGCGGCGGCGGCCGACGTCCACTACCGCGTCCTTCAGGGCGATCCGGGCGGCTACCGATTCCTCCTCAGCGCGCCGAGCGGCGCGCCCTCTCGCGCACCATCGTCCACGGGGCCTCGAAGCGCCTCCGCCGCCGCGTCACGAGCCTCGCGGATCTCGCCGGGTATCACCGCCCGGGCCCGGTCGAGCAGTACCTGATGCGGACGGGGCGCGTCTCGTTTCGCGGCCTCCACTACGACGACCTCCACCGCATGCAGATCGACCTCGAGACGACGGGGCTCGATCCCGAGACCGATCGGATCTTCATGGCCGCGGTGCGCGACTGCCGGGGCCTCGCCACGACGCGCTCGAAGCGCCGGCGCCCGGCGACGAGGCCCGGCTCATCCACCAGCTCTGCGCGCTCGTCCGCAAGCGCGATCCGGACGTCATCGAGAACCACAACCTCTCCGGCTTCGATCTCCCCTTCCTCTGGCGGCGCGCCGAGCTCCTCGATGTCCCGCTCGCGATCGGGCGCGCGCCCGGGCCGGCGCTGCTCGAACGCATCCAGGAGGCGCCGTGGGCGCGCGCCGCGGCCGCTTCACCGTGGCCGGGCGCGAGCTCATCGACACGCTCGATGCCGTCCGGCGTCATGACTTCGTCGCCCGCGATCTCCCGAGCCATCGACTCAAGGACGTCGCGCGCCACTTCGGCGTCGCGTCGCCCGATCGCACCTATGTCCCCGGCGCCGAGACGTACGCGGTCTACCAGCGCGATCCCGAGAGGCTCCGCCGCTATGCGCTCGATGACACAGCCGAGGTCGACGCGCTCTCCCGGCGCCTGCTCCGCGCGCCCTTCGCGCTCGCGGGGATGGCGCCGCGCAGGTACGAGCGCCTCGCCTCGGCCGGGCCTGCGACCGGCGTGCTCGAGCCGATGCTCGTGCGCGCGTATCTGCGCGCAGGCGCCGCGCTCCCCCCGCCCCTCGACGAAGACGCGCTCGGCCCCCACGCGGGCGGCGCGCTCCACCTCTTCGCGACCGGCATCGCCGAGCAGGTGGTCAAGGCCGACATTGCCTCGCTCTATCCCTCGCTGATGCGCGCGTACCGCATCGGCCCTGCGTGCGATCGCCTCGGCGTGCTGCTCCACCTGGTCGGCGCGCTGCTCGACCTCCGCCTCCAGCACAAGGCCGCCGCGAAGGGTGCGGAGCCCGGCTCCCTCGCCCAGGGCCACCACGACGCCATGCAGGCCGCGATGAAGCTGCTCATCAACTCGGCGTACGGCTACATGGGCGCGGGCTCGCTCGCCCTCTTCGCCGATCGCCGCGCCGCCGACGAGGTCACGCGCAGAGGCCGCGAGATCCTGGATCAGCTCGTCGCCGCCCTGCGCGCCCGCAGCGTGGCGCTCATCGAGGCCGACACCGACGGCGTCTACTTCGCCGTGCCGGCCGGCTTCTCCGAGCGCGAGGAGCGTGCCCTGGTCGCCGCCGTCGCCGCCGAGCTGCCAGCCGGGATCCGCCTCGACTACGAGGGCCGCTACCGGGCGATGTTCAGCTACGAGGTGAAGAACTATGCCCTGCTCGGCTACACGGGCGAGCTCGTGCTCCGCGGCGTGGCCCTGCGATCGAGCCGCATCGAGCCCTTCGCCGAGCGCTTCCTCCGCGACGCCCTGCGCGCCGCCATGCTCGGCGACATCGCGACCCTGCGCGCCACGTTCCTCGCGACGCTCGACGCCCTCGATCGCCGCGCGCTCCCCACCGCCGATCTCGCGACGCGGACGCGCGTCACCAAGTCGCCGGAGGCCTACCGGCAGAGCCGCGCCCGCCACCGCGAGGCGCCCTACGAGGCCCTGCTCGCCGCGGGCCGGGAGCGCTGGGCCCCGGGCGAGCGGGTGCGCTACTACCGCGCGAAGGGCGGCGCGTACCTGCTCGTGCCCGACGAGGACGAGGCCCAGCCCGATCGCGAGCTGCCCCGCGACTACGACATCGAGCACTACCGCCGGGTGCTCTTCACGTCCTGCGTGGCCCGCCTGAAGAAGGCTTTCTTGCCGGAGGATTTCGACTGGATCTTCCGCCCGGACGGGCAGGCGGGCCTCTTCGACCGCGACGCTTCGGCGATCGTCCCCATCCGGATCCGTTGTTCTACGCCGTAGAACACCGGTCACCGCTGTGCGCGCCCCTGCCCGCGGGGCGCGGGTTCGTGATACGAGCAGGCGATGCGCTCGGCCCTCGCCCCGCTCTCGATGGTCCTCGCCACCACCCTGCTCGGCTGCGCGGCCACCTCGCCCGAGCCGCTCACGCCCGAGCGCCGCGCCTCGGCCACGAAGGCGATCGGCGCGGTCCTCGACGACTTCCACGACGCCGCGGCCAGGGCCGACGAGGCGCGCTACTTCGGCCACCTCACGGACGACGCCGTCTTCCTCGGCACCGACGCCGCCGAGCGCTGGGATCGCGCGGCCTTCCGCGCCTACGCCCACCCGCACTTCGAGAAGGGCAAGGCCTGGTCCTTCAAGGCGACGCGCAGGGCGATCACGATCGACGAGCGCGGCGATCTCGCCTGGTTCGACGAGGATCTCGACGCGCCGAACCTCGGCCCGTCACGGGGCAGCGGCGTCCTCGCCCGCCGCGGCGAGACGTGGATGATCCGCCAGTACAACCTCGCCATCACCGTGCCCAACGATCGCTTCGACGCCGTGAAGACGGCCATCGGCGGCGCGAGCAAGCCCTTGGCGCGCGCGGGGTGCAGCACCGCGCCGCCGCCCTGAGCTGCGCTACCGGCGGCGCCTCCCGATCGTGGCAGCGCCGGCCAGGAGCCCGAGGAACATCCAGGGCGCGCCCGCGTCCCCGCCGGACGCGCGGCAACTGCACCCGCCGCTCGTGTCGCTCGCGCCGCCGCTCGTCGTCCCGGTGGTGGTGGTCGTGCCTTGTCCACCCGCGCCGCCGCTCCCACCCGCGCCGCCGCTCCCGCCGGTGCTTGTGACGCCCTGTCCGCCTGCTCCGCCCGCGCCGCCGGTCCCCATCGAGCCCATGCCGTACTCGTAGGCGCCGATATCGAGCTTGCCGTCCGAAGGCCTCGCCGCGTGGCCCGCCGGGTGGACATACTGCTCCGTGGGGGTGAGCGAGAGGTCATCCGCCTTGCCCGGATCGACCCCTTGATCGATGGCCGGCGAGCCGACGAGAAGGTGGTAGTCGAAGCCCGCTTCGTCCACGAGCATCGGACTCTCCGTGAGCAGGTTGTCGGCCGAGAGTGCGCCGGTGTTCGATGGCGTGCCCATGCCGACGAGGAGGTTGTTGTGGGCGACGAGGGGCGCCCCGCCCGCCACGTCGAGGAAGGTGCCTTTGCCGAGGTGGTTGACGATGGTGTTGTTGGCCACGAAGAGGCGGTTGTCCGGGTTCTTCAGCCCCTCTTTCCCGTAGGCCAGGATGCTGGGGTTGCCCGTCGTCGCGCTCTGCTCGATCAGGTTGCCGACGATGACGCCGAACCCGCCCTGCGGCATCTCCAGCTCGTAGCTCGACGTGTCACCCTCGGCGGTAAAGCGGTTGTACGTCACGATGTTTCGCCTGGCCCGCGACTTGAACAGATGCCCCTTGTCCGGCGTGTCGGTGGCGAGGTGGTGAGACCAGTTGTAGCGGAACACCACCTCGTCGAAATCCGGTCCCAGATAGAGGTTGTGCGTGCACCCGTTGCCGTCGGTGCAGCCGGGCCCCTGGCCGTTGCCCGAAAATTCGCTCGACTCGATGGTGAGGGTCCCGCCCGGGGAGATCGGGTTCCCGAGGATGCCGTTTTGGTTATCGTGGAAGCAGCCGCGCCGTGATGGTGGCCTGCACCCGGGCCCGCGTTCGCGCCGGCGTTTCGAGGTATCCGTTCACGCCCTACTCCCAGGCGAACAGGCCAAGCGGCTCAGTGGGCTGTGGCGAAGCGACGGGGACGGGCATGGCTGAGCGCAGCAACGCAAGCCTCGCGGAGGTGACATTGCGTCTCTGCCCGCAACGTCGCGCGCGGTGAGTACGCGTTCGACGAAGCGGCTGCCGTCCGGGCTGTGGGTCCCATACGTCTTCCGCCAGGCACCGCATGGCGAATGCGCAGCTCGCGGCGTTGTTCGTCGCTCTACGCCCTCGCGATAGACCTCCACAGTGCGTCGGCGTGCTTGCGCAGCAGGCAGTTTTCATGGTCTTGGGATCCGTGCCATCCCCTCCCAGCAGATGGTAGACCGATCCTGAAGGGGCTTCGTAGCGCCGAGGTCGACCGGGCGGCGTTCCGTCGCGACGATGCCACCACGCAAACATCTGGTCTCGCTCGGGCAGGGCCGCAGCGGTCGCGTCGGGACCTCCGCGCTCCTGGATGATGAAGTCGCGCTTGAGATGGGCCCAGCAGAGCTGTCTCGCGAGGTCGGGCCAAAAGCCATAGCGCCCCATCGATCGGTGATCAAGACACCGCAGGTATCGCCGAGCAGCGCGCGCGCCGCATCGGTGCTGCGCCGCGCCTGCACGAGGAACACCGTCACGAACGAGGTCACCGCGGTCCACAGCCACCACGCGACCGAGCCTCTCGCCACCCCGTCGTCGGCGTGCTTGACCGGGTGCGCCTGGACGTAGGCGCACCCGGCGTGCGGCGCTTCGAGCGCAAGGGCGGCCTGCTCTGGCAGGCCACGACGCTGCCCACGCTCATCGTCAAGCCGAAGAGGTCGGCCATCAGCATCTCGACGGGTCGCTTGCAAGCCGGTGACGCCCAGGCAACGCCGACCGCGGTGACGCTGGCCCGAAGGCCCCAGCAGGCACCGTCCGGCGCTCGGCCTGGTGCAGGCCGCATGGGCATATCAGCGCATGAAGCTCGTACTAGGTGACGAAGGGCTTACCTCGGCAACTCGAGGACCTGATGCAGGTGGGCGACGTCGCTGCCCATCAGGCCGGCATGACATCGGCGGCGGTCGGGAAAACATGGGACGCGCTTGTCCACCGTGGGCCGGCACGAGCGCACGCTACCCTTCGTGACCGGGCTGCCCTCCCGGTTGCGTCCGCTCGGCTTCCTGGCCGGGGGCTTCGGCACGGAAGGAGGGTCGCTCGAGGCGGTTCGAGTGCGCGACGACACGCGAAGCTTTTCCTCCAACGTGCGATCGGCGACCGCGGCCTCGAATTTCGCATCGAGCTCGGCCGTCTTCGCCAGCGCCGCTCGAGCACCGAGATTCGGGCAAGCGCGACCTCGAGCTTTCCCTCCAGCTCGGCAATCCGGTCGTCTCGCCAATCGCGGCCATGCCTCATTCCACACCTTTTCCCCGACCGAACAGACCATTCGCATAGGATCACATAGCGTCACGTAGGATCATGACCATATGCCCCGTGAACGGATACCTCGGAGATATGCGCCCCCGTGAGCTCCATGTTCTCGATCGTCACCCCGTCGGCGAGGATGACGTAGATGCCCTTTTGCTGGGCCGGTGTCCCGCCCGAGAGATCGATGACGGGCCGTCCGCCCACGCCCTTCACGGTGAGCCCCGGCGTGTTGATGGCGCAGGTGTCGGTGTAGGTGCCGGCCGCCACCTCGATGGTATCGCCCTGCTTGGCCGCGTTGATCGCGTCGCAGGGCTTGGCGAAGGGCTTGCCGGGGCCGACCTCCAGGGTGTCGGCGCGGGCCGCGGCGGTGAAGGTCAATGAGACGAGGAGCAGCGCGGGGAGAGGAAGGAAAGCTCGCACGGGGTGGCCTCTCTCGCCCGGGGAAAGGGCGGGCGGGGAGGCGAGCATCGCATGAACGGGCGCGCGGTGGAGCGCCCGTGGCCCGGTGTGATCCACCGGAGAACGATGGGTTACGCCGTACCCTGCCGGCGGCGCACCACCATCGGCATCTTCCCCTTCGGGCGCAGCGTGATCATCGGCTCGGGCTCCACGCGGGCGGCGCCGGGGGCCGGGTCGAGGCGCACCCGCTGGGCGATGGCGGCCACGGCGAGCTGGCCTTCGAGCAGGGCGAAGTGGTTGCCGATGCAGACCCGCGCGCCGGCGCCGAAGGGCAGGAAGGCGTGGCGGGGAATCGTCTTCTCGCGCTCGGGGGAGAAGCGGTCGGGGTCGAAGCGGTTCGGCTCCGGGAAGTAGTCGGCGCGCCGGTGCATCCCGAGGATGTTGATGATCGCCAGGTCGTTCTTCTTGAGCGCGTAGGGGCCGATCGTCACCGGGGCGGTCGCGCGGCGCGCCACGGCGAAGGCCGGCGGGTAGAGGCGCATCGCCTCCTTGAAGACCTGCATCGCGTAGGGCAGCTTCGGCAAGTCGGCGAGCGTCGGGCTCTTTCCGCCGAGCGCGGCGTCGACCTCGCGCTCGAGGCGGGCGCGCAGCTCGGGGTGCTGGGAGAGCAGGTAGAATGTCCACGCCAGGGCGTTCGCCGTCGTCTCGTGACCGGCGAGGAAGATGTTCATCGCCTCGTCGCGCACCTGGGTGTCGGTCATCGTGCTCCCGTCGTCCTCGTCCTGGGCGAGGAGCAGCATCGACAGGAAATCGCCGTGGTCCTTCTTGTCCTGCCGGCGCTCGCGGATCAGCCGGTAGACGGTGGCGTCGAGGCGCCCCACCGCCTCCTTCGCGCGGAGGTTGCCCGGGGTCGGCACGCTCGGGGGGATGGGGATGAACGAGTCGAGCGAGTCGGCGGCCTGCTTCATCGCCGTCGTGAGGGCCTCGCCGATCTCCTCGGCCTCGGCGCCCACCTCGGCGCCGAAGAGCGTCGCGCCCACGACCTCGAGCGTGAGGCGCATCATCGCGCTGCTGAAGTCGATCGTCGCGCCGTCGCTCCACTGGGCGGTCGCCTCCTCCGTGCGCTTCGAGATCACCGTCGCGTAGTCGGCGATGCGCTTGTGGACGAAGGCCGGCGCCATCATCCGGCGCTGGCGGCGGTGGAAGTCGTGCTCGCTCGTGAGCAGGCCGTTGCCGAGCAGGGGCTTCGCGAAGATCGAGAGGCCGTAGCCCTTCACGAAGGTGTCGGCCTTGTCGACGAGCACCTCGTGCGCGAGGTCGGCCGAGCTGATGAAGTGGGCGTTGACGAGGCCGGCGAAGCGCCGCATCGAGGAGATGTCCGGGTGGGTCGCGGCGATGTCGAGGAGCATGCCCACGCGATCGCCGCGATGGGCGAGGCGCTTCTTGAGAGAGACTTTTTCGGGGACGAGGGCCGCGGTGGTCATGGCGATGGCTCCTTCGAGCGGGAGGGGGAAAGAGGGCGCGATCGGGCGTCCGTCTTGTTATTGGCATGATGAAAATAGATCGGGGCGCACTATTGTCAAGACGCCAATAACAAAAAACGGTAGACCTTCCCCATGACCCGCGCACCCAGGGCGAAGAAGGCGGCGGCCCCTCCGCCGCGCCGCCGCCGCGATCCGGAGGAGGCGCGCGCCGAGATCCTCGACGCCGCCGAGCGCCTGCTCGCCGAGCGCTCGCCCGACGCGGTTGGGCTCAAGGACGTGGCCGCCCTCGTCGGGGTGAGCCACGCGCTCATCTCGCACTACTTCGGCACCTTCGGCGAGCTGGTGGATGCGGTGCTCGAGCGGCGCATCCGCTCCTTGCGCGAGGCCGGGCTCGCGCGCCTCCGCGATCCCGTGGGCGCCTTCTCCTCGGGCGAGCTCCTCGCCTCGCTGTTCGCCATGCTCTCGGATCCGGTCTACCTGCGCCTCTCGATGTGGGCCCTCGCGGGCGACCGGCCCTCCGGCGCGGCGTCCTTCCCCATGCGCGAGCAAGGGATGCGAATCTTCGCGGAGGCGCTGACGGCGCGGATCAAGAGCGAGTACCCGCACCTCGACGCGGAGCCCCTCCGGCAGCGCGTCGAGCTCGGCCTGCTCACCGCCAACTCGGCGGCCTACGGCTACATGGTCGGGCGCACGGCGTGGATGGGCGCGCTCGGCAAGACGCCGACGGAAGAGATGGATCGGCGCTTCCAGGCGGCGCTCGACGTGATGGTGCGGGCCTTCGTGCTGGGCGGTTGAGCGCGATCTAAAGCGCCGCCGTCTCGTCGAGCTCCTTCGCGTTCGTCTCCGGCAAGAGCGCGAGGATCAAGCCGAGCGCGATCACCGGCCCGGTGCACGTGAGCTGCATCGCCGGGCCCCAGTGGATGCTCTTCGCGGCCCAGCCGACGGCGAGCGGCGAGAGCACGTAGGTCGTGCGGCCGAGGAGGTTGTTGCTCCACGCGAAGGCGTCGGCGCGCATCGAGGTGGGGAAGAGCTCGGCGGTGAAGGCGTTGAGCACCGGGAGCACCGCGCTCGCGCCGAAGATGCCGAGCACGAGGCATGCGGTGAGCGGCCAGAAGCCGTGCAGCGTGTAGCAGCCGAAGGTGCCCCCGGCGCCGACGAGGAAGATCAAGGTCGCGCCCTTCTTCCGGCCGATGCGATCGAGGATCCTCCCGGCGTAGAAGACGAGGGGCATCGAGCCCACCGCGGCGATGGTGATGGCGAGCGCCACTTGCCCGTCGGTGAGCCCGCGCTCGTCGACGGCGAACTGCTTCCAGAACACCACGGCGTTGTTCGTGCAGAGGTAGGTCAGCGCCCAGATCGCGGCGAGCTCGAGCACCCGCCGGCGGTGGCCCGTCTTCCAGATGTCCCAGAGCGAGCCCTTCTTCTTGTCGCCGACGTCCCTCGTGAAGCGGCTACTTTCCTTGAGATCGCGGCGGGCGATCATCAGCACGATGAGGGGGATGATCCCGACGAAGTAGACGCTGCGCCAGCCGTACGAGGTGCGGAGGAGGATCGGCACGACGCCGGCGCACACGATCGATCCCAGGCTGGAGAAGGCCTGGATCACGCCGATCACCATGCCCCGCCGCGCGGTGGGGAACTCCTCGGCCGCGTAGACCATGCTCGTCGCCCACTCGGCGATGAGGAACATCCGGGCGAGGAGCTGGAGGAGCGAGAGGACGATCAGGTTGGGGGCGAGGCCGCTCGCGAAGGTGGCGACCGTGTAGCCGGCGATGGTGAGGGTGAGCAGGCGCTTGCGTCCCCAGCGATCGGCCAGGCTGACGAGGGCGAAGGCGATCACCGTGCCCAGGTTGATCACCGCGACCATCGCGCCGATGTCGGTCTCGTCGAGCCCCATCGAGTGCTTGAGCTGCGGGAGGATCTGCGAGAGGGCCATGAAATCGTAGCCCTCGAAGAGCGTCGCCACGCTGAGGAAGACGAAGAGCTTGCGCTGGTAGGGCGTGAAGGGCTCCTGAGTGGCGCGCTGCGGGTCGGTCACCGCGGCAGGGTACGCGGAGCGACCGGGCCCCGTCGAGGCAGCGTGCACGACCGGCGCCTGTGTCCGTGGTGAAGCGCCCGCCTCGGAGCCCGTCTCGGAGCCGCAGGAGAAATGGATCAGTGACGATCCAATTCGAGCCTATCCGCGCGAATTTGCTCGCATTCGACACGGGCCTGCCTACCCTTCTCGGTGGAGGTCTTATGCGTTCGATTGCTTGGAGCTCAAACCTTGTCCTGGTGGTCGTCCTCGCCGGCGCCGTCCCGCTGGCCTGCGGAGGGAAGGGGGGCACGACGGGGAGCTCCGCGACCGGGACCGGCGGGGGAACGAGCGCGACCACCACGACGAGCAGCGGTGACGGCGGGTGCTTCGCCGACTGCGGGACGGGCGGGAGCCTGAACCAGCCGCTCACGCTCTCGCCGCCGAACGCGACGATCACCGTGTCGAACGGCGTGCCGTTGCCGGCGAGCGTGGCCTTCACCGCGACGGACGGCGGTCAGCCGGTGAGCCCCTCGTGGATCGTCGACATCTCGGCGATCGCCAACGTCGACGCGGCCGGGGTCGTCACGCCCACCGGCACCCAGGGCGGCGAGGTGATCGTCAAGGCCACGTACAACGGCGAGACGGCGACCGCCGTGCTCACGGTGAACATCCAGACCGCGATCAACCCCGGCGGGGTGAGCGACGTCGATCAGACCGCGCTCAAGGGCGCCTCCGACCTCGATCCAGGCGTCGTGTGGGCCTACCCGTACAACGGCACCGTGTTCCCGAAGGGCCTCGTCGCGCCCGAGCTGATGTGGAACGGGAGCGCGGGCGGCGACCGCTATTACATCCACTTCAAGGGCAAGTACGCCGACTTCGAGATCTTCACCACGGCCGATCCGCCCTCGCGCTTCGCGCTCGACGACATGAGCTGGAAGCAGCTCACCGAGAGCGGCCACGGCGGGCCGGTGTCGCTCCACGTCGCGAGGCTCCCCGCCGGCGCCGCGACCGGGACGGTGATCGCCGACCACAGCTGGACCATCGCGAACGGCAGCCTGCGCGGTACGGTGTACTACTGGTCGAACAACCTCGGGCGCGTGCTGCGGATCAAGCCCGGATCGGGCTCGCCGCCGGAGGATTTCTTGCCCCCCGCGGCGCACGACGGGTGCAGCACCTGCCACGCCGTCTCCGCCAACGGCTCCACGCTGGTCATCGGCGGCGACACCAGCGTCTCGGTGCTCGATCTGCTCAGCAACACGCCGGTGCTCGGGCTCGGCAACGTGGGCAAGCCGGTGCGCAACTGGGCGATGGCGGCCGTGTCGCCGAACGGCAAGGTGCTGATCGAGAACAACGCACCCTTGCCCGGTCCGCCCGGCGGATCGGACGCGATGTGGGACACGACGAGCGGCACCAAGCTCGGGGGCACGGGCCTCGACGGGGTCTTCCTCGACATGCCGGCCTTCGCGCCGAACGGGACGAAGATCGCCTACGTCGATCACAACAGCCACGGGCTCGGCGTGTTCGACTACGACGCGATGGCGGTGAAGGCGTCGAACCCGGTGGGGCTCGTCCCGGCCGGCGGCGACCCGAGCCTCAACGCCATCGTCTTCCCGAGCGTCTCGCCCGACGCCAAGTGGGTCGTCTACCACCGCGGCGTGTACCCGAGCTCGCTCGACACCCGCTTCGGCCCCGGCTCACTCTACATGGCGAGCATCGAGCAGCCCGGCGTCGAGCAGCGGCTCTCGAACATCGACGGCGACGCGTACCCGTTCGCCGCCGGCGCGCGCGACCTCAACGACAACTACGAGCCGACCTTCGCGCCGCTCAACGCGGGCGGCTTCGCGTGGGTGGTGTTCACGAGCCGGCGCACCCTCGGCAACCGGCTGACGGGCGATCCGAGCCAGGTCAAGCAGCTCTGGGTGGCGGCGATCGACCAGAGCCCGCAGGCCGGCGCCGATCCGAGCCACCCGGCCTTCTGGGTCCCCGGGCAGGACTCGAACCTCAACATGCGCGGCTTCTGGGCGCTCGACCCCTGCAAGCAGGTGGGCGAGGGCTGCTCGACCGGCTCGGAGTGCTGCAACCAGAACTGCGACACCGGCATCTGCAAGGATCCGAATCCGAACGAGTGCGCGCAGGACGGCAACCACTGCGACAAGGCGTCGGACTGCTGCGATCCGCAGGCGAGCTGCATCAACAACATCTGCAGCGAGGCGCCCCCCGGGTGACGCCCAACCGGGGCCGAGCCCGCCGGGATTGGAAAGAAAAGCTTTCCACCCGTGTGTAGATCATATCGATTTTCAATCCAATGAGCCTGGCTACCTTCGGAGGCGGAGGTGCTCATGGAAGGCTTGACTCGCTTGGAAATCAGGAGGCGGGCGCTCCGCGCGGCGTCCGCCGTCTCCCTCACCGCGCTCGCGATCGGGGCGATCGGCTGCGGCGGCGTCGTCGTCGAGACCGAGGAGGGATCGACCGACATGCCGGCGCCCTCGGCGTCCGCGACGACGACCACGACCACCACGGCGCCCGATCCGGTCGACGCCGGCACGACCGTCGCCGACGCGGGGACGGACGCGCCCGCGTGCGACTGCAAGAAGGCGCAGGACTGGACGGCGTGCTGCGACGCCGTGAGCTGGGCAACCGACTGCGGGTGCCTCGCGTGGGGCCCGCCGATGCCGCCCGAGATGCGGTCCGCGATGGAGGTCTCGTGATGGACGCGCAGACCACGGCAGCCCCCCGGGAGACGGTCGTGCTCGATCTGGTCGAGCCCGCGCGGCGCGCGCGCCCCGCGGTGCCGGCGATCGATCCGGCGCTGCGCCTCGCCGCGCAGCGCACCTGGCGCGGGCGGATGATCAACGAGCATGGCTCGGCGCCCGTCTTCGAGGGGCTCGCCCGGGCCTTCGCGCGGGCGGGCGGCTTCGAGGGCGAGGTGCTCGCCTGCAGGACGATGGCGGAGGAGGAGCGGACGCACGGGGTGCTCTGCGGCGCGGTGGTGGAGGCCTTCGGCGGCGAGGCGCGGGCGATCGTCTCGCGTCCGCTCCCGTTCCCGGAGCACGCGGATGTCGGGCCGATCGAGGGGCTGACGCGGAGCGTCCTCAGCGTCTCGTGCCTCGCGGAGACGGTGGCGGTGAGCATCCTCAGCGCCGAGCGGCTGGAGATGCCGGAGGGCGAGCTGCGGGCGCTGGTGACGCGGATCTTGTCCGACGAGATCGGGCATGCGCGCTTCGGGTGGCGCTGGCTCGCCGAGGTGGGGCCGGCGCTCGACGGGGACGCGCGGGCGCGACTCGGCGCCTACCTGCGCGTGGCCTTCCGGCGGCTGGAGCAGCACGAGCTCGATCACCTGCCGGCGAGGACCTGCTTCCCCGAGGGCGCGGCGGCCTATGGTCTCTGCAGCGGCGAGGAGGCGCGCGCGCTGTTCTACGACACCGTGCGCGAGGTGATCGTCCCGCGGCTCGAAGGCGCGGGCATCCCGGCCGAGGCGGCCTGGGCGGCGCGCGCGGCTTGATCTCGCGCGTCGATCGCGCGGCTTGATCTCGCGCGTCCATCGCGCGGCTTGATCTCGCGCGCCGCAGGCGCTGCTATGGCTCACCGGTGCTCCCCTCGATCGACAGCCTGCGCTGCTTCGCCGCCGCGGCGCGCCTCCTGAGCTTCCGGGCGGCGGCGCGGGCGGTGGCGCTCACCCCGGCGGCGCTCGGGCAGCGCATCCAGAAGCTCGAGGACGAGCTCGGCGTGCAGCTCTTCGTGCGCACGACGCGGGCGGTGGCGCTGACCGAGGCCGGGCTCGCGCTCCTGCCGGTCGCGGACCGGTGCCTCGCGGCCGCGGCCGAGTGCGCGGCGGCGGCGCGGGGCGAGGCCGGGCCGCCCGCGATGGAGGTGACGCTCGGGACGCGGCACGAGCTCGGGATGAGCTTCATCGTCCCCGAGCTCGAGGCGCTCGGCGCGGCCTTCCCCACGCTCGATCTGCACCTCTATTTCGGCTCGGGGCCGGATCTCTTGCTCCGCGTGCGGACGATGGAGATCGACTGCGCGGTGACCTCGGCGCGCTTCACCGATCCCAAGCTCGACGCGATCCAGCTCCATCGCGAGGACTACCTGTTCGTGGGCGCGCGCTCGCTGCTCAAGAGGCGGCCGCTCGCGCGGGTCGAGCAGGCCGTGGAGCACACGCTGCTCGACATCAACGCGGAGCTCCCGCTCTTCCGCTACTTCCGCGAGGCGCCCGGCGGCGGCGATCGGCTCCGCTTCGGGAAGATCGTCCGGCTCGGGGGCATCGAGGCGATCCGGGCGCGCGTGCTCGCGGGGGCGGGCGTGGCGGTGCTGCCCGCGTACCTGATCGCCCGCGATCTGAAGGAGAAGAAGTTCACCCGCGTCTTCCCCGCGGTGACGCTCCTCCACGACCACTTCCGGCTCGTGTTCCGGGCCGGCGATCCGAAGAAACCGGTGTACGAGAAGCTCGCGGCCGAGCTCTCGCGCGCGGAGCTTCGTTGACGATGTTGACGGTGGCTACTTGGGCGCGGCGGGGGCGGCCGCCGCGCCCGTCGCGGCGGGCGCGGCGGCCGGCGGGGCGCGGAGCTCATCGAGCCAGGTGCGGGCGTAGCCGAGCTTCCACGCGGCGACGGCGCAGATGACGAGCAGGAGGAAGATGTAGAGGCCCCAGGGGCGGCTCTTCTCGGCGAAGGGATCGTCCATCGAGTGCTCGGCGCCCTTCGGCAGCTCGGCCACGGCGGTGAGCGAGCCGCCGAAGGGGATGTTGAGCCTGGCGCTCGCGTTGACCGCCCAGCCGTTGCCGTCGAGGATCGGGCCGACGCTGCGGTGGCGGAGCTTGAGCGCGGCGAGCAGCATCGACGGCCCCGAGATGAGCAGGAGGACGCCGACGAGCACGAGGGGGAGCTTCCACCAGGCGAGCGCGAGCAGCCCGCTGGCCATGGCCGCGAGGGCCGAGCCGATGGCCCCGACCGCGAGGCCGATGGCCGCGAAGATCCCGGCGAACTTGCCGACGTCGAAGGCTTGCTCTGCGGCGGAGGGAGGGGCGGCGGGGGTCGGGGCCGCGCCGGGCGCCGCGGGAGGAGCGGCCGAGGCCGCCTCGGCGGTCTTGGCCGTGTCGGCCACCCCGGCCGCGGCCTTGTCCTGCATCTCCTTGTCGCGCGACGACGCGAACTTCTCGATCTGCTCGTCGATCAGCTTGGCGACGCGCTTGTAAGGGAGCCAGAACGCCTGGCGGATGCTGATCGGCTGCTCGACGAGCTTGACCACGGTGGCGTCCCAGTCGTGGCCCGCCCGGTCGTAGAAGATGCCGTTGCGGCCGACCATCAGGTTGTCGGCGTCGCCGCCCGTCACCGCGGCGGCGATGGTCATCTTCTCGCCGGTGGCCTTGCGCGTGCACTCGCAGTAGGCGAGGTACGCCTTGCTGTGCACCCCGAGGACGGCGTGGGCGGCGGCGTCGGCGACCTTGACGCAGAGGTCGCAGCTCTTGCCATCGAGGTAGAGCGTGCCCGCCTGGAACACGGCCTTCTTGCGGCCGTAGAACTCGCGGAACGAGACGAAGTTGTTGAGCAGCGTGTACAGGTCGCGGTTGTAGCGGACCAGCTTGTCGACGGAGGCGATGGCGTTGGCCGCGGGCTCCAGGGCCTTGTCGTCGGCGATCAGCGCGTCGATCTTCGCCTTGACGTCGCCGCCGCGGAGCTCGCGGATGCGCGCGAGGCCGAGCTTCTCGACCGAGGTGGGCGGCTTGCTCGCCTGCCAGGCCTCGAAGGGCGCGAGCTTGCCGAGCAGGGCGGCCCAGTCCGCCTCGGAGAGCGAGGTCTTCTCGCCGAGCAGGGGCTTGATGGCCGTGGCGTGGAGCTTCTCCATCGCCTCGGCCCAGGCCGGGTTGACGCCCGCCCCGAGGGGCAGGGGCTTGCCGGCCTCGATCTTGGCGAGCGGCAGCGCGATCACGTCCTCCACCTTGGCGTCGAGGACCTTGCTCGCCAGCGCGGCGTAGGCGGCCTCGTCCCGGTTGAGCGGGCCGGCGGCGCGGGCGTCGAAGGCCGCGAGCCGGCAGCGCGCGAAGTAGTCCTCGACCTTGGCCTTCACCGCGCGCACGGCCTCGGCGGCGGCCGTCGTGGCCTCGCCGAGCGGGAGCACGCCCTCGCCCTCCTTCTCGGCGGCGGCCCACCAGTCTGCGAAGGCCGCGGCCTCGGTGAAGAACTTGTCGACGCGCTCCTGCGTCACCCCCTGGGCGCCGCTGCGATCGAGATCGCTCCCGGCGCAGGCGATCACGTCCTCGATCGCCTTGTGGATCACGTCGTCCTCCGCCGATCCCGGCGGGACAACACCGTCACCGTTGAGCTTGGTCTGGGCGAAGATCTTCGCGGTGTCGGCGGTGTCCTCGACGGTGATCTCCTTGACCTCCTTCTTCCCCAGGTCCTTGAGGATCTGCTTGGCCGAGGCGAGGAGCTGCTTGCCCTCCTCCTTGCTCGCGTCGATATCGGCGAGCTTGAGGGCCTTCGCGCCCTTGGTCAGCCCGCCTGCGTCCTTGAGCATCGATCCGGCCCACTTGACCGCGGCGATCAGCTCCGGCGGGCGGATGCGGCCGTCCTTGTCGGTGTCGATCAGCTCGAGCGTCTTCGGGTCGAGCTCCAGCCCCTGCGTGGGGCATGCCAGGGCGACCCAGAGCTTCTGATCGAGCTCGTCGAGGGCGAGCAAGTCCTCGGCGCTGTCGAGCCTGACCTGATCGAAGCCCCCGGCGCGGAAGAACCGCCACCTGTGTTTTTGCGTATCCGTAGCCATGGCTCATGCCTCTCCGCGGCAGACGCAGCACATCCTCGCAAGGACATCGATAAGCCTCGCCGTCCGGGGCCACAAGCGGAGATGCAGCGTGGGCTCGTGAATTCCGGGGCGCCGATGCGCCGCGCACCGCGTTCGCGACACGCTCAGGGCGGGCGCGGCTCGGAGCAGTCAAGAGGCGACGATAAAGCTGTTCGGTCCGCGAATCGTCGGTCGGCCTCCCTCAAAATCGCCGAGGATTCCTCGGTCGACCTCCCTGGCTTCGCGGCCCTCTCGACGCTTTTGTCGTCACCCCTTCAGAGCAGGTTGAGGAAGCGCTTGGCGCGGGTCTCGGCGGCGCCGATCAGCTCCTTCGACTCGTCATCGGGGAGCCGGAGCTTGTGGCAGAGATCGTCGATGAACTTCTTCTCGGTCTCGTGCTGCTCGCCGTCGACGTAGGTGAGCAGCACGGCATGCTGCACGAGCACCCGGCGATCCTCGGCGGAGAGATCGGTCAGCGGGATGTCGTCGAGGGTCTTCTTCTCGGCGGCGTAGTCCCGGATGGCCTTGGCCTCGTCCTCGTTCGCCTCGAAGGCGGCGATGAGCGCCTCGACCATTTCCTTTTCTTCCTCGGCGAAAACGCCGTCGGCCCACGCCACGCTCACGAGCGACTTCACGATCGCCATGTTCTCTTCGTGCATGGCCGGCGGTTCTGTCGCTGCGGCCGCGCGCCGTCAATCGTCAGCGTGCGGCGGACGCCGGCAGCGAGGCCGGCCCTGGTGACGCAGGCCCCGGCGAGGCCGCCTCGGGGCCCGCGGCCGGAGACGCGGGGGCGTGGGGTGCGCCGCCGAGGGCCGGGCCGAGCCGCTCGCCCAGGGTGGCCATCAGATCCGGGCGCAGGTGGGCGACCACCGCGAGGCCGGCCAGCGTGCCGGCGAGCAGCGCCATGACGACGCCGAGGGTCGCTCGGCCCTTGCGCGGCGCGACGCTGGGGAGGCGCGTCACGGGGGTCTCTTCGTCCTGGGGCTTGCGGGGCGTGGCCTCGGCCGGGGCGGTGGCCTCCGGCGCGGCCGGCTTCGCGGGGCGGGGGCGCACGCGCTCGTGAATCCGCGGCGTCGGGATGGTGGTCAGCGGAACTGGGCCTCGGCCGGCGGCGGCGACACCGAGGGCAGCACGCGATCCAGGCCCGGCAGCGGGCCCGCGAGGGGCTGGGCGAGGGCGGCGGCCGGGGGCGGCGGGGTGGGGTCGAGGGCCAGCTTCTTGAGGCTGACGGCCGTGGCGGTCATCACGGTGTCTTCCCCGGAGGTGCACGAGAAGGCCGCGAGGAGGATCGTCCGGTCCTCGTGCGAGGGCCTGCGCCCGCCGGGAGCCGAGGCCCGGAGAGGATGGGCTTCCACGGCTTGGGCGCGGCCTTGACCGTGGGAGGATCGACCGACTCGATCCGGGGCTCGGGCGCGGCCTGCGCGACCTGCGCGACCTCCACAGCCGCCGGCTGCTCCACGGCGCGCGGCTCTTCGCGATGGGGGGCAGAGGGCGCGCTCTCGGCGGCCGCCGCCGCGCTCGCGACGGGCTCCGGCGCGCTCTCGGCGGGCCCGCGCGCGGCCTCGACAGGCGCGGGAGGCTCCGCGGAGGCCTCGGGCGGAGCGGCGTCGATCGAAGCTTAGCGTCGATCGACGCGGCCGCAGCAGGCGCCTCGGCGCTCGGCTCCGGTTCGCGCGCGATCACGGGCATGAGCGGCGACAGGGGCACCGGCGTCTCGACGGGAGCCGGATCGGCCTCCGCGACGGCTCGAAGCGCAGCGGCCCCATCGCGTCGAGCGGGGTCTGGGCGTCGTCGATCTCGATCGACATGCCCAGCACGGTCGGCGTCGGCTCGGCGACCGCGTCGAACGCGGCGGGCGCGACCTCGGCGATCTCCACGGGCGCGGGCGGCGGGGTCTCGATCCGTATGGGCGTCGACGCGACGGGCTCGACCGGGGCGGCCCGATGACGGGCGGCGCGGCTGCCTCGACGATCGGCGGCGCCGGGGGCCGAGGCTCCTCGCGCGCCGGAGGCGGCGGGAGCCGATCGGGATCAGTGATCATCACCCGGGGGAGGTGCTCGATCGGCGAGCAGGCGCCGGCGGGGCCGCCGCGATGGTTGGAGGTGCAACGATTGCAGGTGCAACGATTGCAGGTGCAACGATCTCGGGCGCGACGATCGGGGCGTCGGGCGGCTCGGGGGCGATCGCCGCGCTCGGCGGGGGTGCGACCGAATCCGCGAGCCCGGTGAGGAGCGGGGCGAGGTCGTGCTGGGACAGGCGCGGCGCGGCCTCGGCGGCGGCCGGCGCGCTCGGGGCCGGCGGCGTCCCGACCAGATCCGGCGGCGGGATGGGAGAGCGATCGCGAGGCGGCGGCGCGGCCGGCTCGGCCACCTGCGCGGGCGCCGCCTTCGGGGGCGCCGTCTTGGCGGCGGGGCGGACCTTGAGGCGGCCCGCCTCCTTGGCCTTGAGGGTCTCGCGCGAGAGGCGGGCCAGGGCCCGGCGGGCGGCGGCGCGGTTGACGGGGATGAGCGCGGCCTCGATCTCCTCGATCACGCCGTCGACGCCGCGATCGGACTCGTCGCGCGGCCGCGCGGCGCCCGCGAGGCCGGGCATGGTGCCGACGGAGACGGCGAGCAGGCGGCCGAGCATGTCGCGCATGGCCCTGGCGGCGACGCGGGGGCTCACCACCTCGCCGCGGCGGTTCAAGGTCACGGTGCCCTCGGTGGTGAGCAGCACCGCGCGCTCGTCGAGGGCGAGGGGGAGCCGCGATCCGGCGTCGCCGATGGCGAGCGCCAGGTAGCCCGAGGTCTCGGGGACCAGCGAGGCCGCCTTGATGGACGCCGCCGCGAACACCTCGTCGAGGGTCACGCACCCATGATTCATGCCGAACCTCCCGCGGTCGCGGCCCGAGGAGGCCGCACCGGAATACCCATGCTCGCGAGGTAGGCGCGAGCCTCGCCCACCGTGTGCTTGCCGTCGTGGAAGATCGAGGCCGCGAGCACCGCGTCGGCCTTGCCCTCCGCGAGCCCCGCCCGGAGGTGATCGAGCGTGCCGACCCCGCCCGAGGCGATCACCGGCACGGGCACCGCCTCGGCCACCCTGCGGGTCAGCTCGAGGTCGTAGCCGATCATCGTCCCGTCGCGGTCCATGCTGGTGAGCAAGATCTCCCCGGCCCCGCGGGCCGCCATCGTCGCCGCCCAGGACACGGCGTCGATCCCTGTGTCCCGCCGTCCTCCATGGGTCACCACCGTCCACGCCGGCACCTCGGCGGGATCGCCCGATCCGGGCCTCCGGCGCGCGTCGATGGCCACCACGATCGCCTGGCTCCCCCAGCGCTCGGCGGCCCGCATCACGAGCTCCGGGTGGTCGACCGCGGCGGTGTTGATCGCCACCTTGTCGGCCCCGGCGTGGAGCAAGGCGTGGATGTCTGCCTCGGTGCGGACGCCGCCCCCGACCGTGAGCGGGGTGAAGATCCCCTCGGCCGTGCGGGCCACGACGTCGAGCAGGATGCCCCGCTTCTCGTGGGAGGCGGTGATGTCGAGGAAGGTGATCTCGTCGGCGCCGTCCTCGTCGTAGCGGCGCGCCGCCTCGACCGGATCGCCCGCGTCGCGGAGGCCCACGAAGCGCACGCCCTTGACGACGCGCCCTTCCTTCACGTCGAGGCAGGGGATGATGCGCTTTCCGAGCATGGACCGCGCTTAGCGTGCGCTGTCCAGGCGGGCCAAGTTCTCGCGCGGCGGCGCGCCGTCGGCTACTCGAACTCGACCGGATCGCCCTCTTCGCCGAGGCCGAGCATCTCCAAGATCTGACGGACCTCGGTGGCGGCCTCGAGCTCTGGCCCCGCGTCGAGGAAGCCCTGGAGGTGCTTCTTCGCGGCGGCGCGCTTGCCCTGGGCGGCGTAGGCGAGCCCGGCGGCGTGCATGGCCTCGCCGTCCTTCGGGAAGCGGCGGAGGGCCTCGTTGGCCTGGGCGAGGGCGCCCTTCAGGTCGCCGA
Source organism: Byssovorax sp. (assembly GCA_046351295.1). Classification (GTDB taxonomy): domain Bacteria; phylum Myxococcota_A; class Polyangia; order Polyangiales; family Polyangiaceae; genus JAXLYT01. Next base: position 70,989 of record JAXLYT010000030.1, read on the forward strand.
GCTGGCGCAGCACGTGGGAGAGCGAGACGCGGGCGCCGAGGTAATCGGGCGAGAGGTGGACGGCCGCGCGGTAAGCGTCGCGCGCCGCCTCCATCTGCTTGGTCTCGAAGAAGGCCACGCCGAGCCAGAAGTAGGCGTAGGCGTTGTTCGGCTGGGCCTTGATCACGTCCCTCAGCATCAGCATCGCCTCGGGGTAGCGGTCCTCGAGGATCAGCTCGGAGGCCTCTTCCACCGCGTCCCACTGCTTCGCGTCCCGGGTGCTTTTGTCTTCGACCGCCATGAGGCATCTTTAGTACACCCGGGGCGAAGGTCCGTCGAATGAAGCGCATCGAGCCCAGGCTGTGGTGGTCCTTCGCGGCGATCCTCGTCACGGGGGTGGGCCTGGCCTTCTATGTGCCCGGGCTCCGCAAGACCGGCGGTCACTTCCCCGTCCCGCTCGACGACGTCTACATCCACTTCGGCTTCGCGCGCTCGGCTGCGCTCGGCCACCCGTTCGCGTGGATCCCGGGCAACGGCTACTCCTCGGGCGGGACGAGCCTCACCTATCCGCTGCTCCTCGCGCCGGCCTGGCTCCTCGGGATGCGCGGCGAGCGCCTGGCGATCGCGGCGGCGCTGCTCGCGGTAGGCTGCCTGATCGACCTCGCCATCTCGGTCCGGCGGCTCGTCCACGATGGACCACGCTGGGTGACATGGGCCGCGCCCGCGCTGCTCCTCGCGGTGCCCCTGCTCGACTGGAGCCTCTATTCGGGGATGGAGACGGCGCTCTTCGCGGCGCTCGCGGGCCGCGCGCTCGTCGCGGTCGATCGCGCGGCGAGCGCGCCTCCGGGGCAGCGGGCGCGCGCGCAGCTCGTCGCCGGGCTCTACGGCGCGCTCGTCGTCGCGACGAGGCCGGAGACGGCGCCCTTCGCGTTCCTGCTCGGCATCGCCGCGGCGCATGCGGCGCGTTCGCTCCCGCTCGGTCGATCCCTCGCCCGCGCCGTCGGGCCGCTCGTCGGCTTCCTCGGGCTCCAGGCCGCCGCAAACCGCGTCTTCACGGGCGAGTGGAGCGCGGCGGGGGCGGTGCGCAAGCTGATCGGATCGAGCCCGTACCCGAGCTCGCTGGAGGTCGCGGGCGAGGTGATCAAGAACCTCGTGGCGCTCCGGGAGCAGGCGCTCGGCGTGGCGCTCGGCGGCCCGGTCGCCTCGGCGCTGCTGCTCGGGCTCGGGCTCGCGGGCCTCACCGATCGGCGCGCGCGCCGGCTCTCGATCCCGCTCCTGCTCGGGGCGTACGCGTCGCTGCTCCTGGTCTCGCTCAACAGCACGGCCCGCTTCCAGAACCTCCGCTACGCGGCGCCCACGATCCTCTTCCTGCTCCTCGCCGCCGCGCTCGGGGTCGCCTCGATCGCGAGGAAGCGGCCGCGGGTCGGGTCGTCGCTCGCGGCCGCCGCGTTGCTCGCGTGGCCCATCGCCGCGCCGATGGGCGCGTTCCCGGCGCAGATCGATCACTTCGCCCGCGCGAGCGCGAACATCGCCGGGCAGCAGGTCGAGGTGGCGAGGCGGCTCGCCGCGCGCGAGCCCAGACCCCGGCGCGTGCTCGTCGGCGACGCGGGCGCCATCCCCTACCTCTCCGGGCTCGACGCCCTCGACGGGCTCGGTCTCGGCGGCTACCGCGGGATGCCCTTCGCGCGCGCCTCGGTGCACGGGGTGCCGGCGGTGGTGGAGCTGATCGAGCGGCTGCCGCCGGACGAGCGGCCGGATGTCTTCGCGCTCTACCCCTCGTGGTGGGGAGGCCTCGCGGATGTCTTCGGCAAGCGGGCCTTCGGCGTGAAGATCGAGGACAACGTGATCTGCGCGGCCGACGAGAAGGTCGTCTACGACGCGGACTACACGGCGCTCGCGCCGCCGGGGGAGGAGCGCGCCGGCGCGGTGGACGCGGTGGACGTGGCGGACCTCGTGGACGAGCGCGCCCACGACCTCGCGTTCTCCCGCCCGCACGGCGGCTGGGTGATCGGGGCCGTGCTCGCGCTCCCCGACGGGAGGCCCCGCTTCGACGCAGGGAGGATCATCCCGGAGGGGAAGGAGATCTCGTTTGAGGTGCAACGAAATGTCTCCCCGGGCCCGGCGCGCCTCGTCCTGCGCACCGACGGCGGGGGGCCGCTGGCGATCGCGGCGCGCGCCGGAGCGCGCGAAGCCGTGGAGGCGACGAGCGGCGATCGACCGGGCGAACGATGGAGCGAGATCGGGCTCGATCTGCCGGAGATTCGCGGGGGCGAGCGGATCGTGATCGAGGCGAGGAAGGGCGCGCTCCGGGTGTTCTCGGTGTGGCTCGTCCGGGACGAGGGCGCGATCAGAAATCCCAGTCGAGCCCCGCGCGCACCCCGCCCCGGAGGTTGACGAACAGGGGGTGGCCCTCCCTCGTCGGGAAGACCTCGACGGCGGCGCCGACGCCGGCCCAGGGGATGAAGCTCCGCACCTGCAAGGTGGAGATCCCGACCATCGCGCCGAGGCGGACGCCGTAGTGCACGCCCGGGTCGTGCTCGATCACGAGGCCGAGGGGCGCGACCTCGAAGTTGTAGTGCCAGGAGATGTCCGTGTAGCGGACCACCACGGGCAGCGCGCCGAGGAAGTGGAGGGGCAGCGCGGTCGTCCCCTGCTCGCGCTGCACGAGGGCGATGATCGAGAGCTCCGGGCCCATGCGCAGGCTCCACGTGTGGTTGAAGCCGCGCCCGAGGAGCACGCGGCCGCCGCCTCCGCCGCCGAAGGTGAGGCCGCCGTTCGTGCCGCCGATCTGGAGCAGCGCCGCGCCGCCCCCTTCGAGGGTGAGCGTGAAGCGGTCGACGCCGATCTGGATCGAGCGGAAATCGGGCCGGGGGGCGATCCACACCGGGCACTCGCTCGGGGCGCGGCGGAGCGCCTCGGTCAGCGTGTTCTCCACGCGGGTCGCGAAGAGCAAGGGCTTGAGCTCGTCGATCTTGTTGCCGTTCTTGCGGAGCGCGTCGAGGAGCGGGCCGCCGAGGCGCGCGACCTCGGCCGAGGCCTCGGTGAGCGCGACCATGCGGGTCTCGTCGGTGGTCCGGCACACGCTGAGCAGCGCGTCGGGCATCATCTTCTCGAGCTCGTAGCGATCGATCTTCCAGCCGCTCGACTGCTGCACTTCGACGATCTTGCGCACGTCGAAGAGCAGGTTCACCGCGGCGATCCGCACCTCTGCGGAGACGGGGCGCGGCGCCGTCGAGGCCGGCAACGTCGCGGGCGCAGGCGGCGTCTCCGGCTCTGCGCGGGCGAGCAGGGGGAGGAGCGCGGCCGCGAAAAAAAAGCCGATTCCGAGCGAGCGCACCGAGCTGACATAACACAGCTCGTCGCCTTGCCCCTGGATCCGCGAACGAATTTACGCGGCCGAGCAATTCTTAACAGAGTCTCGTGTTGTGGTAATCGGGGATCATGGGCTCGCACAGGTCGCTCGATCCCCTGCGGATCGCTGGTCGAGAGGCGATGGCGTTCGCGCGGCAGGCGCTCCTGCTCCGCCACGACACGCGCGCGCCGGTGGTGCCGGAGGCGATCGCGGACGGCGACGACGTCGTGGTGTTCCTCCACGGGCTCTTCGCGTCCGCCGGCGTGCTCCGCCCGATGCGGCGCGCGGTGACGCGCTCGCCCGGCGTCCACGCGGCGGCGCTCTCCTACCCGCCCGGCCCGGGTGTGGAGGAGCTGAGCCGCCGCCTCGGCGAGCTGCTCGCCTCGCTCCCCCGGCGCGCGCGTGTCCACCTCGTGGGCCACAGCCTCGGGGGGATCGTGGCGCGGCACTTCGCGCAGGAGGTGGGCGACGCCCGCGTGGCGCAGACGATCTCGATCGCGACGCCCTTCGCGGGCGTGCCGGGGGCCGCCTTCCTCGGCCTCGGCGCCGCCCGCGATCTCGATCCGAAGAGCCCGCTGCTCTTCCGCCTGCGCCTCAGGGCGGCGAGCTCGAGCGTCGCGCACCTGTCGATCATCGCCGGCGCCGACGCGATGGTGAGGTCCCCGGTGTCGCATGCGCTGCCGGGGAGCGAGGTGATGGTGATGCACGGGCGCGGCCACAACGCGCTCCTCTTCGACGAGGAGGTGGCGCGGGTGGTGGAGGAGCGGGTGCTCGGGGCGAGGGAGCGCGCCGCGGACGCGGCGCTGGCGGCGGAGTGAGGGCGAGGTCGGGCGAGGCGCGGTGACGCCGCGCCCCGGTGGCGTCCAGACCGCGCTCAGGCCGCGGCGGCCTCTTCGTTCGCCTCGACGGCGATCTCGATCTTCACCTTCTCGCCGACGAGGATGCCGCCGGTCTCCAGCGGCGCGTTGAACGCCATCCCGAAGTCCTTGCGATCGATGGTCGCCCTGGCTTCGAGCCCGGCCACCATCTTGCCCCAGGGGTTCTTGCCGATGCCCGGGAACTCGACCTCGAAGGTCACGGGCTTGGTCACGCCGCGGATGGTGAGGTCGCCGGCGACGGCGTACTCGCCCTCGCCCTTGGCGGTGATGGACGTGCTCTGGAACGTGATCTTCGGGTGGTGCTCGGCGTCGAAGAAGTCGCCGGCGCGCAGGTGGTTGTCGCGGTCGGCGTTGCCGGTGTCGATGCCGGCGACGGAGGCCTCGCCGCGGAAGGTGGACTTGGTGAAGTCCTTGGCGTCGAGGTTGAACGTGCCGCTGAACTCCTTGAGCTGACCGCGCACGGTCGAGACCATCATGTGCTTGACCGAGAAGCCGACGTGAGAGTGAGCCTTGTCGATGACCCAGGACATTGCGTTACCTCGTGGAGAGCTGGATGGGACGGCGTTGGCTCGGATCGCGCGAGCGAGGCGAGCTGGACGATGGAGAGCATCGCCGGGTCCGGGGCTCGGCCCGGCCGTCCCGGCGATTTCGATGGACGCAACATGCGGCGGTGCTCGGAGGCCCGCAATCCGGGACGAGGGCAACCCACCGTTGCGCGGCCGCAACGCGCGGCGAACCGCGCGGGCTCCGTCCTGGCCTGAGATCCCGAGCGGCGCGCAGGGGTATTTCGACGGCGATGGTCCCGCTCGTGGGGCGCGACGGGGTTGCCTCGATCGGCCCCCGGCGTGGTACCGTCCCGGTGTCCTCAGGGGGACACCGTGACGCCCGAGCCCGAACAAACGCCCGAGGTTCCGTTCGCCACGCTCCTCGAGCGGCGGCTGTCGATGCAGCTCGCCGTCGCCAGGGCGCTCACCTCGTCCTCGTCCCTGAACGAGGCCTCGACCGACCTGCTCAGGGCCATCGCGGGGGCCGAGGGGTACGACGCCGCGGCCCTGTGGATCGCCGACGCGACGACCAGCGAGATCCGCTGCGAGGCCTTCTTCAGCGACCCTGCCCGCCCGGCGCCGGAGCTCGAGCGGATCAGCCGGCGCACCTGGCTCCCGAAGGGCGAGCTGCTCCCGGGCAAGGTGTGGTCGACCGGCGAGTCGATCGCGCTCGACGACATCGGCCGCGCGCCCGGGTTCCACCGCGCGTTCTGGGCGAGCAAGGACGGGTTCAAGGCCGTGATCGCGTTCCCGATCGTGGCGGGAACCGAGGTCGTCGGGGTGATCGAGCTCTTCGCCCGCGTCCCGCGCAACCCCGACCCGATGTTCGCCGAGATGATGAGCTCGGTCAGCGGACAGATCGGACGCTTCCTCCGCCAGCGCGCCGCGGAGCAGGCGCTCCTGCAGGCCGAGGAGCGCCTGCGGAGGGTGCTCGATCACGCGCCCATCGTGCTCTTCGCCATGGACCGCGAGGGCAAGCTCACGCTGAGCGAGGGCAGCGGCCTGCAAGGGCTCGGCTTCAGCCCGAAGGAGGCCGTCGGCCGGTCGGCGCTCGACATCTACCGCGACTCGCCGGAGAGCCTCGCCCAGCTCCGCCGCGCCCTCGGCGGCGAGTCGTTCACCTGCACCGCGCACCTGCCGCACCTCGGCCGCTCGTACGAGACGCGCTACACGGCCGTCCTCGGCGACGACGGGCAGCTCGTCGAGGTGATCGGCGTGGCCATCGACGTGAGCGAGCGGGCCCGCGCGGAGGCGGCGCTGCACGTCTCCGAGTCGCGCCTCGTGGAGGCCGACCGGCTGGCGTCGCTCGGGACGCTCGCGGCCGGCGTCGCCCACGAGATCAACAACCCCCTCTCCTACGTGATCTTGAACCTCGATCAGGCCGTGCGCGAGGTGCAGAACCTCGATCGGGCCCCGCCGGAGCTCGTGCCTTCGCTGCGGGCGTCGATCGAGCCCCGGCTCCACGAGGCCCGGCAGGGCCTCGATCGCGTGCAGCTCATCGTCCAGGATCTTCGCGTCTTCTCGCGGGTCGGGAGCGACGAGCGCGAGAGCGTGGCCCTCGACGCCGTGCTCGACGAGACCCTGGATCTCTGCGTCGCCGAGCTGCGCACCCGGGCCGCGGTGGTGCGCGACTACCGGCGCGCGCCGCCCGCGATCGGCAACCGACAGCGGCTCGGGCAGGTGTTCTTGAACCTGCTGCTCAACGCGGCGCAGGCGATCCCCGAGGGGAGGGCCGAGGAGCACCGGATCCTGGTCCGGGTCGAGGAAGACGAGGCGGGCCGGCCCGTCGCGTCGATCACCGACGACGGTGAGGGCATCCCGCCCGATCTGCTGGGGAAGATCTTCGAGCCGTTCTTCACGACCAAGCCGCCGGGCGTGGGCACCGGCCTCGGGCTCTCCATCTGCCACGGGATCATCACCGATCTTGGCGGCGAGATCGGCGTCGAGAGCCGGCTCGGCCAGGGGGCCACGTTCCGCGTCACGCTCCCGGCGGCGGGGACGGCGCCCGAGCCTCGCCCGGGGCGCGCCTTCGACGAACGCTCGCGGCCGAGCCCGCTCCCCGTCGCGCCGGTGCCCCCCGCGCGCAAGCGGGTGCTGGTGATCGACGACGAGCCGGTGCTCGCGCAGGCGCTCGGGCGCGCGCTCGAGCCGGAGTTCGACGTGACGGTGCTCTCCAGCGGTCGCGAGGCGCGGCGCGTGCTCGTCGAGGGGACGCCCTTCGACGTGATCCTCTGCGACCTGATCATGCCCGAGGTGACCGGGATGGACCTGCACGAGGATCTGCGCGCGAGCCGCCCCGAGCTCTGCGAGCGGATGATCTTCATGACCGGCGGCACCTTCACCGCGCGCGCCCGCACCTTCCTCGCCGGGGTGAACAACCCGGTGCTCGAGAAGCCCTTCGACCTCGACACGCTGAGCGCGGTGCTGCGCGCCCGCGCCGAGCACGGGTGATCGCTCCGGCCGCTACTCGTGCGCGAGGCCGAGCTCGCGCAGGCGCTTCAGGAAGGTGGGGTAGGAGATGCCGAGCGCGTGGGCGGCGACGACGCGCTTGCCGTTGAAGTGCTCGAGGACGCGGGCGACGTAGGCGCGCTCCACCACCTCCGCGGTGGGCGGCGCGCCGTCGGGCCCGAGCGGCATCGAGAAGAACGACGACGACGCCGGGCGCTCGCTCGAACGCTCGGGCAAGATCACGTCGCGCGCGCTGATCTCCGGGCCCTGCGAGAGGATGATCGCCCGCTCGATGATGTTGCGCAGTTCGCGGACGTTGCCGGGGAAGTGGTAGGTGGAGAGGGCGTGGAGGGCGTCCGGGCCGATGCCGGTGATCCGCTTCTTCACGCGGCCGGCGAAGTACCGGACGAAGCCCTGCGCCAGCTCGGGGATGTCCTCGCGGCGCTCGGCGAGCGGGGGGATGTTCACGAGGAAGACGGCGAGGCGGTGGTAGAGGTCCTCGCGGAAGCGCGCGCCATCGATCTTGCGCACGTCGCGGTTGGTGGCCGCGACGACGCGGAGCGAGACCTCGATCTCGCGCTGCGCGCCGAGGCGGCGGAAGCGCATCGTGTCGAGGAACTTGAGGAGCTTGGCCTGCGAGGGCTCGGGCAGCTCGGTGATCTCGTCGAGGAAGAGGGTGCCCCCGTCGGCCATCTCGATCAGGCCGCGCCGCATGGTCTTGGCGTCGGTGAACGCGCCGCGCTCGTGGCCGAAGAGCTCGCTCTCGACGAGGTGCGCCGGCAGGGCCGCGCAGTTGACCTCGACGAAGGGCGCGTTGTCGGGCTCGGTGGGGAAGGTCATCCGGTGGAGCAGCTCGGCGGCGTACTGCTTGCCGGAGCCCGAGGGGCCGACCAGGAAGACGGGCGTGAGCGGGCTCTGGCTCACCCGCTCGAGCTGGCCCATCACCTCGCGCGAGGCGGGGCTGTTCGGCTGGATCGCGGGCGGACGCGCGTCGCTCGCCTTGGCGAGGGCGAGCCGGTCGCGCAGCCCGCGCGTCTCCAGCACTTTGCGGAGCTTGACGACCAGGTCCGTCACCTGGAGCGGCTTGGTGAGGTAGTCGACGGCGCCGGCTTGCAGCGCCTCCACGGCGTTCTCCACGTCGCCGTAGGCCGTCACCACGATCACCAGCGACGTGATCTGGTCCGCCGCCTTCATCTCCCGGAGCATCTCGATCCCGTCCCCGTCGGGCAGGCGGCGATCGAGGATCATCACGTCGGGCGACGCTTTGTCGAGCTCGGCGCGGGCCCGCGCGAGCGAGCTCGCGGTGCGCACCTCGAAGCCTTCGGAGGTGAGCGCCTCCTCGGCGAGCACACGGAAAATCCGCTCGTCATCGACCACGAGCACGGTCGGTCTCATGTTTCCTCCAGGGGCAGCGTCAGGACGAAGGTCGCGCCGGCGCTCGCAGGCGCCGGCCGGGGGAGAGGGGTGCCGTTGGTCGGCGAGGCGGGGAGGGGCGTGGCCTGGCTCGGATCGCCCGCGACGCGCGGTGATCGCTCGGTGGCGTGCCCCTCGAGGACGAGATCGCCGCCGTGGGCGTGGGCGATCTTCTTGGCGAGCGCGAGGCCGATGCCGACGCCGCTCGCCTTCTCGGTCTGGAAGGGCTCGAAGAGGCGCGGGATCATCGACGCCGAGACGCCGGGGCCGTTGTCGGAGACGCGGATCTCGGCCTGCGCCCCCTTGGCGGAGAGGACGAGCTCGACCCGCGGATCCGCGGGCGATCCTTTGCCCGTGAGCGCGTCGAGCGCGTTGCCGGTGAGGTTCGAGATCACCACGTGGAGCAGGGTGGGATCGGCGTCGACGATCACCTTGGCGTCGGGCACCACGAGCTCCACCTCGACGCCGAGCTCGTGGGCCGAGTCGCGGAGCAGGCCCGTGACCTTCGGGAGGAACTCCGTGAGGTCGAGGCGGGTGCGGCGGGGCTCGATGCCCTTGGAGAAGGTCATCAGCTCGGTGGTGAAGTCGCTGAGCCGCTGGATCTCCTTGCGCAGCTCGCCGATCACGCGCTCGCGCCGCTCGTTCTCCTGGGGGCGGCCGTCGCGGCGCACCACGAGATCGAGCCCCATGCTCAGGCCGTTGAGGGCGTTCTTCACCTCGTGGGCGATCGAGTTCGCCGCCTCGCCGAGGTGCCGGAGGCGCTCCTCGCGCACCGCGTCGGCCTCGCTGCGCCGGAACACGCCGAGCGATCGGCGGAGCAGGACGACGAAGAGCAGGAGCGGCGACGCGGTGAGCAGCACCGCGAGCGTGAGGCGGGTGGCGAGGCGGGACCGGGCCCCGGCGTAGAGCTCGCTCGCGCCCTTGACGGAGAGCATGACGAGATCGGTGCCCGGGACCGGGGTCCCGGTGACGACGGTGGGGCCCGCGCTGACCGCGATGGTGGAGGTGCTGGGCTCGAAGGCCGGCGCCTGGAACAGCGCCCTCCACGCGGGCTCGGTCGCGAACGGCGGCGGCTTGGCCGGGAAGACCACGTCGCCCTTGTGGGTCGCGAGGACGATGAGCGCCTCGTTCGGCTGCCGCGCGGCGAAGGGCTCGGTGCGGGCGAGATCGAGGCCGCCGAGCAGCGCGCCCGTGAGCTCGCCGTTGTGCAGGAGCGGGGAGATCACGAAGATCACCGCGTCGGGGGCGTTCGGGTGGATGGGCACGACGCGCAGCTCGCGGGTCTCGCGCATCGCCGAAAACCAGGGCTCGTTCCCGTAGGTGCGGGCGCCGCCGGTGAAATCGCTGGGCTCCGACCAGAGCACCTCGCCGCGCGCGCCGAGGATGGCGACGCCCAGGTTGAAGAAGGTGCTCTTCTCGTGCGCGAGCTGGAGCAGGTTCTTCTCCGGCGAGAGGTCCTGGTCGAGCATGTTGACCTCGGAGCGGAGGCCGAGGCGGCGGAGCTCCTCGACGAGCAGGCCGAGGTGCTGTCCGAGCGAGTGGGCCCGCACCTCCGTCTCGAGGAGCAGGTGCTCGCGGACCTGCTCCTCCTCGTGATCTTTGTCGGTGAGCAGCGAGGCGAAGAGGAGGGAGACGGCCACGGCGGACGCGCCGAAGAAGATGAGCAGGGTCGTCCGCGCGAAGCGGGCATGCGCTTCGGCGAGGCTGTCGGTGGTGGCGCCCCCGACCTTGCGGGAGGGCGGGCTCATGGAGGCGAGCGCCCGATCACGGGCCCTCCGGGACGGGCGCCGGCGTCGCGCGGCCGAGGCGGTCGCGCAGGACGCAGGCCCAGTAGTACGTGACGGGCAGGACGATGAGGGTCAGCACGGCGGCGCTGATCGTACCCCCGACGACCACCACCGCGATCGGTCGCTGCGTCTCGCTGCCGATCGCGTGGGACATGGCGGCGGGCAGGAGCCCCAGGGAGGCGAGGAGGGCGGTCATCAGCACGGCCCGGAGCCGGTCCTTCGCGCCGCCCGAGACCGCCTCTTCCAGGGGCTGCCCCTCGTCGATCCGGCCGCGGATGGCGGCCAGCACGAGGACACCGTTCAGAACGGCCTGGCCGAGCAGGGCGATGAAGCCGACCGCCGCGGAGACGGAGAGGGTCATCTTGACCGCGGCCAGGCCGAAGATGCCGCCCACCAGGGCGAAGGGCACGTTGGCGAGGATGATCGACGCGTCGAACGCGCTACCGAAGGCCGAGAAGAGCAGGAGGAAGGTGATGAGCAGGGCGAGCGGGATCACCAGCGAGAGGCGCTTCATGGCCCGCTCCTGGTTCTCGAACTCGCCGCCCCAGGTCATCTCGTAGCCCTCGGGCAGGCTGATGGCCTGGTTGACCTTCTCGCGGGCCTCCTTCACGAACGAGCCGAGATCGCGGTTGCGCACGTTCATGCGCACGCCCACGTAGCGGCGCCCGCCCTCGCGGGTGATCGCCGCGCGGCCGGTGCCCATCTTCACGTCGGCGATGGCGGAGAGCGGGATGAGCGAGCCGTCCTTGAGGGGGATCATCACCTCGCGGATCGCGCCTCGATCTTCGCGGGTGTTGGGCGGGTAGCGCACCGTCACGTCGAAGCGCTTCTCGCCGTCCCAGAGCTCGCTCGCCACATGCCCGCCCATCGCCGTCTCGATGTAGTCCTGCACGTCGCCGAGATCGAGATCGTAGCGCGCGAGGGCCCGCCGATCGACGGTCACGCCGAGCTGGGGCATCTCGCCCGATTTGACGAGGCCTACGTCCGCCGCGCCGGGCACGGCGCTGATCAGCTCCTTGGCCTTCTCGGCGCTCGCCTGGAGCGTCGCGAGGTCGTCGCCGTAGATCTTGAGGGCGATCTGGCCCTGCTGGCCGGAGATGTTCTCGGCCACGTTGTCCCGGATCGGCTGGGAGAAGTTGAACTCCAGGCCGGGGACCTCCTGCAGGTTCTGGGTCATCTCGGCGATGAGATCGTCGAGCGTGTGCATCTTGCCGCGCCACTGATCGAGGGGCCGGAGCTTGACGAAGATCTCCAGGTTGTTCGGGAGCTTCGGGTCCGTCCCGTCCTCCGGGCGGCCGAGCTGCGACTGGAGGCCCGTCACCTCGGGCGTGCGCGCGAGGAGCGACTTGACGATCGGCGTGAGCTTGCGGCCCTCGGTGAGCGCCGTGTTGCCGGGCAGGGCGAAGGTCACGTAGAGCGCGCCCTCGTTGAGCTCGGGGAGGAACTCGGAGCCGAGGCGGGGCATGAGCGTGATCGCGGAGAGCAGCGCGCCCACGGCGATCACCATCACGAGCGCGCTGTTCTTCATCGCGAAGGCGAGCGACGGGTCGTAGAGCTTCTTCGCCCAGACGAGCACCGGCGAGTCCTTCTGCACCTTGGGCTTGCGGAGCGCCGACAGGCAGAGCACCGGCACGAGCGTGAAGCTCACGAGCAGGGCGCCGATGAGCGCGCTCACCACGGTGTTCGCGAGGGGGGAGAAGATGCGCCCCTCGACGCGCTGGAGCGAGAAGATCGGCAGGTACGCGGCGATGATGATCAGCAGCGAGAAGAGCGTGGGGCGCGCGACCTCGCGCGCGGCCTGGAAGATCCGGTCGGAGAGGACCTCGGGCGAGGGGGCCGGGTCATGCGCGTGCTTGTCGTCGTGCGGCGAGAGCTTGTGGAAGAGGTGCTCGACCAGGATGACGCCGCCGTCGACGATGATCCCGAAATCGACCGCGCCCATCGAGAGCAGGTTCGCCGACATGCCCCGCACCGAGAGGTAGATGAACGAGGCGCCGAGGGAGAGGGGGATGATCAGGGCCACGATGAGCGAGGCCCGGAGCGAGAGCATGAAGACGAAGAGGACGAAGGTGACCAGGATGGCCCCCTCGGCCAGGTTGTGGAACACCGTCTTCAGCGTGGTGTGGACGAGCTCGCTGCGATCGTAGAAGGCCGCGATCGACACGCCGCGCGGGAGGATCCGGCCGTTGAGATCGCCGATCCGCTTGCTCAGGGCCTCGAGCACCACGGTGGGGTTCTCGCCACGGCGCATGAGGACGATGCCCTCGACGACGTCCTCGTTGCCGTCGCGCGTGGCGATGCCCTGCCGCGGGGTGTACCCCTCGGTCACCGTGCACACGTCGCGCACCGTGACCGGCACGCCCTCGTGGGCGCCGACGCGCACGGCGGTGATGTCCGCCATGTCGCGGAAGATGCCCAGGCTGCGGATGACGAACATCTCCGAGCCGCGCTCGACGTAGCCGCCGGTCGCGTTCGCCGAGGCCTTCTGCAACGCCGTGAAGACGTCGGTGAGGCCGACGCCGAGGGCGGCCATCTTCGTCGGGTCGGGCTGGACGTGGATCTCGCGGATGAGGCCGCCGTAGGAGACGACGTCGGCCACGCCGGGGACCTGCAGGAGCTGGGGGCGCACCGTCCAGTCCTGGAGGGTGCGCAGGGTCATCGGGTCGGCGGTCTTGCTGTCGAGGGTGTAGCGGTACACCTCGCCGATGGGCGTGGCGAGCGGGCCGAGCGTGGGCTTGACGCCCTCCGGGAGGTCGGCGTCGGTGATGCGCTCGGAGACCTGCTGGCGGGCGCGGTAGGCGTCCGTCGCGTCGTCGAAGGTGAGGGTGACGAAGGAGAGGCCGAAGAGGGAGATCGAGCGCAGGCGCATGAGGCCTGGGGCGCCGTTGAGCGCGCGCTCGAGCGGGATCGACACGCGGCGCTCGACCTCCTCCGTGGGCTGCCCCGGGAAGAGGGTGATGATCTGGACCTGGGTGTCGGTCGGATCGGGGAAGGCCTCGACGGTGAGCCCCGCGTAGGCGTAATAACCCCAGCAGGCGATGACCGCGGCGAGGAGGAAGGCCGCGAGCCGGTTCTTCAGCGAAAACTTGAGGATGCCGTCGAGCATGGGCCTGTGCCGGGTGGAGGAGTTGGGAGCGAAGAACGGTGAGGTCGGCCGGGCTTTGAGGGCTGATCTCGACTACCTATCGATCCTTCGGAGAATCCGCTCGATGGTTTGAACGGTCGATTTGAAACGCAAAGTCGCAAAGTCGCAAAGACGCAAAAAAACGAAGAGTCTTTTCTTCTTGCGCCTTTGCGCCTTTGCGCCTTTGCGTTAAATTCCGGTCAACCAGATCTGCACGACGCCTTGGGGATACAAGCCGCCTTCAACCCATGAAGAGCTCATGGTCAGTGGGAGAGGGCGACCTGGTTGTCGAGGAGGATGGCTCCGCTCTCGACGACCACCTCGCCCGGCTTGAGCCCGGAGAGGACGGGCACGCGCCCCTCGCGCACCGAGCCGGCGACGACCTCGCGCCGGGTGAAGCGGCCCTGCGAGGTCTGCACGTAGACGTACTGCTTGGCGCCGTCGGAGACGAGGGCCGAGGCGGCGATCTCCCCGCTGCCCTCGGGCGGCTCGACGGCGAAGCGCATCTGCGCGAACACGTTGGGGCGGAGGACGTGCTTGTCGTTGTCCAGGCGGACACGGACGGGGACGGTGTGTCGCGTCGGGTCCACCACCGCCGAGACCATGTCGACCTTGGCCTCGATGGAGAGGTCGGGGATGGAGGGGCTCGTGATCTTGGCGGCCGTGCCGACCCGGATGCCGACGGCGTCGGCCTCGAAGAGCTCGGCGACGACCCAGACCTGGCTGAGATCGGCGACCTCGATGAGGGCCGAGTCGGAGGAGATCTGCTGGGCAGGGAGGAGGTTCTTGTCGACCACGATGCCGTCGCGGGGCGACACGACGGTGAACTCGTTGTCGGCGCGCGAGGAGACCTTGAGCGAGGCGAGCTTGCTCTGCGCGAGGTGGAGCGCGACCTCGGCCTGGCGGTGCTGCTGGTCGGCCTCGATCTCGTCCTTCTGGGCGAGGGCGCGGGCGCTGACCATCGCGCGGATGCGCTCGAGGGAGGACTTGGTGGTCTGCACGTCGACCGCCGCCTTCTCGCGCTCGGCGCGCAGGCCGGCGATGTCGGGGCTCGCCACGGAGAAGAGCGGATCGCCCGTCTTCACGGGCTGGCCGAGCTCGACGAACACCTGCGTGACGCGGCCGCCGAGGGGCGTGCCGACCTTGGAGGCGCGCGTCTCGTCGATCTTCACGCGCGCCGGGACCGGATCGCTCCAGTGCATCTTGGACTCGGCCACGGTGGCGAGGGAGAGCACCTTCCACTGCGGCGCGTCGGCCGCGAGGGTCACGTTGTCGTCGCCGACCTCGATGCCGATCGCGCGGGGGGGCGGCGGCGGGGGCTCGCGCGTGAAGCTCGACGCAGCCCAGATCGCGCCGGCGCTGGCGAGGACGGCCAGCGCGATGCCCTGGAGCTTGCGGGAGCGGAAGGGCGAGGTCTGCGGGGTCATCGGCATCGTGGTGGTGGTCATGGCTCTACTGCCTGCTGGGGCCGGCCTCCGGGCCTCGATCGAGGCCGAGCGTCCGGCGCAGCTCGTTGCGGACGGTGAAGAAATCGAAGCGGAGATCGAGCTGGGTGAGGATGAGCGACAGGTGCGAGCGCCGCGCGAGGAGCAGATCGGTCAGGCTGACCTGCCCCTGCGTGAAGGCCTTCTGCGTCGTGTCGAGCACGCTCTCGCTCTTCGGGATCGCCGTCGTGGCGAGCGTCGCGAGCGTCGACTCGAGGAAGGCGCGCCGCGTCTTCAGCGCGCGCAGCGCGGCGTCGGCGCCCGTGACCATCGCGTCCGCGGTGTGGCGCTGCTCGGCCGAGCGGGCGAGGGCCTTCGCGGCGTCGTGCTGGCCGCGATCGAACACGGGCAGCGGGATGGTGACGCCGACGGAGAGGGTGTTGGCCTGGTTGCCCGCGAAGGTGAGGTTGTCGCGGAAGTAGCCGAGGCGCACGCTCGGATCGGGGATCGCGCGGCGTCGCGCGAGCACGGCGTCCTGCTCGGCGGCCTGCCCTTCGAGGCGCACGGCCTCGATGTCGGGGCGGTGGGCGAGGTCGTCGGTGGTCATCGACGGAGGCAGCGGCGCCGCGGCGTCGAGGTCGGCGATGTCGGAGGCCTGCACGTCGCACGGGCCGAAGAGCGCGCCCTGGCACGCAGCGGCCGCGCCGTCGAGCTCGGAGCGGGCGCGCGCCACGTCGGTCTCGAGGCTGATCACGTCGAGCAGGAGGCGGTCGTAGTCGTTGCCGGAGAGGCCGCCGTGCTCGAGGCGCGACTTCTCGAGCTCGGCGCCCTTGCGCGCGGAGGCGAGGCCGTCTTCGATCACCGCGAGGCGCGTCTTGAGGTAGGCGATGCGGCCGAGGGCGAGGCGCGCCTCGGCGACCCGGTCGGCGAGCGTGCCCTGCATGGCCTTCTTCGCGCCCTCGACGCGGATGTCGGCCGCCTCGATGCGGGGCCCGCGCTTGCCGATCTCGATCGTCTGCGTGACGCCGAGCCCGAAGTTGAGCGAGTCGCCGAAGCCGAGCGACGTGGGGTTGCGCGGGCCGACGTTGATGCCGCCGAGCGCGGCGTCGAGCGTCGGGTTCGGGACGAGGCGGCTCGTGCCCGCGTCGGCCTGCGCCTGCGCCACGCGCGAGCCGGCCGCGAGCACCTCGCCGTGGTGCTGCGCGACCCACTCGCCGAGGGCGGCTGGATCGCGCAAAAGAGCCCCCACCGGGGCTGCTCGCGAAGCAGGTGGATTGGCGACGCCGTTCATGTCGGACCAGGCAGTCGAGCTCGTCGTGAGCAGGGTGGCAGGCAACACGACGAGGCGCGTGACTCGACTGAGGAAGCGCCCGACAAGGGGGTGGGCAACGGACGAAGACAAAACCAGTGCTCCTTCAGAGCAGCCCCGGTGGGGCCCGCGCTCTGATTAAGCACGCTGCGTGCCAGGCGCGGCTCGCAGGACCCCCCTGCAAATCGCGGCGTTTTTGAGGCGCCTCACACCCAGGCAGACGGCATGCACAAGAGATTCTTATGCTACCGTTTTGATCGATATAAGTTTTTTACATCGACCCGGAGGCAGAGCCGGGCGCGGGGCGGGGCTGACCGAGGGCGGCGAGGAGCCGTGTTTCCAGATCTTCCTGATCGATGCTCTCGCTCGGGACGGTGACGATCTGCGTCCCGGCGTCGCCGGCGAGGGTCGTGAAGAGCACGGTGCTGGCGTTGAAGAGCGCCTCGGGGATCACCATCGCGCGGGCGCGCGTCTGCAGGGCGACCTGCGAGAAGGAGCTCACGTCCGTCTCGACGACGACCGCCTGCGCGCCGGCCGCGATCTCGTGGCAGCGGCGAACGAAGGCAGGGCTCGCGCCGAGGACCAGCACCACCGGCGCGAGCTTGATCCGGACCGTGGGCATCTCCGATCGCTTCACGAAAGGATTATCTCTTGAAAGCGAAATAAAACAATGGGCCGCTGTCTCCCGAGACATTCCTACTCCCGCTCCCTCTCCCGTTCCCGCGCCCGATCTAGGCGGGGGTAGCGGAGAAGGGCAGCGGGAACGGGAGCGGAAGCGGGCGGAGACCCCAATTGCCGCCAGGGGCGACCGAGGGGTTTACCCGAGGGGAGTGTCAGCCGGCGAACGCGGCGAGGGCGTCCGCGAGGCGATCGAGATCGGCGCGGGTGTGGCGCTCGGTGACGGCGATGAGCAGCTCGCCGCGGCGGGCCGGATCGATCTGGCCGAGATCGAGGCCGGGGATGATGCCCGCCTCGTGGAGCTTGGCCGCGACGCGCGCTGCGTCGCCGCCGCGCACCGCGAGCACGAACTCGTTGAAGGTGGGCGCGGTGTGGGGGAGCGCGTAGCCGGGGAGCGCCGCGAGCCTCTTCTTGAGGTACTCCGTCTTGGCGAGGCAGAGGCGCGCCGCCTCGACGAAGCCGCGCTTGCCGAGCATGCACATCTTGATGGTCACCGCGGTCGCGCAGAGGCCGCTGTTCGTGCAGATGTTGCTCGTCGCGCGCTCGCGCCGGATGTGCTGCTCGCGCGTGGCCAGCGTGAGCACGTAGCCGCGCCGCCCGTTCTTGTCGACCGTCTCGCCGACGAGGCGCCCCGGGATCTGCTGGAGGTATTTGCGGTCGTTGCGGCACGCGAAGAGGCCGACGTTGGGGCCGCCGAACTGCGGCGGCAGGCCGAGCGGCTGGCCCTCGCCCACGGCGATGTCGGCGCCGAGCGCGCCGGGCGGGGCGAGCAGGGCGAGCGCGAAGGGATCGAGCGTGACGGTGACGAGCAGCGCGCCCTTCGCGTGGGCGGCGTCGGCGAGGCGCGCGAGGTCGGCGGCGCAGCCGAAGAAGTTCGGGTAGCCGACGACGACGGCCGCGGTGTCGTCGGTGATCGCGGCGATGAGCCCGTCGACGTCCGCGGCGCCGCTCGCGGCGACGGGCACCTTCACGAGCGAGCGCAGCCCCTCGCCGAGGCTCCGCACGTAGGTCTCGATGGTGCCGAGGTAGTGCGGGTGGACGCCGCCGGAGAGGACGGTGCGCTCGCGGCCCGTCAGGCGGCGGGCCATGAGCACGGCCTCGGCCGAGGCGCTCGCGCCGTCGTACATCGACGCGTTCGCCACGGGCAGGCCGAGGATCTCGCTCACGATCGTCTGGAACTCGAAGATGATCTGGAGCGTGCCCTGCGCGACCTCGGGCTGGTAGGGCGTGTAGGCCGTGTAGAGCTCGCTCCGGAGCAAGAGCTGATCGGCCGCGGGGGGGAAGTGGTGATCGTAGGCGCCCGCGCCGAGGAAGGAGAGCATCGACGCGGCCCGGTTCTGCGCGGCGAGCGACTCGAGGTGCCGGAGGAGCGTGGGCTCGTCGAGCGCCGGTTCGAGCGCGAGCGGGCGGCCGAGCCGGGCCTCCGGGGGGATCGAGTCGTAGAGGGAGGCGAGGTCCGAGAGCCCCACGGTCTCGAGCATCGAGGCGATTTCTTCGGGCGTATGAGGCAGGTAACGCATGGCTTTGGGCGACGTTGGAGCACGTTGGGCCACGCTGGAGCACGGCGTCTCGCCGTGTGCGCGGCTGGGCTGGCGAGGTCGAGCGTCAGTGCGCGGCGGTCTTGAGGAACGCCTTGTAGTCGTCGGCGCTCAGCAGGGAGGAGAGCTCGCTCGCGTCGGCCGGGGTGATGGAGATCATCCAGGCGGCCTCGTAGCAGTCGTCGTTGACGAGCTCGGGCTTGCTCTCGAGCGCGGGGTTGACGGCGTGGACCCTGCCGCTCAGCGGGGCGAAGAGGTCGCTCAGCGTCTTGACGCTCTCGATGGTGCCGAAGGCCTTGCCGGCGGTGAGGACGTCGCCCGGCTTCACGTCGATGTTGACGAGCGTGATGTCGCCGAGCTGATCGACGGCGAAGGCGCTGATCCCGACCTTGATCGCCGAGCCGTCCTCCTTCGCCCACTCGTGGTCCTTCGTGTACTTCCGGTCGCTCCTCACGTCGTCGCTCTGCATGTCGGGATCCCTCGCGCGTTCGGGTTCGTTGGTGCGCCCTCGGGGCTAGGCCTGGGCTCGTTTGTAGAAGGGAGTCTTGACCACGACGGCCTCGATCGAGCGCCCGCGGCAGTCCACGAGGAAGCGCGTGCCGATCGCCGTCAGGTGGACGGGCAGGTAGCCGAGGCCGATGTTCTTGCCGACCGTCGGCGCAGGGCTACCGCTCGTGCAGATGCCGACGCGCACGCCGTCCGCGTCGTGCAGCGGGTAGCCGTGGCGGGCGATGCCGCGCCCGACCATCTCGAAGCCCACGAGCTTGCGGGGGAGGCCGTCCTTCTTGATGCGCACGAGCGCGTCTCTGCCGATGAAGTCGCCCTTGTCGAGCTTGACCACCCAGCCGAGCCCGGCCTCGAGCGGGTTGGTGGTCTCGTCGATGTCGTTGCCGTAGAGGGAGAGGCGCGCCTCGAGGCGGAGCGTGTCGCGCGCGGCGAGGCCGCAGGGCTCGGCCCCGAGATCGACGAGGGCGCGGAACATCTGCGCAGCGTGCTCGGGCGCAGAGAACAGCTCGATCCCGTCCTCGCCGGTGTAGCCGGTGCGGGCGACGGTGCAGGGGATGTTGGCGAGCACCGCGTCGCGGAAATGGAAGCTCGGGAGCGCGGCGAGCGCCGGGCCGTCACCGCCGGCGGCCGCCGCGATGGCGAGCGCCTTCGGCCCCTGGAGCGCGATCATCGCCGTCTTGTCGGACGCGTCCTCGAACTCGCAGTGGTTCTCGCAGAGCTTCTGGAGGTGCGCGGCGATCTTCGCGCGGTTGCTGGCGTTGCAGACGATGAGGAAGTTGTCGGCCGAGATCCGGTAGACGATGAGGTCGTCGAGGATCGTCCCCTGCTCGTTGCAGGCGCAGGTGTAGAGCGCCTGCCCGTCGGCGAGGCGGCTCGCGTCGTTGGTGATCAGGTAGTCGACGACCTTGCCCGCGTACTCGCCGCGCAGGACCATCTCGCCCATGTGCGACGTGTCGAAGAGGCCCGCGCCCGCGCGCACCGCCTTGTGCTCCTCGGTCACGCCCTTGTACTGCACCGGCATCTCCCAGCCGGCGAACGGGACGAGCTTCGCGCCGAGCCGCTGGTGCTCCTCGAAGAGCGGCGTGCGGAGCAGGGCGGCGGAGGGAGCTTCAGCGGTGGTCACGGAGCCGATCTAGCCCGGACGGCGCTGGAAGTCGACGCCGATGGAACATCCCCGCAAACGCGCCGCGGCGCTGATTATTCGAGGTGGCCCGGATCGATCAGGGTGCCGTCGGGCCGGAGCCCGTTCTGCTTCCAGCGCTCCTCCGGCGTGAGGCCGTCGTGGACCTCGGGGACCGTCTCGTCGCGCACGTAGAGGTCGGTCGCGCCGCTCCTCGCGATCACGTCGATGCGGATCACCGGGCCCGGGCGCTCCTTGGTGGTCGCGCGATCGAAGACCGTCTTCGAGGGCCCCGTCTCGACGTGCGCGGCGATCACGCGCCGGCGCACGTAGTTGGCGACCATCTCCGCCGGCACGTCGCCGGAGGCGCTCACCATGTCCCCGTAGCGGCCGGTGATCGTCATCCGGCGGGGGATGGGGAGCCCGAAGGCCTTGTCGGTCCCCTCGGCGAGCTCGTTCGGCAGCGCGTGATCGACGGGGAGCGGAGCCTCCTCCGGCGCGGGGGCGCTCGCGGCCGGCGGCGGTCGCTCGGGTGCCGCGCGCCGCTTGCACCCGAGCAGAGGCGCGGCCAGCAGAGCGAGCGCGGCGGCTGCGCGGAGGGCTCTTCGCATGAGGCGGTGGACTCTACTCGAAGACGCTCGCCCACGAGTCGATCCGCGTCGACTGCCTGGGCGTCTGGAGGTTCATGCTCTGGATGCCGGTCGAGGCGTCCGTCTTGATGCCGGGCTTGCCCGTGATGCCCGCGCCGGGGCCCTTCTGCCAGACGATCTGGTAGTTACCACCGTTGACGTTGGACACCGTCGTGTGATTGCCGAAGAAGGCGTCGTTCACGTTGACCGAGTCGTTGCAGCTCGGCGTCTTGGTGAGGGCCACGCCGAAGATCACGGTGTTCGCCGCCGTCTCGAACTGCTTGAAGCCCGCGTTGGGGTTGTTCGGATCGTTCGGGAAGCGCCCCGCGCCGCTCACGAAGTCGAGCCCCCAGATCTTGCTCGTGCCGAAGGAGCAGAGCGAGCCCACGTCGGCCGGCGCGAAGGTCGAGAAGTACGCCACCGAGTCGAAGATCGCCATCGAGCCCGTGACGCGCTCGCCGTTGTCGTAGCTCTGGAACCAGTTGCCGGTGGTCTGGAAGGTGCTCGTCACCGCGTTGCGCTTCTCCACGAAGGACCACGCGCGGTTCGTGATGTCGCTGTGGCTGAGCAGGTCTTGCCCGCCGGTGCCGAACATCACCACGGTGTCGCCGAGCGCGTTGGTGGAGACGACCGCGGGCGTCTCGATCTGCTGGCCGGTGCCCGCCAGATCGCCCTGCACCGAGTACGCGTCCCACGCGAGATCGACGCGCCACTGGAGCGGATCGGTGCCGGAGACGTCGATGCGCCACATCTGCCCGTCGGCGTCGCCGATGTAGATGCGGTTGGCCACCTGGCCGGTCTGGTTCGGGTACGGCACCGGCACGCCGGTGATCGGCGAGGTGAAGGCGATGTTGTTCGGCGCGGGCGGCTTGCCCCAGCGCGCGTGTACGGGGTTCGACGTGAGCAGCCC
Organism: Byssovorax sp.; assembly: GCA_046351295.1. Taxonomy (GTDB): domain Bacteria; phylum Myxococcota_A; class Polyangia; order Polyangiales; family Polyangiaceae; genus JAXLYT01. The sequence continues at coordinate 92,630 of JAXLYT010000030.1, forward strand.
GGGCGGGCCCTCCTGCTTGCTGCGCCGGAAGTTCATGATCACCTCGCCCGTGTCGAGCCGGACGATGGTGAGCGAGCGGGCGGCGCTGCGCGTCCAGCAGCGGACCTTCGTGCGCGGCGCGTAGTTGTTGTCGTTCATCAGCACGTAGCCGGCCGGCGCGGGGGTGAGCGCCGCGCGCCGCGTGCAGGCCTTGCCGTGCTGGTTGCCGAAGCCGTTGCCGTTGCCCGGCCCGTCGTCGTCGCCGTCCTCCTCGTCGCTGTCGCCGTCCTCGCCGCTGCCGTCCCTGGCGAGCGCGTAGCCGCCGGGGAGGATGGCGACGGCCACCTCCTTCAGGCTGTTGTTGAGCGGATCGGGGAGCGCGATGGTCGCGATCGCCGGCGAGCGCGGGCTGCGGCCGAAGAGCACGCGGTCGCTGTCGTCGGTGGAGAGCTGCCAGAGGAAGCGCGGCTTGTCGGGGATGGTCACGTCGAGCGCGTAGTAGAAGCCGTTCTGCGTGTTGCTCCCGGCGACGAGCACCGTGCTCCAGGTGACCGGCTGCCCCTGCCGCCGCTCGTAGACCACGTCGGACACGATCGGCGGGCCGTCGAGCAAGATGGCCTGCTGGTCGTACGCGGAGAGGAGGTTCGGCAGCACGTACGGCGGGATGAAGGACCAGAGCTCGTTGTTCTCGGGCTTGTCGATTCGCTGCGGATCGGCCGCGTCGGTGGCGGAAACCTTGAACGCGTGGAGCTGGCCGTCCGTCGTCGCCGAGTAGAGGACGATGGGGCGCTTCGCGCGATCCTGGACGAACTTCGCGTACGTGTCGTCGCGGATGAGCTCACGCGGCGGCGTGGAGACGGCCGGCGTCGAGTGGTAGATGCTCCCGAGCTCGCTGCAGTTGTCGCCGGGCGCGCACGAGGCCTTGTCGCGCGTGATGGGCGGCGTCGGCTCGCCGACGTTCCACTTGATCAGCTTGTCGATGCAGTCCGTGACGTTGTTGACCTTGAGCGAGTCCGAGCACGCGGCGGGGCCCGCGCCCGCGTTCATCCCGAACGCCTTGGGGATCGCCTTCATCGTCGCGGCGAAGGCGGCGCCGCTCATCGGCGTCTGGTAGTTGGCGGGCAGCGGATCCTGCGCGGGGGCGAGCGTGCATGCGCCGCCGGTCGAGCCGTAGGTGCCGAGCCCGTCGTTGCTGACGATGCACGGGCGGATCGACTGCTGCGAGTGGATGTCCGGGCCGTCGAGCGGCGCGATGTACGTGAAGAACTTGCGGAGCGGGCCGGCGCCGGAGTTGATGTCGACCGCGAAGTCGTCGCCCTTGCTCTGATCGACGGGCTTCGCCGTGGCCGCGCCGTTCTCGCAGACGAAGCGCTCGCGCTTGAGCTCGCCCGTCCACAGCTCGCCCGACGCGTCGGCCTCGAACTGCCCGACGAAGCGGTACCCGACGGCGGGCGCGTCGCCCTGCGGGTTCTGCGCCGGATCGCCGCCGCCGGAGAAGCCGATGGTGGAGAAGATCGGCACCGTGCGCGCCGTCGATCCGGACGCGATCGCCGCGAGGATCTGGGCGAGCTGTTTCTTCAGGTTGAGGATGTCGTTGGCGAAGTACGCGTGCCCCGTCCCGCCGGCGTTCGCGATCTTGTTGAGCGAGCAGCACGCGGCGAGCTCCGGCGCCAGGTTGGCGGCGGCGCAGTCGTTCATCAGATCGAGATCGGCGCAGGTCTTCCCGGCGGGCAGCGACGCGGGCGGCGGGAGCGCGAAGCCGACGACGTAGGTCTGGATCGGGTTCGGCAGGCTGGAGAGCGCGAGCGCGACGTCGGCGGCCTTGTTGGGGTACGGGCACTTGCCTGGCGGCGCGGGCGCGCCGGGCTCGCACGACGGACGGAGGTCCTCGTTGGGCGTGCCGTCGGAGAGGAGGAGGACGAACTGCTTGCGGCAGCCGAGCTGGTAGAACTGATCGTTCTTCGGACCGAAGTCGACGCCGGTGGCAGGATCGGTGCTCGAGTCGTTGAGGAGGAACTCGCGCGCGTCGTTCATCATCCCGTCGATGGGCGTGCCCCCGAACGGGCGCAGCGAGATCAGCTCCTCCTGGATGTGCGCGTTGGTGAGCTGGATCGTCGGCAGATCGGCGTCCTGCGCGCCGAAGGGGATGAGCCGCCCCTCCCACGGAGGCGCGGCCTGGTTGCGCGCGCCGACCTCGTACGGCGCGACGGCGCACGCCACGGGGTTGCCGGTCGCCCAGAGCCCCGTGTTGTTGAGGAAGTCCGGGTAGTAGCTCCAGAGCCCCGCCATGCCCGTCACCGCGTCGGGCGCGTTGCCGCCGCCGATGCCCGCGCCCGGGTTCGGGTAGCTGTCGAAGGTCATGAGACCGAAGCGGATGCGATCGCGGAACGTGTCGAGGATGCCGTCCGGCGCCTGCGCGCCGGAGCTCTCCCACGCGGGGCATGCGGCCCAGGTCGTGGTGTTCTTGTACTTGGGGCTCTTCCAGTCGTAGTACTTCGCGGGCGCGTCGCCGGCGACGGGCGTGCAGCCGTTCGACACGAGGCGGTGGAAGGGCAGGTAGTACTTGGCCGTGGTGTCGTAGGGCTGGACGCCCTTGAAGGTGAAGTCGGTGATGAACTGCGGATCTTGCCGGCTCGTCTTCTTGCACGAAAAGTTGTTGATGGTGCCGGTGAGCACCGAGACGAGCGTGGCCCAGCGGTTCAGCACCTGCACCGGCGTGCCGTCGCATGCGCTGCCCGGCACGTCGCCCGGGAGCTTGTTCTTGACGACGCCGTTCACCACCGTCGACTCGATGAGGTACTCCATCGAGCCGGAGGTATCGACGAGGAGCAGCACGTTGGGCTGCGGCGGATCGATGTCGAGCTGCGCGCGCGCGGCGCCCGCTCCGAGCACGGTGGCCGAAGCGGCGGACAGGGCGAGGAGGGCCTTGTGGAACGTTCGCATGTCGCCTCCCGGGCGGGTGAGCCCTTCGATTCTAGCGCGGCTTTTCGCTCTCTCTCGGATGATTCGCGGAGTCATCGCCCCACCTCGCCTCAGTTGAGGTTCATCGGGCCCACCTGGAGGTAGGCGCGCGAACGTTCGGTGCTGGACGTCGCCTTCGACTTGTCGGTGAGCGGGGCGCCGGGGGCGGCGTGGCCCGCGCGGATCTGCGCGTTCGAGGTGAGCGCCACGTCGTAGAACTTGGGCGTCTGGTTGCCGCCGCGCCCGTCCATCCCCGGCAGGGTGCCGGAGAACTCGGAGACGTCGGTGAGCTCGACGCTGAAGTCGCTCTCGACGTCGGGCGAGCCGAAGCTGTAGCTGCGGGCGACGTGCTGCCCCTGGATCGCCAGCTCGGCCTCGATCTCGCCGTAGAAGAACTTGTAGCAGGTGGGGCGGGCGAGGTTGGCCTGCGCCTCGCAGTTCTGCGCCTTGGCCACGGCGGTGTTGGCGGCCTGGTTGAGGTAGCTCTGCGCGCCGCCGTCGGAGAGCTTGGAGGCGGCGAGGAGGATGGCGTACTCGGCGGCGTAGCGGGTCTGCGTCGCCTGCCGGATGTTGCCGCTCGACGCGGTGGCGAGGGCGGCGGAGCGGGCCGCGAAGAGGCCGATGCCGAGGAGCATGGTCAGCATGAGCACGACGATGAACACCGCGGTGCCCCGCGCGCGGGCGCGGCGGCGCGCGCGAAGGATGGCGTCGCCCCGCGTCTCTCTGTGTGCTCGATCGGATCGCGCTGTGCTTCGGTGGATCACAAAAACCCCGACTGGCTCACGAGGTTGACGGTGTTGTACAAGGTCCGCATCCGGGCGAAGCGGGTCCTGAGCGGGGCCGGCTTGACGGCGAAGCGGTACGCCCGGCCTCCGGAGGTGAGGGGCGTGTCGCGATCGGGCGCGCGGGTCCGGGTGGAGAGGCGCACCTGCACCGCGCGCACGAGCTCGGGCGTGGTGGCGACGGCCGCGTCGCCGAACGCGATGGTGGTGAGGCCGAGGGGGTTGAAGAAGGTCGGGTCGCCGACCGCGGGGCCCTTGGTCACGCCGAACTTGAGATCGACCGCGTACTCGGAGACGAGCTCGAGCGTCGCCGGATCCTCCGAGCCGTCGTTGTTGAGCTCGACGCGCACGAGCTCGGCGCGCCCGTCGTCACCGCTCAGCGCGTCCGGCACGCCCGGGATGGACGCGACGAGCGGGCCGTAGACCGGGTGGTTCTTCAGGCTGCGGATGTCGTAGCGCACGCGCGAGATCACGCTCACGAAGGTGCCGCGGCTGTTGGCGAGCAGGCCGCAGGTGGAGTTGGCGAGCTTCTTCGGCAGCGCGGGCGGCGAGTTGAGCGTCACCTGCACCACCTCGACGCCGTCGACGACCTGCACCGCCGCGCCGGCGATGTAGCCGTAGACGTTGAGCTGCCCCTTCCCGTTGTCGATGAAGCGGAGGATCCTCCCCGCCTTGAAGATCGGCTGGATCACGTCGGCCAGCACCTTGCCGGGCGGGATCTGGGCGCGGAGGCGGGCGAGCGCGTTGTCGTTCTGGAGGGTGATGACCGTGTTGCCGACGCCGTCGACCTTCTCCTGGATCGCGAAGCGCTCGACGGTGTCGAAGCTCCCGCTCAGCACGATGCTGTCGGGGTGCATGTTGTTCTCGGCGGCGATGCTCTGCGCGAGGTCGGCCGGGTGCGCCGCCTCCGAGCCCGCGAGCTGGATCGCGAGGCCGGAGAGCGTGTTGATCGTCGCGGGGAGGACGACGCCCTCCTTGCAGAGCTTGGTGTCGGTGAGGTTGTTGCGCGGGCCGAGGAAGGAGGCGCGCCCGATGTCCGAGGAGATGCGGTTCATCCCCAGCGTGGCCGAGAGCTGCGCCGCGCTGATCCGCGCCTCGTGCTGGAAGAAGCGGGTCGCGTTCCGGGAGAGGATCATCGTCGCGAGCGAGACCAGGAGGCCCGCGCTCATGGCGATGACGAGCTCGACGAGCGTGAAGCCCCGCGCGCCGCGCCGCGCCGCCCGGCCGAGATCGAAGCTGTGGTGAGGTTGTCTCATGGGTCGCCGGGCGCTCACGGTGCGGTGTTCTGCATGACGGCGGTGGTGACGTAGACGAAGCCGTAGCGGCCCACGTCGCCCTCCACCGGGTTCGGGGCGATCGCGCAGTCGATCGGCTTGCCGCTGCGCTCCCAGAAGACGCGGATCTCCGCGCGGATCATCTTGCGGTAGGCGGGCAGCACGTTCTGGGGGAAGCGGGTGAAGCGGAGCTGGGTGCAGAAGGCCGAGGCGGGCGGGCCGGGGTCGGCCGGGAAGATGTCGACGCCGAGCACGTCGCTGTCGGGCGAGCCGGCGAGCGCGGGCGCGAGCACCTCGTTCGGCGTCAGCCAGGGCTGGTTCGGGTTGTTCGGATCGGACTGCTTGAGCCAGCTCGTCTCGCCGATGTCGTCGCCGTTGCCGGGCGCGTTCCACACGAGGGCGTCGGTGCGGAGCCGCTCGACCCACGATTTCGCGATGGCGTTGGCCGTCGCCAGGTTGCGCGCGTTCGTGTTGCCGAGGAGCGCGGCCTTCTGCACCGCGATGACGCCGCTCGCGCCGAGCGTGAGGATGGCGAGGGCCATCATCACCTCGACGACGGTGTAGCCGCCGCGCCGGCGCCGGGGGGCGCGAGCCTGCGCGATGGAGGGCCTCATAGCGCGAGCCTCGCCATGCCGTTCGGGGGGATGTACACGTTGCGGCGCAGGCCGGTGCCGCCGAGCGCCGCGCTGTTGGAGACCGAGAACATCGGGACGCTGGTCATGCGGACCATGATGCCGCCGTTCGTCACGTAGGTGAGCCCGGTGCCCGAGAAGCAGATGTCGGAGGTCGGCTGCTCGACGCCGCCGGCCGCGCTGTTGCTGATGAAGCTGATCACCGCGCGCTCGTAGAGGCCGTTGGTCCCCGCCGCGTTGCTGCTCCCGATCGCGAGGTCGAAGCGCATGACCTCGTGCACCTTGGTCGGGTCGAGCCACTGCGTCGTCAGGCAGTTGGTGGTGGCCGCGGCGTCGATGACGTTGGGCTCCGTCAGGGTGAGCAGCCCGCGCCCCTTGGTGCCGCCCGCGGCGTCCCAGTGCACCAGGATCGGCAGGTTGCGCCCGAGCGAGCGGGTGCGCGCGGTGCGGAACATCTCCATCACCTGCGTCGCCGCGCGGTTCACGCGGCGATCGCGCATCATGTTGATGAAGATCGGCGACGCGCTCGCGGCCAGGATCGAGATGATCGCCACGACCGTGAGCATCTCGGCGATGGTGAAGCCCCGGGCCGAGGCGCGAGCGACATGGCTGGGTTGGCGGGCGCACATGGGCGGCATGGACTGCAAGGCAAGGTCCGTGCCCTCACGCTTTGCTTTCAACGCATGAAAATAACTCATGATTCGGCGGAGGCTCAGAGCGCCGCGGGCACTAAGGATTGCGGCGCTATGAAAAAAGGTGCTAGGTCGAGAGCCCGTCATGAGCCGCTCCTCCGATCAGCATCGTCTCCTCTCCCGCGCGCTTTTCGCAAGACAATCGCAAATCGGGGCGGCGCTCGTGCTCGCGCTCGGGCTCTCGGGGTGCGGAAAATCCCAGGAGAGCCGCCGCGAGCCGCCGCCTCCGCCGCCGCCCCAGAAGCCCGCGGCATGCGCCTCGCCGGGCAAGCTCGCCGACGCCCAGAGCGCGCCCTTCTTCCCGCCGGCGAGCGGCGGCTACTGCCTCGATCCCAACGGCGGCGAGAAGACCTTCGGCGAGGGCGCCTCGCTCCCGCTCGATCACATCTGCGATCTCTTCGACGGCGAGTGCGAGATCTACAAGGGCTACGGCGCGCGGCGGGTCGTCGACGTGCGCTACGTGGACGGCGCCGGGACGCCCGCGACCATCGAGGTGTACCTCTCGAAGTTCGCGACGAGCGAGGGCGCCTACGCGATGTTCACGCGGCGCGTGGTGGGCGAGGGCGATCCGGCCGAGGAGTCGACGCCGAAGCCCCTCGCCGCGGGCGGCGCGGGCGCCCTCGGCCTCGGCAACGCGTATGTGTGGAAGGGCCTGTTCCTGATCGAGCTGACGTACAACGACGAGGCGGCCAACGAGGCCGCGATCAAGGCCCGCGCCGACAAGCTCCTGCCCGCGCTCGCCAAGGAGGTGGGCGACAAGCTCCCCGGCGAGGCCGGCCTCCCTCCCTCGGCGGCGGCGCTGCCGAAGGACGGGCTCCTCCCCCTCGGCGTGCGCTTCGTGACGAAGGATCTGCTGAGCGAGACGGGCATCGGCCCCGGCGCGTTCGGCTACTACCGCGCCGGCGACAAGCGCTTCCGCTTCGCCGCGCTGCTCCGGGCCGACGACGATCAGGCCAAGGACGTGCTCGCCTCGCTCGCCAAGGTGAGCGGCGCCGCGAAGGAGAAGGCCGCGGGCGAGGGCGGCGTGCGCCTCATGCACAAGGGCGAGGGCGCGCCCGTCGAGTGGGTGTTCGCGCGGGCCGGCAAGCTGGTGCTCGGCGTGGGCGACGAGCCGCGCGCGCTCCGGAGCGGGATGAGCGCGGACGAGCACGCGAAGGTGAGCCTGAGCCGCGACGAGAAGATCGAGCGGCTGAAGAAGGCGCTCGTCGCGCCCTGATCGCCTCGATCGACGTGATGGACGGAGCGCGGACGCAGCTCCGCCCATCCGATCGCGCGAGGCGATGACGGATGGGCGGAGAAGGCGCAGCGTGTGCGCGTCTACTGCGTGCGCAGGATGACGTGGAAGCCGAACGGGGTCTCGACGATGTCGCTGATCTCGCCGACCTTCATCTTGTCGAGGGCGTTCTGGAACTCGGGCACCATCGCGCCCTTCGGGAACTTGCCGAGATCGCCGCCGCGCGCGGCCGCGCCCGGCTCGTCCGAGTACTCCTTCACGAGATCCTCGAACTTGTTCTTCGGGTCCTTCGCCTTCTTCTGCGCCTCGATCGCGCGGGCCTTCGCCTCCTCCTTCGAGCGCTCGACGCCGGGGGCGGCGCGGCGGCTGCCCTTGTACATCACGAGCAGGTGCTTGGCGCCGAACATCTCCTTCGGGGCCTGATCCATGCCGGGCGGCATCGGGCGCGCCGGCTGGGCCGTGGTGGGAGGCGGCGCCTTGGCCGGCTCCTCCTTGGTGGTCGTCGTCTCGGTGCCGGCCGGCATCTTGGCGGCGAAGCCCCCGAGCAGCTTGTTGAAGGCGCCGAAGAAGCCCATCACGCCGACGAGGACCAGCGCGCCCATCACGGCATGCGGGGCCCACCAGGTCGGGTCTTCCTCCTCGTCGTCGGCCTCTTCTTCGTCGTCGTGATCGTGGCCGTGGTCGTCGTGGGCAGGAGCGCGGGTCTTCGCGCGGGCGGCGCGCGCCGAGACGGCGGGACGCTCGTCCTCGTCCTCGTCTTCTTCGTCCTCGTCGTCGCCGTCGTCCGAGGCTTCTTCTTCCTCTTCCTCGGTCTCCTCTTCGTCGAGGTCCTTCTCTTCTTCCTTCTCGATGACCTTCTGGCTCTTCTTCTTCATGATCTTCTCGGCTGGAGGGTGAGCGGGAGTCGCTTAGCAGAGCGCGGCGAGGGCGTCAGCCGATCTCGGCCCAGGTGTTGGCGAGGATCGGGTCGGGGCGGCCCTTCACCCCGGCGCTGACCGCGACCTTGCCGCCCCCGAGGTCCCACCCCTGGGTGACGATGGTGTCGCCGGGCCACACCGGCTTGCGGAACTGAGCGTTGAACGAGCGGAGGCGGTTTCCATCGCCTCCCGCCGCATGTTTGACGATCGCGCGAGCGACGAATCCGTAGGTGGCGAGCCCGTGGAGGATCGGCCCCTGGGGGAAGCCGACGGCCGCCGCGAACTCCGGGTCGGCGTGGAGCGGGTTCGGGTCGCCGGAGATGCGGTAGAGCAGCGCCTGCTCGGGGGAGGTCGTCTCCTCGAACGTCCAGTCGGCGGGGCGATCCTTGGGGATCGAGGGCTCGTCGCCCGACGAGGGCGGCCGGGGCCCGCCGAAGCTGCCCGCGCCCCGGACGATGATCGACCAGGTGCTCTCGCAGATCGGCTCGCCCTTGATGGTGGTCTTCGTCTCGAGGATCACCTGCCCGAACTTCTTCATGTCGTAGATGCCGGCGATCGTCCCCGTCGTCTCCAGGGTGCCGCTCGACGGGATCGGCCGGTTCAGGCGGATGCTCTGGCCGCCGTGCACGACCATGGCCATGTCGGCGTTGCACTTGAAGAGCATCTCGGTGACCGGCCCGTAGGTCGGCACGACGGCGAAGGTCGGGAAGACCTTCATCCCGTCCTTGTGGCCCTCGTAGAGGTACGCGAGCTCGTCGCGCTTGGCGCCGATGCCGAGCGTGTAGGTGGCGACGGTCTTCCAGTCGTAGGGGAGCGCGTGGGGCTTGGTCGTGAAGCCGACGGTGGACAGGTCGAAAGCCATGGGAAGTCTCCGGCGCTCGCGGTGGCCGGCGGGCGGATCGCGGCGCGCACCCCCGCCTAGCGATCCGGCGGGGGTGCGTCAACCCGGGCGCGACGCCGATTGAAGGCGCCGCCGCCGTCGCCTACGATCGCGGCGATGTCCGACGAGCCCTGGATCTTCCGCGGCCCCCAGGATCGCCCGCGGATCCAGGCCGAGCTCGACGACCGTGGCTACGCTCGATTCCATGCCCCCGAGCTCCTCGGGATGACGGGCGATCCGCCCGCGATCTGCCGCCTCCTCTTCGGCGCCGAGCCGCTCCGCATGCGCTGCCAGGAGATCCGGCCCGACCCGAGGGACCCGCTCCGAACCGGCTACTGGCGCTCGATCCGCGAGGCCAAGATCCACACCGACGGGCCCGCCCTCGGCATCCCGCCGAGCGCGCTCGTGATGCTCTGCAAGCAGCCCGCCGCCGAGGCGGGCGACACGCTCCTGCTCGACACCTGGGCCCTGCTCCGTGTCATCGAGGCCGAAGATCCAGCGCTCTTTGCCGCGCTCTTTCGCGTACCCCGCCGCCTCCAGTTCGCCGAGGCCGACCACTGGGGGCCGACGGTCTCGCTGCGGCGAGGCCACCTTATCGCGTACCACCCGCCCTTCCCCGACCCGGCGTGCGACATCGCCCGGCGGTTCCAGGTCTTCGTCGATCGCGCGCCGAAGGTGCAGTTTCGCTCCGCGGCCGGCGAGGTCTTCCTCGTCAACAACCACCGCTGCCTGCACGGCCGCCTGGCCTTCGAGGACCTCGGGCGGACCTTCGTGCGGGTGATGCTCTGGCTCCCCGATCCCTTCACTGCGCCCGCCGATTTCAAGGCGCGGGCGATCGAGGGCAGCGCGCAGCTCGCCGCAGATCTGGCCGGAGAGCCCCGCTGGCTGCGCGAGCGCTTCGGGGTCGACGTGCCCGCCCCGAGCCCCGCCGCGCTCGAGCGTCTCCGCCTGGCGATCGATCTCCTCCAGCGCCCGCGCGAGACGATCGACCTCCCGCCGGCCGAGGCCCGGGAGCTCTGCGAGCTGCAAGATCGGCTGCTGTCGAGCTGCCTGCCCGCGCTCGGCGAGGCGCTCCCGCCTCTGGAAGAGCGCCTCGCGCTGACCGAGCGGGCCCTGGCAGTGCTTCGATCCAGGGGCGATTGAGGGCCTTCAGGCGCCGCGGCCGATCATCCTCGCGAGGTGACGCGCGGCAGTCTGCGAGATCCGGTTCTGCGGCTCGTAGACATCGGGCTCGACGGCGAGCGGCACCACGAGCGGATCGCCGGGGCGAAGGCCGAGCAGGCGCTCGATGTCTTCCAGCAGGTCGTTCATCGAGGGGTGCCGGTTGACGGGGCGCTTGCGCATCGCCGTGAGGATCACCCCCTCGATGCGCGGATCGAGCCCGGGGTGGATCGCGGTCGGCCGCGGCGGGTCGACGAAGAGGTGATGGGCGACGAGGATCGCGTCGTCCTGCATCGCGAAGGGCAGGCGTCCGACGAGCATCCGGTACATCAGCACGCCGAGCGCGTAGACGTCCGTCCGGCCGTCGAGCGCGTCGGCGACCGCCTGCTCCGGCGCCATGTACGGCACCGTGCCGAGCGTGAGCCCGGCGATGGTCTTCGGCGCCTCACGCAGCTTGGCGAGGCCGAAGTCCATCACCTTGACGAGGCGCGGGCCCGGTGGCTCTCCGACGAGGAAGACGTTGTCGGGCTTGATGTCGCGGTGGATCACCCCGGCCGCATGCGCCGCGGCCACGGCCGACGCGATCTGCCGGATCCACGGGAGCGAGAGCCTCGGATCGATCACGCGCTCGCGCCGCAGCAGCTCGCCGAGCGACTCGCCGGTGAGCAGCTCGAGCACGAGGAAGGGCGACCCGTCCTGCCGCTCGCCCGCGTCGAGCACCTTGATGATGTTGGGGTGGCCGATCTCCGCGGCCACCTCCACCTCGCGCAGGAAGCGCTCCCGCGTCTCCCGGTTGGCGCGGTGCTCGCTGCCGAGGATCTTCAGCGCCACCCGCTCGCCGCTTGCCACGTCCTTGGCCAGGTAGACCCGCGCCATCCCGCCCTGGCCGAGCAGCCCCTCGATCGCGTAGCGCCCGTCGACGATCGCGCCGAGCTCCTTGGTCGATTTGGCCGGGATGAGCGAGGCCTTGGGCTCGTAGAGCACCGCGCCGTCGTCGGTGCAGAAGCGCAGCGACGGATCGTCGAAGGCGCGGTGGCAGCGCGGGCAGAGCACGGCGGGAGCCTAGTGTGCTCCCGGCGAAATGCCTCCCGATTTTTCTGCGCGACCGTGGGCGCGCCTCGGCGCGCGGCGCCTCAGAGCCCGAAGGCGCGCCCGTGCTCCAGCACGAAGTCGCGGAACACCGCGACCTTCTTCGGCAGGTGGCGCGTCACCGGGTAGACGACGTAGAGCGTACCTGCGGTGCGGGACCAGCCCGGGAGCACGCGGACGAGGTTCCCTTCGGCTACGTCGCGCGCCGCGCCGATCGAGGGCAGGAGGCCGATGCCCGCGCCCACGCGGAGCACGGAGCGCACGAAGCTGAAATCGGAGGCCGCGATCCGGCCGCTCACCGTCACCGTCCGCTCGCCGGCGGGCCCGCGCAGCACCCATTCGGCGCTGCCTTCGCGCGGCCGGAAGAGCACGCACTCGTGCGTCACGAGCTCCTCCGGGCTCGACGGGGTGCCGCGCCGCGCGAGGTACGAGGGCGCCGCGAAGAGCTGCCCCTCGGTCGCGCCCACCCGGCGGGCCACGAGGTTGGCGTCGTCCATCTTCCCCGTCGCGCGCAGGGCCACGTCGATCCCCTCGCCGATCAGGTTGGCCTTGCGCGTGGAGAGATCGACCTCCACGCGGAGCAGCGGGTAGCGCGCCGTGAAACGCACGAGCAGCTCGGCCAGGAACGCCTCGCCGACATCGAGGGGCGCCGTGATGCGGAGCACGCCCCGCGGTTGATCGTCGCCGCCCGCGCCCGACTCGGCCGCGTCGGAGAGCCCGGCCACATGCGGCGCCACGCGATCGTAGAAGGCCCGCCCCGCGTCGGTGAGCGAGAGCTCGCGGGCCGGGCGCTGGAGCAGCCGGCTCCGCAGCGACTCTTCGAGGCGCGTGACGGCCCGGCTCAGCGTCGACTTGGGCACGCCCCGCTGCGCCGCCGCCGCGGTGAAGGAGCCGGCCTTGACCACGTGGACGAAGGCGGCGATCTCGTCGAGGGAGGCCGTTGCGTTCACGCAACGGACTGTTGCACGATCGACGCTTCGTGCCAACAGCGCAACCGGCGGCGCGCGTCGAGCCCGATCGCGGTCACCCGAGGGTGATCCACGCGAGCAGGGCCGGAGGCGCGGCGGAGGCGGCGAGGAGCAGGAACGCGATCGCCTGCTCCGCGATCGGCGTGGACCTGGCTTGCCGGGAGAAGGGCGCCGGGCGGGCGCTCTCGGGCGCGACGGGGAGGACGGACGGGGCGGCGAGGATCCGGAGGGTGACATGCGCTTGCATGACCCGATCTGTGCGCTCGGATCGGGCCTCGCGGCAGAGGGCAGCCATCCACGGAGCCCGTGCAAAAATCCCCAGCCCTGCGCCCGCGTCGGCGATCATCCTCGGAGGTCAGGAGCCATGAACTGGGACGATCTGCGCTATGTCCTCGCGCTCGCCAAGGCCGGGTCGCTCGCTCGGGCCGCGCGGGCGCTCAAGGTCGATCACACCACCGTGGGCCGGCGGATCGAGGCGCTCGAGGGCGACCTCGGGGTGCGCCTCTTCACGCGCACGAGCGCGGGCTACACGCTGACGCTCGAGGCGGAGCAGATCCTCCCCGAGATCGAGCAGGTCGAGGCCGCGGTGCTCCAGCTCGAGCGCTGCTCCGCGTCGCGGAGGACGGAGGTCGAAGGCGTGGTGCGCGTCACCTCGGCCGAGACCTTCGGCGCGGCCTACCTCGCGCCGCGCCTCGCCCGCTTCGGCTGCGAGCACCCGGGCCTCACGGTGGAGCTGATGCTCGGCCCGGCGGTCTTCGATCTCGGCCGCCGCGAGGCCGACGTCGCGGTGCGCTTCTTCCGCTCCGAGCACGACAGCCTCGCCGTCTCGCGGGCCGGCGAGATCGCCCACGCCCTCTACGCGAGCGAGGAGCACCTCGAGCGCTGCGGCACCCCGCGCTCGCCGGCCGATCTCGCGCGCCACCCGATCCTGCTCTCGGACCTCACGCTCGATCGGATCGAGCTCGCCTGGCTCACGCGCCTCTGCCCCGGGGCGCGCGTCACCTTCATGAGCAACCTCACCGCCGCCGTGCTGAGCGCGACGCGCGCAGGCGGAGGCCTCGGCCTGATCCCGCGCTACCTCGGCGATCCCGAGCCCACGCTCCGCCGCATCCCCCTCCCCGACGAGCCGCGCCAGACGATCTGGCTCACCGTCCACAAGGATCTGCGCCACACCCGGCGCGTGCGGATGGTCCTGGATTTCCTGCGCGCTTCGCTCGACGCCGACCGCGCGCTCCTCGCCGGCGCATAGGCGCGAGCCCGCGCTCGGCCACCCCCTCGATCGCGCGATCCGCGCGCGCACCGGCGCTCCATGGCCACGTCGGAGGGGCGCCGATCGCGGGTGAGGAGCGCCTGGAGGAGGGAGCGAGCAAACCGTTTGTTAAATTAAATTTAATTACAAAATGAAGAAAAGTATTTCTTGAATGAGATTTTCACTTTCATATTCTCCAGCTTGGCGCGCCCATTCTCGGACCTGCGGGCGCCGTTGGAGGCCTCCGATGCAACGATCTTTCTCTCTCCTGACGCTGATACCGCTCATCTCCGGCCTGCTCGCAGCGTGCGGCGGCAGCTCGACCACCACCGGCGCCGGAGGGTCGACCAGCAGCACCACCGTCACCACCGGGGCCACCACGTCCGGGACCGGCGGCGCGGGGAGCGGCGGGGGCGGCGCGGCGCCGACCTTCGTGGAGAAGAGCGTCGCGGTGACGCTCGGCCTCCAGGGCAACGTCCTCACGATCACGGTCAAGGACGGCGCCACGCCGGTCCTCACCGATGTCTGGCTCTACACGTTCGAGGACAACGCGCTCAAGCCGATCACCGCCTTCCAGGATCCCGACTCGCCGCGCAAGCACCGCGGGCTGATGCTGCCTTGCACGATCGACGGCGAGAGCTCCGGGCTCCTGCCGTGCGACAAGGGAGAGCTGAACGGGGTGATGACCGGCGAGGTGCGGGACAAGATCGTCGGGGGCAAGACCGAGCCCGACATCGACGGGACGGTGGCGGTCACGCTCGACGCGCCGCCGACCGCGCCGATCGTGGTGATCGCGGCGATCGAAGATCAGCGGTACGCGGGCGCGGGCGCCATCGACGCCTCCGGCAAGGCGATCGCGCTGCCCGTGGACGTGGGCAAGCCGGAGACGCACGAGGTGGTGACGTACACCAAGGATGTGCAGCCGATCTTCGCGGTGCGCTGCGTGAGCTGCCACAGCAAGGACGGGATGACGAGCGGGTTCCCGCTGGTGACCTACGAGGACGTGGTGAGCTTCAACTTCGCCTTCGGGGAAGAAGAAGAGGCGTGCGAGGAGCAGTTCCCGAACGATCCGGCCGGCCTCGACGCCTGCGTCAAGGGCATCACCGCCGTCGAGTACATGGTGGAGCTCGGGGCGCCCGCGGTCTCACCGCTCGCGCGGCGCACCCGCCCCGACGAGGACAAGGGCGCGTCGGCCATCGGCCTCAAGTGGTTCGGCAAGAGCGGCGCGCGCTTCGGCGACCACGGTGATCGCCGGATGCCGCCGTCCAACACGACCGCCGACCCGGGCGACGACGATCCGGGCAAGCCCAACTACTTCGACAACAACCCCGGGGAGTACCGGCTCATCTGGAGCTGGATCGCCCAGGGTTGCCCGGAGTGAGCGAGACCCACCTCACTCGATCACGAAGATCGCCTGGCTGAGCGAGCGGCCGGTGGTCGTGTACACCGAGATCCACGCGCGCGAATTGCGGAAGATCGTGGGTGAGACGCCGCTCAGCACCACGGTGGTCGGGCTCGTCAGATCGGTGGCGGCGAGCCGCTTGGTGAGCAGCACCGTCCCGCTCGAGTCCTCGACGATGAGCGCGGCGCTCGCGATGTCGCGCGTCGTCAACGTCGTGTTCCCGTCGAGCCACAGCTCCGGATCTCCGGTGTTGTTGTTCCCGATCACGAAGATCCCGCACTTCACGCAGATCGGCTCGACCGGCTGCGGCCAGAGCGCCGTCGTCGCGGCCACGGACGCCCGCGCGCAGTGGGGGATGCGCTCCACGCACACCGCCTCGCCCGGGGGATCGACGAGGTGCCGGTCCGGCCAGGCGCGCAGATCGTCCTTCACCTTGTCCGGCATCGGCGGGTTCTGCGTGAGGATCGGCGCGGGCGGCTCGCCGATCCACGGGATCGTGCCCTCGCACGCCACCGCGACGGGCGGGTCGCAGTGGCCTTTGCGCTGGAAAGGGATCGCGTGGGCGGCGGCGCGGACCTGATCGGTGAGGTCGACCGGCGCCTTCGCGATCGACGTCCGCCACGCGAGGGCGAGCCTCGCGCCGGCCACCGCCGCGCTCACCGAGGTGCCGAAGAGGAAGGGCGGGACGTCCTTGTCGTCGATCCAGCTCGCGCCGCCGAGGCCGATCGCCGCGGCCTCGGCGCAGGCGCCCGGGCGGGAGAGCACGAGCGGCTCCCCCGCGTAGTCCACCCCGGCCACGCTGAGCAGCGCGTCGGCGGGGTGATCGGCCTTGGCGGGCTGGAAGAGCGCGATTTTATCGCTCGCGTACTTCTTGTTCGTCACCGCCTGGTAGTCGGCCTTGATCTGAGCGAAATCGGCCTGCCCGCCCCACAGGGTCGCGCAGTCGGCGTCGTTCGGGACGATCGCGTGGTCCCAGCGCGCCGGGCAGAGCATCCCGCCCTGCGCGTCGCCGTCGCCGTTGCTGTTGCCCGCGGCGGCGACGTGCAGCATCCCGAGGCATGCCGAGGCCTGGTACGCCTCGTACAGCGCCTTCACCTCGCGCCGCGACGAGCCGGCCGGGTGATCGTCGCAGCGATCGACGCCGGTCTCGTTGTCGAAGCCGAAGGCCGACACCACGACGACCCGGGCCGGGACCGTCTTGAGATCGAGGTTCCCCAGCGCCGCGTCGTGCAGCTCATCGCGGTACCGGCGCGCCTCGTCCCACAGCCTGGACGCCGCGTCGGTGAGCAGGCCGAAGGCGCCGCCGTCCGCGTTGAGGTGCGGCTGCCGCGTGTCGGGATCGACGAGCCGCGGGATGCCGAGGGCGGTCCGCACCCCGACCGCGCAGCTCCCCGTCGGCGCGCACGCGAGGTCGCCGATGAGGCGCGCCAGGGTGAGCCCGTGCTGCGCCTCCGGCGGAGGATGCGCGCCGGCCATGGCCGCCTCCGGCACCGTGTCGAGCACGAGGACGCGCGCGTCGATCCCGCTCTTCGAGGCGCCGAGCGGCTGCCCCGCCGCGTCGATCAGCGCTTGCCGCGCCCACCGGCTCACGTTGTCGGCCGCGCCCTGGGGCGTGACGTACGTGCATGCCGGGCTCACGCCTGCGGGCAGCGCCATGAGGTCCGCGTTCGTCGGCGCCGCGCTCGGATCGGACCACTCGTAGACGCAGTGGCGCGGCTTGGTCGGGTCCGGGCCGCCGAGGGGCGACTCGGTCCAGGAGGCGATGACCGGGCAGACCGGCATCCCGGCGGAGGGCGCCGAGATCGCGTAGCGGCAAGGGTCGGCGGTGCCGGTCGCGGCCGGCGCCTCGGGCATCGACGCGCATGGATCGGCGCTGCCGCCGTGGCCGCCGCTGCCGGTCGATCCGCCGTCTCCTTTGCACGCAGCGAGGGCGGCGAGAGACAGCGGGAGGAAGAGCGCGAGCGCAGATCGGTGGATCGAGGACGGTCGGGGCATGGAGATCTCCGTGGGCGTGGAGGTCGTGGTGGAGGGGCGTTGCTGCTCGGTACGCACCGGCGCGGGGCTCCTGGACGGAGGTCGTCGCGTCAGCGGACGAGGACCCGGAAGAGCCACGTTGGTGCGTCGCGGAGCGGGGCCGTGGCCGAGCGCAGGAGCGGGGCGAGGGAGGGCGTGCTCTCGTTCGGAGAGGCGCCGGCGTAGAGCCGCTCGGCGATCTGCCGGGAGAGATCGTCGGGCACGTCGTCCACCGAGGCGAGCACCTGCTGCGCGCCGCGGGTGAGGAAGGCCTGGGAGAGGCCCATCCCGTCGTCGCGCGCGGTGGCGCAGCCGAGCAGGACGACGGTGTCGGGCACATGGGGGAGGGCGAGCACGTCGGCGACGGTGAGCGGCGCGTCGCCGAGATCGAGCGCGGCGCGCAGGCCGTCGCGGCCCTCGAAGCGGGCGTGGCCGTCGTAGTGGAACAGCGCCGTGGCAGGGTCGCCGAGGGCGTTCAGCAAGGCCTCGCGGCGGGCCGCGGCGCCCTTCAGCCAGGTCACGTGGTAGCCGCGCTCGCCGAGCGCCGCGCTCACCTTGGGCCCGCTCGTCGCGGCGCCGCGCAGGTCCTCGCGCGGGTCGGTGACGAGCAGGGCCCGGCGGGGCGCGTTCGCGGGGGGAGAGGGCGTGCTCGCGGGGCCGGCGGCGAAGCCGTAGACGATGTTGACGATGGACGACAGTGGGCGACCCCGGAAGGGCAGCGCCTCGAAGGCGATGGTGCGCAGGGGGCCGAGGGCCGGCACGCGGAGCGTCTCGGCATGCTCGATGGCCGCGGCGAAGGGATCGAGCAGCACGCGGGCGAGCGCGGGATCGGGCGGGCTCGACGGGCTGCCCTGCAAGGACGAGGCATCGAGGGCGCCGAGGCGGGCGAGGATCGCGTCGCCCCCGGCGATCTCGGCGAAGCCGGCCCAGCCCTGCTCGATGGGATGGAACGTGAGGACGACGGTGCCGGGCGCGGCGGCCCTCGTGTCCGTGGGCGCTCCCGGGCTCGCCGCGCGATCGGCGCGCGCGTCCGGATCGTCCCGCTCGGCGCCCGCGCTCGCGTCGAAGAAGCGCGCCTCGCTGCGCCTTGCGAGCGCGGCGGCCCTGCGCACGGCCTCGGCGCGGGCGGCGGATCCGGGGGGCTCGGCCTCGGCGGCGCGCACCTGCGCGTCGACGGCGAAGCGGGCCCAGCGCGCCTGCGCCTCGAAGAAGCTCTTGCGCCCCTCGCCGAGCGGCATGCGCGCGCTCCACCGATCGAGGGCTCGCTCGGCCTCGTCGAGGGCCTCGCGGGCCTCGGGCGCGCGGCCGAGCGCGTCGAGGGCACGGGCCCGGCCGGACGCGGCGCGGAAGGCGAGCTCGGGGCTCGCCGCGCTCCCGCTGCGCCTGTCGAGCGCGGCGGCCGCCGCGAGCGCGGCCTCGGGGTGGAGCTTGAGATCGATCTCCACGGCGAGCGCCTCGATCCAGGCGGCGGCGCGCTCGTCGCCGGGCAGGGCCGCGCGGCGGGCCTCGGCGAGATGCGCGGCGGCGCGATCGACGTGCCCTGTCGCGACCTCCGCGAAGCCCAGGTTCACGAGCGTCCCGGCGTGATCGGCCGGGCAGCGCGCGCGGGCGAGGGCCTCGGCCTCGATCGCGGTCGACTCCGCGAGCGCGGCGCTCTCCGGGCCATCGGCCGCGCGGGTCAGCGCCGAGGCGGCGCTCGTGGTGAGCCGGGCCCGCGAGCAAGGGTCGGCCGACGCGCCCGCGTCCTTCAGCGAGACGGCGAGCAGCGCGCGGGCCTCGCGGTGACGGCCGAGCGTGGTGAGCGCGTCGATGAGCTGGTTCTGCGCGGCGGCGAGCTGCGCGCCGAGGCCGAGGCGATCGGCGTCGCGCATGCTCGCGCGGAGCCAGCGCAGCGCCTCGTCGAGGCGCCCCTCTTCGCCGGCCAGCAGGCCGCGGGAGTAGGCGCCGTCGACGCGACACTCCGGGCAGCCGGCCTCGAGCGCCAGCGTATCGGCGAGGCCGCGGCGCGCGGCGGAGAGATCGACCTCCCGCACCATCGCGTGGTACGCGAGGAGCTGCCGATCCTCGGCCTCGTCGGACGTTCGCCCCGCGGCGTGGGCGCGCTCGATCGCCTGCGCGAAGAGGTCCTTCATGGCGGCGCCGCCGCCCCGCCGCCGGGCGATGCGCGCGCGGAGGCGGAGGGCCGCGAGGGCGAGATCGGGCTGCCCCTCGATCGCCGCGAGCCTCGCCTCGGCCTCGTCGAGCTTGTTCTCCTGCATCGCGCGGCGCGCCTCGGCGAGCGCAGGTGCGCTCGCGGCGGGTCGCAGCGGCAGGCGCAGCAGCGGCGCGCCGGTCATGTCGATCAGGCTGATCTCCCGGGCCCCGGCCGGCACCTCGATCGAGAGGCGCGCGCCTCCATCGGCCGCCTCCCGCGCCGGAGCCGCGGGGCGATCATCGATCTTCACCGTGACATCGAGGGCTGTACCGCTCACCCAGAAGCGCAGCTTCGCCGCGGGCGCGACCTCGCAGGCCGGGCCGGCGAGCACCGCGTCGCAGCCGGCGAAGAGCACCCCGCCTTCGCCCCCGCCGCGCCGGGTCGCGCCCCAGTCTTCGAGCACGAGGGCGCGGCGCTCCACGTCGAAATCGGCGTCGGGCTGGTACGAGCGATCGGGCGCGATCCGGAGCAGCGCCTCGTCGTCCGGCACCGCGCGGCCGACCACGAGCACGAGCTCGGCCGGCCCATCCGGCTGGTCGCCCAGCACCTCGCGCGCCGGGCCCTCGATGACGATCGCGCCGTCCGGCGTGACGGCATGCGCGACCCGATCGAGCAGCCGCGCCTTGCCCTCCCGCACGAGGAGCACGCGCACGGATTTGTCGCGCGCGGGCTTTTGCGGGGTGAGGCGGATGGAGAGGCGCGTGGCCGGCCGGAGGCGCACCGGGCGCGACGCCGAGGCCGGATCGTCGCCCCGCTGATCGGCATCTCCTTTGACCTCCAACGAATAGGCGGTGCGATCGACCGCGCGTGGCCGGCCGATCGTCAGCGCTGCGGCGGCCGCGAGCCCCACCATCGCCGCCGCCGCGAGGAGCACCCAGCGCGGGGCAGGCGCCCGCCGGGGCAGGGCCACCACCTTGACCCCCTCGGCCTTCTCCGCGCCGTTCCGGCCCGCGCGCGCTGCCTCGAGCGCCCGGCTCACCGCGCGATCCGCTGCCGCGCCGTCGAGCGGGCGGAGCAGCGCCGCGATCGGGTCGCGATCCTTGCGGAGCGCCTCCGCGAGGGCCAGAAGCTCGGGATCGCGCTCGTCGCCGGGCGCGGCTCCGCCTCCTCCTTCGGAGGACGGATCACCGCTGCCGTTGGGGACCTTGGGCTCGCTCACGGGCTCTTCCCCGCCGGGGTACGCACCGCGCTCTCCGGTCTGGACACGGTGGACTTCACTTTGTCCTCCATCCGCTGGATCTGCTTGTAAACGGCCTCCATCGAGACTTGCAGGCGCGCGGCCACCTCGGCCCGCGGGACCCCTTCGAGGTGGACCCACCGGAAGAGGAGCAGCTCGCGCTCGTCGAGCTGGTCGAGCAGGCGCGACCAGATCTCCCGGCGCTGGGCCGCGCTCTCGGGGCTGCTCGTCGGCCCGCCTCCTTCATCGGGGTCGGCCACCGGCTCGGGCGGGGGCAGGCGGCGGATGTGATCGCGGATCCAGTTCTTGACCACGCTCATGAGGAAGGCGACGAGGCTCCCCTCCTTCGGGTCGAAGCGGCGGAGCTTCTTCCAGTCGTCCTCGACGAGGTGGATGAGGACGCCCTGCACCACGTCCTCCTTCTCGAAATGACGCCTCGCCCGCCCGAAGAGGTGCCGCGAGGCCGCCGCGTCGGCCACCGGGAGGAGCACCTTGCGGATCAGCTCCTCTTGCGCGTCGGCGTGCCCGCGCAGCGCGCGATCGAGCAACGCGTGGACCGGGTCGGGGGAGAGCGCGGTGAGGGTCAACAGGGGTAGCTCGATAGCAGAAGCGAGGGGTGAGGACCCTGTCAAGGAGCCGGCTCCGGCCGCCGCGGGCGGCGCCCTCGATTTTTTTTCGGCGCTCGTGTCCACCGGCCCCGGGAGGCTGCGTAGCCCAGGACAGCTCGCGCTCATCCGCGATCGACGCAAGAGGCGCCCGCTCTCCGGAGCTGCCCTTTGCGTCGCGTGGAGACGTTGTGAGCCAGTGTTCCACAACGGGGTGAGTGTCCTTTTCCATTCGGAGGTCCGTCATGAATCGAGTCTCGATCGTCTCTGTCGGTGGTGGTCTGTTCGCCGGTCGTTTCCGCCGCGCGCTCTCGTCGAGCGCGGCGGCGCTCAGCCTCTGCTTGCTCGCGGGCGTGGCGTCGGCCCAGGTGCCGGGCCCCTGCGCGTCGGACATCGACGGTGACGGCGTGTGCGACGACGTCGACGTTTGCCCGAGCCACGCCGACCCCCAGCAGCTCGACAGCGACGGCGACGGGTTCGGTGACGCATGCGACAACTGCGTGGACGTCCCCAACGCGATCGGCCAGGAGCTCGGCGGTTACTTCCAGTCCGACGTGGACGGCGACGGCGTGGGCGACGCATGCGAGGCGATCGCCGTGTGCGGCGGCGACAACAACCAGGACGACGCGTACGACGACAGCGCGATGATGGACTGGTTCACGAGCACGGTGGCGATCGCCTGGACGCCGTCGTCATCGCTCGATCTCTACGGTCTGGAGATCTTCACCGGCGAGAGCAACCAGACCCACTACGTGAGCCTCCTCGAGGACGACAACGGCCGGCCCGGCGCGCCCTATTTCGGGTTCCTCATGACCAACGAGGCCAGCATCGCCGGGACGCTCCAGAATGGTTGGGCCGGCGGGCGCTTCCCGCGCGCGATGCACGTGACGGCCGGGACGCGCTACTGGATCCGCTGGGACGCGCCCTTCTTCGCGCAGGCCTCGGTGGCGCCGGCCGGCACGCACCAGACCTACTTCACCGCGGATCTCAACGCCTCCTCGGATTTCCTCAGCACGAGCTGGCTCGGCCCGAACAACGATCGCGCCTGGAAGTTCCGCACGCTCTGCGCGGGGGGCCCCTGCGCCGGTCAGACGGACACCGATCTGGACGGCGTGTGCGACGGCGACGACAACTGCCCCGCGGATCACAACCCGTCACAGAACGACACCGATCAGGACGGCCTCGGCGACGCATGCGACCCGACCTGCGTGAACATGCTCGCGGACGCGGACTCCTGGGTCGTGAGCAGCAGCCCGAACGCCACCAACGGGAGCAGCCACGTGCTCTGGACGGGTGTGGCCTTCGGTGACACGCGGATGTCGCTCCTCCACTTCAACCTCGGCGGTCTGCCCACCGGCGCGCGCTTCGAGTCGGGCACGCTCACGCTCGACCAGATGAGCGTCACCAGCAGCACGGCCCGCGCGGTCAGCGTGAGCACCATCCTCGCCCCGTGGAACGAGGCGACCGTGACGTGGAACAACCGGCCCGCGCTCGGCGCGCTGCTCGGCAGCGGGATGAACCGCGGCCTCGCCAACGGGCAGTTCTCGATCGCGCTCACGGGCCCGCACGCGATGAGCGACTTGCAGAACGGGCTCTACCTGAGCCAGGCGAACGCCGCGACGCGGATGTGGGGCCAGAGCCCGCTCACCCCCGGCCACGCCCCGTCGCTGAGCCTCTGCTACACCGTGCAGGAGTGAGCGCGTCGCGCGAAGGTAAAAGTACTGGATCGCGCGGTCAGAGCGCGATCCGGTAGGCGAGCAAGAACCCCACGTCGAACATGTCCACGCGGCCGCCGAGCGAGGCCACGTCCACCGTGGGCGAGGTCTTCCGCTCGGTGGGCAGGAACCAGCTCGCGTATTGCAGCTTGGCGCCGATCGACCAGTTGCGGGCGAAGGTCCACTCACCGCCGACGCCGGCGCCCGCGGAGAGTCCCTCGGTGCCGAGCGTGGCGGCCCGCGGGCCCACCGTGTAGCTGTCGTAGACCGGCTCCCGATCGCTCTTCACCGACCAGGAGTCGTTGATCACGACCCCGCCGATCCGCACGCCTCCCCACCACTCCCAGGCCTTGCTCCGGATGAAGTAGTAGCGGCCGACCGCCTCGACGAGGAAGTAACGGCGCGAATGGTTGCGCTCCAGATCTTCGGCCCCGCGCGCTGCGTCGTTGCGGAGGGTGGTCGCCCACTCGATCCCGGCGCCGAGGCCGAAGCGCTCGATGCGGTAAACATTGTGCAGGCCGAAGGCCAGAGACAGCTCGCCGCGTGAGCAGTCGGTGAGCGACTTGAGGCAGACCTCGGCCGCGGGGAGCGCGAGGAAGCCGGTGCTCACCTCGGCCATGGTGTAGGGGCGGCCCTGCTCGCGGGCGGCCGCGGCGCGGCGGGCGGCCGAGGTGTCGTCGGCCCGCGAAGGCGACGCGGAGAGCAGCGCGGAGAGCGCCAGCGCGGCGCCGATCGAAGAACGGATCGAGGCGCGTGAGAGCGAGGGGATCGGCATGATCACAGCCAGGGGCCCGTGGCGGCGGGAGGGGCCGAGGGCGGCGGCGGAGGCGCCGGCGTCGGGAGCAGCGCACCGGGGAGCGCCGAAGCATTGGCCGAAGGGGTGGCCGACGGAGCCGCCGTGCGGCCGTCGGGCTTGAGATCGCGCCCGCCCTTCTTTTGCGGGGGAGGACGGCGATCGAGGGGGGCGGCGCTGCCGCTCGCAGCGGGGGCGATCTCCGGGGCGCGCGGGCCGTCGAGCTCGGCGGCGAGGTGCTGCGCGGTGGTCAGCTCGGGGTCGAGGTCGAGCGCGAGGTGGGCCAGGCGCAGCGCCTCGGGCGCGTCGCCCGCGTACTTGCGGCCGAGCGCGTCGGTGAGCACCCGACCGGCCGCGTCGTGCCGCAGCTCGCGCAGGCGCGGGTTGTTCGGGAAGCGCAAGAGGGCGCGATCCGTCGTCTCCTTGAAGTTCTTGCCGGGCGGCGCGTCCCAGGCGTGGCGCCGCATCTGCTCGTTCGCCTCGTCGATCGCGGCGTCGAGCGAGTCGGCCTGCTCTTGCCCGTGCCCGCCGAGGCGCAGCCCGCCGATCACCAGGAGGGGCGCTGCGACCAGCGTGCAGGCGAGGATGGCGGCGAGGCGCGTGACCCTCGCGCGGCGCGGCCGGGCCGGCGATCCGTCGGGCGAGAGCGAGGTCTCCGTGCCCTGCATGGTCGAGCCGCCGGACGCCTTGCCATGGCCCGCCGCGCCTCCGTCGAAGTCGAGGTCGGGCGCGCCGGGCGGGGCCGTGCTCGGCACCGAGGCCTCCGGCATCGCCGACGGAGGCGCGCCTCGCAGCGTCGGATCGAGCGGCGGATCGGCCTTGATCTCGCGGGAAGGCAGCGTCGGCGCGGGCGTCGCGGGCAGCGGCGTCGCGGCCCCTTCGTCGCGTCGCGGGGTGGACGGCGCCGCCGCGATCCCCCCGATCTTCGCGGCGAGCTCGGCCGACAGCTCGTGCTGCTTGGTGCGCTCCTTGGAGGCCAGCTTGACGACGCCGAGGTTGGCCGGTGAAAAGAGCGTCGACTGCGAGAGCTCCTCCGGGTAGAGGCCGCTCGCCCGCGCGGCGGTCACGAGGTCGCGCGCGAGCAGGCGCGCGTTCTGGGCGCGCTCGGCCGGCTTCTTGGCGAGGTTCTGCATGATCACCGCCGAGAGCGGGGCGGGCACGTAGCTCGCACGGGCGATGGAGCGCAGCTCGGCGGGCGGCGCGTGGGTGTGCTGCACGAGGAGCGCCACCGGCGAGTCGCCCTCGAAGGGCGTGCGGCCGGCGAGCATCTGGTAGAGCATCGTCGCGATCGAGTAGACATCGGCCGCGGGGGTGACGGGCTGCCCCTCGGCGCCCTCGGGGGAGATGTACTTCGCCGTGCCGAAGATCAGCCCCGCCTGCGTGGCCATGTCGCGATCGGCCCAGTCGAGGCGGGCGATGCCGAAGTCGAGGACCTTGACGTAATCGTGGTCTTCGCCGCGGCGGACGAGCATCACGTTCTCGGGCTTGAGATCGCGGTGAACGATGCCCTGCAAGTGGGCCTCGCCCACCGCGTCGCAGACCTGCAAGGCGATGTGGAGCGCCCGGGGCAGCGGGAGCGCGGCGCTGCCCTCGTCGGTGCCGGCGGCGGCCAGGGCCGAGAGCAGAGAGATGCCGTCGAGGTGCTCCATGACGAGGTAGAGCTCCCCGCCGAGGCCTGGATCGGGCGAGGGAGGCAGCGTGCCCGTCATCAGCACCTGCACCACGTTGGGGTGCACGAGGCGGCTCGCGACCTTGGCCTCGCGGTGGAAACGGCTCACCAGCTCGGCGTTGCCGGACAGCTCGCGGTGGAGGATCTTCACCGCCACGTCCCGCTCGATCCCGCCCTGGAAGGCACGGTAGACGCGCCCCATCGAGCCGATGCCGATGAGGTGCTTGACCCGGATTTGCCCGCCGAGCTCGATGCCCACGTACGGGTCCTTGTCCGCGGCCGTGAGCGACGGGGTCCGCAGGCTCGCGAGCGGGGTGCCGTCCCTCGGGCAGAAGAGGACGTCCGCGTCGTACTGCTCGCTGCACGAAGGACAGCTCTTCGCGGGGGAGGGCTTCATCGAGCAGGGGCAGCATAGCACCGCGCCCCCGGCCAGCGCGCGATCCTGCGCTTTGTGGCCCCGGGGATCGCCTTTTCCCCGGTGCAACTTCGGCGAACCGGCACTAGGGTTCCGCCTCCGATGAGCTCTCCCAAGGCTGGCCAGAAGGCGAGGGGCGCGGCCTCGAACGCCTCGCCGAAGCGCGACGCCGCGCCCGCGGCGCCCGCCGTGGAGCGGGAGCCCGCGCCCGCCTTCGAGGGCCAGTACCGCGTCGATCTCCCCCAGGCGGGCTTCGAGGGCCCGCTCGACCTGCTGCTCCACCTGATCCAGCAGCACGAGCTCGACATCCTCGACATCCCCATCAGCTTCATCACCGAGCGGTTCCTCGCGTATCTCAAGCTGATGCAGTCGCTGAGCATCGACGTGGCGAGCGAGTACCTGGTGATGGCGGCGACGCTCGCGCACATCAAATCGAAGATGCTCCTGCCGAGCGTGCCCGCGGGGCAGGAAGACGACGGCCTCCCCGGCGAGGAAGAAGAAGACCCCCGCGCCGAGCTGGTGCGCCGGCTGCTCGAGTACCAGAAGTACAAGGCCGCCGCGGCCGAGCTCAACGAGCGTGGCACCCTCGGCAAGGACGTGTTCATGCGCGGCTCGCCCGAGCCGGTGCCGGAGGGGCCGGCGCCCTTCGCCAGCCTGGGCGTCTTCTCGCTCCTCGACGCGTTCGAGAAGATCCTCAAGAAATCGAACGTCAAGCTCGATCACGAGGTCGTCTTCGACCGGATCAGCATCACCGATCGCATCCTCGAGCTGACCGAGAAGCTCAACGAGCGAAAGGCCATGCGCTTCGAGGATCTGGTCTTCGAGGGCAACAAGACGCCGACCCGCTTCGACATCGTGATCACCTTCCTGGCCATGCTGGAGATGTGCCGCCTGCGCCTCATCCGCGTGCTCCAGACCGATCCGCTCGCGCCCATCCACATCGAGCTCGCCGTGCAAGACGGGCCGATCGTGGCCCCGGTGCTGGATGAAGAGCCCCTCTTCGGAGACAAGCCCTGATGCCGAGCCCGCCGAGCCGACGCCGGCGCGCTCCCGAGCGGCCGCTTGATCTCGAGGACATGGAGCCGCGCGACGGTCTCTGGGCCTTCGCGTTCGCCTGGCTCCACCGCGATCCAGGGGCCGCCGCGCCGGAGATCGAAGCCCCGTCGGTCGCGCCGCCCGCGTCCATCGAGGCCGCGCTCCCCGCGCGCAAGAAGCGCGCGTCGAAGCGGGACCTGGTCGATCCCTACCTCGATTTCCGCCGCCGCGCGCTGCTCTGGCTGACCCGCCCGCCGGCGCCTCCGCCGGCCGAGCCGAAGGTCAAGAAGCGCCTGAGCCGCCCTCCGCGCGCGGCCGTCGAGACGTCGCTCCGCGAGCGGGCCTTCCTCTGGCTCTCGCGCCCGCCGGCACCTCCGCCGCCCGAGCCGAAGGTCAAAAAGCGCCCCGGCCGCCCCCCGCGCGCCGTCGTCGAGCAGTCGTTGCGCGAGCGGGCCTTCCTCTGGCTGATGCGCATCGAGAAGGCCGCACCGGCCGAGCCCAAGCCGCGCCGCCGCGCCCCGCGCGCGCCCGTGGAGCTCGGGATCCGCCGCCGCGCCTTCCTGTGGCTCTCCCGCGTGATCGCCGCGACGGCCGAGGTCGTTCACGAGCCGCCGCCCCCGATTGCCCCGGCCCCGCCGCCCGCGCCGGCCGAGCCCGCCCGCCCCGAGCCGAAGCGCAAGCGCGCGCCCAAGGTCAAGGTCGAGCTCTCCCCCGGCCGGCGGGCCTTCCTCTGGTTCACCGATCTCGGCCCGAAGCGCCGCGCGAAGGACGAGGACGACGCCATCCCCGCCCTCTCGACGGCCGACAAGCTGGCCATCAGCGAGGTGGCCCGGGCCCACCTGCGCGGCGTGCTCGAAGCCCTGATCTTCGCCTCCGACGGCCCTCTCCCGGCCCGCGAGCTCGCGCGCCTCGCCCGCGCCGACCTCCGTCTCGTCAAGGCGCTCCTCGCCGAGCTCGTCGCGGAGTACCACGGCCGCGGCTTCCGCCTCGACGAGGTGGCCGGCGGCTATGTCTTCCGCACGAGCCCCGCCTTCGCGCCCTTCGTCCGCGAGCAGGTCGCCAAGAAGCCGGTGCGCATGACCCGCGCCCAGATCGAGACGCTCGCCATCGTGGCCTACCGCCAGCCCATCACCCGCCCCGAGATCGACGACGTGCGCGGGGTCGACTCGGGCGCGGTCCTCAAGTCGCTTTTGGAGCGCGATTTCGTGCGGATCCTCGGCAAGAAGGACGAGCCGGGCCGCCCGATGCTCTACGGGACGACGGGCGAGTTCCTCGCCTTCTTCGGCCTCAAGACCCTCGGCGATCTGCCCACGCTCCGCGAGTTCACCGAGCTCTCCGACGAGTCGCGCCAGACCTACGAGCGCGAGATGGGCGAGGAGCCGCCCGACGATCCGAACGCGCCCTTCCCGGGTCCGGACGCCGGTCTGATGGGCGGCGAGGGGAGCCTGCAAAGACCCCGCAAACCGACGCTCGAAGAGCTGGAGACCATGCCCGAGGACATGATGGAAGTCCCCGAGCGGGTGACCGAGAAGGACGCGCTCGGCGAGAGCGAAGCAGGCGCGATCGCGCCCTCCGCGAGCGAGGACGAGCCCGGCGAGGACGGCGAGGACCGCGACGACGAGCAAGAAGCGCCGCCCGCCGACGAAGCGCCCGCTCCTGCCGAGGGCGAGCAGGAAGAGGACGACGAGGACCACGAAGACGAGGACGACGAAGACGAGGACGACGAAGACGAGGACGAAGACGACGAAGACGACGAAGACGACGAAGACGACGAAGACGAGGACGAAGACGACGACGAGGACGACGACGAGGAGGACGACGACGAAGACGACGAAGACGAGGACGACGACGAGGACGAGGACGACGACGAGTGAGCGCGGGGGTGCCGGGGCGCGTTGCCCGGCGGGCTAGCTACTCTTCGGCGGGGTCGGGATAGGCTTCGGCCAGCTTCTTCACGGCCGCGCGGAGCTCGGGGTGGGCGGCGAGCTTGCGGACGAGGGCCCACAGCTCGGGGGTGGCCAGCGCTTGCATCGGGGAGCCTGCGGCGGCCTTCTTCTTCGTGCGGGGGATCGAGGCGGGGCCGAGCTTGCGCAGCTCCGCCATCCGGTCGCAGAGGCGCTTGGTGGGGAACAGCTCGCTCCGCTCCCAGGCCAGCACCGTCTCCTGCTCGACGCCCAGCGCGGCGGCGAGCTCGCGGGCCGTGCAGCCGAGGTCTTTGCGCAGGGATTTGATGTCCTCGGAGGTCATGGGGCGGCGAGGGTATCGGCTCTGGGAAAAAAATCGACCGGAGGGACGCAACACCGGGCCTGCTCGTGCCGATGAAGGATCATGAGCCACCTCGACTGTCCCTGCCCCGCCCCGCGAGCGCTCGCCGCGCTCCTCGCCTTCGCCCTGCAATCAAGCCTCCTCGTCGCATGCAGGCCCGATCTCGGGCCGCTGTCCGCCGCCGGGGACGATCCCTCGGCGCCGGCGCCCGCGCCGCCGTCCGTGACGCTGTCGATCGATCCTCCGGCGCCCCTCGACGCCGCGCCCCGGGTCCTTCGGCTCCGCCTCTCGGCCTCCGGATCGGCCCTCGATCCCGCGCGGATCGCGCTCGTGGAGGGCGACGCCGGGCCCGCGCAGCTCCGGCAGGTCCAGCGGGACGAGATCTCCAAAACCCTGGAGAAACGGCTGGTTCCGGTGCAGATCTGGCGCGAAGAGGGCGAAGGGCAGGGAGGCGCAGGGGGCGCAGCGGCCGGCATTTCCGCGCTCCTGGTGGCGCCCGCGATCGCGCTCTCGCCCGGGCAACGCTACACCCTCCTCGTCGCCGAGCCCGCGGCCCTGCTCTCCCTCACGATCGATCCCGACGATCCGGCGCCCCTGCTCCCGCGCCTCTGGCCACCGCCCGGCGGCTCGGCCACGGCCTCTTTCGGCCTCTGGTGCGGTGATGAACCGCTGCCTTTCGTGGCGATCCCTGCGTCGCTCGCGCCGGCGGGCCCGGCCGGACGCATCCAGCGCGGCGTTCCCGGCGATCCCGCGCTCGGCCCACGCTGCGTGCATTTCGAAGCGCCCGAGCCGCTCGCGAGCGACGAGGGCGGCCTCCCGGTCCCGGCCCTCCTCGACGGCGCGTCCACCCTCCGCCTCGACCCTCGCCCGCTCACCGCCGACGCCGATCCTCACCCGATCGAGCCCCTGCTCTGCGCCGAGGGGGAGCTCCCCTTCGGCCCGGGCTGCGCGACCGTGAGCGATGATCGCCTCGCCGTGCGGTCCCCGGGGGTGCCGCTGCTCTGGGCGATCGGCGGCCCGGATCTCGACCGCGTGAAGCCCACGGGCCCGGAGGAGCCCTTCCTGCTCACAGGGCTCGCGCCGGCCTCCGCCGTCTCCCTGCGCGGCGCGGTGATCGACGACCGCGGGGCGACCTTTCGCTTCCTGTTCGATGCGTCGACCCTCCCTCCCCGCCCGCATGTGCTGCTCAACGAGGTGCTCGCCAACCCGCTCGGGGCCGAGCCCCAGCAAGAGTGGGTCGAGCTCTACAACGATGGATCCGCGGAGGCCGAGCTCGGAGGCCATGTGCTCGTGGACATCGGCGGTGAGACCGTGCTCCCGGCGGGCGTTCTCGCCCCGGGCGGATATGCCCTCGTCGTCAATTCATCGTTCGTCGAGGACGATGGCTTCGATCCGGCGCCCGCGCAGGGGACGCTGATTCTGCATGTGCCCAAGCTCGGCCACGCAGGCCTCGCCAACGCGGGTGAGCCGCTCTCCCTCCGTGACGCCGCGGGCAGCATCATTTCCCGATTTCCGCCGGGGCCCAAGCCCAAGGCGGGCATGAGCCTCGCGCGCCTGCGCCCCGACGCTCCCGACGACGTGCCCGCAGGCTTTGCGCCGTCAACGCCGACACCGGGCGGCACGAACGGGGAATGATGCACGATCCACCCTGGTTTTCTCCGGTGGTGGAGATTGGCAAACAATGTGCAAGAAAATCGAGCAAGGCGGGTGACGATTCAGGATCTGCGAGCTACGTTTCAATCGTGTCAATCGCTGGAACCACTCTCCGTGGAACGGTGGCTGCGGGCTCGCCCCAGGCCGCCAGGCCCGGCGACATCACCGTAGGGAGCCTCGGTCATGGCTGCAGTACGTAAGAAGCTATTTACGGCGTCCGATCTTGCAACCATGTGTGAGGTCGACCTGAAGACCATTCATAACTGGGTGGACAGGGGGCGCATCACCCACTTCCGGACGCCCGGGAGGCACCTGCGGTTCCGCGCCGCCGACGTGGTCGAGTTCCTGCGCACGTGGGGTTACGACGTGCCCCGGGAGCTCAAGGCGGAGACGACGCGGGTGGTGATGGTCGTCGGTCCCCCGGAGATCGTCACCCTCGCCGGCAAGGTGCTGGGGATCTCGGCCGCGGAGGCGATCCCGCCGCCGTCGCCCTCCGGGATAGGGCTCGCGCCCACCGGCGGGCGGCGATCTCCTTCGGAGCCCCCGGGCCCCGCCGAGGTCGAGCCGAAGCCCGCGCCGCTGCGCCATGTGGCCCACCCCTATGACGCCCTCATTCAGGTCGGGGCCGATCCAGCCGAGGTGTTCCTCGTCGATCTGGCCGCCCTCGCCCCGGATCGGATCGAGCCGGCGGCCTTCTTCGAGGCGCTCCGCCGCGCATGCCCCCAGGGCATCTTCGTGGCGCTCAGCGACACGCCGGTGAGCAGCCTCCCCCCGTTCGTCCACTGCATCGGCCGGGACGACGCACACTCGCTCGACGCCATCCTCCACTCCACGTCAAAGAGCGAGCCTCCCCCCGCCGAGCACCCCCTCGATCTAGCCGCTTCCGGCTGAGAGGGTATCCCACAGGCTGCTGCGCCCTGCGACGCGCCGGTCGGAACCGCTCGACGTACGTGTGTACGTCGAGCGGGGCCTTGCCAGCCTCGCGACGCCTGTGGAACACCCTCTGAGCATCCCTCGAGGGTCAACTCCCAGCGATGGTCATCGCCGCTACCCGGAAGGTGG
>JAXLYT010000031.1:0-123569 GCA_046351295.1 Byssovorax sp.
GCAGGATCACCGTGGGCGCGCCGGTCTCCGCGTAGAGGCGGAAGGCGTCGTTGAGGCGGCGGATCTGGGCGCCGAGCGCGTCATCGGTGTGTCGGTGAAGGGTACAATGGATCACGTTCGACCACGCGGCGAGCGCGGGGTAGCGCGCGATCTCGGCCCCCGCCGCGGCCTCGGAGCGCGCGATCAGGGCCGCGCCCTGCCGGGTGAGGCCCACCTGCACCGAGGAGCTCGCGATGAAGAGCGCCGTGTCGGCGTAGGCGATGCGCGCCTCGGGGCCGGGATCGACGGCCAGGAAGCGCTCGATGCAGGCGACGAGCGCGGGCAGGTCGTCGAGGTAGGCGCGCACCTGCGAGATCGTCCGCTGCGCCATGCACCAGTGGAGGCTGCCCGGCAAAAGGAGCGCCTCGGCCTCCTCGGCGGCGGCGCGCGCCGCGGGCCAGTCCACCCGCATGATCGCGGTGAAGCCCTCGATCGCCGAGAGCACCCCGCGCAGCTCGCCGCCGGCCCCCTCGGTGCGGGCCCGCCGGGCGAAGCGCGTCGCGGCCTCGTAGTCCTCGCGCACCATGGCGCGATCGGCGGCCCGGACGAACCAGGGCGCGGCCTCCGCCGGCTCGCCGGCGAGCAGGTAGTGCTCGGCGATCGGCGCCGGATCGGGCTCGCCGGTGGAGAGCCAGCGCGCCGCGAGGTGATGGCCGACGCGGCGATCGTCCTCGGGCAGGAGACCGTAGGCGGCCTCGCGCAGCAGCGCGTGGCGGAAGCGGTACCGCCCCGGCTCGTCCCGCTGCGGCGCGATCAGCTCCTCGCGGCAGAGCGCGGCGAAGAGGCGCTCGATGTCGTCCTCGGCGACCGAAGGGCCGAGCACCGCGCCGACCCCCGCGCGATCGAAGCTCTCGCCGAAGATGCTCGCCGCCCGGAGGAGCCGCCGCTCCGCCGGATCGAGCCGGCCGATGCGGGCCTGGAGCATGGCCACCACCGTCTCGGGGATCGCCGCGGGCCCCTCGTCGCACGCCGCGCGGACGAGCTCCTCCAGGAAGAGCGCGTTGCCGCCCGACTGCTCCACGACGCGCGCGATGGTCGCCGCGTCCAGCCGATCGCCGGCCACGCCCTCGACGAGCCGCGTGCAGGCGCGCTTGCCGAGCGGGCGCAGCGGCAGCTCGATCACCCGGTCCTTCCACGAGGGCGGCGTCAGGGCATGCACCTCCGGCCGCGCGAAGCCGACGAGGAACAGCGGGCGATCGTCGAGCTGCCGGAGCGCCCGATCGCACAGCTCGATCGAGGCTCGATCGCCCCAGTGCAGGTCCTCGAGCACGATCATCACGCCGCGCCGCGACGCGCCGCGGAGGAAGGCCACGAAGGCCTCGCCGAGGTGCGCCTGCATGAGCCGGGGATCTTGTCGCGCGGCCCGCAGGCGCACGCTGTCGTCGTCCGGGAAGGGCATATCGCAGAGCTCGCCCAGCATCTCGGCCACGGACCGCTGCTCGCCGGCGGGCACGATCGCCTCGATCCCGCGGGCGATGAGGGCGCGGCCCTCGGCCGGCGGGAGCTCGGCCGTGATCCCGAAGAAGCGGCGCAGCGCCCGGCCGAGGATGCCGTACGGCGTGCCCGCGCGCAGCAGCTCGCCCCGGCCGAGCAGGCGCAGCGGCGCCTCGGCGCCCTGCTGATCCACGCGCCGGAGCAGCTCGTGGCGCAGGCGCGATTTGCCGAGCCCCGGTGGCCCGAGGACGAGCACCGCCCGGGGCGAGCTCTCGTCGAGGCATGCGCGCAGGGCCACCTCCAGCGTCCCGAGCTCGGCCTCTCGACCGACGCAGGGCGTGGGCTTGCCGAGCAGCGGGCGCTCCTCGTCGAGC
This sequence comes from Byssovorax sp., assembly GCA_046351295.1. Lineage (GTDB taxonomy): Bacteria > Myxococcota_A > Polyangia > Polyangiales > Polyangiaceae > JAXLYT01. The sequence continues at coordinate 1,848 of JAXLYT010000031.1, forward strand.
GGCGCCGGCGCGTCGACCATCGTCGCGAGCCCGTCGTCGAGGGCCACCACGCGCAGGCGCCCGCCGAGCAGCCCGGCGGTGATCTCGTCGAGCACGATCCCCGAGGGCGTCCGATCGCCGTGCCGCCCGATCCGGCTCGCCCGATCGATCGCCTCGCCCACCGGGATCCGCGCGCCGGCCGGGCGTCTCGCCGTGGCCACGGCCACCGTCGCCTCCGGCCAGCGCGAGCGCAGCACCCACGCGCAGTGCGCCGCTTCGACCGCCTGATCGACCGCGGAACCGCTCGCCTCGCCGAGGGTGACGAGGAGCGATCCGTCGAGGAGCCTCTCCACCACGGCGCCGCGTGCCGACAGCTCCGGGCGCGCCGCTGCCTCGACGCGCGCCGCCATGGTGTGGACGTCCTCGTCGAGGGTGCGATCATCCCCCCTCGGCCGGTGCGAGGCGAGGATCACCGTCACGAGCTCGAGCTCTCCGCGGCCGAGGGCGATCGGGGGCGCGCGATCGACGCGCGGCGCGCCCTCCTCCGGCGGCTCGCCTGCGCGCATCGCCTCGATCCGGGCCAGCGCGTCGAGCACCGCGGCCGCGTCGGCCGGGCGATCGACCGGCGCCTTGGCCATCATCCGGGCGACGAGATCGGCGAGAGCTGCCGGTACCGAGGGCGCGATCGATCGCAGGGGCGGCGGCTCGTCGAGGAGGATCTTGGCGAGCAAGGCGACCAGGTGATCGGCCAGGAAAGGCGCCTGCCCGGTCAGGCCTTCGTACAGCACGCAGCCGAGCGCGAAGACATCGGCCGCCGCGGAGAGATCGCGCGCGCCCTCGACCTGCTCGGGGGCCATGTACCCGGGCGTGCCGACGAGCGCTGCCGAGGCGGTGAGCGCGCGGCTCGCCATCATCCGCCGGGCGATCCCGAAGTCGACGATCGCGAGGCGATCGATCTCCCGGTCGCGGAGGAAGATGTTCGAGGGCTTGAGATCGCGGTGCACGATGCCGCGGCGGTGCGCCTCGTCGAGCGCGGACGCGGCCCGCCGCAGGAGGAGCAGCCCCTCGGTCACCGAGAGCGGCCCGCGGCGAAGCCGGGCGCCGAGGTCTTCTCCGTCGAGCAGCTCCATCGCGAGGAAGGGCAGCCCCTCGATCGTCGTCCCGTGGGCCACGTGGGCCACGATCCCAGGGTGATCGAGCTCCGACAGCGCCCTCGCCTCCACCGCGAAGCGCGCCGCGTCGGTGGCGCTCGGCTCGGCGTCGAGCATCACCTTGAGCGCCACCGGGCGCCCGGTCTCCCGGTCGATCGCCCGGTAGACGCGCCCCATCCCGCCGGCGCCGAGGAGCCCCTCGATCGCGAAGCGCCCGGCGATCAGCGCGCCCGCCGCGAGCACCTCACCCCCGGAAGGTGCGCGCCATGGAACGAACGAGCGCGTCCTTCGCGCCGTCGCGCAGCAGCACCCCGTGCCCGGCGATCAGGTGCGCGAAATCGTGCGAGATCAGCCGATCGAAGTCCGGCTTCATCTCGCCGATCTTGCCGCCCGTCATGCTCTTCAGCCAGATCGGCCCGATCTTCGCGGGCGTGATGAAGCCCATGGCCCGGAGCGTGATCGCGCCCATCAGCGAGCAGCCCGCGGTGCTGGCCCAGTTCTGCACGCTGTCGCAGGTGATGAGCAGCGTGCCCTGCGGCTGCTCGAGGAGCAGCGCCGCCTCGCCCTGCTTCGCCCGCGCAAAGCAGAAGACCGAGGCTTTGCTCAAGGGGCTCGGGCCGCCCTCGACGAGCTTCTCGGTGCTCGCGTCCCCGGGCGCGGGCGCCCAGAACTTCGGCGAGAAGCGGTGCCGCGTGTACGGATCGTCGAGCGTGTGGAAGAAGCCCAGCTTGACGAGGTGCTCGACCTTGCCGAGCGCCTCGAGCGCCTTCTCTCCCTCGGCGGAGAGGCGCACGGCGTTGATCAACGTGAGCGATTTCCCCTCGCGCACGATGATCATGTTGCGCGGGAACGAGACGAGCGCGTTCATCCGGACAGTGCTCTGCACCACGAACACATCGGGGAAGAGCTCTTCGATCGGGCCGTGGGGCAGGGGTTCGGGGAAAGTGCTCATGAGGTTCGAGGAAGTGTTTGCCGCGGGCCCGGCGCGGGCCGCGAGACCACGATACGGGGAGGCGCGCAGGGCGTCGAGGGGCACGCCCCGCCGGGCGATCGCGCTTCCCGTGACGATCAGCCGGGGACGTGACGAAACCCCGGCGCTCCGGGCGTTCCGGGCGCGATGGGCGCGCCGGCATGTTCGTCGAGACCGGCGAGCACCTCCTCCGAGGCCACCACGCCCCGCGGCGCCGCCGGCACCCACGTCGCAGGGTCGCAGAGACCTCCCGGGAGCAGCGTCCCCTCGGCGCTCGCATGCAAGCGCCCCGCGTGGATCGCGATCCCGAGGCTCACCCGACCGGCCTTTCCCGGCCCCGCGAGGAACCGCCGGTGCGCATCGAGGGCCGCGCGCACGATCCGCCGCCTCGCCTCGGGCCCGCCCTCTCCGCGCGGATCGACCATCAACATCTGCTCCGCCGTCTCCGCGACGATGACGAGCCCCGCCGCGATGAACGGCGCCGACGCCACGGGCAGCGCCGCCTCCAGCTCGTCGAGCAGCGCCTCGTCGTCGGTCTCGCCGATCGGCCGCGCCTCGAGGTGCACCGCGACGGTGTGGAGCCCGCCCTCCCCGGGGCCCGCGTCGCCGCGCGCCGACGACGCTCCGCGCAGCGCCTCCACGAACGCGATCGGCGTGGCCGTGCGCGCATCGGCATCGCGGGCGAGGGCGCGGAGGATCGGCCCGTCGAGCGCAGGATCGATCGGCGCGCGGGTGCTCGGCGGCGCGGGGTGGGCATGCTCGCGGATCGCCCGGATCTGCCGCGCCCCGGCGGCCGCGAAGGGAGGCTCGCCGGTGAGCATCCGGTAGGCGAGCGCGCCGAGCGCGTACACATCGGCGCGCGCGTCGACCCGGGCGCCGAGGAGCTGCTCGGGCGCCATGAAGGCCACCGTCCCGAGCGCGTCGCGCGTGCTCGTGAGCGTGGGGTCGAGCCCATCGCGCAGCCTCGCCACGCCGAAGTCGAGCAGCACCACGCGGCCGCGCGCCCGCCCCTCGGCGAGGAAGACATTGGAGGGCTTGAGATCGCGGTGGACGATCGATCGCGCATGGGCCGCGGCGAGCGCCGAGGCGAGGGGATCGAGGATGTCGATCGCCTCGCCGGGCGACAGGCGCCCGCGCGCCGCGAGGTGCTCGGCGAGCGTGACGCCCGAGAGCAGCTCCATCGCGAAGTACGGGCGGCCCTCATCGAGGCACCCATGCTCGAAGACCTCGACGATCCCCGGGTGCGACAGCGAGAGCAGCGCCGCGACCTCGCGCACGAAGCGGGGCACGGCGGTCCGGTCGGCGTCGAGCCCCGCGTGGAGCACCTTCACCGCCGCCGGCTGCCCCGTCACGGCATGGCGGGCGCGGTGCACCGCCCCGAAGCCGCCGCGCGCGAGCTCGCCTTCGAGCACGTAGCTCCCGGCGCGCTGCTCGGGAGGCCCCGAAGACGCCGCGTCTACCACCGCTCGATCCGCCAGCCGCGCTGCTCCGCCACCCGCCGCAGCCGCCGGTCGGGGTTGACGATCACCGGCACCGCCACCCGTTCGAGCAGCGGCAGGTCCGTGATGCTGTCGGTGTAGAACGTCGCCTCGCCGAGCGAGAAACCCAGCGCATCGGCCAGCTTCGCCGCGCGCTCCACCTTGCCCTCGCGGAGGCAGAGCGGCTGCTCGGGCCGCCCCGTGAACACCCCGTGCTCGTCCACCTCGAACACCGTCGAGACCACGTGATCGATCCGCAGCCGCCGCGCGAGCGGCCACGACGCGTAGGGTGAGGCGCCGGTCACGATCGCGCAGATCTCCCCGGCCTCCTGGTGCCTGCGCACCGCCTCGCGCCCCGCGTCGGTGATGTGCTTCTCCACGTAGCGGGAGAACCAGTCGTCGCAGCGCGCGGCCAGCACCGTCTCCGGCATCCCGCGGATCTCCCCGATCACCTTGGCGGCGACCTTCTGCGCGTCGAGGATGCCGAGCGTGTACTGCGCGACCCAGTAGCTCGCCTTCGCCAGGTCCCAGAGCGTCGCCTGCCCCTCGTCGCGCTGGTAGCGCACGTACACGGTCGCCGTCTCCACGCGGAGCAGCGTGCGGTCCATGTCGAACAGCGCGGCGCGCGGGCGCGTCGAGGGGGAGGGCGGGGCGGTCACGCGGCGTATCTTAGCCGCTGCGCGGGGCCGGCGTGGATCGCGCGCGCTTACTGGCAGCGGATCGCGGTGTACTCGCCGCTCGGGTCGTTGTCCCAGGTCGAGCCGGTGAGCGTGACATGGAAGCGCACCTCGGCGTCGTCGAGGGAGATGAGCTCCAGCGTCCCCGACCCGAGCGAGCCGCCGCCCCACGAGCACTCGCCGGACATGCCTGGATCGGCCGGGCCGGTCTCGCTCATGATGCTGTACTGGACGAGCGCCGGATCATCGAGCGCGATGGTGCCGGGGTGCTGCATGGCGGGCGGCACGACCAGGGTGACCTCCCAGTGCCCGCCGCAGGACAGCTCGGTGGTCGGCGAGGAGCAGCTCGTGCCGAGGTCGGAGATGTGGAGGAAGAGATCGTTCGGGTCGAGGTCGTTGCCGCCGCTGCTCGAGCTCGACGAGCTGCCGCCGCCGTGCGTCGCCCAGTAGTCGTCCCAGAGCTGCTCGTTCTTCGCCCGGCTCATCGCGACGGCCGGATACGACTGCGCCACGTTGTCGCCGCCCGCGCCGTTCGATCCGCCGCTGTTCCCGTCCGACCCTCCGCCTTGGCCGCCGCCGCCGGAGTTGCCGAACTGGCTGACCACCTGCGCGTTGCAGGCGACGAAGAGGGGAGCGAGGAGCGCGAGGGCAAGGGCGAGGGGGCGGTTCATCATGGTGATCTGGCACAATGCAGGAGAGAGGCCAAGGACCGTTCGAGCAGCTTTTCCGCGCAGATCGCGCGACCTCCGCGCCTCCGAGACTGCCGCGCGCGCCCGACCTGTGCCGGGATGGGCCGCGTTCACGGCGTCCCCGATCCGCAGCGCCTTTCCATCGCCACGAGCTCCCCGCCCTCCCGCCGGGTGAAGCTCCTCTCCGCGCAGCCGCCCTCGGTGTTGCCCCGGCACACGAGCACCTCGCCCTTGTCGAGCGGCGCGACGTGGCAGCTCGACAGGTGCATCTTGATCGGCCCGCCGGGCGCCATCGTCACGTCGGGGCAGAGCGTCGCGCAGGTGCCGAGGTCGATCGGGCGATCGCGCGGCAGCGCGGCCAGCGTCTCCTTGGGCTGCTCCACCAGCACGTTCCATTCGTGCGGCGCGATCCGCACGCTGAAGATCGGGCAGCAGCCCGCGGTCCCGAACGCGATCAGCGTCGCCACGGTGAAGCGCTCGCGCACCGGGCTCACGGGGCCCCCTTCGGCGCGTACACGCAGACGAGGTGCGAGTCGCGGATGTTCTCGCTCATGATCCGCCGCCGCGCCTCCAGCGAGGCTGGATAGCAGTCGGTGACCTGCTCGGCGGCCGAGGCCTCCGGGCATGCGGCGAGGCAGCGCTCGAGCTCGAATTGCCGGAATTTGTAGATGTCCGCGGGCTCCATGGGCCGGGTGGCGTACCGGAACGGACCCGCCCCCGGCGAGGCCGCGCAGCCGACGAGCCACAGGGCCGCGATCCCCGGGATCGCGCGGAGCATGCTCGTCCTCCAGGCGCTCGGCGACATCGGCATGTCGAGCGATGTCGTCGCTTCGGCCCCGCACGGCGTCAAGCGCGTGGCCGGGTGCCCGCGCCGAGGGCGCGCAAAGCTCGCGCGACGCCACGCCGAGCCCTCGCAGGGCCATCACCCGCGCGCGATCCGTGCTAAGCGGGCGGGTCATGGGTCCCTTGGTCGTTGGCATCGCGGGCGGTACCGGTTCGGGCAAGACGACCGTGGCGAAGACCATCGCCTCGTCCCTGCCGGCCGACCAGGTGGTGATGATCGAGTACGACGCGTACTACCGCGATCTACCGAGCCTCTCCCCCGAAGAACGCGCCCAGCTCAACTTCGATCACCCCGACGCCCTCGAGACGGACCTCTTCGTCGACCACCTCTCCGCGCTCCGCCACAACCACGGCGTCGACGTGCCCATCTACGACTTCAAGACCCACCGCCGCAAGGTCGAGTCCCGCCGCGTCGAGCCCGCGCCCGTCGTCATCGTCGAGGGCATCCTCGTCTTCGTCGATCCGCGCGTGCGCGAGCGCCTCGACATGAAGATCTTCGTCGACACCGACCCCGACATCCGGGTCTTCCGCCGCATCCGCCGCGACATGGAGCAGCGCGGGCGCACCTTCGAGTCGGTCCGCGAGCAGTACTACCGGACGGTGCGCCCGATGCACCTGCAGTTCGTCGAGCCGTCCAAGCGCTGGGCCGACCTGATCATCCCCGAGGGCGGCAACAACAAGGTCGCCCTCGATCTCATCATCGCCAAGCTGGAGAGCGTCCTCGCCCGCGCCGCCGCGCGCGCCTCGCAGACGAGCGAAGGCTGAGCCGCGCAGCCCACGTGCGCGCGCGGCTCACACCGTGCTCCGGCGGTTCACATCGTGCTCGCACGGCTCACTTCGTGTCCGCGCGGCTCACTTCGGCGGGACGCCCTTGCCCCCGCTGACCGGCTGGAGGTTGTCCTTGATCGCCCCGAGATCGCAGGCGCGCAGGTACGCCTCCATCACGCTCGCCCGCCGCGGCAAGAACGCCTCTTTCAGGGCGGGCGACAGCGCGCCCTTCTCGTCGATGTGCGCGCCGCCCAGGCTGTCGGGCCAGGTCTGGTTGCAACCGATCTTCCGCTCCGGCCCGAGGAAGGCCGAGGGCGCGTGGCAGCCCGCGCAGGTCTGCGTCGCGGCCCGCGCGGCGATCGCCTCGGCGGTGAGCGGATCGCCGTCGCAGGCCGGATCCGACGGCAACGTCGCGAGCTGGTCGGTGATCGCCTGCGCGAAGCTCGACCCCTGGATCGCCGTCACGTAGTCCGGCCCGGCCGGCCCTTCGAGCGCGCTCTCGCCCGCGTTGAACTCGTTCGCGATGCCCATCCGGATCTTCGCGGTCGTCGTGGACGAGAGGCTCTGCACGTCGGCGGAGACGAACAGGCTCTGGAAGTTGCCGCACGCGCCCTGGTCGCCGATACCGGCGAACAGCGAGGGCAGCGGGTTGTTCTTCACCGTCACCGGCAGGAACCCGGGCTCCATGCTCCCCTGCACGCCCCCGCCCGTGAGGAAGCGCATCTCGCGCATCTCCCACGGATCCTGCATCCGCTGGCTGATGCGCACCTGCCCGCGCGAGGCGCCGTACGGATCGTCCTCGGTGGCGAGGAGGCCGAAGCTCATGGGATCGACGACGGCCCCGAACCCCGGGATGCCCTTGAAATAGAAGGTGTCGAGGCTCTCCTTTATCACCTTCGGATCCTTCTCTTGATCGAGCCCGGCCCAGTGTCGGGCCACCGCCTCGCAGGCCCAGAGATCGCCGGGCGAGGGGTTCGTCAGCGCGCCCTCGAAGATCAAGAACACGCGGTTGCTCGGGTCGCTCTTGCCGGATTGCTTGGCGAAGACGATGCGGTACTCCCCGCAGGTCTGGAGCGACGCCGGCATCAGGTCGATGCGGTTCACCAGCGCGATCGGCGCGAAGTAGTCCGGATCGCCCGGCGTGAGCATGCCCATGCTCGTCGCGAGCGCCCCCTCGGCCCGCGGGCAGCCCGCGGGCGCGCCGTTCTTGAAGGCCGGGTTACCCTCCGTGTCACAGTGGATCACATCGGGGAACACCGCGGACGCAGCGTCGTTCTCGGCGTCGAAGAGCCGCTGGAGCACCGAGAGCGGCGTCAGATCGCTCGGCGTGCTCCGGTCGAGGAGCTGCTTCAGCACCCGCTCCAGGGTGAAGGGCGCGAGCACCGCGGGGTCGTTGACGAGCAGCGCGCGGCCATCGCTCTTCACCGTGATGGTCGGATCGCATGCCGGCGGGTCGCCCGTGTTGAACGGGATGTCCCCGCCGCCCTCGCCTCCGCTCCCGCTCGATCCGGATCCGCTCCCGCCCGCGCCCGATCCGGATCCGCTCCCGCTGGTCCCCGTGCCTGGGCCGATGGGCAGGCGTTCGGCACATCCCACCAGCAAAATGCCCGACACGAGGAGAACGATCGCGCGCGATCTCATGGGTGGTCCCTCCGCGACAAAGAATAAGCCGGCCGGCGGACGAGCACAGCATGGAGATCGTGCCGCCGCCGGCCAGCTCTTCCCACGAATGCCCGGGCCCCCGGCCGTTGATCACCGAAAATGCAGCCGGCGCGCTCGACCTCCGGGCAGTCCGCCCAGGAGCTCACGCACGCGCCCAGGGCCGGGCGCGCGACGTGAGCGGGAGATCGCGCAGCAGGCGGCTCAGCCGCTCGCGATCCGCCGCGGAGATGGCCGAGAAGCAGAGCCCGAGGCCGCGCCCGCTGTCCTCGGGGCGGCGTCCGTGGACCACGCGGACCACCGTGGCCACCTGGTCGATCCACAGCCCCGACCGCGGCGCCCGGAAGCTCACGACGAGCTCCTCTCCGGTCAGGATGGGCGCCGTCGTCGCCACCAGCATCCCCTTGGGCGACAGATCCAGGCACAGCTCCGACACCAGCCGGAAATCCCGCTCCCGCACCACCTGGCAAGCGAGGCGCACCTCCCGGCGGAGCGCGCGGCGCATCGGGGCCTTGCCCGGCGGAGTTTCGATCGAAAGCGCCCTCGGATCGTCCTGGATCATCGAGATCGAAGGCTAACGAGCGCGCTCCGCCGGGGCCAACCTCGTGGCAAAGTGTCCCCTGCGTGCGCCCCACGTACGACCGATAGCCCGCCGTGAACGCCTCTCCGCCGTCGACCCTGCGCACCGATGAAGCCTTGATCCTCCCTCGCGCCCAGCGCTGGCTCGTCACCCTGGCCATCCTCTTTGCCCTGGTCGTCGCGGCCTTCGAGGGCACGGGCGTGAGCGGGGCCATGCCCACCATCGCGGCCGAGCTCGGCGGGCTCGGCGCCTATGCGTGGGTCTTCTCGGCCTTCCTCTCCGCCTCGACCCTCGGCGTGCTCACCTGCGGCAAGCTCGCCGACACCTTCGGCCGCCGCCCCGTCTTCACGGCCGGCGTCGGTCTCTTCCTCGCCGCCTCCGCCCTCTGCGGCGCGGCGCGCTCCATCGAGGCGCTGATCGTCTTCCGCGCGCTGCAAGGCTTCGGCGCCGGGGCGATCCAGCCCATCGCGATGACCATCAGCGCCGACATCTACCCGCTCAAGGAGCGCGCCCGGATCCAGGGCCTCTACACGGCCGTCTGGGGCTCGGCCAACGTGCTCGGCCCGCTGCTCGGCGGCGCGCTGATCCTGCGCCTCTCGTGGCGCTGGGTGTTCTTCGTCAACCTCCCCGTGGGCCTCGTGGCCATGGCCCTCGTGCTCGCCGCCTACCGCGATCCGCCCCGCGGCGAGCGCGGCCCCTCCGGCGTGGGCGGCGCCGCGCTCGCCGGGGTCACGGCCGCGGTGACGCTCCTCGCCCTCGAGCCCGCGGGCAGCATGGGCGGCGCCGCGCGCGCGCTCTTCGCCCTGCTCGCCGTCGCCCTCTGCGTCGCGCTCGATCGGCAGCAGCGCCGCTCGCCCGCGCCGCTGCTCACCATGACGCTCGCCAGAAACCGCGTGGTGCAGGCGGCCCTCTGCGCCGGCCTCTTCTCGGGCGGCCTGCTCTACGCGGCGACCGCCTACGTGCCGCTCTGGATGAGCCGGCAGATGGGCCGCGATCCGCTGAGCGCAGGCGCGTCGTTGATCCCCCTCCTCGTCGGCTGGTCGGTGGGCTCGACCGTCGGCGTGCGCGTCCTCGTGCGCTGGGGGATGCGCGCGTCGGTGGCCGGCGGCTTCGCGATCGCGTTTGCCGGCGCGACCTTCCTCGCCGCCGTGGTGCTCCTCGGCCTTCCTGCGCCGCTCGCCTACGCGGCGCTCGGGCTGATGGGCCTCGGCGTCGGGCCGGCCGCGAGCGGCGCGTTGATCGCGGCGCAGACCGAGGCCGGCTGGAACGAGCGAGGCATGGTGACGAGCGTGGTGTACGGCGCGCGGATGCTCGGCGGCGCGCTGATGGTGGCCGCGCTCGGCGGCAAGGAGGGCGCGTCGAGCGCAGCAAACGCGGCGAGCGGGCCCCCGGCGATGCGCTTCATCGGCATCGCCCTCGGCGCGCTCGCCGCGATGGTGCTGCTCGGCACGCTCTCGCCCGCGGGGAGGCTGCGCGCCTCGCTCGCCGGCGAGCCCCCCGCTGATCCCGGCGGCTGAAGGCCCCTCTCGCGTGATCGTTCCCGCGCGCCCTGCTCAGCCCCCGTTCGCCCGCTTGAGCGCGCCGAGCGCGTCGAGGTCCCACGCCGCGCCGGGCGGGTATGGTTGCTTCGACGTATACGACAGCCCGTTCGTGAACGCGCAGCGCGCCCAGCTCTCCACGTGGGCCGGCGTCCGCTGCGCGCCCGCGCCGTCGTCGTTCACGAGCAGCGGCGCGCCCGCGTGGTAGCCCGCCGCGCGCTGCTTGGCCGCCGCGATCCCGGCGGCGAAGTTGCCGCCCCCGCTCCACTGCCCGAAGTGGAAGTCGAAATACTCCGCCTTGAGCGCGGGCCTGCTGCACCCCTCCACCGGCCGCACGGGCTGGAACGTCAGCTTCTCGTTCTGGTCGAGGAGCCCCGTGCTCGTGCCGATCCGCGCCGGCGCGCCCTGGAGCGAGGTGACGAGCTCGGCGCGCATCCGGTTCATCCAGCCGAGCATGGCGCAGTGGGCCGCGTCGTTGCCCTGCGGATCGCGCAGCTCGTTGCCGAGCTCGAAGAGCACGTTGTCGTAGCGGCGCAGCCGGTCGCCGAGCGCGCGCACGAGCTTCACCTGCTCGGCGACGCGCGCCTCGTTGCCGAGGCTGAAGAACGCCTGCACCTTCGCCTCGTTGGTGTCACCGAGCTTTGCGGGGTCGAGCAGGTCGGGCACATGCTCCGGCGTCTCGGCGGGGTTGACGATCGCGTGGTAGTGGAAGATGCACACCTCGACCTGGAAGCCGAATTGCCGCGCCTGGTCACACAGGTGATCCACGTTGTCGAGGAAGGCGGTGTTGATCGCCTTCTGCCCGTTGTAGAGCGTGACCGCCCGCGCCGCCGGCAGCCCCTCGAGGAGCGCGTTGCGAAAGCAGATGATCTTCACGTGGTTGATGGGCCAGCCATTCTGGCGGAGGTATTGAAAGAAGATCGGCCCCGTGCCGCTCATCGGTTTGCCGAGCAGCTTGTCGAACCCGAGGTTGTAGGCGCCATATCCGATCAATCGTTGCATGATGGAATCTCCTTCGTGGGGTGGTTCAGCGGGAAAAGCCCGCCCGGCGCGGCGATTCGAGATCTCGAATCACGCCCCGGGCGGGCCTGCCCTCACAGGGGCGGAGGATCCGGCGTCCTCCGCCGCGGATCCGTCACTGCACGCAGGGAGCGTCGAACGAGACGTAGTTGATGAGGCGCTGCTTGTCGGGCATCTGGATCTCCTCCTGGGTGCAGCTCAGGGCGGTGTGCGTCCCGCTCATCGTCACCCCGCTGTACTTGAGCCCGATGCTCTGCGTGTGGTTCGACTCGTAGCAGAGGTACGTGTCCCAGAAGGGCGAGACGACATACTGCTTGTAGAACCCGCCGCCGATGCGCCGCTCGTCGACGTACCACTTGTCGTTGCCGGTGTTGTACGTGACATCCCACTTGTAGGTGCCCGTCCCGTCCGAGTACGTGTACTTCCAGATGTAGAGCTGGGTGCAGGTGAGCGCCTGCTCGGCGGTGCCGACCGCGCCGTCCTGCTCCGCGGTGCCGACGGCGCGATCCTGCTCGGCGGTGCCGACCGCGCGATCCTGCTCCGCGGTGCCGACCGCGCCGTCCTGCTCGGCGGTGCCCACGGCGCCGTTCTGCTCCGCGGTGCCCACGGCGCCTTCATTGGGGTCATCGGGGCCGCCGGCGAGGCAGCCGGGGAGCGAGAGGGACAGCATCGAGACGATCGCGAGGGAGTGAGTGAGCTTCATGGTGGTTTGTCCTTTGGGTCGATTGGCTGCGGGCAGGCCGCGCCCGGGCCCGGGGGGCGTCGCCGCCGGGTCGGGCACGGACACGCGCCGTGTCACTGGAGTCGTCGCCTGCCCGCGGTGGCCGGCGTTCGATGCCGAGCGCCATTGCAGGGGGTGTGCCGGAGGCTCGGGACGAGGAATAACCGCGAATTGTGGCGTTTTTTGCGCAGGGCGCGCCCCGCGGGGGAAGGCAAAGGTTGCTGGTCGGCAGGCTTTGCCGAGCGGGGTGAGCAAAGATTGCTCAGGCAGGGCGTGCGGGGCCCGGCGGCCCCCGAGCACCTTGACGGCGGAGGGCAAAAGGCGTCTCCTTGGCGATCTCGACCAACGCCCGGAGCGATCAAACAGCCCATCAGGACACCGAAGGAGGGGACTCGACCATGCCTCGACGAGGGAGCGATTCATCGGATTTGCAGACGCTGCGGTACCACCTAGCGGCCGGATCGGCCGGCGATGAACGCCCGCCCGGGGGGCTTCGCTTCGTCATCCAGAAAGACGAGGCAATGTCGGATCGGGAGGTGCAGCGCGGGGTCACGCGGCAGCTCGGCCCGGACTGGACGGTCGCGCCACTTTTCCGCGATTTCGGGGCGCTGCGGGGCGGCCGCGCGCTGCGCGATTTCTTCGTCGCCAAGTACGACAAGGCGTCCCCTTCCTCGCTCCTCGTTCACCCGTTCGACATCGCCTACGCGCTCCGAGATCGGCTGAATTTGGAGAGCGTGGTGCCCGATCTGACCTGGAACCTCGGCAAGGCGCTGCTCGACGGGCTGTGCATGGGCGCGACGCTGCCCGCGCCCGCCGATCGCGCGTGGTCGCTGCGGGCGATGAACGTGCCCGAGGCATGGGACGCCAACACCACCGGGCAGGGCGTGCTGATCGGTCACATCGACACCGGCTGGGCCCCGCACGTGGATCTCGATGAATCCAGGCTCGATCTCACTCGATCCTACAACGTCCTCCGTGACGGAGCCCACGACGGTGACGCACGTGATCGCATGCTCGACGAGTTCGGCAAGCCGTTCGAGTTCCCAGGGCACGGGACGGGGACGGCGAGCGTGATCGTGAGCGAGGGTAGAGTGAGCCCGCTCGGCCCCGGCGGCGAAGGGAACACGACCCAGCCGGGCTTCGTGACCGGTGTGGCCCCGGGCGCGACGCTTGTTCCGATCCGCGCGTCGAGGAGCGTGATCATCTGGCACCCGTCCGACATCGCGCGCGCGATCCTCCACGCGGTCGAGCAGGGCTGTCACGTGATCTCGATGAGCCTCGGCGGGCCGCCCTCGCCGGCGATGGAAGCGGCGCTGAACCTGGCCGTCGAGAACGACGTGATCGTGATCGTGGCCGCCGGCAACTGCATCGAGCAGGTGACGTTCCCCGCGCGCTACCCAGCCGCCATCGCCGTGGGCGGGAGCAACCAGGACAGCAAGCCGTGGCGCGGGAGCTGCCAGGGAAGGAGCGTGGCCATCTCCGCGCCCGCCGAGAACGTGTATCACGCGAAGCCCATCGACGACGCAGGGAACCTGTCGACGAGCCTGGTCGTGCCCTACCAGGGGACATCGTTTGCCACCGCCGCCGTGGCCGGCGTAGCCGCCCTCTGGCTGGCCAAGTTCGGGCGGGACGAGCTGCGAAAGCTCTACCCCCAAAACCGGCTGCAATCGGTGTTTCGCGAGCGGCTGCGCTCGACAGCGCATGTGCCGGCCGGCTGGGATACGGAGAACCTGGGCGCCGGGATCGTGGACGCGGCGCGCGTGGTGAGGGAACCGCTTTCGCCGATGGACGGTCCGGACAAGCCACTGTCCCTGTCCTCCCCGCTCGATCTGCTGCTGTCGGGGGTGCCGTTCGAGCACGGAGAGAGGGTGATGGAGACGTTGCAGCCGCTCTTGTCGATGTCCGCAGGAGACGTCGAGTCAGGCGCGAGAAGAAGCGCGGAGCCGCCACTCGAGACCGGTGGGGAGAGGAGCTGTTGCACGCCTCGTTGAACGACCCGGAGGGGTTCAAGAAGCTCTGCGAGGAGGAGGCGCCGGTGAAGCGAAACGGAGAGGCAGGTCGCGCGGCTCAGGCGCTCGGAGGGGTCGAGCTCTCTTCGCGGCTGCGGCAGGCGCTCGAGGGTTGATCTCGCCTCGGCCCGACGCTCGCTCGCCGCGCGGTGGGTCGTCCACTTTCCTGGACCACCTCGCCCATCTATCTCCAGAAATGGACGGCGCGGCATAGGCCAGCTCCACAACAGCACGTAGATCATCGCCCATCGCGGGCAAATCGAGGGCTCCGGGCCATCGGTTCGCAGGCGGCATGGGCCGTGCACCATGACGGTGCACATGGGACGAGAGCTGGACCTCGATGCGCTGCCTGGCACCGAAGACGAAGGGCGGAAGGCCCTGCTCCCGGGGAAGGTGATCGACGGGTCGTACCTCGTCGAACGGACGCTCGGCGAAGGGGGGATGGGCAAGGTCGTGGCCGCGCGCTGGCCACCGGTGTTGGCCGGGGACGGCGCGCGCAAGAGCCTCGCCGGTGGCCATGCAGGGCTCGAGTAGCATGCGAAGAAGCGCCGGCGTTGCCCGTTTACACCTGCGAGGCGAGCATGCCCCGGAGGGCCCGTGCGCCGACCTTGCGCTGTTTGGCCGCGATTTCCTCCGCCCATGCGCGGAGCCAGGGGCCGTCTTCCACCAGGGCGCGGCGCACGGAGGACTGCCAGTGCGCGAAGCTTTGAACACTCGAGATGAGGTCGTTCCATGTCTTCGGACCGCGCTCGTGGAGCGCTTGCCCGAGCACCGCGGGGCCGCGCGCAAGTGTTCGCACGAACATCTCCGGGGTGATTCCCCGCCGCGCCGGCAGGACGCCCCCCAGGATACCGCCGGTGATCGCGGCGTAGGTCTCATCTTGGCGCGCGGTGTGGCTCATGGCGCGGAACGAGGCGAGCCAGACGGGGAGCAGGTAGCGATTGCGGATCAGCGAGACGGCGAGGTCCGAGATGTCGAGATCAGGGTCGAAGTGCGCCCGGAAGTCCCGCTCGTAACGGGCGAGGGAGATCTCGTCGAAGGCGCCTCGGGCAAAGGCGGCCCGGATGGTGCGCGCCGCGATCCGGGCGCTCTCCATGGCGAGAGGGATGCCCTCGCCGTTGATGGGGTCGACGAAGCCGCCGGCCTCGCCGATCAGCAAGCCCCGCTCGAAGCAGTTCTTGCCGGCCGCGCCGTAGCTGTGAATCGGCCAACCACGATGTGGACCGAGGGTCACCGTGACGCCCTGCGAGCGCCCGAGGCGGAGCACCAGGCGTTCGAGCTTCTGGTGGAAGTCGAGCAAGCGAATCTTGTGCTTGGTCATCGGCTCGGTGACCATGCCGACGCCGATGTTGCAGAGGCCCGGGCGCACCGGGAACACCCAGCCATAGCCCGGGAAATAACGCTCGTCGAAGTACATGATCGTGTGATCGAGAGAGGGGCCTTCGACATAGGCGCGCAGCGAGGCGAGGGTGTGGCGGGGGTCGGTCATGCCGAGCCCCGCGGCCCGGGCGACGGCCGAGGTGGCGCCGTCGGCGCCGATCAGGAGCTTTCCGCGTACCCGATGGGGCTCTCCGTTCCATGTGGCGATGGCCTCGATGCCGCCCGGGACTTGCTCGAAGCCTTTGACACGGCACGACTCGCGCCCCTCGGCGCCCGAGGCGAGGGCGCGGCGGAAGAGGATCTCGTCGAGCTCGCGGCGCGGGAGGGCCAGGCCATGCGCGGGCAGCCCCGCGACCTTCGGGAGGGTGCCGGAGACGAGCTCCTCGCGGTTCAGGTAGAGGCGGGAGGCTCGGATAGGCGTGCTGCCGAGGCGCCGAATCGCGGCGCCGCAGCCGAGGGCGTCGAGGCGGGCGAGGCCGCGCGGGCTCACGTAGTCCCCGCAGGGCTTGTCCCGGGGAAATCGAGCGGCATCCATGAGTAGCACGGAATATCCCTCACCGCCGAGCTCGATGGCGAGGGCGCTCCCAGCGGGTCCCGCGCCGGCGATCAGGATATCGTACGAGGCTTTCATCTCAGGTGCCCAGGGCGATTCCGGGGGCGATGGCACAGGAGAGCCGCGTGAGGTCGGGGACCCCTTCCGCCTTGGCCCAGGCCAGGGCCGCGGCGAGGTGGTTCTCCGCCTCTTGGCCGGAGTCCAGATGACCGAGACAGTAGTGCGTCACTTCCCGGTGAAGGGCCATCTTGGCCTCGTCATAGCCGGCGAGCGCCCGGCGCAGCGCCGGGACGATTTCGCCCGTGCGCCCCTCCGTGGCGGAGACGCCGGCCCGGAGCAAGGCGCCGTGCGGCGCGGCGGCGGCGGTGGTGGAGCGCTCGATGCCCCGAATCAAGCCCTCGACCTGGTGGAGGAGGCGCTTTCGTTCCTTGCCGGCCGTCTTGCCCGCGAGGGCGAGCGCGGCCCGGGCGCGCGTCCAGCGCAGCTCCATGGCGGGGAGCTCCATGCGCAGGAACAAGCCTGCTTCGAGCTCGGGCCAGTCGCCCTCGATGCGGGCGACGGCCGAAGCAGGGTTGTCGGTGTAAAGATCGGCGGCCACCCCGGCGAAGACGCGGTGATAGGCGTGCATCTGATAAAAGCCGGGCTTCCAGGTCTCGACCACCTTTTGCAGATCGCGGTACACATCGTCGAGCTGGCCGCTGGCGATGCGGCCCAGGGCGTGAAACCCACCTCGATAATTGTTGGCCGCAAAGAGGTCACCGCGGGCGTCGGCCTCGGCGATGGCCACGGGAATGCGGGCCGCGAGCTCGGAGACCTTGCCCGCGAGCCCGAGCGCTTGGAGGCTGAAGACGAGGGCCACGGCCGCCTCGTACTCCGCTCCCCGGCACTCGGTCCTGAAGGCCTTGGCTGCCTCGTCGCAGGCCCGCGAGGCCTCGTCCCAGTCGCTGTGGAAGAAGGCCGAGGATCCCGCGCCCAAGAGAAAGAAGGCCCGCTCGTACGGCGCGCTCTCCGGGCCGAGGGCGGCGCGGTTCCGGTCGACGAGCTCGCGGGCCTTCTTGCGCAGGAAATGACCGCCGATGAGCGCCGCAAAGGCCGCTTCGTACCCGAGCGATCGGGCGACATGGGCGGAGTCCCCGGCGCGGAGCGCTTCGAGGAAGTGCAAGAGGCCCACGCCGTCGGCGCGGACAGGGTCCATCATCGAAAGAGCAGTGGTGGCCGCCCAGAGGTCGGCGAGGCGGTTCTTGACGCCCGGCGGGATCTCGCTCGCGGGCCTGGGCACGAAATCGAAGCCCCGGAGATAGAGGCGCACGCGGCGGGTGGCCGAGACGGCGAGCGCGCCGCGACCGCTCTTCGGCAAGGTGACCTTGGCCTCGGCGAGGAACGATTCCATCAGGCGCAGGCCGTCGTCGAAATGGCCGGCCTTGAGGTACTGCTCGCCTGCGCGGCGGCGAAAGAAGCCTCGTTTTTCCAGGGCACCCGGCTGCTCGGCTTCGAGCGCGGAGAGCGCGCGCTCGAAGGCCGGCGCGGCGTGGGTGCTCTGGCCAGCGTTGGCCATGGCCTCGGCGAGGCGCTCGTGCAGGTCGGCGCGCGGGGCGCCCTCGGCCGCGTGCTCGAGCGCAATGCCGTAGAGGCGCGCGGCCTGATCGAAGGCGAGGGCCGCCTCGGCGCGCTGGGCCGCCGCGAGGGCGTGGCGATGGGTGCGAGGTCGGTCTCCCGCCGCGAGGGCATGCGCGACGAGCTGTTCGGCGTCGGCCGCGCCGGCGCTCTCCATGGCCGTGACGAGGGCGAGGTGGTGCCGGACCTTGCCCTCCGCCGAGAGGGCCCCGACCACGAACTCGCGGAGGCGATCGTGGTAAATTTGAAGCGTTTCGCCGTCGGCCTCGCCCGCCCATCGGAGGAGGCGCATCACGCAGAGGTCGCGAAATCGGCTTCGATCACGGCTCCCCGCAGCCGCGAGGAGGACGGTAGGGGGCTGGGCCGGGCCGCAGAGCGCTGCGAGCTCGACGAGGGTTCGATCCTTCGGCGAGAGCGCCTCGAGCCGCTCGTGCATCAACGATCCTGCCGTGGTGCCGAGTGCCGCGTCCCCATCGCTCGCCGGCCGCTCCGCGGCGAAATGGGCGAGCTCGGCGACGAGGTAGGGCAGGCCCGCAGCCTCTTCGATGATGGCCGCGAGCGCCGCCGAGGCCGTCCCTCCCGCTCGTTCGGTGATGGCGCGCGCCAGGGATCGCGCGGCGCCCTCGGGCAGAGGCCCCAAATCGATCCGGTGGCTCGGGCCGCGGCGGCAGGCGAGCTCGATGGCCCGGAGGAGCGCGGGCTGGCCGATCTCGCCGTCCGGCCGGCGGGAGAGGAGGAGGACGACGGCCGGAGCGCCCTCGGTGCCGAAGACGCTCTCGAGGAGGGCAATGCTGTCGGCATCGGCCCACTGGACATCATCGACCCAGAGGACGATGGGCCGCTCTCGACGCAAGGCGCGAAAGATGGTTTGCAAGGCCAAGAAGCCCGTCTGGCGGAGAGCCCGAGGGTCGCCCCGAGGAGCCCGTTCCTGCGCCCGTTCGTCGAGGACAGGAACGCGGCGGAGCTCGGGAAAGAGCAGGGTGAGCGCCTCGATGCCTTCTTTCGGACAAAGGGTCTTGGCCTCGTCCGCAGCGAGGCCTAGCCAGTAGCGGGTGAGGTCGTCCACCACGGCGTCAAAAGCCTTGTACGGGATGGCCTCGTGAGGGTGGCAGCGGGCCTCGAGCAAGAGGGGCGCATCGGCGCCGTCGGCGCGCAGCTCGGCGAGGAAGCGGCGGACGAGCGCCGTCTTGCCCATGCCAGAGGGGCCGATGACCTCCGCGGTGACAAGGCGCCCCTCGCGCGCCTCCGCGAAGGCCCGGCGCAAGGTGTCGAGCTCGCCGTCCCGCGCGACGAAGTCCTGATCGGTCTGAGCCTTTTGCGGCGACCAAGCGCGCTGCGCCGAGGGCTCGTCCCCGAGCTTGCGGAGGCGCTCACAGATGTCATCCGCCCCCGGGCGGCGGCGCGGCTCCGGGTGCAAGAGCGAAAGGAGGAGCGCGTCGAGCTCGGCCGAAATGGCCGGGACCGTGAGCGAAGGGCGAGGTGGGAGGCGCCGCTTGGCCTTGGCTTCCTCGATCGGATCCCCGTCGAAGAAGAGGCGGCCGACGAGGGTTTCATAGAGGACGAGCCCGAGGCTGTACCAGTCCGAGGGCGGGAATGGGCGAGGGTCGAAATACTGCTCCGGCGCGAGGTACGGGAGGGTGCCGAGGATCATGCCGCGGGCCGTGTCGAAGACGCGATGGCGGTCGACGGGGCTCGCGAGGCCGAAATCGAGGAGAATCACCCGGTCATCGGCGGTGACGAGGATGTTGGTGGGCTTGATGTCCCTGTGACACTTGCCGAGGGCATGCACGGTGCGCAGGGCATCGGCGAGCTTGAATCCGGCCCGACAGATGCGGCGAATGGCCGCCTCCTGTTCCGGGAGGGGGCCATGCCGGTCGAAGTCGAGACGGATGTTGAAGACGAGCGCCTCCTCGACGACATCCATGGTGAAGAAGGAGAGGTCACCGTCGATGTGGAGCTCGTGGAGGCGGACGAGGCTCGGGTGGGCGATGTCGCGGATGCTGCGATACTCGGCCTTGAGCCACTGGCGCAGCTCGGGCGATGCATCCTTGATGGTCTTGAGCGCGAGCTCCTGCGCCCACTTTTCATCGTAGACGCGATAGACGATGCCAAAGGCACCAGATCCGAGGACACCCCGGACCTGGTACCGGCCGCCGGCAAAGGAAAGAGGAGGCGATAGCGCCGCGTCGTCGATCATCCTTGCTTGTTGCCTCCCGCGCCGCCGATGCGGCCATTGGTGAGGACGGAGAGGAGGCCCATGAAGGGCGAGGCATCGCCCCCATAGCCGTACGAGGCGCCGAGGTCCTTGCCGAGCTGGCGCGCTACGTCGGAGAGCCCCTTGAGGCCCCCCGCGAGCTCCATGGGCTGGACACCCCAGTCCTTGCCGAGGGTGACGCCGAGCGCCGCGGCGAGAGCCTGGGCCGGACTCGGGTCGGGGTACTGAAGGTCAGCGATCTTGTCGAACTGGAGGATGTCGGCCATGTGGGGCTTGCCCGCCTTGAAGAGCATTTCGTCGACGCGCTTGAAGAAGTCGAGGTCGTCGAGCTCGTGCTGCTCGATGTCCCAGATCTGGCAGTAGTCGCCGGAGGCGATTTTCTCGTGAGTACCCTTCTTCGGTTCGTCAGCGTTTTCGGCGAGGTAGTCGAGGATGGCGTTGACAGCGTGACGGGCCGATTCATTGGCTGCCTCCATGGTGGCCATGCGGGTGAAGGTACGCATATAGTGGCCGCAGAAGACGACCTGGCCGTTGTGGACGCGGTAGCCGCCGTGCGAAGCTTGCCACACGTCGGTGCCATCGGTGCGGGGAGGGTCAACGAAGCGGCTCTGGCCGGGGACCCAAGGCATGCAACGCGGTCGCCAAACCCAGTCGCCGACATTGTTGATGGGGAAGGGCGTCAGATTGGCGCTGAGCTTGTCCCCATTGTAAATGAGATTTTCATCGAGGTGATAATAGATTGGTTCGGGGAGCGGAAGGCTGGTAAAGAGAGCGTTGGGACCGCGCATGGTGCGGAGGCTTTCCTTGACCTGGCGCCAGACTTCATCGGCGATCTCGCCGGGCGACGAATCAAAAAATGTTTTTCCGTTATATGAGGACTGAGTCCGGCAAGCGCCGATGTCGACGGAAAGAACTCCTCGAACCTCATCGTGGCGCTTGGCACCATTAGGAGAGAACCACCACCAAAATTGACCCTGGGAAATAGCGGAAAGGCCCCAGTCGGAGTCCGGGAAATATACATGGCCCCGGATCATCTTGAAGTCCTGTTTGAAGTAGTACTGAATCCCGGTGAAGGTCTGGAATCGATCGGTCGGGCTCAGTCCGTACATTTGCTCTGGGAGCCTGGGCGTCAGTATCGTTGCCGGTTCATCGTACCACTCCGGCTGGGAGCTGGTGAGCCTGGGCTCCTGATCACCACCCTCTTCGGCGATCCAGCAGGCGACGACCTCCTCGATGAACAAGATCTCCTCAGGGCCGATCCGCCGCTGGAACCAGAGCGAAATCTGATACTCCTCTATCTGGTTATCGCTCGCGGGCATCAGCTCGCCGGTTACTTTGGTCATGGCTCGAAATGCCGAGCGCACTCTCGGCGATTCGAGATCGTCCTTCAGTACACTTTGAATCCGCGAGAGAATTCTGCGAAGCCGCTCCTCTGCGTCTTGGCGGTTGAGCGGTTCCGAGAAGGGAATCGTGATGGTGTACCGATCGACGAGCGCGGGGAAAGTCACCTGTACGTAGCTCGTAAACTGGCGGAGGTCTGCGGGCACACCGGCGTTCTCCCATCCAGCAGTAACTTGCTCTGCGGCCACTGGATCCAGCGCAACAACACAAAATCCGGCCTTCCTTATTTTATTTATAATGAAGTCCTCGCCACTGACACCGGCAGGAGTTCCGGGCGGAATCGGGTAATTGGGTTGGATTTGCGGAAGCTCCAGGATTATCTCAATTCCCTCCGCGTTGTTCCCGCTCACCTGCTGGCAAGTGTTGCGTAAGCTGAGAAGCTTCGCGTTCAGGAACGTTACGTTAAGCTTCTCCAGATAGCTGCGCCAACAGGTAAGCCAGGCCGAGCTGGTTGGGCCGCGGAGAGTTCCGTCAACGTACGGGCCACCGAGCACCTGGTCGAGCAGGAGCTGCAAGTAGATGTTTGCTTGGGTGCGCGCGTCGCAGGTTTCGGCATCCATCGCGACCAACGCCTGCGGCGCCGCTTTAATTGCTGCGAGAAACGCTGGAGAATATGCCGATGGCCCACCCAAAATCGAGCAAGCTTTGCGCTTCGTATGTTTCACGGCGCGCTGCAACTGGTCGGGTACCGAACGAGCGAAGAACCGAGAGAGGTCGCGCCTCGAGAACCCCAAGCCCTCCAACAGGTTCATGTACTCTTTCCGGAAAGACTCCAGGCTCCGAGGCCTGTTGCGGCTGATCGGAACGAAGCTCGATCGTTGCGCGAAGACTTGCTGATTCGTCGGCTGAAGCTGATCGAACGCCGTGGGGTAAACCCCGGATAGCCTGGTTGTCTGTAGCCCTCGGATCGATTGATCGGCGTGCGCTTCATCGTATCAAAGAGGTGATGATAAAAGCTCGGGAAAAAATCGATACCCGTGTTCTCCCGGAAGATCTGTCGAAAGATTGTGTGCGTCCACCGGGGTCAGTTTGACTATCTTTCTTTGGGGGCTCTGTGCACCTGAATTGTTCTTGCACCACTGCGTGCGAGCAGACCGCCCACCGGACGGCCCAGCTCGTCCGCGCCTTGAAGAGCCGAGATCGCCTCAACGACGACCACCTCGAAACCACGCTCTGCCAATTCGTGGGCTGCGGTCAGCCGGCAGCGCCCTGCACCGATACCGTGACACTAGGCTTATCAGATGACAATGTCTTGGGCGAATGCATTTCTGATGCGACTTCGAGTCGCACCAGAATGCGATTTTTGCCACTGTGCCGCGGTTTTTCCGGAGCAAAATTCGATGATCTTGGTAGCGTTCCAGGGCGGCGATTGGCTGGTAGAATCGAACGAATTCCACCAAATGGTCTCCAGATCAGATAGCAATTTCCAGTTGTCTTCGGATCGAGCCGGTGCAAGTTTCGGTTTCGGATCTGGCTGTTGACCAGCACTAACAAGAACACATGCCAAGATAAAGTCTCGCTTGGCATCGCTGATAATTCTGGCGTTGTCTGAGTCAGCAAGATTGCTGTCGGTGCTTGCCGAGATCTCCGTTGCCGCCGCGGTTACCTTGAGAATTCGATCGGGGTCAAAAATATGAGTGGATCGCCCTGTCGTTGGGCGCGCTTGTCGCGGTTTTTCCTTTGGACGCGTGTCGGAGAGGCCCAGCACGCGTTTCTGTCCTTCGTTGCTTTTGCTCTTACACGGAGAAATAAGGCCATTTATCCATCTGGCGATTTCGACGATCCTGTTTTTGAGCAGCAGATCTCTAATGACATGCGCGACCAGATGCGCGTCCGGGAGCAGGCCGTGGAGCAGGGCGTCTCGATTGTCAGCACTCGATGCCAAAAGTGCCGTCGTGATCTCTTTTCGTGCGGGGACCGTGAAATTAGAATACTGAGCCAGTCGGGTGTAATCTGCAAAATGCACATCGCGTGCCGCTTTCAGGCTTTGATCAAAGTAGAAGGCGGAGAGTGCGCCGACGACCCGACGACCGGCAAGAATTTCAGCAATAGCAGCGTCGTAGAAAGATACGATCTCTCGTGGAGCCCACGCTCGCCAGTCCGCGAGGCTCTCCTCCACAGTAGATGTGTCGTCGGCGAGCGTTCGTTGAACGAAGAAATAAGTAACGTGTTGGCCGATGAAAGCGTCTGCTCTCGCCTGGGCACGAAGCGTCTTTTTTGTCTGTTCTTGGTTTTCGCGATCGCCGGCGCGGACATCCTGAGTTATGTTGTTGCGAAGCAGCGTCTGCTTGGCTTTCGAGCGAAGGCTCGTCGTGATCGCGTCAATGAGTGCGGGGTCTTCAAAGCTGCTTTTTGTGGATTCTCTTTTTGCTCGAATGTGTACAAATTTGCGGACGATCTTGACAAGGTATGTGTCCCAGTTGTCTCGAGAGAGTACGTCTGACATCTTTTGGTCGAAGACCGTGGACGTGGAGCCTTCGTCGTCATCCGAATTTAGATTCGTGTCTGTCCACGAGGGCACTCTTCGGTCACTGTCTCTAAGCGCTCGCTCTAAGAATTCAAGTCTGAATTTGATTGCGTCGATAAGGTCGTTGACGAGCTTGTCGTCGCCATTGAGATCATCGTTCGACATACTCACCTCTCCATCTCCCAGCTCAGCTCTTCCGCCTCATCAATCGTCAGCAGCGCGCCCACGAAATACTCGAACGCGCCAAACCCTCGCCCGAGCGCCTCGACCGGCCCGGACAGCTCCACCTCGCCGCTCCGGATCGCCCCGAGCAGCGTCACCTCTCCGTGCAACAGCGCCCGCACCGCATCCCGCCCAGCTGCCATGCCGGATCCCCCCGCCCTCGGCCCGAGCCGTTCCCGGATCTCCCCGCCGTGACTCCCTAGCACCACCCGCGCGTCCACGTCCACTTCAGCGAGAGCCCTTCCAGGCACGCTGCCATCGCCGCGTACACCTCCGGCCGCTCCCGCTCCATAGCGAAAGCCCGCGCAGCGGACGGCTCATCGCCTCAGCCACGCACCACCTCCAGCACCCCGGGCCTTCCAGACGCACCTTTTCTCCGTCCTCCTTCTATCCGCACCGCGCGTAGGCCTCGTTCACGCGCACAGCCGCCGCATCGCGCCCTCGGCGAGCACGCAGCACCTGCCCCGCCCGGGCGTCTCACCTCGCCGCGCAGCACATCTTCGCCTCGTCGCGCCTCCGAGCGCGTCCGGCGCAGCACGTCTCGATCTTCGTCGGGCAGCAGCAGCCCGGCCGCCGGTGGAGCTCGCCCGAGCGGCCGAGGACAGGCCCATCCCTCCGTGCTCACCGTAACCTCGGCGTTCCTGAATAGCGCGGGTGCCGCTCGTCCTTCAGCAAAAACAAGCTCGTAGCCGACGTCTTCACCGCGCCCGATCGTTCATCCGCGCGAAGATCACCGTCCGGGACGCGCGGATCGTCGCCCACGGCGCGGCACCACTCCATGAAAATCGCCTCCCCAGCCAAGGCAAGCCCCAGTTGTGATCGTGATAAGCCGGCCGCCCGTGAAAATGGGACCGTACCCCGTTGGCCTCCACCCACCCGGAGGCCACGAGCCGCGGAACCAGACACCAGCTCAGGTGGGCGCCCCTTCCGAGCGGAATATGATGGCTCAGCGACAGGATCGCGATCCCCGGCTCCAGCGTGCCTCTAGGCGCACTGCGCCTGCTCTGCTCACCAGATCTCGTAGCGCCCGTTGCGCCATCGCATTCCGGCCTCGTCGAAGATGGCATCGAATCGGGTCGGCTTCACCTCCGGCGCCGGCACGGCCCCCACCTCGCCGGCCCAACCCCCTTGGTGAGGATGGTGATCACCCGCCCCGCCCCGGCCCGTCCGGGTTCAGGTTGAACTGGCAGGACCCCCTTGTCGAAGATCGAAGTGCCACCTCTTTCCGGGGCCGATCGCTCGCGCTCCCCCGGGCGCGCCGCGCCAACCGTCCGCGTCTTCCACCAGCGCGGAGAGCCGCTCGAAGGACAGGCTCGTGAAGGCATGACCCCAGCGGCAAAGCGGTTCCCGCGCGCCTCGTCCGGCGCAATCGCGACCTCGGCGGCCTCAGCCACTTGCCAGCCCTCGATCGCGCGAGCACCGGCCGGTGGAGGCTCGACTCCCAACATTGCATACAAGAGCGTATCCTCCGGCCCCGGCTCATCGAGGGGAGGCTCGCCGAGCGCCAGGTCGAGCCGGCTTGAACCTCTCCGGCGGCCGACAAAAGCCCGAGCACTGCGTCGAGCACATCGTCGCCGGCCTCGAAATCGGGGAGGGGCTCGAGCACGCTCATTCCTCGTCTTCCACCCCGCTCACGTCGCCCACGCCGCCGGCCTCGGCCAGCACTTCTTCGAGCGCCCGATCGAGCGAGCGGACGAACCCATCGACGTACGACGAAGGTAGCGCGCCGCCCTGGGTGCTCACCATGCCTCGCGAGAGACCCTCGAACAGCGTCCTCGCTTTGGCCAGCATCGGCGAGCGCCCGAGCTGCCGCTTCAGCCGCTTGCCCTTCTCCGTCTTGGCGAATTGCCGCCCCTCGCGCACCAGCGCCGCGAAGGCCGCCTGGCTCGCCACGGGGTATTTCACCAGCACGGCCTGCGCCTTGCGCAGCCGCGCGACCGTCTCGTCGTCGTCTTCAGGCAGCCCCGCAGCGCGTTTCTCGAACACCTCGTCGAAATCGCGCTGGTAGCGCTGCAAGAGCCCCTCGTATTGCCCGAGCATCTGCAGCAACGCCTTCACCACGTCTTCTCGCCCGCCGGTGCGCACCTCCGGGTCGGGGAACCGGGTCGACTCGAAGGACCGCGTGAAATCGGGCAGGTCGTCTTCATCGTCGTTGGCGAGGCCTTCACCGCCTCGCGCAACAACCGGGCGAGGGCCGCCTCGGACCTTCCTCGGCGCGGGCGCCGCTCGCATCACCGACAGAGCGCCTCGAACAGCGCCTCTTCGCTCGTCTTTGCGTTGCTCATGGCCCTGTCACCATCGCCTCTGCCACGTAGTCTTTCAACCAGGTCACGAAGCGCGTATGTGCATTGTCTGGCAAGCGCGCGGAGATCGCCTCCCAGGCCGTTTCGCGGCGCGCACATCACCCTTCGGCCACCTTGCGCGCGTGATCGAAACTCCCGTGCACGTCGAGCGAGGCCGGAAAAGCGCACGTCGTCCTCGGTCTTCTCGCCGGAGCCGGGCTTTTCCCGCAAAAGGTAGCTCTCGATGGTTCGCGCTGTGTCCGCGTCGATCGCCCCGTTATACTTCATCCGGCCGACGAGCGCTCCGAGCGTCTCGGCAGGTCCCCCGGCGGCAGGTCGCGGCTTCTTCAAGATCGCGAGCGCCCGGCCCCGATCGGCCTCGCCGGCGTTCCGCAGCACATGCAGCAGCATCAACGTCCGCTTCCCCTCCCACAGGTCGCCCGCCAGCTTCCTTGCCGTAGGCGCCCACGTCTTCTTCGAGGTTCGGCAGATCGTCGGTGATCTGGAACGCAAGCCCGAGCCGGCGCAGGAACGACACCAGGCTCGCTTCCATCTCCGGCGTCGCCCGCGCGACGGCTGCGCCCACCCGGGCTGGCGCGACGAAGCTGTAGCCGCAGGTCTTCTTGAGCACCATCGCCTCGTAATCGGCGTCGGCGGCTCCCCTGGTCCCCTCGCTGATCCATTGCAGCTCCTGCGTCTGCCCCTCGAACGACTCGGTCACCATCTCGGCAAATTTCGAGGATGCGCAGCGCCCGCCCGAGGGCCAAGCCCCTCCTCGTGTTGCGGAGGAGCGGCCCGCAGCGTCAGAGCCAGGAGCCCGTCGCCGCAATTGACCGCCACCGGCACGCCGTGCGTCGGTGCAGCGCCAGGCGGCCCCGGCCGAGCGACCCGTCCTCGATGTCGTCGCCCAGATCAAGAAGGCGTTGTGGTACATCTCCGGCACGGCGGCCGAGGGAAAAGCACGTCCACCCAGCTCGCCGCCGAGGCTCGGCAAATGGCGTGCAGAGCGCCGGCCGGAGCGCCTTGGCACGCCGCCGGGGATAATCCAGCATGAGCCGGTAGAAGCTTCGTCGCCCCCCGTGCCCGCCCGGATGATCGCGCGGATCTCGTCGAGCACGAGGTCGCGGCACTCCGCGAGGTAATCCTCGCCGAGCCGGCGCTCCGGCGCAGCCTGCAAGCGTTCTGGGTGACCCCCCATGTCTTATTCTTTCTTCTTCCCGAGCCCGTGCGCCTTGATCAGGTTGTAGAGGTGCGAGCGCGACACATCCAGCCACTCCGCGGCCTTCACGAGGTCCCACCCCGTCGCCTCCAACACCTCTTCCACATACTTCTTCTGGAAGTCCCGCGTCGCGGCCTGGAACGTCTTCCGCGCCTCCTTCGTCCCTCCTTCTTCCTCGTCGGGGAACAGGTGGGTTCGCTCGACCACCAGGGCACCTTCGGCTGCGGCTGTCATCGTCGCTCTCTCCACCGCGCTGCAAAGCTCCCGGATGTTCCCGGGCCACTCCGCTGCTTCGGCAGCACGCAGCGTGCCAGGAGAGAAGCGCATCGCCGGCAAGTGGTACGTCTCGCAGCAGCGCTCGCCGAAAAAGCGCACCAGGTCGCCGATGTCCTCCCGCCGTTCGGCGAGCGCGGGCACCCGCAGCGTCATCCCCTGCAGCCGATAGAACAGATCTGCCCGGAAGCGATTTTCGCCGATCAGCGCCCTTAGGTCTGCGTTCGTCGCCGCGATGATCCGGGTGTCGGATCGCTCCTTCTTGGTGGACCCGAGCCGCTGGTACTCCTTCGACTCGAGGAACGTGAGCAGCTTCGACTGCACCCCGAGCGGCAGCTCCCCGACCTCGTCGAGGAACAGCGTCCCCCCGGAGGCGGCGGCCACCTTCCCCTCGATCGGCTGGGTCGCCGTCCCATGGCCTCCGCGCGCGGCCCCGAACAGCTCATTCTCCGCCAGGTTCTCGGGCAGGGTGGCGCAATTGAGCGCAAGGAAAGGCCCGTGCGCTCGTGGTCCATTATTGTGGATCACGCTGGCCACGGCCGTCTTCCCCGTCCCCGAGGGGCCAACGAGCAGCACTGCGATGTCATTGGGCGCCACCAGCTTCACTCCTTTGAGCAGCTTGGCGAGCGCCGGGCTCCGCCCGATCACGCCGGATAGGTTCAGCTCCGTCCGCAGCGTCCGAGTCGGATCGTCCTCCTCCTTCCTGGCCTCCCGCATCACCAGCCGATCGGCGAGCGGCCCGAGCTGCCGGGCGAAGGCCTCGACATGCTCTCGATCTTCGTCGCTGAATGGTCCGACCGCGATCCGGTCCTGCAGGTACACGACCCCCACGAGCGATGATGCCCCGATCGGCGCGCAGAGCACGGCCTCGATCTTGTTCCGCCGCACGCTCCCGCGCGCCTTGAAGCGCGGATCGGTCAGCGCCGAAGCCGTCGCGATCGTCTTGCCCGTGACAATGGCCTCGGCGATCACGCCGGTCGAAAGGCTCCCGCGGATCGCCGCCACGTCCTCGTCCGAGCAGCCGCGCGCGAGCCAGAAGCGGGGCAGCCCGTCTGCATCGCGCCCGTCGGACAGCTCGATGTAGCCGCGCCGTGCGCCCGCCACTTCGACGATCAAGCCGAGCGCGTCGGCGAGGAAGGGCCCGAGCTCGTCCTGAGCGCTGAGCGCGACGAGCTTCCGATAGAAGTCCCGCTCCTTCATCGTTCGATCGACAGAACCAACCCGACCCTCACCGACCCCGAGCTCCAAGTCCATCCGATGAGGGTACGCGAAGAGGGCGGAGAAAGAGAAGAACCATCTCCACCGAAATGGACAGCGGTCCAGCAAATTGGACGGCGTCGCGCCTCCGAGCCCGGGTCATCGAGGCGAGAATCCCGCGGCAGCCACGGTATGCGCCGCATGCCGCGGCCAAGACCCCTGCCGATGTGCCCGCTCACGGCCTTGGCCCGCCTCGTGCAACGACGTGCCGCGGGATGGACGAGCCGAGCGTGCTCCATCCAGGAGGAGTTGCTTATGGTCTCCGCGATCCGGTCTCGCCTTCGCGAGGGGAGCGTCTTCGGCGGCAAGTATCAGATCGAGTCCGTGCTCGGCGAGGGCGCGATGGGCATCGTCGTCGCGGCGCGTCACGTCGACTTCGGTCGTCGCTTCGCCATCAAGTGCTTGCTTCCAGGCCACCGGGACGACCGGGGCATGGTAGCCCGCTTCCAGCGCGAGGCGCGCGCCACAGCTCGCCTCAAGAGCGAGCATATCGCGCGCGTCGTCGACGCAGGCGACATCGAGCTCTGCCCCGGTGAGCCCTCGGTGCACTACCTCGTGATGGAACACCACGAAGGCGCTGACCTGCGCTCGCTGATGAAGAGCGGGGGCCCCTTCTCCATCCGCGAGGCCGCCGATTACGTGAGCCAGGCCTGCCTCGGCCTCGCCGAGGCCCACGCGCTCGGCATCGTGCACCGCGACCTGAAGCCCGCCAACCTGTTCCGCACCCGGCGCGCCGACGGGACGTGCCTCATCAAGGTGATCGACTTCGGGATCGCCAAGTACCAGAGCCCCAACACCTCGGGCGACGCCCTCGACGTGACCGAGTGCGCCTCGATGATGGGCACGCTCCACTACATGGCCCCCGAACAGATGGTCGACGCCAAGAGCGTCGACGGCCGCGCCGATGTCTGGTCCCTCGGGGTGACGCTCTACGAGCTGTGCACCGGGAAGAAGCCCTTCACCGGCGTCGACTCCACCGATCTCACCTTCAGCATCCTGGCCAGCGAGCCCCGCCCGCTCGCCGAGCTGCTCCCCGCGGCCGACCGCGATTTCTCCCGGGTGGTGATGCGCTGCCTGGCCCGTACCCGCGACAACCGGATGTCGAGCGTGGTGGAGCTGGCGCGCGCGCTCGCGCCCTACGCGTCTCGCCCGGCGTCCGCGCCGGGGAGCCAGCTTCTGCGCTCGACGGCGCGGCTGACGCAGGAGGAGTTCCAGGAGTTCAGGCGCTCGCTTCAGGAGTCCGACACGTCGACGGGTTACCTCGACGAGGACGCAGAGGAGCCGCCGACGCGGAGGTTCGCGGCGGCGTAGACGGTTGACCACGTCTTTTCATTCTTATTGGGGCCTCCCGTGCGGTTGGCGGGAGGCCCAGCGGTGCATTGTCCTTTTTCATAACCCCAGCTTCGCGCCCCGTCGGGCGCTGGGAGGGCATCATGAAGCGTCCTGGAATTCAACCATACATAATGCCAGCGTCGCGCGGGTCCTCTCGGCGACACCCGCCGAGCAGGGTCGTGCAGATGCTCGCGCTGGCGCTCGCCGTCTCGCTCGCCGGCGTGCCTCTCGCGTGTGAGCAGGGAGATGGCTTCCTGTGCGGCACGCTCTTGCCAGGCAGCAAAGACACGTACCGACAGTGCGACGAGCCGCACCAGGTCTGTGTGTGCGCCACCAACTCCTGCGCGGTTCGCGATTCGGAGTGCGAGGGGACCAAGCTCCGTTACCTCGATAGCGTCTTTGCGCGGACAGACCTGCGCGGGAGGTGCGTCGACGCCGACGCCACCGACGCGGGACCGACGCTGGGAGAAGGCGCTGGCAATGTCGCGTGTGTCCCACCGGATGGGGGCTCCGCGAGCGGAGACGCCGCGGGGGGCGGCGGTCATGGCGGCAGCTCATCGGGGACTGCAACCGGTGGCGGTGGTCATGGAGGCAGCACGTCCAGTGGCGGAAAAGGGGGCGGTGGCGCCGGGGGAACCACCTCGTCCGGCGGAGGTAAAGGTGGAGGGGGCGCAGGTGGGAGCAGCTCGTCGAGCACCGGGATGAGCGGCGGCGGCGCAGGAGGGAAAGGGTCATGAAAACGAAGCTCGTGTTTGCAATCAGCCTGCTGCTTGCCCTTACGTTCGCCTATAGCGCCGAGGCCGCCAACCCGAAGATCCGGCTGGAGCTCGACGAATCACTGACTGCGACGGCCTATCTTGATCGCGAAGGGAACAACTACACCGCATGTCGCCTCAAAGGTGGATCTGCGTATGTCGAGGTGCCGCCGGCAAGCGGCGCGACCACGACGCTGGGGCGGGCGCAGGCGGGCACGGACTATCCGGGGACCGAAGCCGCGAGCTTCGTCGTCGCGGCCATCGCGCCGGGCGCGGAAGTCGAGTGTACGACATCGCCGGCGCCGGTTCCTCGCCCTCTTCCCGACGCGAAGGGCTTCCAGGGCGTCGCGGGCTGGGCACCGGTCAGCGTGGTTCCGCTCGATTACAAGAAGAGCGCGGGCCACGCACCACCGCCGGTCGCGACGCCCGTTTTTGCACCGGGCAATGACTGGTTTGCCTACACGCCGCGCTGGCGGCAAGCGCTGATCGGCGCCATCGGCGAGCCCGTCGGCTGCAAGGTGCTCGGCGCGAACGGGGCGGTGAAGGGCGATGTGATATGCACGGCCGGCGTCATCGGCGCCGACGATGGACGGGTCTCGTTCAAGCTCGATCAGGAGCTCGAGCCCGCGCAGATCGAGGTCACGTTCTCGGACCAAAACGCGCCGGCTGTGAAGCTCCGCGTGCTCCCGTGCGCCTTTGAGCCGAGCGGGCCCGTCCCCATGCTCGTGCGCGGCGCAGAGCGACAGACGCTGCGCATCACGGCGAAGCAGCGCGAATGCCTAGTCCGCGTCCAGAACCTCAGCGCGCTCGTGCTTGGCCCAGAACGCGTCCCGGCGACGGTGATTCACAAGAATCCGTCGTTCGGGGATGGGGATCTTGCTTCCGGAATCCAAGTGCAGATCATGGGTGTCCCGACGACGCTCCCGCTGAGTGACCAGACGTTCACGTTGAAGAGCGCCAATGGCCCTCTGGGCAAGATGCCCGTCGTCGTGCTGGACGCGGTGACCACCGGAGATCCGCCCAAGATCGAGGTCACCTACCGCGCCCCAGTGAGCGCCCCCGAAGCGCTCAAGGCCATCTTCGAAGGAGCGAATGGCGTCAATGACGGCGTCGCGGTCATAACGCCGTCCGAGTGGTACTACGGAGTGATCTCCAACACGATTCGGCTGTCGTACCCGCCCCTGCCGACCGCCGGGGGGACACCACCGGCGGCGCCCGTCCCGATCACCCTGTCACGCTATGAGGTGACACGGAGTGAGTCGACGCTGAGGTGGCAAGTGGCGGCTCTCGATCCGGCCAACACGCAGATCGAAGCCTGCAACGGGGCGAACCCTTGCTGGCTCGCCGAGCAGCCCAAGTCGCTCACGTTCCGGGTCGGAAGGATGCAACAAACCGCCATTCGCGCCAAGATGACGCTGGTCGAGATCGAAGACCTCGACGTGACGGGATTCGACAGCACGAATAGCGTGT
Organism: Byssovorax sp.; assembly: GCA_046351295.1. GTDB lineage: Bacteria > Myxococcota_A > Polyangia > Polyangiales > Polyangiaceae > JAXLYT01. The sequence goes on from JAXLYT010000031.1 coordinate 34,370, forward strand.
GGAGCCAAGGTAAGGCCCAACGACATACGAACGTGATCGAGATCGGGATCGACCTCGCCAAGTCCTCTCGCACCGAGAGCGTGCCCATGCCGATCCGCGATCGTCTCTATGTGGATTGTCGTGGTGCCAAGGTCCCGATCCTCGACGGGGAGACCCGGGCTATTGACGACGCCGACGTGGTGAACGGCGCCTGCGCGCTGTTCATCGAACCGTGGCCGGTCCGGCAACCTGCGATGAATCGATGGTCGAGTCTCTTCGACGGGCTCTCCGACGAAGAGACAAAGCAATGTGCAGCGAAGCTGTCCGCCTTGACCAGCTGCATCACCGGGTGCGAGGCCCTACAGACGGCTTACGATGGTTGCCGAGATCTGGTGCGCGAGCGCACGCTCGCCATCAGGGCTGGAGACCTCTCGCTGCTCCCGGAAGCGGCGGCGAAGAAGCGGTCTCTCCTGAACCCCTTGTTCGGCCCTCAGCGGCTCGTCGTGACTTTCAAGCGAGATGGCAGCGAGATCGCGTCGCAGCTCTGGGACATCGATCCAAGTACGCGCAACTGGCTCGTTTTGCCCAAGGCTGCCGACGAAAAACGCGGCGATATCTATGATGTCGAAGTCCGTTTGGCTGGAAAGGCCAATGATGGTGTTAATTACAAACATCCCGATCAAGGCAACGCGACGCAGCTCCAGCCGGCGGAGCTTCGTTACCACGCACGCCTCCGATCGCGCGGTCTCTTCGGCTTCAAGCAGCCGTGGAACCACCGGACCATCGGCATGCGCCTCTACGCGACCCTCCCCGTCCAGCTCACGGGCTTTCGCTTCCCGGCGGCGCCGAAAGACCTCTCGTCGAGCAGCGATCCGACGAGCTTCCAGTACCTCACGCCGCGCACTGGCATCCTCATGGTGGGGGAGCCCTGGAACTATGACACCGGGCAAAATCCGTGGCCCCTCAACCCCTCGGCATCGATTGGTTTCATGGCCCTCGAGCTGACGAAGCCGCGGGTGGACCTGACCTTTGTCCTCGGCGCGCAGGTCAAGCTCCCCCTCGGTGATTCATCAGGCCAGCTCTCCTCGTCTGCGGCGCTCGGCGTGTTCTGGGAGCATGATGTCGCGCAGGGGCTCGACCTGGGTAACCGCTTTCTGCTCACCTTCGGCGCCAACGTCTTCTCGCTCTTCTCCGGTAAGTGAGTAGACCGCACCTTCCGATTGCTCCCGCCCTTCACCGACCCGCTTGACCTCCCCCCCTCCCTGCATACCCTCGGGGGGTGAACGCCCTCCAGGAAGGCCAGATCCTCCTCGGCAAATACCGGGTCGAGCGTGTCCTCGGCCAGGGGGGCATGGGTGTCGTCGTCGCCGCGTGGCACCTCCGCCTCGAGCAGCGCGTCGCCATCAAGATCCTCCGCCCCGAGCTCCTCCAGAACCACGAGGTCGTCGAGCGCTTCCTCCGCGAAGCGCGCGCTGCCTCGAAGATCGAAGGCGATCACGTCGTCCGTGTCACCGATGTCGAGACCCTCGAGGACGGCACGCCGTGCATGGTCATGGAGTACCTCGAAGGGCGCGACCTTGGGTGGGTCCGCGAGCGCAACCAGTCGCTCGCTCCGGGGGATGCGGTCGACTACCTCCTCCAGGCATGCGAGGCGATCGCCGACGCGCATGCGCACGGCGTCATCCACCGCGACATCAAGCCGGGCAACCTCTTCCTCGCCCGGCGGCGCGACGGCCGCACCAGGATCAAGGTCCTCGACTTCGGCATCTCCAAGCTCGCCGACGCCGAGGGCGCGGCCGGCGGCCTCACCGCGACCACGGCGATCATGGGATCGGCCGAGTACATGTCGCCCGAGCAGATGCAGTCGAGCCGCGATGTCGACGAGCGCACCGACATCTGGGCGCTCGGCGTCAGCCTCTACGAGCTGTGCACCGGCCGCGGCCCCTTCGAGGCGCCGAGCCTCCGCGAGGTCTGCGTCAAGGTCCTCGCCAGCGATCCTGCCCCGCCGCGCGCCCTTCGCCCCGAGATCCCGCCCGGCCTCGAGGCCGTCATCCTCCGCTGCCTCCAGAAGGATCGCGAGAACCGCTACGCCACCGTCACCGCGCTCCGCAACGCGCTCTCCCCCTTCGCGTCGAGCGCCGTCGCGCCCGTGCCGCAGCCCTCGCAGCCCTCCGGCTACCCTGCCACCGCGCCGCCGCGCAGCGCTGCCGCGCCGCCGCCGGCCGGACCTCTCCCCGCGGCGAGCTTTGGCCTCGCTCCGGCGGCGAGCGCCTCGCCCGCCGCGCGCGGTCTCCCCTGGCCGCTCTTCGCCGCGGCGGCGGGCGCGCTCGTGCTCGTCGTCATCGTCGCGTTCATCCTCGGGCGCGGCCGCGGCGCGACGGAGGCCGAGGCGGGCCCGGGTGCCTCGGCGAGCGCGGCGGAGCTCGGCGGCGGCGCCCCCGCGGGCGGTGCTGTGGGCGGGCCCGCGGGCCCTCGCTATCAGCTCGAGCCCGAGCTCCTCATCGACGGGAAAACAGGCTTACGCTGGCAGCGGCGGCCCCCGATCGGCACCGTGAGCTACGCCGCGGCGCAGAGCTATTGCAACGCCGCGCGCGGCGGCAGCTACCGCTTGCCCACGCAGCAGGAGCTCTCTGTCCTCTCCCGCGCCGCGCGCCAGAACCTCACGAGCCCGAACGAGATCTTGAGCAGCCTCTCGTCCGATTACTACTGGTCCTCCTCGCCGGTGGAGCAAGATCCGAAGCTCGTCTGGATCGTCCGCTTCGGCGACGGCGAGCCCACCACCTCCAGCCCGAGCGGCGTGGCGCGGGTGCGCTGCGTGCGCTGAGAGCGCTGGCCGGCGGCCTTCTTTTGTGTACGGTGGGAGGGCCATGCAACGCCTCCTCCTCGCCGCGCTCGTCGCCGCTCCTCTCGCCGCGTTCGCCTGCGGCGAGGCTGCCTCCCCGTCCTCTTCCACCACCGGAGCCGGCGGCTCCACGGGCACGACCTCGTCCACGGGCACGGCGGGAGGCAGCGCCGGCGGTGGGTCGCCTTATCTCCCTGGCACCCCCATCCCGGCCGACCCGCAGCGGGAGGGCAACGCCGAGGCCGGGTACAGCGCGCTCGTCAACAATGGCTATGTGAGCTGCGGTGTACCCTGGTCGGCGTACAGCAAGGTCTTCGGCTCGGCGCCGGACTCGCTCAAGATCCCGGGGCGCACCGGCAAGAACCAGGACCTGCCGTATTATTACACGGCCTTCACCACGGCCGAGGGCGTCGAGGTCGTCTCGGCCAACTGCCTCGTTTGCCACGCGGGCTTCATCAAGGGAAAGCTCGTCCTCGGCCTCGGCGGCGCCGACCGGGATTTCACGACCGACGCCTCCCAGCAGGCCAACGCCGCGGGCTTCTTGATCAGCGATCCCAAGGAAAAGGCCGCCTGGGCCAAGTGGGCCGAGCGCATGACGGCCATCGGGCCTTATACGATGACCCTCACGGTGGGGGTCAATCCGGCGGACAACCTGGCGGCGGTGCTCTTCGCCCATCGGGATCGCAAGACGCTCGCCTGGTCGAGCGAGCCCTTGCTGGAGCTGCCGCCCAAGCAGGTCGTCCCGGTCGACACGCCGCCCTGGTGGCGCATGGCGAAGAAGAACGCCATGTTCTACGTGGCGGGCGGGCGGGGCGATCATGCCCGGATCATGATGACGGCCTCCACCTTGTGCACCGACAGCGTGGCCGAGGCCCAGGCGATCGACGCCTATTTCCCCGACGTGGAGGCGTGGATTCGCTCGATCGCGCCGCCCGCCTTCCCCGGGGCGATCGACCAGGCCCTCGCCGGCAAGGGCAAAGACGTGTTCGGCGCCACCTGCGCCAAGTGCCATGGCACGTATGGCAAAGACGGGAGCTATCCCAACCTGCTCATCGCCACGGGCGACGTGGGCACCGACCCGCTCCTCGCCTCCGGATCGACCCAGTTCGCGGAGATCTACGTCAAGTGGTTCAACGAGTCTTTCTACGGCGAGAAGGCCAAGCTCGAGCCGCAGGACGGGTATGTGGCCCCGCCCCTCGACGGGATCTGGGCGACGGCGCCTTACCTGCACAACGGCTCGGTGCCGACGATCGAGGCGCTGCTCGACAGCAAGAAGCGTCCGGCCTTCTGGACGCGGAGCTTCGACTCCAACGATTACGACGACACGACCCTCGGCTGGACGTTCACCGCGCTCGACGCGGGGCAAGACGCCGAGCCGAACAAGGCGAAGCGGGCGAAGATCTACGACACGACGAAGCCCGGCTACGGCAACGGCGGCCACCTCTACGGAGACGACCTGTCCGCCGGGGACCGCGCCGCGGTGATCGAGTATCTGAAGACCTTGTGAAGAGGCGCGCCGGCGAAGAGGCGCGCCACCTTCCGGGGATGGGCGCGCCTACCTCAGCGACTCCGGCGGCTCTTTCAGGACGCAGAGCAACAGATCCGGGTCGCAGGTCACGTTGTCCTTGAAATCGGGGTTGATGCCCGAGCCGTAGGCGCGCCCGAGGTCGGGGTTCGGGGCCGGGTCGCACCAGGTCACGTCGGGCTTGCCCGTGCCCTTGCCGTCGGCGTCCACCTCCTCGCAGTAGGTGGCGGGCCAGAGCCCGATCACGGTGTAGGTCGCCGAGCAGCCGTCGCGCGTGTACGTCACCTCGCCGACCATCTCGGTCCCCTCGTAGGCGGGGGTCACGTGGACGCGGATGTTCTTCCACTCGTATTTCACGTCGGTGGCGGGGTTGCCTCCGAAGCTCGGGAAATTGCCCTCGGAGGGGCTCAGCGTCGGCACCGTGCACACGTCCTTGTCGTCGGGCACGGTGGAGACGAAATCGCCGATGGAGTTGATCTTCTCTTCATCCACCTTCACCCCGGCGGCCTCGGCGTCGACGGCGAGCTGGCCGAGGGTCGTCGTGCGGATGGCGAGGGTGGCCTTGGTGAGGTCCTGTTTGTTCGGGTCGTCGGCGCTCGCGGGGTTGTATTTCTCGAGGCCCACGATCTCGCCTTTGACGGTATCGCAGCTCCCCTCGCCCGTCTTCGAGCCGGGCTTGAGCGTGTATTTCATGGCGAAGGCGCCGATGCCGCTCGCGTGGCCGACCATGCAGTCGATGCGCGGCTGCGAGCAGCCGGCGGCGGCGCCGGGCGCGAGCGCGAGGACGGTGGACAGGACAAGGATGCGCTTCATGGTCGGATCTCCGTTCCCTCGTGGCCTCGTGGGCGTTGCTAGAAAGTCACCCTGGCGCCGAAGCGGAAGCTCCGGGGCGCCTGGTAGGCGACGGGGTTGCCGAAGTTGGGGTTCTTGTGGGTCGGGTCGAAGGCCGATCCGTCGGAGTTCTTGAGGTTCTTCAGGTCGTTGGAGTTGGCCGTCCCGTCCCCGATGGGCAGGACGTTGTCCAGCGTGTAACGCTGGTCACGGGCGGTCTCGGCCTGGAAGTTGAAGAGGTTGAAGACATCCATCGAGATCTGCACCGCGCTGTCCTTGGTGAGCTGCATGCCCACGCCGAGGTGCGCGTCGATGTTGTGCACCCAGGGCAGCCGCTCGCCGCTCCCGCGGGGCAGGATGAAGGCCTGATCCGGCCCGTAGATCGCGTGCGAGCCGAGGAACGAGGTCGGCCCGCCCGAGTAGCCGCGGTAGGTGCCGCCCAGCGTGATGAGGGCCTTGGCGGGGAGGATGAAGTCCTTGGCGCCGTAGAGCTTGATCTGGTGGGTGTGGTCGCCGGGCAGGGGGCCTGTGCGGTTCGGCAGGAGGGTGGAGAGGTCGAAGTCCGAGTTGATGTTCGGGTCGATCTGCCCCGTCTCCGGCCGGAAGAGGCCGGCCCAGTTGCCGCGCAGGGAAGAGACGGTGTAGCTCGCCTGGGCGAGCCAGGTGTTGGCGAAGGTCTTCTGGAAGAAGAACGTCACGCCGTCGTAGTCGCGCGTCGCCTTGGGGAAGTCCTTGGCGATGCCGTAGCCCGGGTTGCCGATGAAATAGGTCTGCGCCTCGTCGCGGCTCATGTCCTCGATCACCCGGTTCTGCCAGCGCTTCGTGTAGCTGACGCCGACGCGGGCCGACGGGAAGACCTCGTACTCGCCGCCGAGCACGAGCTCGTCGGCCGACTGGGCCTGGATGTCCGGATCGACGGGGCTCTTGTCGCTGCCGACGATGCCCCAGCGCTGGTTGGGCGCGTAGACGCCGTTGACGACGGGCCGGCTCGCGTCGGACTCGCACTGGTTGTGCTGCTGCGCGACCGAGCGCGGATCGCAGGCGCCGGCGTCGTGGTAGGAGTAGATCTGCCGCTCACCGGGGATGGAGCGGTCGATCGCGTCGAGCGGCACGCTCTCGTAGAAGCGCGCGAAGTTCGCGTAGAGCTTCGAGCGGCCCTCGCGCGTGAAATCGTAGATGGCGCCGAGGCGGGGAGACCACTCGTTCGTGAGGGCCATCGCCATGCGCCCGTCGTAGCCGAAGAGGAGCTGTGCGTCGTAGCGCACGCCGACGTTGACCGTCACCCGGTCGAGCACGCTCCAGCTGTCCTGCGCGAAGCCGCCGAGCGTCGTGGAGCGCGAGACGGCGTCGAACTTCTGGAGCGCCACGGCCTTGTCGGGCCCGACCAGGAAGCCGAAGCGCCGGTAGTCCTGGAAGGCCGTCCCGTCGGGCGTCTCGTAATAGATGTTGGAGCCCGAGTAGCCGCGCGAGCTGTTGTACTGCGCGACCTCCATGTCGAAGCCCGCCTTGACCACGTGGTGGCCGAGGTACGTGAAGAGCCCTGTCCCGACGGCCTTGCCCTGCCAGCGATCGAGGATCGCGCGCGGGATCGCGCCGGGGCCGCCGCTGTAATACGTGGTCACCGGGCAGAGGGTGCTCGTCGACCCCGCCGGCTCGCAGGCGGCTTTGACGGTCGAGGAGGCCTCGAAATCGGTGATGGAGTGGGGCCCCGGATCGGTGCGCTGCCAGAGGACCTGGGAGATGTTGGAGTAGCCCTTGCCGCTGCCGAGCTGCGAGCCGTCGGCGCCGTTGACGAGCTCCTCCTGGTGGTGCCAGCCGAAGGTGGCGTCGAAGAGCTGGCGCTTGTTGTTGAACGCGGTCGAGTACTTGAGCACCACGTCCGTGGGGCTCGACACGTAGTTGTGGGCGAGCGCCTTGTAGTCGCCGTTCAGGATGTTGTTGTTGTTGCTGTTGTTGATCTCGACCGACCCGTCGCGCGGGTTGATCCCGTACGTCCCGTCACCGCCGGAGTAGGTGGGCGTGCCGTAGATCGAGACGTTGAGGGTGCTGTCGCGGTTGATGAGCCAGGTCAGCTTGGCGAGGTAGCTGAAGCTCCGGAGCGTGGCGTAATAGGTGGCGCCGGTGCCGGGGATCGGGTCGGTCTGGGTGAAGCCGTTCTCGTCCTTCACGGGCTGGCCGTCCGCGCCGAGGCGGATGCTGTTCAGGCCGCGCTCGAGGCGGTAGCGGGCGAAGGCCGGCGAGACGCCGACGTAGAACCAGAGCCTGTCCTTGAAGAGGGGGCCGCCCACCTCCGCGCCGAAGCTCTGGAGCGAGGAGAGGGAGGTGGTGGTGCTGATGGTGCTGCCCTCGCGGAGCACCGTCTTGCGCGATCCGTCGAGGCCGCCCGGCGTGATGTTGAAGAAGACCGAGCCGTGGAACTCGTTCGAGCCGGTCTTGGTGGCGACGTCGAGGTAGCCGCCGGCCGAGCGCCCGTACTCCGGCATGTACCCGCCGGTGATGACGTTGAAATCCTTGACGAACTCGACCGGGAGCGAGGTGCCGAGCAGGCCGAAGGCGGGGTTATTCACCGAGAGGCCGTCGATCACGTACTGGTTCTCGGGCGAGGTCGTGCCGGCGATCGAGATGCCGTACTGGTCGGCGACCGCGCCCGGCGCGATCTCGGCGAGCGACTCGAACGAGCGCTGCGCCGCGCCCTTGCCGCTCGGGGCGCTGAGGGCGATGCGGTTGACGAAATCGCTGCCGACGTTGACGCCGGTGGTGCTCGATCCGACATCGACCGTGGGCGCCGCGGCGATGATCTCGACCACGTCGGCCTTGATCGCCTCGGGGAGCAGGTCGGTGTTGACGCGGATGGTGCTGTTGAGGCGGAGATCGATGCCGCCGCGCGCGTAGGGCCGGTAGGTGTCCTTGTCGAGGCGCAGCGTGTAGACGCCGGGCGGGAGGTTCGGGACGCGGTACTGGCCCGAGGCGTCGGTGACGACGAGCTGCTCGCCCTGGAGGCTCGGCGAGGTCACCGTCACGACCGCGTCGGGGACGGGCGCCTTGGTCGCCGCGTCGCGGACGGTGCCGGTGAGGACCGAGGTGCCCTGGGCCTGGGCCGCGGCGCTGACCAGGAGGACGATGGGCGCCGAGAGACCGGCGAGGAGCCTTCGCTGCGTGATGTTCACCAGGGTTCCCTCCACGACAATGGACGAGCGGGACGGTAGGTTTGCTCGCGAAGATACACAGGTGACAGGCTCCCCGGGTAGCCATTTGTTGTCGCGCTCACGTTCGCGAGATGCACGCGCATGTTCGCGCCGCGCGCGGCGTGATCGGCGCTACACCGCGCGCATCGGCAGCACCCGGCCGAAGGGAGGGAGCGTCGCGGGTTTCCCCGGCGTCACCCAGAGCACGTCGAGTGGATCGATCTCGGCCGCGGCGGGGAAGACGCCGTCGAGGTCGGTCAAGTAGACCACGGTGCTCCGCGCCCGCTCGCGGCGGGCCTCGGCCGCGAGCTTGCGGAGGGCCGGGCCGAAGCTCGTGCCGCCGCGCCCGGTCATGGCGATCGGGCGAAAGAGCAGCTCCGCGGCGAAGACGGTCTCGTCGCGCGTGACCTCGGCGTCGGCCTGGACGAGGCGGATCTCGTCAAAACCCTCGGCCGTGGCCACCGCGGCGAGGGTGCCGAGGAAGCGCGACAGCTCGGCCGGCTCGATGGAGGCGGAGGTGTCGACGACGGCCGCGAGGCGTCCCGCGGGCAGGACGCGCCGGCCGGGCATGGCCACGACCTCGGGCCAGTCGCCGCCCTCGCCGGCCAGCGCGGCGAGCCTGCGCGAGGGGCGGAGGAAGCTCCGGTCCGTGCGGGTGAGGAGCGCCACCGAGCGCTGGAGGATGGCCGAGAAATCGGGCGGCGGCTCGATGGTGGCGCGCACGAGCTCGTCGAGCCACGCGGGGATCTCGCCGAAGGTCTTCCCGCCCGAGGCGGCCTCCTCTTCGAGCGCGGCGCCGAGCCGCATCTTCCATTGCAGGGCGCGGGCGCGGGCCTCGATCGGGTCGGGCACCTCCTCGGCCGGATCGTCGCCCGGCTCGGGCTCGGGGGGCTTGCCCGCGTCCTGTCCCGGATCGTTGCCACCGTGGTCCCCTGGATCACGACCGGATCCATCGTCCTGCCGTGTGAACTGGCCGGCCGGCGGGGCGGGCGGGGGCGGCGGGGAGGAGAGGTCGCAGAAGAGATCCTCCGGCCGGGCGCCCTCGGGCAGGAGGGTGAAGTACTCCTCGGCGCTCGCCCCGGGCGGCAGATCGGCCGAGGGGAGCACCACGCCGGCGGGCAGGCCGGCGGCGCGGAGCAAGGGCTCGATGGCGAGGTCGTGGGCGACGTTCCAGCGCAGCGGCTCGCGTGCGCCCCGGCGGGCATGCGCGCCGAGCGCGGCGTGGAGGCAGAGGTGGGCGAGGCGCGCCGTGAGGGCGGGGAAGCGCATCTCCAGGACGACGGCGGCGTTGGCGAGGAGGCGGTCGTCCTCGGTGAGGCGGAAGGCGGGGACGGCGAGCGTGGGCTCGACGCGGAGGGCGCGGGCGAGGACGCCGAAGAAGGGCTTCTCCTTGAGGAGCCACACGCGCGCCGCGGCGATCTTGTCCGAGGCCTGCGCCGCGGCCGCGGTGGGGTCGACGTAGAGCTGGCGGGTGTCGGTCGTGCGCTGCACGGGACCGGACGAGCTCACCGGGCGGCGCTCCCGGCGGCGGAGGAGGCGCGCGCGCTTTCCTTGGCACTGTCGCGCGAGGCCTCGCGGGCGAAGCGGCCGAGGCGGAGCACATCGACCAGGATCTGCGCGCCCGTCTTGCGCAGGTGCTCCTCGAAGGCGGTGAGCGCGCCCGTCTTGAGCTTGCGGGCGAGGGCGGCGTCGACCGCCCAGACGGCGACCTCCCGGGAGGCGGCGCCGAGGATGACGAGCACCTTGGCGGCGAGCTCGCCGTCCTTCGGATCGTTGGAGCTCAAACGAGCGAGGCAGCTCGCCCCGAGGAAGTAGATGAGCTCGGGGTCGCGGGGCACGGCGGCGGTGCCCGCGGCGAGGGCGTCGAGCGAGGGGGCGTCGAGGGCGCGCCGGGCGAAGGCCGTCCACTCGGCGCCTGCGCGGTCGCCCACGCACCCGGCGGCGACCGCGGGCCAGAGGCGCTCGCCCACGGTGAAGAGCGCGTCGGAGAGCATGTGCCAGGCGCGCGGGGTGGGGTAGGCCGGGGTGGCGTCGGCGGGCGGGAGCTCGAAGAGGCGGTCGGGGCGGGCGCGGAGGAAGGCGAGGACGAGCGCGTGGACGCCGGTCTCGGCGCCCCAGGAGAGCCAGGCCTCGGCGTCGACCTCGACGGACACGTGGACCATGCGGTTGGCGAGGGCCGTGGCCATGGGGCGGACGAGGGCGCGGTCCTCCACGCGGTTGCCGGCGCCGACGACGCGCGAGCCCGGGGGCAGGACATAGTCGCCGAGGCGGCGGTCGAGGATCAGCGAGTAGAAGGCCTTCTGGACATCGGGGACGGCGCTGTTCAATTCGTCGATGAAGAGGAGGAAGGGCTCGGCGCGGAGGATGGCGCGGGGCGGGCAGAACTCGGTGACGAAGGAGGGGCCGCGCTTTCCCTCGGCGGAGGGCGCGGCCTCGACGCTGCGGATGCGGGGGACGCCGATCAGGTCTTCCGGGGCGATCTGCGTGCCGAGGAGGGTCACGCAGGGCAGGTCGAGCAGCTCGGCGGCCTCGCGGACGAGCGCGCTCTTGCCGATGCCGGGCGGGCCCCAGATGAACGGGGTGCGATCGGCGGGCAAGGTGAGCAGGAGCTCGATGAGCTCGGGAGGGGTGAGCGCGAGCATGGTGCGGTTATAGCAGCTTCGCGGTATAGCTCTCCGGAGCCCCCGGGATCTCGATGCTCGACCGCCAGACCCTCGAACACCTCGCCCGCGCGCCCGAGAAAAACGCGCCGATGCTCAACGTCGCCCTGGCCGAGGAGGGCACGGCCGAGGCGCTGCTCAGCCTGGCGCGCGCGCATGGCGTGGGGCCGGAGGCGCTCGCGGTGATCGCCGAGCGCGTCGCGAAGGAGGGCGCGGCGGTGGGGCGCGATCCGAAGGCGCCGGCGGACGAGGGGGCGCCGAGCGCCGCGCCGGAGCTCGATCGGCTGCTCATCCTGCACCCGCGCTCGCCGGACGCCGTGCGCGACGCGGTGCTCGCCCGGCACGAGGACGAGGCATTCTTCGTGCTGGCCGCGGCGGTGCACCCGTGGGCCACGGCGGGCGCGCTGACCCGCGCGGTGGACTGGCCTTCAGCCTCGCCCGTGCACGATCGGCTGTGGCTGTCGCTGATCGACGGCGCGGCGGTGCCGCCGCTCACGCTCGAAGAGTGGGCGCAAGATCCTGATCCGTTGCGGCGGGAGGCGGCCGCGCGGATCGGCAAGGACGCGGCGCTGCTCGCGACCTTGGCGCGCGATCCGGCGCGGCAGGTGCGGCGCGCGGTGGCCTCGAACCGGGCGGCTGCGGCGGAGCGGGCGCGGATGGCCGAGGACGATCCGGCGCCCGAGGTGCGGGCCCGGGCCGCGGGGCCGCTCTCGCCGCTGGTGGAGGCGGCCGAGGCCGGGACGAGCCTCGCCGAGAGCGCGCGCTTCGCCGCGGCGCTGCGGGCGATGGCGACGCACGGGGTGCTCGCGCCCGACGTGGTCCGGGCGCTCTCCGGCAAGGGCGCCGCGCTCGACGACGAGGGCGCGCGCCTCGCCGCGCAGGTGCTGCCGCGCGACGAGCTCCTGGCGCTGCTCGATCGGGCGCTCGATCACGGGGTCGAGGGCGCGCTCTGCCGGTGCCTCGGCGCGGGCCTCGGCCTGCGCCCGCGCGCGCCGCACGGCGCGGAGGACGAGGCCGCCGAGGAGCTCTTGCACATCGAGCTGGTCTACGACGCGGTCAAGGCGCTCACGCGCACGACCACCGCCGAGAGCCGCCTCACCGGCAAGGCGCGCTTCTCGTCGTGGGTCGCCGAGGCGCTCTTCGCCGCACCGCTCGCGGGCGGCGCCGCGCTCGATGGCCGGCGCATGCTGCGCGATCTCGGGCGGCGCTCCGTGGGCGGCGAGCGGATGATCCTCGCCCGTGGTCTCGCGCAAAAATCGGCGATGCTGGCCGATCTCTGCCAGGCGGCGGCCGACGCGGAGGACGTGCCCCCGGCGCTGCTCGAGCTCGGCTGGGAGGACCCGTCGATCCCGGAGGCCACGCTGCTCGCGATGGCGGCGCGCATCGCCCGGCCGCGGAAACGCGCGGAAGATCTGCCCGAGGACGAGGTGGATTTCGATCCCGCGCGGCGCCCGCTCCCGTGGCTCGAACGCATCGTGCTCTCGACGATCGCCCGCGCCAACGTGTCCCCGCGCGCGGCGCTGGCCGTGGTGGCGCTCGACGCCCGGCGGGTGCGCTACGTGCTCGCGGCCCTGCCCCAGTGGAAGGGCCGCCTCACGGGCGGGCGGCTCGGCCGGGTGCTGCGGCAGCATGCGGGCGCGCTCAGCGTGGCGCAGGCCGAGGCGCGGGCCAGGGTCGCGAAGGTCGAGCCGTGGACGGAGCGGCTGATGAGCGAGCTGGAGGCGGGGGTGGCGCTCGCCGTGGGGCATTTGACGGGCGCCGAGGTGGCGCGGCGGATCGGGATCGGGCGGCAAGGGCTCGACGACGGGATCGCCCTCGCGATGGGCGCGGAGGCGCGCGCGGCGCTCGAAGGCCCGGCCGCGGTGCAGCCGATCGTCGAGTGGGCCGGGAAGAACCGGACGACCCTCGGGCCGGCGCTCGCGATCTGGCTCCTGCTCGAACGGCTGGATCGCGAGCGCGGGCCGACGCTCGTGGCAAGCTCCATCGACAGCCTGGCGTCGGGCAAGGGGGTGATGCCACCCTCGGTGATCGACGCGCTCGCGCTGACCGAGCAGCGCAGGCCGGGCAGGCTGGAGACGATCCACCCGCAGTCGCCGCGCGGGCGCGCCGCGCTGGCCAGCGCCATCGCGCGCGCCTACCGCGCAGTGGGCGGGATGCGCGACGAGCGGCAAGGATGAGCGCCTTCGCAATGAGCGCCTCCGCGATGAGCGCCTCCGCAATGAGCGCCTCTCGCGATAAAGGGCCGAAGCCTTCGCCGGCCCTGGGCTATGCTAGCGAGCCCAGGATGGCCTCCCGACCTCCCCCGAAGAAGAACAGCTCCGACAGGCTCCGCGCCTTCCGGAAAGGGCCCGTGCACGATGCGCTCCCGGACGGCGCGACGCCCACGGTGCACAAGCCCGGCGAAGAGCGGCGGCTCGACCTGTTGCTCGACCTCGTGGCCTTCGTGGCGAAGTCGATGCCGCTCTCGCTCTTGCTCGACGAGGTGCCGCGGCGGATCGCGGAGATCGTCGAGGCCGAGGTGGCGTCGCTCTACCTCCTCGAAGGCGACGGCGACGAGCTGGTGCTGCGCGGGAACGTGGGCTTCCCGCTCGGCGCGCGAGGCAAGGTGCGCCTCCTCGTCGGCGAGGGCATCACCGGCATGGCGGTCGAGTGCCAGCGCCCGATCTCGGTGATCCGGGCCTCTCAGCACGAGGCCTACCGCGCCTTCCCCGAGCTGCACGAGGAGCGCTACCCGGTCTTCCTCGCCGTGCCGATCTTGAGCCACCACCGGGCGGTGGGCGCGCTCGTCGTGCAGCGCAAGGGGGCGCGGGCCTTCGAGCCGCGGGACATCGAGCTCATCACCGCGCTCACGGCGCCGATCTGCGCGGGCGTGCGGCATGCGCAGCTCCTCGAGAGCACGCGCGAGAAGGCGCAGAGCCGGCGCACGGGCGGCGGGACGCGCAAGGTGACGCTGCCGGGCGTGCCGGTGGTGCCCGGCCGCGCGCTCGGGGCGATCGCGGCCATGCGCCGCCCCGCGGCCGTCCCGAACCGCAAGCCGGGGAGCGAGGATCCGAAGCTGCTCAGCTCCGCCTTCGAGCTCGCGGGCCGCGCGCTCGCCGCCCTCTCGACGCGGGCCGGCCTGCTCGACGTGAGCGCCGAGGCGAGCTTCCTCGACACCTACCTCCTGATGGTGACCGACTCGCGCCTCAAGGAGCGCGCCTTCGAGCTGATGGGCGAGGGCAAGAGCGTGGCCCACGCCCTCGGCGTCGTGGCCCGCGAGGCCAACCGCGCGGCCAACGGGATCGTGGGTGACCCGTTCCTGCAAGACCGCGCCCGCGACATCGAGGACCTCTGCGACGCGCTCCTGATGCTCTCCTCGCCGGACGCGCGGGCCGAGCTGCCCGCCAAGGCGGTGCTCCTCGGCGATCAGATCACCGTGTTCGATCTGATCGTCTCGGCCCGCGCGCAGCCCGTCGGCATCGCGCTCACCGACCTCGCGCGCGGGCCGCGCACCAAGGTGCTGCTGCAGCTCATGGGCGTGCCCGCGATCATCGACGCGGCGGGGGCCTTCAAGTGGGCCGCGCCGGGCGACGTGGCGCTGCTCGACGCCGACCACGGCTTTCTGGTGATCAACCCCTCGCGCGCCGAGGTGGCCTCGGTGCGCGCCGAGCGGCGCAACCTGCCGCCGCCGTCTTCTGCGGGCGCGGTGTGGCCGCCGGCGCCGCTCGCCGCGCCGTCGTCCTCCGGCGGCTCCGGCGGCGCCCCCGCGAGCAGCCGCCCGGCCCAGCTCGGGACCTTCGATCGACCGGGCGACCGTCCGGCCAAGACGCCGCGCCGCGACGACATCAACTGAGACGTCGCCCGAGCAACGCTGTACAACGCCGTGACACAGCGTTGCACAGCGCCGCGGTGCAGTCGATCAGCTCTGGGGCTTGGTGGCGGCCTTGGGGGCCTCGCGCGGGGGCGCGGAGAGCTCCTGCTTGAGGCGCCAGCGCGCGAGGCGCTTGGTCAGTCGTCGCTTGTCACGGGCACGGTCTTGGGGCTTCTGGGGCATGGGCGGCCCTATACCCCGGTTCGTGTCGCTCGACCACGAGATCCGGCGCCGATCAGCGCCCTTCGTACTCGCAGCGGGCGTCGCAGGTCTCGAAGACGGTGACCCGGGCGAGCGAGGGCAGCGCGGGCAGGAGGCGCTCCCACAGCCAGCGGGCGAGCAGCTCGCTCGTGGGGTTCTCGAGGCCGGGGACATCGTTCAGGTAGTTGTGATCGAGCGTCTGGTAGATGGGCGCCCAGGCGTCGTAGAGCTGCGAAAAATCGATGAACCAGCCGGTCTCCTCGTTCACCGGGCCGGCGACCGCGACCTCGATCTTGAAGCTGTGCCCGTGCAGGCGCGCGCACTTGTGGCCCGGGGGGACCTTGGGCAGGCGGTGCGCCGCCTCGAAGCGAAACTCGTGGACAAGCTTGACGTTCATGGCGCGGTGTTCTGAGGCAAGCGACGCTCGCCGTCAACGTGACGCGCTCGTCAGCGGTGAGGCTCGTCGTCGCCCGCGGCGCCGGGCTCGGGGTTCGGCAGGTCGGCGTCGGCCATCCCGGCGAGGACCGCGAGCGGCACGGGGTGGTAGGGCGGCCTGGGGGTGATGGGCTTGCCGACCTCGCCCCCGGCCTCGTGGATCAGCCGGGCGCAGAGGGCGAGGCACCATTTGCCCTGGCAGTAGCCGGTGCCGAAGCCGGTGTAGCGCTTGACCGACTCGATGTCGCGGTAGCCGCGGCCGAGGGCGTCGTGAAGCTCGTGGAGCGTCACGTCCTCGCAGCGGCAGACCATGGTCTTCACAGGCGCCGCCCCGACGCGCAGCCGACGTTGACGGTCAGCTCGAAGACGCCCTCCGACCAGTACTTGCTGATCGCGTCGTGCACGTACTTGAGGCAGGGCCCGGCGGCCTCCTTGTCCATCGCCAGCACGGCCTGCACGTCGGGCAGGACCATCAGCCGCGCGATCGGGTCGTCCAGGAACTCCTTGCCGTTGTTGAAGGAGACGGCGATGAGCTGCACGTCGACGTCGACCTCGGTGAGACCGGCGTCCTCGAACTCCTCCGAGACGGTCTCGATGGTCGGGCGGCTCGCGGCGGCGGCGTCGACGGCCTTGCTGAGATCGGTGAGGTCTTGCCGGAGGGCGTACTCCCGGATCATGTCGTTGATCTCGGGGAAGGAGCCGCGGAGCGGGAGCGCGAGCAAGGCCTGCCCGCCCGGCAAAAGCAGGCGCCTGAGCTCGGCGAGGAGCTGGGCGCGCCCGGCTGCGTCGCAGAGCGGGTGGAGCGAGAAGGTGTGGGTGAAGGTCTCGTCGGGCAGCGGGGAGGGGAAGGTGCTCCCGACCTGGTAGCTCGCTCGCATCTTGGAGCTGAGGGCCGCCCGGGCGCGCGCCATGTCGAGCGCCGCGTCGGAGGCGTCGACGCCGACGAACACGCTCTCCGGGATCTTGTCGGCCATGAGCGTGTCGGGGTAGCCCGTGCGGCAGTTCAGGTGCGCGATCTGCGCCGGCGAGAAGGGCAGGAGCATCTCCGTCACCAGCCCCCCGAAGTACGAGAGGTAGCGAGGGACGACCGAGTCCTCGAAGATCTCGACGTCGGCGGGGGCGAGCGGCGGGCCGATCATCCCTCGTTCCCCTCGTCGTCTGCGCCCTCCGACAGCAATTCGAGCGCCTCGGCCGCGAGCTCGCCGATGGTGACCTCGCTCGCCGCCTCGTCGCCCTCGTCGGCCAGCTCGACGGTGCGATCGTCGTTCTTGAGGGGCGCGAGCAGGCGCGCGCCGGCCGGATCGCCGATCTCGACGAGGGACTCGATCGCGGCCGCCACCGCCTCCGGATCCTTGTGGGCGAGGAAGAGGCCGAGGAGCTTCATCACGCCGGGCTCGGGCAGCTCGGCGAGGAGGTACGGCAGCTCGGGCAGGGCGGGCGAGCCGATCGGGAGGCGCTTGAGCGCTCGTTCCACGCCCGAGGCCACGTCCTTGAAGCGCTCGAAGGCCATCTCCTCCAGCTCGTCGCCGGCCGCCTTGCGGGCCTCGGGGTGCTCCGAGGCGAGGATGTCGATCAGCGCGTCGACCACGCGCGGGCCCTCGTGCTCGCCGAGCAGCGCGGCGATCCGCACGAGGCGCAGCGCGCTCTCGTCCTCGTTGGGCTCCTTGTTCGCCGCCTTGAGCGCGTCGGTGAGCGCGTCGGTGAGCTGCGCCGCCGGCAGCGAGGCCAGGGCGTCGTGGAGGCGGCGCACGGCGCGCTCCGCGTCGAAGAGCTCCGAGAGGGACCGGTCGATGGCTTCGCGATTTTGCACGACAAGGGCGTATCAATGGCCGGCTGCGACCGCAACTTGGAACGCCGCCCGGGCCTCGCGGGCCTGGCCGAGCGCACTGCTTGCGCTACCCTCCCCGGCCGATGCACCCGCTGGTGAAAGCCGCCGCCGCCGTCGCCGTGCTGAGCGCCCTGGGCAGCCTCGATCGCGGCCCGCGCGTGCCCCCGCCGGCCGTGGTGCCCCCCGCCCAGGCCCGCGGGGTCAACGGCATGGCCGCCCTCTGCCCGGCGGGCACGCTCCCCGAGGGCCCCATGTGCCTCCCGCTTCCCCAGGACGAGGCTCCGGCCGGACCGGATCTCGCGCCGGGCCGCCCCGCGCGCACGAGCGCCGAGATCCCCCGCCGCCCCGATCGCCCGGCCGATCCCGCGCAGTACCTCTACCCTCTCGGCTCCGCCGAGCATCCGCCGCGGATCGCCCGCGGCTTCGGCAAGGATCGGGACGAGCCCGGCATCGTCCTCGCCGCCCGCCCAGGCGAGCCGGTGCGTGCCGTGACCCTCGATCAGCAAGAAGGCGAGGCCGAGCTGATCTTCGCAGGCGAGCGGCCCGGCCAGGGCCTCACCGCCGTCACGAGCCACCTGGTCCGCGAGGGCGGCCAGCTCCGCGCGTACCTGCTCTTCTACGGCAACCTCGATCACCTCGCTCCCGACCTCGCGGTGGGCGCGCCGATCGAGCCGGGGGCCACGCTCGGTGCCGCCGCGATCCACCGCGCGAGCCAGGGCATCGCCGAGATCACCCTCGAAGCGCGCCAGCTCCGGGAGGGCGAGAAGGTCGAGGGGCTCGACGCCGCGCGCCTCTTCGGCCCGACCTTCGGCGTGCCCGTGGACCTGCGCAACCTGTTGCCGTTGCGCGAGCCCGCGCCTTGATTGGCAGGCTCCACGCGCCAGGGGAGGAGTCGCTCACGACCGGTAGTTCGGCGCCTCCTCGGTGATGATCACGTCGTGCACGTGGCTCTCGCGGAGCCCTTGCGCGGTGATCTTCACGAAGCGGCCGTGCTTGCGGAGCGCGGCGATCGTCGCCGAGCCGGTGTAGCCCATGCCGGAGCGGAGGCCGCCGACGAGCTGGTAGAGGATCGACGAGAGCGAGCCGCGGTAGGGCACGCGGCCCTCGATGCCCTCGGGCACGAGCTTCTCGTCGGCCGCGCCGCCTTGCCCGTAGCGGTCTTTCGAGCCCTTGCGCATCGCGCCGAGCGAGCCCATGCCGCGGTAGACCTTGTAGCTCCGGCCCTGGTAGAGCACGAGGTCGCCCGGCGACTCGTCGGTGCCGGCGAAGAGCGAGCCGATCATCACCGAGCTCGCGCCGGCGGCGAGGGCCTTGGTCACCTCGCCGGAGTACTTGATCCCGCCGTCGGCGATGATCGGCAGATCGTGCCGATCGGCGATGCGCGCGCAGTCGGCGATGGCGCTGATCTGCGGCACCCCGACGCCGGCCACGACGCGCGTCGTGCAGATGCTCCCGGGGCCGATGCCCACCTTGACGGCGTCGGCGCCCGCGTCGGCGAGGGCCTCGACGGCCTCGGCCGTGGCCACGTTGCCGGCGATCACCTCCATGCTCGGGTACTTCTTCTTCACCCGGCGAACGACGTCGATCACGCCCTTCGAGTGGCCGTGCGCGGTGTCGACGACGATCACGTCCACGCCCGCGGCGACCAGGGCCGCGGCGCGCTCGTCGCAGTCGGCCCCGGGGCCGATCGCGGCGCCCACGCGGAGCCGGCCCGCCTCGTCCTTGATCGCGTCGGGGTTCCGATCGGCCTGGAGCAGGTCCTTGATGGTGATGAGCCCGACGAGCTTGCCTTGATCGACCACGAGGAGCTTCTCGATCCGGTGGTGGTGCAGGAGCTCCTTGGCCCGCTCGTTCGACACGCCCGGAGGCACCGTCACGAGGTCCGAGGTCATCAGCGCGTCGACCGGCTGATCGAGGTTTTTCTCGAAGCGGATGTCGCGCGCCGTGAGGATGCCCACCGGGCGATCGCCGTCGATCACCACGGGCACGCCGCTGATGTCGTGCTCGTTCATCACCCCGAGGGCCTCGCGCAGCGACTGCCGCGGGCCCACTGTCACGGGCGAGGTGATCATCCCGCTCTCGGCGCGCTTCACGCGCTCGACCTCGCGCGCTTGCCGCGCGGGCGAGAGGTTCTTGTGGATGATCCCGATGCCCCCGGCGCGGGCCATGGTGATGGCCGTCCGCCCCTCGGTCACCGAGTCCATCGCCGAGCTGAGCAGGGGGATGTTGAGCTGGATGTTCCGGGTGAGGCGGGTCTTCACGTCGACCTCACCCGGTAGCACCTCGCTGTAGGCCGGGACGAGGAGGACATCGTCGAAGGTCAGGCATTCGCGGAGCTTGTCGTCGAGCATGAACAACCTCGCAGCCCCTCTACCGCATGGCCCCGGGGGACGCTACGCGCTCGACGCTCGCGCGCCGGCGGTCGGGCGCTACGGCTTGACGATCAGCACTTCGCCGCCGGAGAGGCCCTTCTTCACCTCGGCGTGCGTCGCGCTCCCCTGGCCGAGCTCGACCTCGCGCCGCTCGCCCGAGAGCAAGGTGACGGCGCCCTTGCCGTCGTGCTCCTCGGCGAGCGCCCAGAGGGGCAGGAGCACCGCGTCCTCGGCCAGCACCGAGTCGATCTCGGCGCGCACCGTCCCGCCGGGGCGCAGGCCCTCGGGCTGCTCGGCGAGCTCGAGGGTGATGGAGATCTCCTTCAGGTTGCCCTCGGCCGTCTTCGTCCCGAGCCGCTCGTTGCGCGTGGTGGCGAAGCTGTCCTTCTTGCTCACCTTGGCCGAGATCACCCGGTCGGCCATCGAGACGACGTACACGCGGGCCGCGTCGCCCACCTTGATCCGCGCGGCGTCGCGCGGGCGCACCCACAGCACCGCCTCGAAGGCGCTGAGGTCGGGCAGCTCGAGGAGCTTGTCGCCGGCGCGGCAGACGCGGCCCGGCTCGGCCTTGGCCCGCACGTAGTTGAGCAGCACGTAGGGCCGGTAGACGACGCCGTCGGCGGGCGCCTTGATCGACATCCGCTCGAGGGCCGTCTTGTTCTCGTTCACGATGTCCTCGGCCGTCTTGATCTTGATGTCGGCGACCTCCAGCATCGTCTTGCGCTTCTTGGCGAACGCGTCGAGCGCGCTCGCGGCGAGCTTCAGCTCCAGCTCCGCGGAGGCCTTCTGCACCTCGGCCTTCTTCCGGTCGAGCTCGGAGATCAGGTTCACCCCTTCGATCAGGCGGAGCTTGGCCTCTTCCACGGCCATTTGCCGGCGCTTCTGTTCGAGCTCCAACGAAATCTTCTCGGTGAGCAAGCCTTGCTCGATCTTGACCCGGTCGGCCTGGGCCACGGCCAGATCGCTCATCGTGGTGCGCAGGTTCTCCTGCACGTCCGAGAGGTCGAGCGTCGCCACCACGTCGCCTTGCTTCACGACCGTCCCGTCGGCGAGCACGGTCTTCACCGTCATCACGTCCACGCGCGGCACCTTGGGCACCGGGATGACCACGCTCTTCTTCGGCGCGAGCTCGCCGTAAAAGCTCTGCTGCGCGACGAGCGATCCGCGGGTCACGGTGGCCGTCGCCGACGGCGCGGCCTTGCGCGAGCAGCCGCCGATCGCGCCGATCGCGCCGAGCAGCAGGAGGCCGGCGAATAGCGAGGCGCGCGTGGACATGGATCGAGGGAGGACCATCACTCGCCTCGCAGCGCCTCGATGGGGTTGAGGTCGGCGGCGCGCTTGGCCGGGATGATGCCCGAGGTGACGCCGACGGTCACCGAGATCACCACCGCGAGGACGAGCGCTTGCCAGGCGAAGACGGCGGGCATGCCCATCACCTTGGCGACGATGAAGGCCGCCGCGAGGCCGAGCGCCGCCCCCGCTGCGCCGCCGAGCACGCAGATCATCGTCGACTCGAGGAGGAACTGGACGAGCACGTCGCGCCGCGTCGCCCCGATGGCCCGGCGCACCCCGATCTCCGCCACGCGCTCGCTCACGTTGGCCAGCATGATGTTCATGACGCCGATGCCGCCCACGAGCAGCGAGATCGCGGCGATCGCGGTGAGGACGGCGGTCATCACGTTCTGCGTCTCCTTGCGCCTTTCGAGCAGCTCCTCGGGCGAGATGACCTCGAAATCCTTGGCGCCGCCGTGGAGGCTAGAGAGCAGGCGATCGGCGACGTATTTCGCCGGGAGCGTCTGCTCGATGGTGTCCATGCGCACCGAGATCTGGTCGAGATCGCCGTAGATCCGGGGCGGTTCGAGCAGCTCGCGCAGCGCGCTGTAGGGCACGACGACGCTCTTGTCGTAGGCCACGTCGGCAGACGCTTCGCCCTCGGCGCCCTCGGATCGGGGCGCGAGCACGCCGACCACGAGGAACCACGCGTAGTCGAGGCGGATCCACTTGCCCACCGCGTCGCCGCCGAAGAGGCGCTCGGCCAGGGCGGCGCCGAGCACGGCGTGGGCGCTCGCCTGCTGCTCGTCGAAGCTCTGGATCCGCCGCCCGCGGGCGACGACGAGCTTGCTCGTGTCGAACACCGACGCGCTCACGCCGATCACCTTGAGCTCGGTCGGTGGGATCGGGAGGCTCGTGACCTTGGGCGCGTAGACGGCGCGCGCGGACAGGAGGCGATCCTTGCCGAGGGCCTGCGTGAGGGCGAGCGCGTCGGCGCGGGAGAGGCCGACGCTCACGTTGACGAGGTCGGACAGGCCCTGGTCCTTGGACGGGGCGCTCCGGATCTGGAGGCTCGTCGCGCCCATGGCCTCGATCCCGGCCAGGATGCGCCGCTGCGCGCCCTCGCCGATCGAGACCATGCTCACCACCGAGCCGACGCCGAAGACCACGCCGAGCAGGGTGAGCAGCGTGCGGAGCGGGCTCGACCGGAGCTGGACGAGCCCCTCGGAGAGGGCGACGAGCCCTTCTTTCATGGCTCCACCCGGACCTCCAGGCCGCTGCTGAGGAAGGGGGGCGCGGGGTCGATGTCGGCGATCACCGGGTAGGCCTTCTCCCGCGCGTCGGGCAGCTCGTCGTCGCCGCGCAGGAAGCCGATCTCCTGCGGGAACGGCAGCACCTGTCGCACGGTGGCCGGGACGCGCCGCTCGTCGTCCGGGAGGCGCACGCTGATGGTCTTGCCGGGGCCGAGCGCGCCGAGCCGGTGCTCGGGGATGTAGGTCTCGACGGAGAGCCGGTCGTCCTCGGCGATGAACACGAAGGGCGTGCCCGAGGGCATGTCGTCGGGCTTCTGCACCTTGCGCCGCGCGTGGTTCAGGTACGCGTAGCGGACGATGCCCGCATGCGGCGCGGGGATGTGCGTGCGCTTCTCGTACGCGTTGTACCGCTCGATGCTGTTGTTCCAGTCGTCGGCCCGCACGTCGAAGAACACGAGCTCCGCGTCGGCGCTCGCCACCTGCGCGCGGGCCTGCTGCGACGACGCGTCCGCCTCCACCTTGGCCCGCGCCGCGGCGAGCCCGAAGAGCGCGAGGTCCCGCTCCGAGACGAGCCCCTTCCGGCCGAGATCGAGCTCGGCGCTCTCCTGGGCGAGCTTCTTCACCGCCGCGTCGGAGCGCCGCCTGCGCGCGTCCTCGTCGTTCCTCGTCTTCGCGTTGTCGAGGTCGGCCTTCGTCTCGGCGATGCGCTTCTTGATCCACGGCAGCGCCTCCTCGCTCCCGAACTCGAAGCGCGCGACCTCCTCGTCCTTCTTCACCGTCGCGCCGTCGGGCACGATGCTGATCAGCTTGATCGACGTGCTCCGGCTGTTCCACCCCTTCATCCGGAAGACGTTGGGCGGCGCGTGCAACGGTGTGGCCTTGCGTGGAACGATGGTCCCGTAGAAGCCACGATCGGCCAGCGACGCCGCGAGCTTGCTCTCCGGGCGCGGCTTGCTCCGCTCGTCGGGCGAGGCGCACCCGAGCGCGATCGCTGCCGCGAAGATCAGGAGGGGAGCGCTACGCATGGGTCTCCTCTCCCCGGGCGGCGCGATCGCGGCAATGGCCGTCCACCACGTCGATGCAGCGCTCGGCGGCGCGGCCGACGGCGGGGTCGTGGGTCACGAGCACCACCGTCAGCCCGAGCTCGCCCCGCAGCTCGCGGAAGAGGCCCATGATCTGGGCATGCGCGGACGTGTCGAGGTTGCCCGTCGGCTCGTCGGCGAGGAGCAGGCGCGGGCGGTTGACGAGGGCCCGCGCGATGGCGACGCGCTGCTGCTCGCCGCCCGAGAGCTGGCTCGGCCGGTGCCCCAGGCGGTGGCCGAGCCCGACCCGCCCGAGCAGGTGCGCGGCCCGCTCCCGCTGCTCCTTGCGAGAGACGCGCTGGTAGCGCATGGGAAGCTCGACGTTGGCGAGGATGTCGAGGTTGGGGATGAGGTGGAAGCGCTGGAAGACGAAGCCGATCGCCTTGCCGCGCAGGTGCGATCGCGCCTCGTCGTCGAGCCCCGCGACCTCGCGCCCCTCGAAGCGGTAGCTGCCCGACGAGGGCTGATCGAGCAGGCCGATGATGTGCATGAGCGTGGACTTGCCGGAGCCGGAGCGGCCCATGATGGCCAGGTATTCCCCGGCGGAGATGCGCAGGTTCACCCCGTGGAGGACGGGCACCTTCACCTCGCCCGCGCCGTACACCTTCTCGACGGCGGTGAGCTCGACGAGCGGCGTGCCGGAGAGCGGCGGGCCGGCCGAGGCGCTCATCGCACGCTCACCTTGAGGCGCTCGTGGAGGTCGCCGCGCGCGGCGTAGAGGTCGGTGCGGGCGGTGAGCACGTCGACGCGGGCGCGCAGCTCGTTGGAGAGCGCGGTGTCGAGGTCGCGCTGGAAGCGGACCACGTCGGGCAACGTGGCGAGCCCGCTCTTGTACTTGTCGCGCTGCACGTCGAGCTTCTTCTGGGCCAGATCGACGAGGCGGGAGGCCATGTCGAGCCGGTCGCGCCGGGCGCGGAGGCGCGTGAGCGCGTCGCTCACCGCGGCGCCGGCGTCGGCCTCGGCGTCCTGGATCGCGAGGCTCCGCTGCGCGTACTCGGCGCGCGCCCTCCGCACGCGGGCGGCGTCGGGCCCGCGGGTGAGGGGGATGGAGAGCCGGAGGCCGGTGCGCACCGTCGGATCGCTCGGGAGCGGCTGGGCGAGCTGATCGCGGCCGGCCGCCACCGAGAGGCTGCCGAACGCGTCGAGCTGCGGCATGGCGCGCCGCTCGTCGAGGCTGATCCCGACCTTCGCGCGCTCCGCCGTGAGGCGCGCCGCGAGCACCACGGGGTTGTGCGCCGCCGCGGCCTCCAGCGACTCGGCGAGCGCGGGCTCGGACGCGTCGTCCGCGGCGATCGGCGAGGTGGCCTCGATGGCCGTGCCCGGGGGGAGGACGAGCAGCCTGCGCAGCGCCGACTCCGCGAGCGCGAGGTTCTCCTCGGCGCGGCTCACGCCGTCGTCGAAGTTCACGACGTTCTCCTCGACCACGTAGATCTCGCCGGGCGCGAGCAGCCCGCGCTTGATGTTCTCGCGCGTCTCGTCGTACTGGGCCCGCGCCCGATCGCGCGATCGCCGCTTCACCTCGACGTCCTCGCGGGCGAAGACGAGGTTCCAGTAGGCCCGGTCGACGGAGGAGAGCAGGTCGTTGAGCCGCGCCCGGAGCTGCTCGCGGGCGATCTTCACGTCGAGGTCGGCCTGGCGGAGATCGGCCGCGCCGCCCGGCTGGTAGCCGCCGCGCAGGAGCGCCTGCGACAGCTCGATCGAGAGGGCGCTCTGGTTCTCCGGGTTGCCCGCGAGGCCCGCGCTGGTGCTGCCCGTGGCGGTGAGGCTCTGGCCGTACGGGCTCAGGTAGGTGAGCTTCGCCGTGGCCTCGATCGCGGCGTTCCGCTCGCCCCCCGTGTTGCGCCCGGCGCTCTCCACCGCGAGCTCCGGCAGGTAGGGCCGGCGGGCCGCCTCGGCCACCGCGCCGAGCCGATCGCGCTCCAGGCTCGCCACGAGCACGGCGATGTTCCGCTCGGCGGCGAGGCGGAGCGCGGCGTCGTGGCCGAGGGCGCGCGCGTCCCCGGCGAGGGCGCGCGAGGACGCGCCGGAGAGCGCTGCGATCAAGGCCGACACGAGCAACCAGACCGGGGGCCGCATGCTCCGATTCATATCACGGAGGTGGGCGCGTCGATCCCGGGGCCCCGTCCTCATCCGTGGTGCCGCCGCACCGAGGAGGGCGGCGCCGCCTCGGCCCGGTGCTCGATCGCCGCGCGCCCCTCCGGTGTGTCCGGGCGCGGGATGCTGATCGTGAAGCGCGCGCCGCCGAGCGGGCTCGCCTCGGCCTCGATCGCGCCCCCGTGGTCCACCACGATCTTCTTCACGATGCTCAGCCCGAGCCCCGTCCCGTCGCGCTTGGTCGTCACGTACGGGTCGAAGATCGCCTCGCGCATCGCCTCGGGGATGCCCGGGCCGTCGTCGTCCACCACGATCAGGTAGCGATCGGCCTCCGCCGTCGCGACCACCTGGACGGTGCCCCGCTTGCCCTGCTTGTCCGGCGCGTCCCGCAGGGCCTGCGCGGCGTTCTGGATGACGTTGCCGAGCACGCGGTGGAGCATCTCGCGATCGATCGCCGCCGGCATCGGCCCCTCGGGCAGCGAGAAGGACAGATCGATCTCCACGCGCGGCTTGCGCCCCTTCTTCGATGCCTCCTCCTCGAAGCGCTCCCCGGCGAAGTGCTCGCGCTGCTCGCGCAGGAACGCCCCGAGATCGCCCGGGGAGAGCTCGGCCCTCGGCAGGCGGGCGAAGCTCGAGAACTCGCCCACGAGGCGGCGCAGCGTGCCCACCTCTTCCTCCACCACCTCGTAGGTCGTCTGGAGGATGCGCTTGTACTCGGCGTCGTCGCCCGTGTAGCGCCGGTGGCACTCCTCCACGGAGAGCTGGATCGGCGTGAGCGGGTTCTTGATCTCGTGGGCCAGCCGCCGCGCCACCGCCTGCCACTCGCTCACGCGGCGGAGGAACTCCACGCGCGCCCGGCTCTTGCCGAGCTCTTCGAGCATGCGATCGAAGGCGCGCCCGAGCTCGGCCACCTCGTCGCTCCCGGGGAGCGCGACGCGCACCGAGAGGTCGCCCTCGGCCACCGGGCGCGTGGCCGCGGCGAGCGTCGCGATCCGCCGCGTCACCGGCCGCACGACGAGCACCCCGACCCCCACCGCGAGCAGGAGCGTGGCGGCGAGGAGCACGGCGGCGGCGTCCACGTAGGTGGCCTGGAGCTTCCCCTCGTGGTGCGAGCGCTCGAGCTGCTGGTAGGCCTGCACGAAGGCCTGGAGCGACTCGAGCTCGTCGAAGCGGGCCCGCGGCGCCCCGAGCACGGCGACCATCACGAGCGCGCCCTCCTGTCCCTCGGCCGCGCAGTCCGGCGCCTCCGCGCCCTCGCCCCCGAGCGGGCGCCGCACCGTGAGCACCCGCTCGCGCGCGACCTCGACGGGCCTCCGGCGCTGCGCGACCTCCTCGCCCGCGCCGCTCTTGCAGCGCTCGATCCGCAGCTCGGCGAGCGCCGGGTGCGCCGCGAAGAGCCGCCCGAGCTCGGCGTCGAGGGCCGCGCGATCGCTCGAACGAGCCGCTTTTTGCAGCGAATCCGACGCGGCGATGGCCTGCGCCTCCCAGCGCAGCGACTGCTTGGTGGCCTTGACCAGATCGGCGTAGACGCCCTGCGCCTGCTCGATCCGCGCCCCGAACTCCGGCTGGAAGGCCACGCCCGCCATCCGCGCGATCATCGCCCGCGAGATGAGCAGGGCCGCGACCAGCGGGATGAGGGCCGTGAGGAGGATGGCGTAGACGACCCGCCGCGCGGTCGTGCCGAAGAAGCGCATACCGCATGGTATGCCATCGACGGCGCGGGACGGCGCGGCGGATGCCGCCGGCGGGCAGCGGGGAGCGGGCTACTCGACCGTGACCGTCTTCGCCAGGTTGCGCGGCTGATCCACGTCGTTCCCCTTCAGGTGGGCGACGTAGTACGCGATGAGCTGGAGGGGCAGCACCGTGATGAGCGGCAACACATCGTCGGCCACCTTGGGCAGCCACACGAAGTGCTGCGCCACCTCGAGCACGGCCTCATCGCCCTTGGTGGCGACCGCGATCACCTGGCCCTCGCGCGCCCGCACCTCTTGCACGTTGGAGAGCATCTTCTCGTAGTGCGCGTCGTGGGGGACGATCGCCACGACGGGCAGGTGCTCGTCGATGAGGGCGATGGGCCCGTGCTTCATCTCCCCGGCGGCGTAGCCCTCGGCGTGGGCGTAGCTGATCTCCTTCAGCTTGAGCGCCCCCTCGAGCGCGATCGGGAAGCCGAGCCCGCGGCCGAGGAAGAGCACGTCCTTGGCCTTGGTGAGCTTCTTGGCGATCACGTGCACATAGTCGGCGTCGCCGAGCACGTCGCGCATGTGGCTCGGCGCCTCCCAGAGGGCCTGGAGCACCTGCTGGGCCTGCTCCTTGGGCAGCGCGTCGCGGCGCCGGCCGAGGTAGACGCTGAGCAGCAGGAGCGCCGCGAGCTGCGCCGTGAAGCACTTGGTGCTCGCCACGCCGATCTCCGGCCCCGCGTGCGTGTAGAGCGACCCGTCCGCCATCCGGGGGATCGCGCTGTCGACCACGTTGCAGAGGGCGAGCACCTTGGCGCCCGCGGCCTTGGCCGTCTTCACGGCCACGAGCGTGTCGACCGTCTCGCCGGACTGGCTGATGGCCACCACGAGGTCGTTCTTGAAGAAGATCGGATCGCGGTAGCGCACCTCGCTCGCCAGCTCGACCACCGCCGGCACCTTGGCGAGCTTCTCCACCCAGTAGCGACCGGCCAAGGCCGCGTGGTGGCTCGTCCCGCAGGCCACGAAGTAGACGCGCCCGATCTCGCGCGCCTGCTCGGGCGAGACGCCGATCTCGGTGGCATGCACGTCGCCGTTCTGGAGATCGATCCGGCCCCGGAGCGTCGCCTCGATCACGTCGGGCTGCTCGTGGATCTCCTTGAGCATGAAGTGCTTGTAGCCGCCCTTCTCGGCCTGCACGTGGCTCCAGTCGATGTGCCGGACGCGTCGCTCGACCTTGTCGCCGCTCACGCTCTCGACGCGGTAGCGATCCTGGTGCAGCTCGGTGATGTCCCCGTCTTCGAGGAAGACCATGTCGCGCGTGTGGGCGAGCAAGGCCGGGATGTCGCTGCCGCAGAGCATCTCGTCCTGGCCGATGCCGACGACGAGGGGCGAGCCATGGCGGGCGGCGACGACCACGCCGGGCTCGGTGCGCGAGACGACAGCGATGGCGTAGGCGCCGACCACATGGCGGAGGGCGCGGCGGGTGGCCTCGAAGAGCGAGGGCGCGCCGGACGCGATCTCCCGGTGGATCAAGTGCGCGACGATCTCGGTGTCGGTGTCCGAGAGGAACTTGACCCCCTGCGCCTCGAGCTCGGCCCGCACGGCCACGTGGTTCTCGATGATCCCGTTGTGCACCACGGCCACCGGGCCGGCCGCATGCGGGTGGGCGTTGACCTCGCTCGGGCGGCCGTGCGTGGCCCACCGCGTGTGCCCGATGCCAGTCGTGCCATTGAGGGTGCGCTTCTCGAGCGCGTCGCTCAGCTTGACCAGCTTCCCGAGGGTCCGGACGATTTCGATCCCCTTGCCGTCGTGAATGGCGATCCCGGCCGAGTCATAGCCGCGGTATTCGAGCTTGCGCAGGCCGTCGACGATGATGGGCGCCGCGTTCTTCGAGCCGACATATCCGACGATCCCGCACATTTTCTGCCTCGTTCGGGGTGGGTGTTGAGCCGCTCATGATGCCACATTACGGCGGCTTCGCCTATCTTCTGTAGCGCGATCCGCCGCGCTCGGCACTTCGCCACGCGCATCGCCGGGCGCCTCTCCAGGCGCCTCTCCAGGCGCCTCTTCAGGCGCCTCTTCAGGCGCATCTCCGGATGCCGCATGCCTCTCGCGAAATGCGAGCGCCGCAACGAAGCCGAGCCCCGCGACGATCGCTGCTGCGCCGAAGGCCGCCGTGCCGCCCGCGCTCCGGTAGATCGTGCCCCAGAGGAGCATGCCGAGCACGCCGCCCGCGGCGATCACCGCGGAGAAGAGGCCCTGCGCCGTCGCCAGCGCCTCGGCGGGCGCGCGCTCCCGGTTGTAGGCGAGGCACGCGATCCACATCAGCGCGAACGAGAGCGCATGCAGCGGCTGCAGCGCGAGCAGCAGGCCCGCCTGCGGCACGAAGGCCACGAGCGCCCAGCGGAGCGAGGCGCCGCCGAGGGCGATCGCGATGAGGAGCGGCGCCCGGGCCCGCCGGAAGATCGGCCCTGATCCGGCCATCAGCGCGACCTCGAAGACCACGCCGAGCGCCCAGGCGAGGCCCACGCGATCGTCCGGCGCGCCGCGATCGCGCAGGTGGAGCGAGAAGCAGAGATCGTAGCAAGAGTGGGCGAGCTGCGAGAAGAAGGCCGCGAGGAGGAAGAGGCGATAGTCGGCCGCGCCGAGCAAGGCGCGCGCGTGGGCGAGCGCGGGGGCAGGCGGTGTCTCCGCGCGGGCCGGGAGCGCCCAGGCCGCGAGGAGCGAGGCGGCGAGGGCGAGCGTGACGGCGATGGGCAGGGCCGAAGGGCTCGTGGGATCGACGAAGCGGCCGGCGAAGAGGGCGGCGGCGAGGAAGCCGAGCGAGCCGGAGAGGCGGACGCGCGCGTAGGGGATGGAGGTCCCGCGGATCGCCTGCATGGTGGCGACATCGGCCATCATGATCATGGGCGCGCGGAAGAAGGCGTAGACGAGGAACACCGCGAAGAGCGGCGCGAAGGCGAGGGGATGGCCGAGCGAGAAGGCGGCGGCGACGAGCGCGAAGAGGGCGAGCGCGCCGCCGCATGCGATGCGCAGCAGCGCGGCGTGGAGGCCGAAGGCGTCGGCGGCGAGGCCGAAGATCGGCGGCGCGAGCAGGCCCATGGCCGGGACGGTGGCGGAGACGAGGCCCATGGAAAGGCCCTGGATCCCGCGGGCTTCGAGCCACCGCGGGAAGAAGGGCAGGTGGAGGCCGAGCGCGATGAAGCTCGCGAGGTAGTAGGCGCGGAGGAGGGCGAGGCGGCGGCGAAGGGAAGGGGACGTCAAGGGGAGGTCGATCAGTCGCCGGCGCCGAGGAAGGTGAGGTCGATGGCGAGCGGGAGCGAGACGAGGGGGCGCGAGGCGCCGGCCGGGTCGCTCCACAGGTATTCGACGTGGAGCTCGGGGCCGATCGAGAAATGGGTCACCAGCCAGCCGCTCTCGTCGCCGACGATCACGGGGAGCAGGCCGAAATGGCCGCCGAGGCCGTAGAGGCCGGGCGCGGTGTCGTCGTTCGGGACGCTGCGGTACGAGAGGCGCATCCCGGCGCGGAAATCCATGCGCGATCCGGCCCAGTAGATGTAGTCGACGTCGGCGGCCGCCCGGAATTGCCCGCGGCGGGAGCGGCCCTCGAGCCCGCCGCCGAGGGAGGGCATGACCTGCAAGTAATGGCGCGATCGGCCGTGGAAATCGAGCGGGGTGCCGATGCCGAGGCCGAAGCTCGCCTCGACGCCCGGCTTGCCCTGGCCGTCGAGCGTGGGCCCGACCGCCGCGCGCACCGTGGTCGCGCCGCAGCCGAGCGCGAGGATCGCGAGCGCCGCGATCGCCGAGGTCTGGACGAGCATGCCCCTCCGAGGATACTCGAAGGAGAGGGCGATCTCCGCCGCCGGGAATCAACCCGAGCCACCGGGCCGTTTTTCCAGCATCCTCGATGCGCTCCCCCGTCCCCCTCGCGATCCCGCTCGCCATGCTTGCGTTCGGCGCCTTCGGTTGCTCCGGCTCCGCGGCCTCCCCCTCGGACGCACCGCCCGACTCGATCGCCGAGACCGCGCCGCTCGCGGCCCGGAGCGCGCCGCTCGCCCAGACGAGCGCGCCGCTCGCGAGGACCGCGGAAGACGAAAAGGCGCGCTGCCTCGCCCGGATCGCGACGCTCACGGCGCAGCCCGATCTCGGGGGCGCGCCGGCCTTCGACGCGAAGCGCCCGGAGTTCCTCGGCCGCGCCAAGGGCGAGCCGATGGTGTTCGTGCGCGAGCCCAGGGCCACGCCCGACGAGGGCCTGCCGGCGACGTGGCTCACCTCGCGCAAGCTCTTCGAGAAGGCCAACCCGGCCGGCAACCGCGTCGCCCAGCTCCGCCGCCGCCACCTGCGCGAGCCCGAGGCCCTGCGCGCCCTCGTGCTGCGCGAGGGCTACGCCTACGCGCCCGATCCGCTCGACGCGCTCGGCATCGCCACCGAGCTGACCTTGCCCGATCTCTTCAGCGAGCCCGAGGTCTTCCTCCAGCGCGGCACCACCATCTCCCGCCTCGAACGCCGCGAGGTGCCGAAGCCCCACGAGGTGAGCTACCGCTACGTGGACGGGCCGAACAAAGGCCGCGCCGCCGAGCTGCTCTTCGGCGACCGGGTGGGCCTGCGCAAGGAAGATCTCGACGCGCCTCTCCACCGCGATCTGCGCGCCCTGGCCGAGGCCGAAGGCTTCGACCGGACGGTGATCCATCACCGCTCCGAGGCCGCGATCGTGGCCGATCTGCGCTTCGGCGAGCGCTTCGTCCCCGCCGTGCTCGAAGCGGACGGGGCCGACCTCAAGCTCGGCTGCATGGCCGCCGACCCGACCGAGCGCGCAGCGATCGAGACCCACAAGCAGCAGACCGGCGCGCGCCGGCGGGCCGTGCTCGCGATGCACGACGTGGTGGCCGAGGAGCTCCGCGAGGCGCTGCGCTTCGACCGCCCCGAGGGCGTGCAGAACGCCGAGCGCGACGGGGAGCTGCGCCCCTCGTGGATGACCGCCTACCTCGGCGGCAAAGAGAGCTTCGCCCACGACGGGGCGAGCTACGCGGTGTTCACACCCGAGGGCAACCCCTGGCCCCCGCAGGTGTGCGTGGACTTCGTGCTCGATACCTTCGAGCGGACGTCGGGGACCTGGTACGGGCCGAAAGGCGGGCCGCTCGGTCGCGTGAAAGGCAAGCTCGACTTCGACGAGAGCAAGATCCCGAACCGCCGCGGTGTCATGGCCTTCGGCAAATTCGCCGAAGACCAGCCCGAATTGTTCACCTTCCGGCGCTTCGTGGGCAACGAGCGCATCCAGTTCAAAGAGCGCTCCCGCTACTTCGCGTTTTTGCTCGACCACGCGGACGAGGTGCGCCCGGGCGACGTGGTGGCCATTCATGGTCTGAAGCGCGACGAGAAGATTCACCAGCACGCGATTCTGGTGGAGTGGGCCGACCCGGTAACGGGTTTTCCCTGCGGGCTCGCCGATCAGATGAAGCGGCCGCGGCGGCGGACGTGGGAGGGGATCATGGCCGAGGCGCCGCTCCGGAGCTTGCTTTACCGGGCGAGGCCGACAGAGGCGGTGGTCGAGAAGCTCGATCCGGGGGAGTGAGGCGGAGCGACTGCGCTGCGACGGGGAGCAGGAGGCGCTGGGCGCGCCCATGGATAACCTATCCCGAATGCCCGACTCCGCACGAAATGGTTACATTCCCCAGCTCATCCTCCTTGCAAACACCGCCCATGTCCCGGCAATAGGACGATGGATCTCCCATGCACGCGCACGAGGGGCTCACTCCGCACTTGTCGAACGGAAAGATGTTGGAGCACGAGGAATCGCCGGGCACCCAGTCGAGTAGGCAGAACGCTGCTCCCCCGAAGCAATACATGAATTCACCACAGCGAAAGGCGCCGGGAGGAGTCTCGCAGGCATTCTTTGAGAAATCTTGCCCGCTCATCTCTGCAGCGCACGGAGATCCGTGAATTCGACCGTCGCAACCACAAACGGCCTCGACCGCAGCGTACTCCTGCTCTGGACACTGGGTTCGACGGGGCACGCATACCCCGATGTCGCCCGTGGAGCCACATGTATGATTTTCATGCCGACAGAAAGCTTCTTCACCGCACTCGATGGCCTCCGGCCCGCCGCATGGGTCCCCGACCGAAGCGCCCCCACAGCCGAAGAAGAGGGCGACCGCACCGGTGGCCAGCACACAGAGCGTGCTCGCGCGAAGTACAGCAAAGACGACCTGCATCAGTTACCACCCAACTTGATTTCGGAGATAGCCGTAACGACAGCCGCACATGCCCACCGAGGCGCTCCGCTCACCCGGGCCAGCGCCGCTCCCGCTTGATGTGGCTGCGCAGCGCTTCGAGCCCGCCGAGGTCGAGCGACGCGAGGTGCGCCTGCTGCGCCGGGGTCAAGGTCAGCCCGTACGCTTCGCACAGATCCGCGACGCCCGTGCGCAGCTCCGCCGCACGCCCCTCGGTAAGCCCCTCCGCGCGCCCTTCTGCGTGCCCTTCTGCGCGTCCCTCCTGCCGCTCTTCCCGCTTGGCCGCCTCCCACGTCGCCTCGTCCTTGAGGCGCGCGTTCTCGGTCGCCGTCATCCGCTCGCGCCGGATCCGGGCGAGGATATGCTGCGAGACCTCGTCGCCGTAGCGCGCCTCGTCGACCTGGCCGTCGAGGGTGTCCTCGATCAGCCCGACGAGCGGGCGCAGCGCTTCCGGCAACCGTTCGAGCGGCGCGCGGGCGTTGATGAAGACGAGGCGGTGGCGGTAGACGCCGAGCGCCGCGCCCTCGTCCGTCACGGGGTCGAAGTTGCAGATCGCCCGGCCGAAGCGCAGGGCGGGCTCGTCGGGCCAGCGGGTGAAGACGACCAGGGTGTAGACGTCGCGATCGAAGACGTAGCGGTCGCTGGAGGTGATCTGCTCGATCATCCCCACAGCATGGTAGTGAAGAAATCGATCGTAGGAGCTTTTATCGCAGACATGCAAAAGCTCGACGATGGTGCGGCGCGCTTTGTCCTCGGCGAAGAGGTCGTAGGCGACGTTGATGCGGGCGACGGGCTCGCGGTAGGAGTACTCCTGCTCGACGCGGTCGGGCATGAAGTCGATGCCGACAGCGGCGCGGACGAGGGCGTGGAAGGCGAGGGGGTCGCTGAAGGCCTTCTTGAAGGCGGTCCCGTAGCGGAGGGGGACGACGTCGAGCATGGAGAGAGCGGTAGCGGCGCTGGGCGGGGGAGGCAACGGGGCGCGACGCCTGCGCGTCGCAGTGTTCGAGGAGCGCGACCCGGGGAGTGGCTGCGAGGTGGGAGCAACCGCCCTCGCCGCCAATATTGGTGCGCACCACACCTGCTCTGGGCATTGCTCTGTGCTCGAGCGCTCAATTCTTTTTCTTGGTCGCGACCTTCTTCTCGGGCGTGGCCTTCTTCTTGGTCGCCGCCTTCTTCTTGGGTACCGCTTTCTTCTTGGTCGCAGTTGTCTTCTTGGTCGCGACCTTCTTCTTGGCCGGCGCGTCCTTCACCGTCAGCGCCTCATCCATCGCCTCGGCATACGCCGCCCACGGCCCCTTCCCGGTCGGCGCCGTCTTCGCCCGCGCAGCGAGCGCCGCGTCGAGCGCCTCGCCGAGATCATCGTCGTCGCACTCCATCCCCATCTGGATGATCTCCGCCGCCACCTCCGTCGTCCCCGCGCGGAAGATCGTCCCGCTGTCCACCATGTAGAGGTAGGCGTCGTACGCAGGCTTCCCGGCCTCGTCAACGATGGAGCACACCTCCAGGAAACCCTTGAACGAGGTCTCTTCCCCGTCGTCGGCGAGGCGCGCCTCGGCCGGGAGATCCTGGCTGTCGTAGAGCTTGGCCGCCGCGACGAGCTGCTTCCGCTGGAGCGCGTCGAGCTCGTCGATCGTCTCCGGCCGGAACGCGCGGGCGCAGGTCAGCTTCGAGGCCTTCTCTGTCTTGTCGCTCATGGAGCGCATGATGCGCCCGCGCCGCGCCGCGTGGAAGCGCGCCCGCGGCCCTCGATCCACAGGGGTGACAGCCACCCGTGCCCGGCGCTATGGATCGAGCCGGTCTCCGCCTCATGCGCCGCGTCCTCCTCGCCCTCGGCCTCGCCCTGCTCTCGGTCGCTCCGCCCGGGCGCGCCGAGGCCCGGCCCAACCGGTACGCGGTCGAGCCGCTCAATGTCGAGAGCACGCCGGCCTTCCGCTATGCGGCCATGGCGAGCGATGCGTGCCTGGCCGAGCTTGGGAGGCGCGGCGTCCCGTTCACCTCGCTCGGCCCGCCGCCGAAGCCGGGCACCGCGCACCCGCCTTACCCGCGCGGCGTCGAGACGCCGATCCGCCTCGCCGGGCCCATCCGCGGCGTCCGCTTTCGCCACGCCGATCCAGCGATCCAGGAGCCCCTCGTCCTCGAGAGCGTCGCCGATTGCCGCCTCGCCCTCGCGCTCGACGACCTCGCGTACATCCTCCGCCAGTACGCCGTCACCGAGGTCCATTACCTCTCGATCTACCGGCCGGGGTGGACGCCGCCGGGCGTGCGGCACCCTGCGGGCCGGGCCATCGACGTCGCGCGCGTCCGCTTCGGCGACGGCAGCTTCTTCGACGTGAAGCAGGATTTTTACGGCCGGATCGGCGCGAAGACCTGCGGCGAGGGGGCGGCCCCGCCGGTCAAGGACACCCCGGGATCGCGCTTCTTTCGCCGCGTCGTGTGCGAGCTCGACGCCGGCAGGCCCTTCAACCTCGTCCTCACGCCCCAGCATGACTGGGCCCACCGCGACCACCTCCACCTGGAGGTCCGCTCCGGCATCCGCTGGCAGCTCATCCAGTGAGCGCGATCGATCGCGATCGACCGTGATCGGGCGCGATCGACCGGGCCGCTTTGCCCCGGCCCGCAAAGTTGCTACGGGTGGCGCTCGCCGGCCCTCCGCGCGGCGCCCACCATGACCGATCCCGAGCACAGCGAGCCCACCGGGCAAGAGCCTCCCGGCGCGGCAGAAGAGCCCGCACCCGACGAGCCGAACGCGGACGAGCCGAACGGTCACGAGCCCGCGCCCGATGCGGATCAAGCTGCCGCGCCCGAAGCAGAGGGCGACGCCTTGCCCGAGCTGCTCGCCGAGGGGAACCCGCTGCGGCCCCTGCGCGGTGGGATCACCCTGGTGGTGGGTCTCCTCGGCGCGTTCGTGCTCATGGCCATGAAGGGCCAGCTCCGCTTCGGCGTCCCGCTCGGGGCCCTGTCGATCCTGATCGCCACCTTCGGCCTGCTCGACCTGATCGGCGCCTTCGACGACGTGGACGCGCAGGTCCGTACCCGCGTCTCGATCGGCGCGCTCGCCAAGCCCCTCGGCCTCTTCGCGGGCGGCCTCGGGCTCATGGCGCTCTTCATCACCCTCGCGGTCGACGGGCGCCTCCAGGTCCCGTTCGGCGCCTCGCTCCCGCATCTCCTCGCGTGGATGAAGAACCCGGTGCTGATCGCCGGGATGCTCATCCCCGCGTCGTTCCTCCTCGCCGTGGTCGGCGCCTACCGCACCGGCGAGGTGCTCGAGGTCTGGGACAGAAAGCCCGATGGATCCGCGCGCCCGCTGCTCCATCGCCATGGCTTCTGGCTCGTCGTCGCCACCACGGTGCTCTACCTCCCCGTCCTCGGCAGCCACTCGCTGAGCGACCCGTGGGAGACGCACTACGGCGAAGTGTCGCGCGAGATCCTCGCCCGCAACGACTGGATCTCGCTCTGGTGGGCGCAGGAGGGCTGGTTCTGGTCGAAGCCCATCCTCGACTTCTGGCTCCAGGCCCTCTGCTTCGCGAGCTTCGGCGTCCGCTACCAGCCCGACCAGATGCTCTCGGCCGTCCGCGAAGGGCGCATCCCCTGGCCGGAGTGGGCGGCGCGCCTGCCCGTCTTCCTGCTCACGCTGCTCGCGGTGTACCTGCTCTACAAGGCCGTCGCGCATGTCTTCGGCCGCCGCGCGGGGCTCTTCGGCGGGCTCATCCTCATCACGATGCCGCAGTGGTTCCTGGTCACGCACCAGACCATGACCGACATGCCCTTCGTCGCGCCGATGGCCGCGGCGATGGCCATGTTCCTGATCGGCGTCCACACCGACCCGGACGAGAAGCTCACCACGGCCGAGGTCGCGGTAGGCCCGCTTCGCCTGCGCCTGTCGAGCTACCAGCTCGTGCTCGGCGGCGTGATCGCCTGCGCCTTGCCGCAG
This sequence comes from Byssovorax sp., assembly GCA_046351295.1. GTDB lineage: Bacteria > Myxococcota_A > Polyangia > Polyangiales > Polyangiaceae > JAXLYT01. The sequence goes on from JAXLYT010000031.1 coordinate 71,616, forward strand.
ATCCTCTACCTCGCGTCGCGCAACCTGGAGATCGGCGCGGGCGGCATCCACGCGCACCTCGACGCGTTCTCCGCGGGATCGCCCGGCAACTGCGGCCTCCCGGGCGACGAGGCATGCCACGCGGTCCAGCCCGTCCTGCGCGGCCTGCACCCCGCGCTCCAGGCCTTGATCTGGGCCCAGGCGCTCGCCCTCGTCGTCTACCTCGCGTGGGGCGAGCGGCGGAAGCAGCGCGTCTACTTCCTCGCCGCGTGGCTCTTCGCGGCGGTCTCCACCATGGCCAAGGGCCCGGCCGGCGTGGCGCTCCCCGTGCTCGTCGCCCTCGCCTACGTGGCCGTCTCGCGCCGCACCCGCGACAATGATCTCCAGTTCTTCTGGCGCAGGTGGCGCCTGCTCCTGGAGCTGGAGATCCCCTCCGGCGTGCTCATCATGCTCGCCGTGGCCCTGCCCTGGTTCGTGGCGATGTACGCCCGCCATGGCCAGCCCTTCACCGATCGGCTGCTCTTCCACGACATGTTCAAGCGGGCCTTCACCCACGTGCACGACACGAACGAGGGCGACGACACGAGCTTCCGCTTCTACATCTGGCAACTCGGCTACGCGATGTTCCCCTGGACGGGCCTCGTCCCCGCGGGCCTCGTGTACTGGCTCCGGCGGCGCGACGAGGGCGATCGGCAGACGGACGCGTCGGCCTTCCTGGTGATGTGGTTCCTCTTCGCCTTCGCGCTCTTCTCGCTGATGCTCACCAAGTTCCACCACTACATCCTGCCGGCCGTCCCCCCCGCGGCGATGCTCGCCGGCGTGGCGCTCGACGCGCTCTTCCGGAGCGCCGGTGACAGCACATCGAGCGACGATGAAGAGGCGCCTCCATCGAGCGAGCGCGCGGGCCTCGTCGCGCGCTTCGAGGGCGTCATGCTCGGCGCCTTCGCCGTGGCCGGCGCCTTCCTGGTCTTCTTCGTGGGCCGCGATCTCTCGGCCACCTTCGAGGGCATGCCGAACCAGGTCCGCCTGCTCCACCTCTTCACGTACAACTACCGCAGGGCCTTCCCGCCCACCCTCGACTTCAACCGGACGCTCTGGGCCTTCACCATCACCGCCTCGGCGCTGATGCTCCTCTTCGCGGTGCGCCGCCTGCGCCGCCACGTGAGCGCGGCGATGCTCGTGCTCGGGATCGCCTTCGCCGCCTGGGGGCTCGACGTCTATTTCATGAAGACCTCACCCCACTGGGGACAGCGCGAGACGCTGCTCACCTATTACGGCATCTCCCGCGACGTGCCCGGCCCGCTCATCGCCTACCAGATGAACTGGAAGGGCGAGAACTTCTACACCGGCAACCACGTGCCGGCCTTCGTCTCGAGCGGCAAGAAGTTCCAGGACTACATGGCCGAGGAGAAGAAGAAGGGCGGCAAGGTGTTTTATTTCATCACCGAGCACAGCCGGATGTCGACCCTGCAAAACGAGCTCGGCCCGCTCAAGGCCTTCGACAAGCTCACGCCCCCCGAGCAAAACAACAAATTCGGCCTGGCGCGCGCGACGTTCGAATAACCAATCCCAGAATTCAACGCAAAGACGCAAAGGCGCCAAGGCGCAAGAAAGAGGAGGACGCTCCCCTCTCTCGTCTTTGCGTCTTTGCGTCTTTGCGTCTTTGCGTTAAAATTGGACCGTTCGGATCGTCAAACGGTCTCCCGGGGAAATATCCCCGCACACGACTACGGTTTGCCGGGCAGAGGATCCATCTTCGGCACGGCGGCGCCGGGCTCGCCCGGGATCTCGATGAACGTGTGGCCGGTGGATTTGTGGCAGCCGTTGCAGACCTCGGCGGCGTTCGAGAAGGCCTTGGCAAAAGCGGCCTTGTCCCTGTCCTTCGTGGCCTTTTGCAGCTCGGGCAGGTTGGTCTTGGCGAAGGCCTCGGCGAGCCCCTTGAGGTTGACGCCCTTGATCTCCCGGGGCGGCGCCGCGTGGGGCAGATCGTCCTCGAAGATCTCCTCGATCTCGCCCACCTCGAACTCCGCCAGCTCGAAGCGGTTGGCGTTCATCGCCTTGCCGGCGACCTCGAAGCGATGGCCGAGCTCGACCATCACGGCGCCGTAGTGCGGCCCCTGCTCCTCGGCCGCTTCTCCGCCTTTGGACCCGGACGTGGTGCCTCCCGCGGGCGCGGGCGGGTTGCACGCGGCGAGCGCCAGCATGCCAGCCGCCATGGAGGCGGCGAGGAGGGCGGGAGAGGCGAGGGGCGGGGAGCGGCGGAGCGTCATCGGGGCGCGGAGCGTAGCCGATCCGGGCGCTCACTCGGAAGATGGACGCGCAGGGCGGCGCCGGATCCGGGCGATCGAGAAGAGCGCGGCGGCGAGGCCGAGGAGGGCCACGGCCGGGCTCTCGGGCGCCTCGCCGAGCGCACAAGCGCAGCCTCGCTGGGGAGGCGGCTCGGGCGGAGGAGGCGCGCTGGGCGTGGCGGGCGTCTCCGGAGCAGGCGTGGCAGGCGTCGTCGCGACCGGCGGCGTGGCGAAGGTCGGGCTCGGGGGCGTGGTCGGCGCCGGGGTGACGGGCGGGGTCACCGGGGTCGGCGCGGCGCCGTCCTTGACGATGGTCGGATGGCCGTCCTTGTCGCGCTCGAGGTGCGAGCCATCGGGGACGCAGTGGTGGCCATAGAGGTACTCGTGGTGCTCGCCGGCACCGCAGGGGGCCCGCGGGCCGACATCGGCGCGGGCGATCGGCAGCGCGAGCGAGGTCGCGAGCGCGACGGCGGGCAGGAGGACGAGGGAGCGCGAGGTTCGCATGCGCCTAGAAAAACCGATCGCGATCGGATGTACAAGCGCGCCGGCAGCGCGCCGGGACAGGGCGCGCGAGGCAGGCCAAGCGCCCGCTGCGCCGGGGGGTCGAGCCGTGGTAGCGTCCCGCATCGTGGCCCAGTTCGAGCGCAAGTACACCGCCGTCGCCGGCAAGGCGATGGACTTCGCCACGCTGTTCAACACCGTGTTCGCCGCGGAGATCGACGGCCCCGTGCCTTACCGGGTCGACCTGACCACCCCGGTCGGGCCCTCCACCGCCGGTGGCAAGCTCGCGCTCCAGCACCTGCGCCTGGTGCCGCCCGACGCCGGCGCCGCCATCGTGCTCGGCACGGTGAGCCAGACGGAGAACACCGCCGAGCTGCGCACCTACCGGCACCTGGCCGAGGTCCACGCGCGCCGCTTCAACGGGGCCCGCATCCCGCTCGACCCGGGCGAGTACATCAAGCTCAAGAACAAGCTCCAGCACTTCTTCGCCGCGCAGGGCTTCTCGATGGTGCTCGTGGACGTGACGCCCTCGATGGCGCCGCCTCCGCCCGAGGCGAGCCCCGCGGCCGCCCGGATCGGGACGTACGTGGCGATCGGCCTCGTGGTGATCGGCGGGCTGGTGATCGGCCTGCTCATCGTGCTCATGAGCGGCTCGCGTTGAGCCTGCGGCGGTGAGCCCGGCGGCGCTCAGCGCCGCTGATCGCCGGTGAAATCGACGTCGAGCATCAGCGTCGTCTCGGGCAAGGTCTGCGTCTCTTGCTCCGGGGTGCGCACCGTCCCGAGGACGGGGCCGTCGCCGGAGAGGCCGTAGGGGCGGGGGCCTCCCTCGGGTGGCTCGCCTCCGACGGCCTGGCCCGCGGGGATGGGCCGCCGTCGCGGAGGTCGGAGCTCGATCGCCTTCGCCACGCTGTCATGGTGGCCGGGTCCAGGGAGGACGTCAAACAACCTGTGGTCCGGGCCGATTAGCCGGCGGGGCGCCGGGAGAGGTCCTGATCGATCGCGTGGATCATGTCGCGCAGCGCGACCTCGCCGATCCCGGTGGCGGCGGCGAGGCGCTGGAGGGTGGCGAGCTCGGGCGCGCCGATGCCGTGGCTCACCTGGGCGACGAGCACCGCGACCCGCATGCCGAGCTCGCCGAGGCCGATCGACGAGAGCCGGGCGCCGATCTTGTCGCAGCGCTGCTCGATCCCGTCGTTCTTCACGGCCTTGGCCACGTTCTGGACCATCCGGTCCACCGCGGCGGCGTCGAGGTCGATGAAGCAGAGCGCGCGGGCGACCTCCTGGATCACCTCGCGCTCGGCGGGGTCGGCGTGATCGTCGGCGACCGCGACGACGCATGCCGCCTCGAGCAGGTTCGTCATCACGGCGCGCCCTTGCCCCTCGCCCGAGGCCGAGAAGAGCGCGCCCGACCGCATGGCGGCGACCGCCTCGCGCACCGCCCCGCGGGCCCGCTCGGGCTCGTACCCTTCGAGCGCGCGCTGGTGCTCTTCGAGCAGCTTTTGCAGGGATTTTTCGATGCCGAGCTGGGAGAGCTTGCCGAGCGCGCCGAAGTAGCCGATCGGCCCCGGGAAGGCCTTGAGCGTGACGCGCGTTTGCCCCTCGCCGTCGTCGCGGAAGGTGCCGACGAGGCGCGTGCCCTTGCTCGGCCCCTCGGCGAAGCGCATCACCCACGCGCCGCCCTCGCCCTCCTCGATGACCACCACGTCCACGTGGGTCCGGGTCATCAGCTTGGTGACCCGCTCGACCCGCTTCTCGCCCGGCGCCTCCGGGGCGAGCCAGCGGAGCTCGATCCCGTGGTGGATCTTGTCGCGGATGGCGTGATCGACATCGAAGAACTGGGCCCGCACGGTGGACGCGGGCTTGTGGATCACGAGCGAGGCGCTGGCCGCGGCGGAGGGCTCTTCCATGCGGCCTCGATCAAAGCCTGGCAGCGGGCCTCTTCGCAAGCGCCATCATGCGCGATATCAGAACGAACGCGCCGCACGCCCGTCCACAAGGCCAAGGAGCCCTCATGATCAGCCTTCGTTCGTTCAAGCCCGTCCTCGCCATGCTCGTCCCCTTCGCCCTCGCGGCCTGCGGGTCCACCCCCGTGAGCCCCGACGCCGCGCCCGCCAGCACCGCCGCCGCGGACGCGAGCGCCGTGGGCCCGGTGAAGGCGCCCGGCATCGTCAACCTGGCGCCGTCGAGCTCCGCCGCGCCCCCGCAGGGCGTGGGCGCCCAGAAGCGCGCCTACCCCATCGTCGCCGGCACCTCCTGCCAGGGCCACGGCCGCGCAGAAGACCCCGAGCGCCCGCTCTTCCACCGCCACGGCAACACCTGGTCGCGCGAGGAGAAGTGGGGCTGCGGCTGCCCGACCCGCGACGTGTTCACCATGGTCTACGAGCCCAAGACCTCGCCCCTCCGCGTGCGCATCTGCGTCGATCCGGAGGCCGATCGCTGCGAGGCCCTCTGCCAGTCCAGCCTCGAGTGGAACCTCGAAGGGGCGCTCAAGGAGGCGGGCGCGACCGAGGTGAAGTTCGTCGAGTGATCCGCCGGCGCACGGTGTCGAACGATGGATGCCGCCGGTCAACGACGGGATCCATCGTCTCCGCGCGCCGCTGCGCTCAGCCCCCGCGCTCGCCTCCGCGCACCACGAAGCTCGCCACGAAGTAGCCGTCCGTGCCCTGATCCTGGGGCATCACCCGGAACATCGTCCCCTCGCCGGCGAGCGCCCGGCCGATCTCGCTGTCGAAGGGCGCGGGCGAGAGTTGCGGGCCGCCGTCGCCTGCTGCGCCCTCGCCCGCGATCAGCGCGCCCACCACCGCCTCGGCCTCCTCGCGCAGCACGCTGCACACGGCGTAGATCAGGCGCCCGCCGTCCTTCACGCGCGTGGCGGCGCGGCGGACGATGGCCTCCTGGAGCGCGGCGAGGCGAGCGAGGTCGGCCTGCTCCCGCTTCTGGCCGATCTCCGGCCGCCGGCGGAGCGTGCCCGTGCCCGAGCAGGGCGCGTCCACGATCACGCGGTCGTAGCCTATGGGCACGTCGCCCGTGCCCTCGGTCCAGTCCACGGTGAAGGTCTTGCGCGCGAAGGCGCCGGGCGAGCCCGCGCGCAGGCGCTCGAGCTTGGGCGCGTGCAGATCGGCCGCGTCGGCGGCGCCGCCCGGGCGCACGCGCTGCCCGAAGATCCAGGTCTTGTTGCCGCGCCCCGAGCATGCGTCGAGCACCGCCTCGCCCGGCCGGGCGCCGGCGGCGAGCGCCACCACCTGCGCGCCCTCTTCCTGGATGATCCAGGCCTCGCCGTGCCCGGGCAGCCTGCGCACGTCGCCCGATCCGCGCACGAGGATCGCCTGCGGAGAGACCTTCCCGGCCTCGATCTCCGCGCCGGGCGCGGCGGCGCGCAGGGCCTCGATCCAGCGCGCGCGGTCCTCGCCGAGCGCGAGGCAGAGGCCGATGGGCGGGGGCACCGGGCCGGCCGCGAGGTAGGCCGCCGCGGGGCCGCGGCCGATCGCGCGGCGGAGCGCGCCCCGGAGCCAGCCGGGCGCGGACGCGGCGATCGCCTCTTCGAGCGAGGGGCGACCGCGCGTCGCGTACTCCGTGGCGAGCCGGCGGAGGATGGCGTTGGCGAACCCGCTCATCCGGTCTCCCCCGGCCGCGCGTACGCCGGCCACGGCCTCGCTCACCGCGGCGAAGGTCGGCACCCGATCGAGGAAGGCGAGCGTGTAGACGGCCATGCGCAGGTGCGCGAGCACGCGCGGATCGTCCGGCGGGGAGCGGTGCGCGGCGAAGAGCGCGAGCTGCTCGTCGAGGAAGCCCTGGGCGCGCAGCACGCCGTAGACGAGCTCCGTGGCCAGCCCCGCGTCGCGCGGATCGATCTCGCCCGCGCGGCGCAGCTCGTTGTCGAGGGCGGCGGCGGCGAAGGCCTCTTCGGTCCACACGCGCACGAGCACCTCGGCGGCGAGGGCGCGGGCCATGGCGACGGAGGATACGGAGGAAGCGCCGGGAGGCGGGGGCGGCTTAATCGACGAGCTCCTTGATCTGCCCCTGGATCACGTCCCAGCGGCGCTCCACGTCGTTCTTGAAGGCGATGCCCATGAGGGCGACCAGGATCATGAGGCCCGCGAGGCTCGCGATCTCGCGCACGCGGAGCGGCACGGGGCGGCGGAGCAGGGCCTCGAAGAGGAAGAAGAGCAGGTGCCCGCCGTCGAGCACGGGGATGGGCAGCAGGTTGACGAGGCCGAGGTTGATCGAGATGACCGCCATCGCCCAGATGAAATACGAGACGCCCTTCTTCCCCTCTTCGCCGACCACGTCGTAGACGGTGATCGGCCCGCCGAGCGTGGAGATGCTCACCTTGCCCTCGACGATGCGGACGACGCCGACGGCGATGAGGTGGATCACGTCGTACGTGTCCTCGAGCGCGCTCTGGAAGGCGAAGCCGAGGCGCGAGGGGTTGTCGACGTAGGGCTCGGGCACCGAGGGCGCCCAGTTGTGGATCCGCACGAAGAAGCGCGGGCGGTGCTGGCCGTACTCGTCCTCGTAGTCCTCGCGGCGCAGCTCGATGACGCCGCTCTTGCGCTGCCCGCCGCGGAGGAAGGTGAGCACATGGGGCTTGTCGGGCTTCTCCATGAGCCGCTCGACCATCGTGGACCACGCGGTCACCTCGACCTGATCGACCTCGACGATGCGGTCGCCCGGGCGCAGCTCGGCCTTCCACTCGGCCGAGCCCTCGGGCACGTCGGCCACGTACATGTCCGCGGGCTCGAGGCCCGTGCGCGCCGTGAGATCGCCGTGCGCCGCCTCGGGCGTGAGCGCGGCGGTGCCGGCCTCGTACACGGCCATGTCGAGCAGGCCGCCGAGCGCGCCGCGCACCGTCACGGGGCGCAGGTACGTCACCGGCACTGTCTCGCCGTGGTTCTCCCGCAGCGCGAGATCGAGGTCGGTGAAGGTCTTCACGGGGCGGCCGCGCACCTCGGTCACGAGGTCGAAGGTGCGCAGGCCCGCGCGGTAGGCGGGCGAGTCGGTGCGGCTCACGCCCACCACCGAGGCGGGCCGGTTCGGCTTGATCCCGAGCTCGCCGATCTTCTCGATGATCTCGAGCGGCTTCTGGATCGTCTTCTCCTCGGGGATGACGACGACCTCGATGTGCTCGGTGTCGCGGAAGACGGTGAGCTTGAGCTCCTTGTTGGGGCTGTGGGAGACGATGCGGTAGAGCTCGGCGAAGGTGGTGATCCGCTCGCCGTCGACGGCGAGGATGCGGTCGCCCGGGCGGAGCTTGCCCTCGGCCGGGTGGCCCGGGAGCACGACGCCCACCGTCGCGGGCTGGAAGCGCGTCTCGCCGACCGCGACCGCGAAGTAGAGCAGGACCGGGAAGAGCACGTTCATCGCCGGGCCGGCGAGGACGATGATGACGCGCTTCCAGAGCGACTGGGCCTCGAAGGTCCGCTTGCGATCCTCGGGGAGGACGGGCTCCTGCCGGTTCTCCTCCAGCATCTTCACGAAGCCGCCGAGCGGGAGGAGGCCGACGCAGTACTCCGTCTCCCGGCCGTGGAGGCGCAAGATCTTCGGCCCGAAGCCGATGGAGAAGGTGAGCACCTTGACCCCGAAGACCTTGGCCCACACGAAATGCCCGAGCTCGTGCACGAAGATGAGCACCGAGCAGAGGAGGGCAAAGTAGAGCAGATCCACGGGGCTCTGGAGTCTTACGCGAGCTTGGGGCGGGCTGCCACAGGCAGCGGGCGGCCGCGTTCTCCTCAAGGAGCGCCGCGCTCGGCCGTAACGATAGGCGCGGGGGCCACCGCGCGCTCGCCGCCCGGCTGGCCCGCGCGATCCCCCTCGTGCCAGCTCCCCGACGTCCGGGAGAATTTCCATGAGCGACACCCCCGGCGAAATCGACGACGACGCTGCGATCAAGGCCCGGGCCGATCAGCTCTTCTCCGTCCAGGAGCGCGCCCTCGCGAGCCACGTGGATCGGCTCTTGATCGGCATCCTGCTCGTCGAGTGGCTCGCGGTCATCGGGATCGCGGCCTTCTACGCACCGCAGGTGTGGCCGGAGAAGCGGGGCGCGCCCCTCGTCGAGGCCACGATCGCCGGCGCCGCGTTCGCCCTCGTCCCCTGCCTGCTCGCCGCCCTCCGCCCCCACGCCCGCGCGCGCCGCCACGTGCTCGCGGCCGGCCAGATGCTCATGGGGGCGCTCCTCGTCCACCTCACGGGCAATCGCCTGGAGACCGAGAGCGTCGTCTTCGGCTCGCTCGCCCTGCTGGCCGGCTACGGCGACTACCGCGTGCTCATCACCGCGACGGTCGTGATCGTGGCCGACCACCTGATCCGGGGCACCTTGTGGCCCGAGTCCGAGTACGGGGTGAGCCCCTGGAGCCCGCTCTTGCCCGCGCAGTACCTCATCTGGATCGCCTTCGAGGACGTGTTCCTCTTCATGGGGTCCATCCGCGGCGAGCGCGTGATGCGCGAGGTCGCCGACCGCCACGCGCGACTGGAGAGCGAGCGGCGCAGCGCGACCGAGGCCGAGCAGGCCAACCAGGCCAAGAGCGAGTTCCTCGCCAACATGAGCCACGAGATCCGGACGCCCATGTCCGCCGTGCTCGGGTACGCCGACCTCCTGCTCGACGGCGACCTCGGTCCGGTCGAGCGGATCGCCCACGCGCAGACGATCCGCAGGAACGGCGAGCACCTCCTCGCGATCCTCAACGACATCCTCGATCTGTCGAAGATCGAGGCGGGCAAGCTCACGCTGGAGCGCATCGCCTGCTCGCCGATCCAGATCCTCGCCGAGGTCGGTTCGCTCATGCGGGTGCGAGCGACCGACAAAGGGCTGCGCTTCGACATCGCGTACGACACGCCGATCCCCGAGACGATCGTGAGCGACCCCACGAGGCTCCGCCAGATCCTCCTCAACCTGGTCAGCAACGCGGTGAAATTCACCAGCGACGGGGGCGTGCGCCTCGCGGTGCGCTGCGAAGGCGCGGACAGCCCCTCGCCGCGGCTCTGCTTCGCCGTCTCCGACACCGGGATCGGCATGACCCAGGCGCAGCTCGAGCGCCTCTTCCGCCCCTTCGCGCAGGCCGATTCGTCGATGACGCGGCGCTTCGGAGGGACGGGCCTCGGCCTCTCGATCTCGGTGCGCCTCGCCGAGATGCTGGGCGGCGCGATCGCGGTCGAGAGCGCGCCGGAAGAGGGATCCACCTTCACGCTCGCGGTGGAGACCGGCCCGCTCGCCGGGGTGAAGATGCTGGCCCGGCCGGTGACGGCGAGCCTCCCCCCGACGAGGCTGCCCAAGATCGGCGGCCTCGAAGAGCGCCTCGAAGGGCTGCGCGTGCTGCTCGCCGAGGACGGCCCCGACAACCAGCGCCTGCTGTCGGCGCACCTCGGGCGCGCCGGGGCCGAGGTCACGGTCGCTGGCAACGGCCGCGTCGCGGTGGACAAGGCGCTCGGCGCGCTCCGGTTCGGCGAGCCATTCGACGTGATCTTGATGGACATGCAGATGCCCGAGCTCGACGGCTACGGCGCGACCTCGCTCCTCCGGATCGAGGGCTACCGCAAGCCGATCGTGGCGCTCACCGCCCACGCGATGGCGGGCGATCGCGAGCGCTGCCTCGCCGCCGGCTGCGACGACTACCTCACCAAGCCCGTCCACCGGCTCGACCTGATCGCCATGGTGGCGATCATGGCCGCGCGGCCGGCCCCGCATCCCGGGGAGATGACCGGGCGCTTCCGGCGGGAGACGTCCACGCGCCCGCGCTCGTCGTCGCCTCCGCGCGCGTCGACGCCTCCGCGCGTCGCGGTGCTCCCGCGACCGTCTACGCCGCCGATCCGCTTGACCGAGGAGCTCCCGCCGATCGTGAGCGACCTGGCCGGCGATCCCGACATGGCCGACCTGGTGGTCGAGTTCGTCGCGCGGCTCCCCGCCCGGATCGCCGAGCTGAACGAGGCCCTCTCTCGCCGCGACCTCTCGACCATCGCGAGGGTGGCCCACCAGGTGAAGGGGACCGCGGGCGGCTTCGGCTTCGACATCATCACGTTCGCCGCTGCGGAGATCGAGCGCAGCGCCCTGCGGGACGGGGCGGACGGCGCGCGCGGCGTGACGCTGGAGCAGCAGGTGGCGGCGTTCAACAGCCTCTGCGCCCGCGCCCGCGCGGCGTGAGCCGGTTCGCCGCCTCCGGCGCGCCGCGCTCTTTGCGGCGCCGTCGACCGGAGAGTGCTCTACCATCGCCGCGATGACGACCGTCGAGCCACGCGCAGAGGCGCGCCCCGCCCCCTCGCCGGGATGGCTCCGCGGGCCCGCGTTCGACATCATCCTGGTCGCGCTTCCCTGGGTGCTCTTCTACGTCTGGATCACCTGGTCGCTCGGCCTCGGGCGCGCGGGCGTGGGCCTCGCCGCGCTGTCGCCGGCCGCGGAGCGCAAGGCGCTCGGGCTCGCGATGATCGCGGCGCTCGCGGCGACGTACGTCCACCGCCACTACACGTTCTTCGTCGTCTACGGCGACCCGGGCACGTTCTCGCAGATGGCCCGGCGATTCATCGTCGCGCCGATCGTGATCTTCGGCGCCGTGGCCGCCGCCAAGCTGACGAGCACCGACGACCGGCCCGCCGCGCTCTCGCCCTGGGGCATCCTCCTCGTGCTCACCGGCGCGTGGAACATCTGGCACACGATCCAGCAGCGCTACGGGATCCTCCGCATCTACGGCGGCAAGGCGCGCGGCGGGCTCGAGACGCCCGCGGCCGCGAGGCGCGATCGCGCGCTCTTCTGGGCGATGGCCGCCGTGACGACGGGCGTGGTGGCCGGATGGCGGCGCCAGCTCTTCGCCGGCCACGGCAACGCCCAGCGCACGCGCGAGATCGTCGAGCCGATCGCGACATCCATGCCCGGCCGGGCGCTCACGGCGCTGCTCGTGATCGGTGGGCTCTGCGCCATCGCCTGGTGGGCGCAGGCCGAGGCGCGCGCGTCCATCGCGCCCTCGTCGCGGGCCGCGCGCCTCTGGTTCGCGGGCTCCACCGTGGCGCTCTTCGCGGTCTTCATCGCCCACGGGCCGATCGTCGGCTACCTGTGCTTCGGCGTCGCGCACGCGCTCGAGTACCTCGCGTTCGTGCACCACTTCGGCCACGCGAAGCTCGGCGCGCGCCCGTCCGGCAGCGTGGCCGCGGTGCTGCTCGGCCGCCCGCTCCTCTCGGCGCCGCTCCTGATCGGCGCGCTCCTCGCGGCCTATTTCGCGCTGAAAGACGCGGCGAGCACCGACGCCTACCTCGTCTACTACACGGGCACGACGCTCCTCCATTTCCTCTACGACGGCTGGATCTGGAAGGTGCGCAAGCCCGCCGTGGGCGCGCCGCTCGGCGTCGAGGCCCAGGCCGCCGGTGGATGACGAGGCGCTCCGACAAGACGCCGCGCTTCATTCAGGGGGCATTGCATCTTTGACGGCCGCCGCAGGCCGCGCCATGAAGCCTCGACCGATGCGGCGCTCTCGCCTGTCTCTCGTGGCCCTCGTGGCCCTCGTGGCCCTCGTGCTCGCAGCCTGCGGCAAGAAGCCGCCCGATGGTTCGGCCTCGGCGCCCGCGAGCGGGTCGGCGCCGGTGGCGCTCAGCCCGCAGGGGAAGGTGATGGAGGCGGCCGAGAACGAGTCGCCCTCGGCGAGCGGCTCGGCCTCGCACAAGCCGGCTCCGAAGGCCGTGGCCAGGGAGCGGGTGGAGATCCCGAAGGGCACGGTGACCGCCGGGAGCACGCCGGGCGACAGGGGGCGCGATCCGAGCCTCGAGCCGATATCCCTCGAAATCGAGCTCGGTGGCTTCTCGATCGACAAGTACCTCTACCCCAACGATCCGCAGAAGCCGCCGCTCACCGGCGTCACGCGCGGCAAGGCCGCCGATCTGTGCAAGGAGGCCGGCGGGCGGCTCTGCACCGAGCTCGAGTGGGAGCGCGCGTGCAAGGGCCCCGAGCAGACGGCCTTCCCCGGCGGCGCGGCCTGGGATCCGGCCTGCGCGAAGGATCCGGCCTCCTGCGCGTCCGGCTTCGGCGTGCTCGGGATGGGCGCGGCCCTGCGCGAGTGGACGGCGAGCGACATCGCGCCCATCGAGAACCTCCAGCCCAAGGCGGCGGCCGTGCGCGGCGCAAGAGGTGACGCCGGCGGCCCCGATCACCGGTGCGCGCACCGATCCGCGGCCGAGGCCACCGCGCCGGCCGACGACCTCGGCTTCCGCTGCTGCCACGGCGCGCCCAACGCGGCCACCGTCCCGTCGCCCGAGTGGCAGCAGACGTTCCGCAAGGCCGAGCTCTCCGCGTCGCAGGCCGCGGCGATGTTCGCCTCGGTGCCGCAGCTCAAAGATCTGCACGAGATCGCGTACTTCAAGGAGCCGGACGACGTGAACCTCGTGCTCTCCCGGGGCGACGCGGGCGTGAGCACGGTGCCCAACACGAGCTTCACGACGCTGCCCTTGCTGTGGAGCCCGGTGCCCGGCGAAGAGATCCTGGTGGTCGCCGGCAAGGCCCAGAAGAACGCCTTCGTGGTGGCCTTCTATCGCCTGCCCGGCGATCGCTACCGCATCGCCTCGTCGTTCATCCTCAAGGACGAGAAGGGGCCGATCGTGCTCGGCTACAACAGCTATGTGCGCCGCAAGCTCTCGTGGGCCATGACCTGGGACGGGCGCGGCGAGTCCGGGCATGTGAGCTACCGCGAGGACAACCGGGTGGTCATCACCCAGAAGTGATCGGACGACGATGAGCGACGCCCTCTCCGCGCCCCGCCGCCAGCCTGGATCGGCCCTCTGCTTCGTCTGCGGGACGCAGAACCCGCACGGGCTCGGCGTGTCGTTCTTCGATGACGGCGAGAAGGTGTGGACCGAGCTTTTGCCCGCGGAGCACCATCAAGGGTGGCCCGGCGTGCTGCACGGCGGGATCGTGTCGGCGGTGCTCGACGAGACGATCGGGCGCGTCGCTTTCTTGCACGATCGCTGGGTGCAGACGGGGCGGCTTTCGCTGCGCTTCGTGAAGCAGGCGCCGCTCGGGCGGCTGCTCCGCGCGGAGGGGACGCTGGTGCGCAACCACCGGCGCTTGATGGAGATGCGCGGGGCGCTGACGATCGCCGAGACGGGCGAGGTGCTCGCCGAGGCCGAAGGGACGTTCGTGCCGCTGCCGGACGCGGCGCGCGACGCGCTCGCGATGCAGCTCGGGGGCGATTTCGCGGCCTGGGAGGAATGGCTCTCGCAGAACCGATCGCGGACCTCGGTCGGGTGACGCGCGGGCTCAGCGGGGTTTCTTGATGGGCGATTTCGCGGGCCCAGGCTCGACGCCGGGCTCGATCCCGTACTGCCGGAGCTTGAGACGGAAGGTGCGCTCCGGCATCGAGATCAGCCGCGCGGCGTGCGTCTTCACGCCGCCGGTCGCGGCGAGCGCTTCGACCATGCGACGTCGCTCGAGGGCGGTCAGCTCCTCGGCGATCGGGCCGAGCGGCGCGCGTGGCACGCCGGGCGTGCTCGTGTCGTTGAACGATGTCGCTGCGCCTTGCTCGCCGGCCAGCGACGCGGGCAAGCTGGCGCGCGAGAGCACCTCACCTGTCGTGGCGGCGGCCGCGTAGTCCATGGCGTTGCGCAGCTCGCGCACGTTGCCGGGGAACGGGTGGGCGAGCAGTGCGACGAGCGCGTCGTCGTCGAGGACGAGCGGCGGCTTCCGCGCTCGCTCGCGCGCCGCCGTGAGGAAGCGCCGGGCGAGCACCGGGATGTCGGCCGGGCGCTCGCGCAGGGGCGGGATGAGCACCACCGCGCTGTTCAGGCGATAGAGCAGGTCCTCGCGGAAGCGCCGCGCCTTCACCTCCGCGGGCAGGTCGCGGTTGGTCGCGGCGACGATGCGCACGTCGGCCCGGCGCTCGCGCGTGTCGCCCACCCGCGCGAAATGCCCGCCTTCGAGCACGCGGAGCAGCTTGGCCTGCGCGGCGAGGCCGAGCTCGCCCACCTCGTCGAGGAAGAGCGTGCCGCCCTCCGCACGCTCGAAGAGCCCCGGTCGCGGCGCATGCGCCCCCGAGAACGCGCCCTTCTCGTGCCCGAAGAGCTCGCTCTCCACCAGGCTCTCCGGGATGGCCGCGCAGTTGACGCTCACGAAGGGGCCATCACGACGCGCAGAGCCGTGGTGGACCGCGAACGCCGCGTGCTCCTTGCCCGCGCCCGTCTCGCCCACGAGGAGCACGGGCAGCTCGGCGGCGGCGAGGCGCTCGATCAACGCATAGAGGCGGATCATCGCCGGATCGGCGAGCGCGATCGTCCGATCACCGAAGGTCAGGATCACGCCCTCGGCCTCGGCGGATGGAGACTGTGGCATCACCCGCGCCGCGCCGCCGGACGGCGGTCCACGGACGATCAGCGTCACCTCGCCCAGGGTGATCACGTCCCCCGCCGTGACCGCCCGCTCGCCCGAGAGCGGCGCGTTCCCGACGCGCACCCCGTTGCGGCTCCCGAGATCGGTGACGCGGATCTCCCTTGGATCCAGGGACAATCGCGCGTGCCTCCGGGAGATCGACGGGTCGTCGAGGCGGAGGTGACAGTCCTCGCCGCGGCCGATGACGAGCTCGCCCTCCCGCGGGAGGGGCACGAGCCGCGACGACGTGTGCTCGACCACGAGCAGGCTCCACCCCTGGGCGCCCGGCGGCGGCGCGAGCGCGGCGGCCGCGACGGGGCGCGTGGTCGCGCTGCGCTTCGCGGGCGCTCTCGGCGGCGATCGTTCGGGTGGACGGCTCACGGCCCTGCCATCATCTCCATGGATGAAGGCGCGGAGCAACGGCGCGCTTCCGGTCGATTCGGGTACGATGGCCGCGTGCGCCCCGGGGATCGGATCGCCGATCGCTTCGAGATCGAGAGGCCCGCCGGGTCGGGCGGGATGGGGACGGTCTACGCGTGCACCGACCTCGTGACGGGCTACAGGGTCGCGCTCAAGGTGATGCACCGCACCGCGCAGGAGGAGCGCTTCTCGCGCGAGGCGGGCCTGCTCGCCAGGCTCGATCACCCGGGGATCGTGCGCTACCTCGCCCACGGGACGACCGCGGACGGCGAGCCATTTCTTGCCATGGAGTGGCTCGACGGGGAAGACCTCGCGGCGCGCCTCCGCCGCGGCCCGCTCGCGATCGACGAGGCGGTGGGCCTCGGCATCGCCGTCGCCGACACGCTCGCCTGGGCCCACGCGCGCGGCGTCCTCCACCGGGACATCAAACCCGAGAACCTCCTGCTCGCAGGCGGCGATCCGGCCGACCCGCGGATCCTCGATCTCGGCATCGCCCGCCTGCGCGGCCCGCGATCGCTCACCGCGACGGGCACCGCGATCGGATCGCCCGGCTACATGGCCCCGGAGCAGGCCCAGGGGCAGGACGATCTCGACGAGCGCGCCGACCTCTTCTCCCTCGGCTGCGTGCTCCACGAGGCGCTGAGCGGCGCAGTGGTCTTCCCCGGCGACCATGTGGCGGCGGTGATCGGCAAGCTGATCGCGTGGGATCCGCCGCCGATCCAGGCCCTCGTCCCGCGCGTGTCGAGGGCCCTCTCGGATCTCCTCGAGAGCATGCTTGCGAAGGATCGCGAGAAGCGTCCGGAGAGCGCCCTGGCCGTGGCGGACGCGCTGCGCGCTGCGGGACGAGGCCGCCGGCGGGGCAGGGGAGGCCCCGCACCTGACGAGGCGGGAGCAGCGCTTGGTCAGCGTGGTCCTCGGCCGGACGCGCGAGCAGACGCGCTCTTCGGCGGGCGCGCCGGCGCTGCCCGGCCAGGCCGCGCCCACCCTCTCGGGCGAGGAGATCGACGCGCGTCGCAGGCTCGCGGCGGCGCTGCTCCCGCTCGGCGCCGAAGCCCGCTGGTCGGCCGACGGCACGCTGATCGTCGCGCTCCGCGGCGCACCCACCGCGCGCGAGCTCGCGGCGCGCGCGGCCCGGGCGGCGCTCCTCGTGCGGGCCGCGCTGCCCGGCGCGGCGGTGGCGGTGGCCTCGGGGCGAGGCGACGCCGACGCCGGATTTCCCTCCGGCGAGGCCATCGATCGCGCGGTGCAGCTCCTCGATCGGGCGGCGTCCGGCGAGGGCGCGGCGCTCCTCGATCCGGTGACGATCGGCCTCCTCGACGCGCGCTTCGAGGTGGCGATCGGGCCGGACGGCGAGCATGCCCTGCGCGCCGAGCGCGAGACCCTGGAGCCGGCGCGCACGCTGCTCGGGCGGAGCACGCCCTGTGTGGGGCGCGAGCGCGAGCGGGAGGCGCTGCGCGTGCTCTGCGCCGACGCATTCGACGAGCCGAGGGCGAGCGCGGCGCTCGTGACTGCGCCGGCCGGGCTCGGCAAATCGCGCCTGATCTACGAGGTCCTCCGCAGCGAGCAGAAGGCCCGCGGCGAGCTGCGGATGATCTTCGGGCGCGGCGATCCGATCAGCGCCGGCTCGCCCTTCGCCATCCTGGCGCGCGCTCCGGTCCTTCCTCGACCTCTACGAGGGCGCGCCGGTCGAGGACGGCAGGCGGGTCCTCCGTGCCCGCATCGACGCGCTGATCCCCGCCGGCGGCGAGCTCGTCGCCGAGTTCATGGGCGAGCTCGTGGGTGTGCCCTTCGACGACCGGGACAGCGTGCAGCTCCGCGCTGCACGGCAAGACAAGCTCGTGCTGGGGGAGCAGATCCGGCGCGCGTTCGGCATGTACCTCGCCGCCGAGGCCCGGCGCGGGCCGCTCCTGCTCGTCCTGGAAGACCTGCACTGGGGCGACGCGCCGAGCGTGCGCTGCCTCGACGACGCGCTCGGCGCCGCGTCGGACGCGCCCCTCGTCGTGCTCGCCACCGCGCGGCCCGAGGTCCACGCGGCCTTCCCCGAGCTGTGGAGCGCGCGGCCTCGCCGAGATCCGCCTGGGCGAGCTGCCCCGCCGCGCGGCCCGCGCGCTGGTCGCCGAGATGCTCGGCCCAGGCGCGTCCACCGCGGCGATCGAGGGGATCGTCGATCGGGGCGGCGGCAACCCCTTCTTCCTGGAGGAGCTGATCCGCGCCGAGGCCGAGGGCCGCGGCGGCGCGCTGCCCGACACGGTGGTGGCCATGGTGGAGGCGCGCCTCGAGGCGCTCCCCCCGGAGGCGCGCCGCGTGCTGCGCGCCGCGAGCGTCTTCGGCGAGACCTTCTGGCGCGGCGGCGTGCTCTCGCTGCTCCGCGGGAGCGTGCGCGACGACGAGATCGACGCGCACCTCTCGTTCCTCGTCGAGCGCGAGACCATCGTGCGCAGGCTCGGATCGCGCTTCAGCGGCGAGCCGGAGCACGGCTTCCGCCACGCCCTCGTGCGCGACGCCGCCTACGCCATGCTGATCGACGACGACCGCCGCCTCGGCCACCGCCTCGCCGCCGGTTGGCTCGACGTGGTGGGCGAGCGCGACGCGCTGACCATGGGCGAGCACCTCGAACGGGGCGGCGAGCCCGCGCGCGCCGTGCCGTTCTACCGCGCCGCCGCGGGGACGGCCTTCCAGGGCAGCGATCTCCCCGGCGTCGTGCGCGCGGCCGAGCGGGCCCTCGCATGCGGCGCCGAGGGCGAGATCCGAGGCGAAGCGCTCTACCTCAAGGCCGAGGCCCACTTCTGGCGCGGCGAAGGCCAGGAGGCGTCGCGCGACGTCGAGGCCTGCGTGACGCTGCTCCCGTCCGGCACCGCCTTCTTCTGCCAGGCCATGGGCGGCATCTCCGTCACGCGGATCCAGGCGGGCGCCTTCGACGAGGCGTCGCCGATCATCGCCACCTTGCTCTCGATCGAGCCCGCGATCTCGGCCCGGGTCACCTACCTCCGCGGCGTGCAGGCCAACGTGCTGATGCTCTCCGCGGTCGGCCGCCACGACGACGCGCGCCGCTTCCTCGAACGCCTCACCCAGGTGGCTGCGCTCCAGGGCGAGGCGGATCCGCTGGCCCAGGCCCACTTCCACCTCGGCCGCGCCTCGGCTGCCCACCTCCTCGACGGCGACCCGGCCCGTGCGCTCCACGAGGCGCGCGCCGCGCGGGCGAGCTTCCTCGCCGCCGGCGGCTCGCCGAGCGTGGGCTTCGTCGACAACGAGGAGCTCCTGGCCCGCGGCGCGCTGGGCGACCTCAGCGCTTCCGCCGATCTCGACGCCGCCATTGCCGTCGCCGAGCGCCTCGGCGGGACGCCCTTCTTGCCGCTCCACCTGGCGCTCGCCGCGCTGCTCCACGGCCGCGCCGGTCGACGCACCGAGGCGCGCGATCTCGCTGCGCGCGCCGCGCGCGCCATCCCCGACCCGGGCGATCAGGTCTTCGCCGCGCAGGCCCGCGCGCTGCTCGCCTGGGCCCTCCTCGCGGCCGGCGATGCCGAGGGCGCCGCGCGCGCCGCCGAGCACGCGCTCGATCGTGTCCGAGGTACACCATCCCGGGCAGCAGCCACCGCGATCCTCGCGCTCGCCATCCTCTCGCTCCGCGGCGCCGATGGCGCGAACGAGGCGCTCACCGCCGCCCGCGAGGCCTCGATCCTCGCCGCCCCGCTCTCCTCGATCGGCTACGAAGATCCGCTCCCCGCCCTCGCGCTCGCCGAGTCCCTCCTCGCGAGCGGACTCTCCGCCGAGGCCCGAGCCACCGCGGAGACAGCCCGGAACGTGATCCTCGCGCGCGCGGATTCGCTGCCGGATGCGCTCGCGCGCGCAGCCTTCCTCGCCGTCCCCGAGCGCGCCCGGCTGCTCGATCTCGCAGGCCACTGAGCGCTCTCCGGCCCGGCAAACCTTGCCCGGCAAACCTTGCCGCCCGGCCGTCCTTGCCGGGCTCCTCGCGCGCCGATCCACGGAAAATCAAGGCGATCCCGCTGGCCCGCCCCTTGCGATGAGGCCGCGCACGCAGCCCAACTCCAAGGAGATCCCCATGCGAACGCTCATCGTCCTCTCGTGCCTCATGCTCTCGGCCTGCACCGCCACCGCGATCGACAGCGCGCCCGCGGGCGAAGGCGAGGCCCTCGCCCCGCTCCAGCAGGACGATCACGCGGCCCACTCGAGCGCCCCTCCGGGCATCTGCGGCCACGCCCCCGCCTCGATTGCCCAGGCCTTTGCCGATTTCGACGACGCGACGAGCCCGCCCGCCGCCCAGCCGGCCGAGATGGTGCTCGCGAGCTGGCTCGCCCACCTCGACCCCGACGTTGTCTTCATCTCCGGCAACGCCCCTCCGCTCGTCGGCCGGGCCGCGGTGGCGAGCTACTTCGGCGCGCTCCTGCCGGTCATCGGCACGGTCGTCCACGACCTCGAGACGGTGAGCCCGGTGTGCGGTGAGGAAAGTGCGTGGTCCGTCCGCGGGACGTTGCTCCTCACCCGGCGCAGCGATGGACAGGCCGTCTCGCCCATCCCGTTCACCGACACCCTGTTCTTCAACGAACAGGGCTTGATCCGCCGCTACGAGATCCGCTTCGACCCGACCCCCCTCGGCCAGCTCTTCGCGCCCTGACGGTGTGTCCGGGAGCACGCTGACGCGCCGAGAGCACGGCGGCGCCGGTCGAGGCCATTGACATCACGGCGCGCCGAAGCGCACGAATCGATCATGCGCACCATCGTGATCGCCGGCGCTGCTCTCTCCCTCGGCTTCCTCCCGCTCGCCGCCTGCTCCAGCGACGTCACCCCCGCCTCCTCCGGCACCACCACATCCTCCTCGTCATCCACCAGCTCATCGTCCGGCACGGGCGGAAGCGCGCCCACCTGCGATACCGCACCTCCGCCCGCGAGCGCCGACTGGTGTACCCGCATCACCGGCGCCTCCCCCGGCAAGGGCCCTGTCGCGCTCGACCTCTCGAACGCCCACGCCGAGATCCGCTTCTTCTCCCCCGTCAAAGCCTACTCCGACGCCGATCAGGCCCTCGCCGCGGCGCTCGAAGGCGCAACACCCGATCTCGACCTCTACGCCAAGGGCCTCTCGCCCGTCGCCTGCGCCCTCCCCGAGGCCAAGGTGGTCCCCGCGGCACCCGCCAAGGTCGAGCCCGGCCCGAGCGGCGTCGCCATCATCACCCCGGGGACAGGCCCCGTGGCGCTCTTCGAAGGCGCAACAGGCGTCGTGGTCGACCTGCGCAATCTCCCGACCGACATCGATCTTCGCCCGATCCTCGAAGCCGCGGTCAAACCGGCCCTCGGCGCGCCCGTGACCCGCCCGAAGCGCTCCGTGCGCCACCATGATGGCATGGTCGACGAGATCTTCAGCGCGACCAACACCTACACGCAGAAGATCGCCAAGCTCAACCAGGAGCCGATCCCCGCCGCCGGCGGCACCGGTCTCCCCTTGATCCTCCTCACCGCCGCCGACATGGCGCCCGAGGCCGTCGAGCTGGCAGGCGCGCTGCGCATCGCCGGCGTCGCGTACCTCTACGGGGAAGACCTGCGGACCGAGGTGGCCGAGTCCCGCCTCCTCGGCGTGGGCAATCGCGCCCTCGCCTATCGGGCCTTCGACCTGTTCGACGGCGCGCACCGCTGGCCCGACACGATCCCCGCCGACAAGCGCGGTTTGCCCGCCGACTGCCTGCTCGACCAGGGGCCCTTGCCCAAGGACGCGCCGCCCCTCTTGACCTTCGGGGCGGCCAATCGACCGAAGATCACCACCACCAAGCCCTTCGGCGACAAGCAGCCTCCGGACATCACGCCCGGCGCCGCGCGGGCCGCGCTCTACACGTCCCATGGCGGGGTCACCCTCTTCATGCCGGATTACATCTCCTTCCCCACCCCACCGCCCGATTTCGACGGCCGCTTCCTCGCCGTGCTGCCGGAGCTCGACAAGGCGGCGCTCACCCGGCAAGACACGCTCGACGCCCTGCACGAGCTCGGCGTCGTGCTCAACGATGGTCATCAGTTCGTCTTCGACTACGGCACCCAGCATGCGGGATATTTCGTGGTCATGATCGAGGACATCGACGGTCAGCCCGTGGTCCGTCGATCGGCGACGCCCGATGTCTTGCCGGGCGATCGGATCACCTCCATCGGTGGTGTCCCGGCCGCTGACTGGTACGCAAAGGAGCTGGCGCGCACCTCGGCCGGCACGGACGGGTATCGCTTCAACCTCGCCACGCGGCGCTACACCACCATGGATGGTCCCGTGGAGTTCGGCCTCGTCGATCCCGACGGCGTCGCGAAGAAGGTGATGGTCACCCCCCAGCCGGTGGCCGCTTACCAGGCCTTCGGCTTCGCGCCGGTCCTCCGCCCGGCCGGCTTCCTCACCGACCTCGGCGCGCCGGCGATCTATTACATCAACCTCTCGAGCGAGGCGCTCTCCGATATCCAGGCCTTCCGCGACGCCCTCGTCGTCGCCGCCCCGGCGACGGGCCTCGTGCTCGACATGCGCGGCTACCCCGGGATCAACCACTACGAGGTCGCCCAGCGCATCATCGACAAACCCTTCAGCTCACCGCACTTCACCGTCCCGGCGCTCGACGGGCCGGGCAAGCGCACCCTCACCGACGACACGCTCAAGCTCATGCCCTCCAAGAGCCCCTCGTTCGGCGGAAAGGTCGTTTTGCTCGTGGGGCACGAGACGGTCTCCGCCGCGGAGAACCTCTCGATCATGCTGGTCGACGCCGGGCGCGTGACCGTCGTTGGCAGGAACAGCGCCGGCACCAACGGCAACATCACAGGGATGCAGCTCCCCGGCGATTTCGCCTTCTCCTTCACCGGGATGAACGTCCAGCATGCCGACGGGTCGCCCTTTCTGGGCATCGGGATCGTGCCCGACGTCGAGGTGCCCCTCACCGCGGCCGCCTTCCGCGATGGTGTCGATCAAGAGCTGATGGCGGCGATCGACGCGCTCACGCCCTGATTCGCGCGAAGGTCGACCCCGGCTCGCGTCGCGGGATCACCCGCTCTCCGGCGGCCAGGTCAGCACGGCGGGCGCATCGCCGTAGCCGATCATCAGCCGCGCCCAGAGCTCGGCCACCGCGATGGCCCCGCGGCAACGCCCCGTCGTCATCGCTTTGCCGGGCATGAGCTCGATCCAGCGCGCCTCTCCTCCACGCTCGGCAAAATCGATGGCCGAGACGGAGGTGGAGAGAGCGCTCCCGAGCGCGGCCGCCCAGGCGTCCGAGAAGGGGCCTCGCACGAGGGTGAAGCCGAGACCGGACATGGGGCTCTGTCTTTCGAGGAGGCGGAGCGAATCGGGCGTCTCCGCGAGCGTGGGGGCCACGCGGCTCACCTCGGCGAGGTCGGCGTGGATGACGGCGAGGCGCAGCGGAGGAGGCGCGGGCGCGAAGGAGGGCGCGGGGGCGACGGCGATCATCGTGCGAGGCTCGGCGCACCACAGGCCCTCGAGCTCGTCGGGCGAGCCGCCGGTGATGGCCCGGTAGGCCGCGGAGAGAGCGGCCAATGCGCTCGCCTCGTCGGGGACGTTGCGGTGCTCGATGGTCTGGCCCAGATGGAAGACGATGAATCGCGGCGCGCTGCCGAGCTCGGCGCCCAGCACCCACCCGCCGGTGCGCTGCGCGAGGAGGGCGAGCTGGGCGATGCCCAGGCGCGGAGGGATACGGACACGATGATGGACGATCGTGGAGGGCGCCTCGCTGCCGGTCTGCATCGTCTCGTGGAGGGTGAGCGCCTCGGCCTGGGCTTCGAGCGCAGGGAGGCGCGCTGTCACCTCGGCGGCGGCGGTGGGCGCGTTGCGATGGGAGAGGCGCTCGATCACCTGGCCTCCTTCGCCGAGGGCGGCCTCGATCAGGCGCTCGGCCTCGCGCGCGGAGACGCCGACGAGGACGAAGACGAGCGCGCGTCGCGCCGGGCCCGGCACCGGCTCGGCGCGCAGGCGGAGGGAGCCTCGGCCGAGGATCTCCGCCGCGTCGAGGAAGAAGTCTGCGGCGTTGGGTCGGACCACGAAGCTCAGGGTCTTGGTGAGCTCCATCGGCGTGGGCGGGCGGGCGAAGGCCTGGCGGTACTCGGCGGTGATGTCGATCATGGCCTGATCGAAGGAGGCGCGGAGATCGGCCGGCGCGTCGTCGAGGCCGGTGAAGACGAGCTCGGGCGCGCCGTCGCGCTGGAGGAGGAGGCGCGCGAACGCGGGCGCGACGGGCGCGCTCCGCAGGCTGGCGGCCCAGGCCGCGAGGGCCTCGCGCACCGTCGGATTCGGGAGGCCCGACGCTCCGCGAGGGAGGAAGACACGGCGCCACGCGGCCGTGATCTGGTTGGCCGGGCCGTCTCCGAGGATCTCTGTACCGTCATCCCACCAGGACATCGACGAACGGTAACATCCGCGGTCACGCGTTACCAGGCCTTACCCGCCGAACTTTGTCGAGGCCATCCGGGCCTCGATGAGACCCCCGGAAAGGCATCGAGCGTTGCGCGCTGCGCGACTCCGTCCCTCGGCCTACCGTCAATATCGGCGGCAGCGGCTCTCGATGATCTGCCGGTAGGTCCCCACCTCGTCCCGCCAGAGCTCCCCATCGAAGGGCCAGATCACATGTTCCTCGTCCGGCCGGACAGGTCCGTAGAGGACCAGCTCCACGCTCACCTGCGACGAGAGGCGCCGTCGCGTCTCGTCGTCCGCGAGCCCGCGACTCACGTCGATGAGCAGCGTCCTGGCGGCGTGGAGCTGCCGGTCGAGGTCGTCGAGGTGGTCCTGGTAAACGCGCCTCACCCGCGCCGCCAGATCCCGCGCGGCCGCGCGCCGGGCGAGGCGCAGCGTGTCGCCGAGCTCCGCGCCCAGCGCCGAGCCCCGGAGGCGCGCCGGCGCCTGGGCGAGCCGCGCCTCTTCTGCTGCGATCGCCGCGAGCCGCGCCTCTTCGCGGGCCACGGGGCGGTTCTCCCGCACCCGGTTCGCGAAGGGCACGAGGGTGTCTGGCAACCGGTCGCGCCCGCGGCGCAGCGCGCCGAGGTGATCGAGCACGGCCTCGTCCTGCCCCTCGCCGCCGAGCGAGTCGAGCAGCGCGGCGAGGCCGACCCGGATCGGGCGATATCGCCTCTCGAAGCGGGCGATGACGGTCAGCGCGTCCTCGTACCGGCAGACGGTATAGAAGATGAGGCCGCGGAGGATCTCCACCTCGGGATACAGGGTCTCGGCGAAATAGCCGGACGTGATGCTCTGGAGGTTGCCGAGGGCATGGGGGTAGTCGCCGGCCATGAAATAACCCCAGGAGGACTCGAAGAGCGCGTCGGGGAAGAGCGGGCTCTCCTGGGGGATGCGGTTATAGTATTTCACGGCCTGGCCGAGGCGCTGGCCGTCGATGGTCGGGGCGCAGGGCGCGTCGATGTAATGATTCGAGGAGTAATAGGTGCGCGCCAGCGAGAGCTTCGCGAGATCGCGCAGGTAGATGTCGGCAGGGCGCGGGTCGTCGAGCGCCTCGATCACCTTGAAGAACGATCTGGCGGCGCCCACGGCCTTGCGCAACTGGATGTAGCTCGCGCCGGAGACGAAATGGCCGAGGAGCCTGTACGGAGAGGTGGAGTCGAGCTTCTCGAGCGCAAGGATCGACTCTTCGAGATGCCCGCGGTGATAGAGGCTCAGGCCCTGGAGGTAGCGGAGGCGCTGGTACAGCGCATGATCGGCCGGGGTGTCGAAGCCGAGGACGGCGGTCTCGCTCACGTGATCGAGGTAGCCGGCCATTCGCTCCTGCTGCTCCCGGCCCTCGGCGAGCTCGATCACCGCGCGGAGCGATTCGCCGAAGCGCGGGTGATTGGGGTGGTCGAGGACTCCGGCAAAGCGGGTGAGGGCGGCCTCGGGGTAGCCCAGGCGGGCGAAGGAGAGGGCCAGATGGTATTCGGCGATCCGGCGGTGGATCTCGGCGTCGGCGGCCTCACCCCCGAGCACGCGCAGGGACGCCGCGGCGGCCTCTTCCCAGCGCCCGGCCGCGACGAGGCGCGCGGCCTCGGCGGAGAGCGCGCTCTCGGCCGCGCCGACCACGGGCCCGTCGTCGTCCTGCGCGACATCGACCGAGCGGCGGACGGTGGGCCAGGGCTCGACAGGCGGAGCGGCGCCTTGTCCGCCCGGGCATGCCGCGGCGCCGCCGGCCGAGGCGGCGGCGATTCCGAGCGCGAACAGACCGGCAAGCAGAGGTCGTCTCATGGCCGCGGTGGAGCGATACGGGCAGCACGGTACGACACCGGCGGGCGCGAGGGTTTGGATCCTTCGTTTGCGCCGGCCGCTCAGCGCCGGCTCACTTCGCCTCGGCGAGCGCGCGCTTCACGATCCGGCGAAAGTGCGGCAGCGGCAGCGCGCCCGAGATGTACACGCCGTTGATCACGAAGCCCGGCGTCCCGTCGATCCGGGCCTGCTCGGCCATCGTCACCTCGGCATGCACGGCGGCGCGGTGGACGCCCCCGTCGAGCGCGGCGGCGAAGCGCGCCGGATCGAGCCCCACCGCCGCGGCGTACGCGTCGAGCGCGGGGCGCTCGAGGCCGCCGGGCGCCCGCTGGTGCGAGAAGAGCTGCTGGTGCATCGCCCAGAAGCCGGGATTGCCCTTCTGCGCGAAGGCCTCCACGGCGGCCTCGGCGGCGAGCTCGGCGTGCGGGTGCATGACGAGCGGCAGGTTGTGCCACACGAAGCGGAGCGCCCCGGGGAAGCCCGCGTCGAGCGCGTCAACGATGGGATCCACGCGAGCACAGAAGGGACACTCGTAGTCGCCGAAGAGGTGGATCAAGACCTTGGCCGTCTCCGGGCCGCGGCTCGGGCTCTGCGGCGTGGGGGGCGGGACGACCCGGATCTCGGGCGGACTCTCGCCGCGGGCGCCTTGCTGGAGCGTCTCGTAGAGCTTGGCCGGCGCGATGCCGCGGGCGACGAGCGCGGCAGCCTGCTTCAGCTCGGCGTCGATCTGCGCGACGAAGACCTCGATCGGCTGGGCGCCTTCGAGCATGTGCCCGTTGATGAAGAAGGTCGGCGTGCTCGGGGCGTCGAGCTCGTCGGCGAGGTCCTGATCGTCCTCGATGACCGCGCGGTGCTGGCGCGCTGCGATCGCCTTCATCGCCCTCGGCACGTCGAGCCCGGCGGCCTTGGCGACCGCCTCGAGGTCGCTCATCTCGAGCATGCCCGCCTGCGTCACCACCCGATCGTGCACCTGCCAGAACGCGTCGTCGCCCTTCTGCGCCCGCGCCTCCAGGCACAGCTCGGCGGCGGGCTCGGCCTGCCGGTGGATGGGCAGCGGGTTGTTCTTCCACACGACGCGGAGCCTGTCGCCGTAGCGCTCGCGCAGCGCGGCCACCGTGGCCTCGGCGCGGATGCAGAACGGACACTCCAGGTCGGCGAACATCACCATCGTCACCGGCGCCGCGGCGTTGCCCCGCACCGGCGAGCTGCCCACGGGCACCTTGCGCGCATCGATGGGAGAGGGCGCGGCGTCGACCTCGCCGAGCCCGCGGGCCACGTGCCCCGGGCCCGGCCCCGGCGGTGCGCCCGGTCCACCGAAACCTCGCTCCCCGAAGCCCGCGCCTCCGCCCCAGACAGGCATCATCGGCGCGTTTCCCGGCGCTCCCTGGGGCATCCCGGCCGGCCCCATCGGGGCAGCAGGCTGCGCCGGCGCAGCGCATGCAGTGAGGCAGGCGAGCGCGACGAGCAGGCCCTTGCGGAGCGGCACCATGTCTTCCCCGTAGCAGAGCCGCCGCCCGGCTTCGAGGGGGCCCTCCAGGGACGTTCAGGCTCGGCGACCTTGCAGGCTCAGGCGGTGCTCAGGCCGCGCGCTCCATCGGCTCGGCGATGGGGGCAGGCTCCACCTCGAGCACCTCCGGCGCGCTCGCGAGGGCCCGCAGGCGCTCGTCGAGCGAGCGGAAGGACGGATCGGCCTTCACCTCGCAGAGGCCGGTGGCGAAGGGGTACTGGAGCGGGACGGGGTTGCACATCATCACCCGGATCTCCCGCGGCCCGAGCCCCGGCATGCCGCCGTGCATGAGCTGGAGGTTGTCGAAGAGCACGAGATCGCCCGTGCGCCACGTGAACACCGTCGTGTGCTTGTGGACGGCGCGCGCGATGGCCTCGACGTCGGCGGGCCCGATCCGCCGGGCGATCGGCGTCATCCCGTAGGGGGCCGGCCCCTGATCGACCGGCCTGCGCGGCGCGCCCATCATGCCGCCGGCGCTCCGCTCGGGCCTCGGCGCGGCGGGCGCGGCTTTCGCCCCGCCGTTGCGCTTGCGGAGCGCGCGCGCCCGGAGCGAGCGGGCGATGCCCTTGAGCGCGGCCAGCTCTTCTTTCCCGACGACGTCCGGGTGCCGCAGCGTGGTCGGCAGCCGCTCCACCCGGCCCCAGGCCTGCGCCACGAGCGGGTGCTTCCACGCGAGGCGATGGAGCGCCCATTCGGGCCCGGCGTAGGCCGGCGCGAGGAGCTTCTCCAGGATGGGCGTCGTCCCGCGGAGCTCGCCGGCCAGGTTGATCATCAGCGCCTTGGTGCCGAGCACGGGGTGCCGGTACACCGGGGGCTTGTGGAGATTGACCACCTTCACCCCGTCGAAGCGGGTGTCGAAGAGCCCGATGTCCCGGAAGAACCGCTCCGCGCGCGCCTCGGAGAGCCCGTATGCCTCGGCCACCTGCGCGAGCGTCCATTGCACCGAGCCGACCGGCTCGCGCTCGAGCTTCTGCTGGAGCAGCGGATCGAGCTCGGCGTAGGCGCGGGTCATGTGGACGAAGCCCGTCTCGCCGCCGAGCCAGGGCCTCGTCTTGCACCAGAAGACCTGGAGCTGTGGGACATCGGCGCTGTAGAAATTCTCACTGTGGAAGCCGCTCAGGCCCACGCTGCCGCCGGTGCGCTTGTAGCTGTTGGTGTTGAAGACGCTCTTCAGCCCGCCGGCCTGATCGCGGCCGAGCTCGGACATGAAATACCCGGTCATCGGGCTCGCGCCGGGCAGGCTCCGCACCGCGCGGTCCATCTCCTCCTCGGTGCGCAGCGCGAAGCCCCGGAAGAGGACGGCGCCGTGCGCGTGGAGGGCGCGCCGGATCTCGGCGCCCTGCGCGGACATGATGCGAGAGAGCGCCGCGATCGAGCGATCGCCGGCGGGCTCGACGACCAGCGGCGTCCCCACGTCCGCGGTGCTGAAAGGCCGCTCGCGGTCTTCGAGGAAACGAGTCTTCGCGTCACGGAGCGTCTCGACCACCGTACCGTCGCTGATTCGAGGCATGGAAATCTCCTCGGAACGGCTTCAGGCGCCGCCCAGAATGGATATCCTATGCGACGATGGTGCGCCAAAACCACGAAATTCACCGGATATTTGGGCCTATTTCAGTGAAATAACATTGCTTCGATGAATTAAATTTTAATCACCGTGCCGAACAGTGCTAAATGCTTTGGTGTGCAAACCCATTTATTGAGTTTTGCAAGAACGAAACAATGTTTCATCCAAGTTTTCACAAATGAAAACTTGCTACAGCGCGCCGCCTGACCCGGGACTCTGGAGCGCCGAGCAGATCGCCAGCCGGGCGGCGGGAGGTGCTGTGGGGTGATGTCAACCTGTCTCGGCGGGCAGCTCGATCACGAAGCGGGCGCCGCCGAGCGGGCTGTCCTCGGCGGTCAGCGAGCCGCCGCTGGCCTCGACGAGGCCCCGGCACACCGCGAGGCCGAGCCCGGTGCCCTCGCCCGCGGGCTTGGAGGTGACGAAGGGCTCGAAGAGGTGGGGGCGAACGTCCGCGGGGATGCCAGGGCCGTTGTCCTCGACAGTGATCCGGGCCCGGCCCTCCAGGGAGAGGGTCGCGGACACGCGGACCTTGCCGCCCTTCCGGGGCGCGGCGTCGCCGGCGTTGAGCAGGAGGTTCAGGAGCACCTGGACGAGGCGCGGCCGGGAGAGCGAGACGCGCGGTAGATCCGGGTCGAGCGTCGCGGTCAGCTCGAGGTCGCGGAAGGAGCGCTGCGGGCGCACGAGGGCGAGCACCTCGTCCACGGCCTCCGCGAGCGCGCCGGGCGGCTCGGGCTCGCCCTTGCGCGGCGGGGCCGACGGGCGGGCGAAATCGAGCATCTGCCGGAGCACGCCGTGGATCCGCTCGGTCTCGCGCTTCATCCGGGTCAGGAACTCGCGCTCTTCCTCGGGCGAGAGGCCGCCCGCGAGCAAGAGCTCCTGGAAGCCGAGGATGGCCGCGAGCGGGTTGCCGATCTCGTGCGCGAGCCCCGCCGAGAGGCGGCCCACCGAGGCCAGGCGCTCCGAGCGGACGAGCCGCTCCTGGGCGCTGCGGAGGTCGGCCGCGTAGCGCTCCACCTCGGCGATCTTGGCGCGCAGCGACTCTTCGTCGGCGCGCAGGCGCTCGGTCATCGCGGCGAGGCTCTTGCCGAGCTCGACCATCTCGCGCGCGCCGTGGCCGGGCGCCTCGAGGCGGCGCGCGCCCGACGCGACGCGCTCCGCGGCCCGGCCGAGCTCGTCGAGCGGGCGCACGACGAGGCGCGTGAGCGAGACATAGGCGAGGAAGAGCAAGCCGAGCGCGAGGGTGCCGGTGTAGAGCGCCACGAGGCGCACGAGCGGGGTCGCCGGCGTGGTCGAGGGATCGGTGCGCACGACCACGGCGACGCTGCCTTCCCCGGGTCCGCGCGCTCCGTGAACAGGTGCCTGCGACGCGCCGGGGACGACGACGAGGAGCGCGCCGCCCGTCTCGGTGAGCACGGTGGCGAGACGCTCGTCGCCCGGCGTCACGGAGGTGGGCAGCGCGGGGAGAGCCGCGGCGCTCCCGGCCTGGCCGAGGCGCCGCCCGGCGCCGTCGTAGATGCCCACGGCCGCCACGCCCTCCTGGCCGATCTGCGCTTCGAGCAACGGGCGGAGCTCGTCCGCGCCCCGCTCGGCCCGGGCCGCCATGATATGCCCGGCGATCGCCCTGCCGAGCGCGCGGGCGCTCGACTCGCGGGCCTGCGCCATGCTGGCGCGGGTGAGGCTCGCCACGGCGATGAAGAGGGGCACGAACGTGACGACGAAGAGCGATCCCAGGGCGAGCAGGAGCTGGAGGCGGATCCCGAGGCGCATCGCACCGAACGTACCCGAGAAGTGGGCCCTCCCGCCCGCGCTCTGGTACCGCCCAAGTCCTCGCATGGCCCCGCTCGTGCTCTTCGTCCTCCGCGCTCGCCGCGCCGCCAAGGTGACGGCGCCCTTCGCCTGCGCCGTCGGCCTCGGCGCGCTGGTCGTCGCCGACGCGGCGGGCCTGCTCCCCTGGCCCTACGCGCTCGCCGCGGGGGTGGTGCTGGCGGGCCTCCTCGCGCTGCGCGCGGCCGAGCGGGCGCGGGCCATCGACGGGACGACGCTCGGCGACGTGGAGCTCGGCATCCTCGGCGTCGTCGCCTCGTTCGCCGCGGCGATCCGCCTCGACAACGCGCTCGACGGGCGCGCCTTCCCGCTCGTCTACGTGACGATCGCGCTCGTGAGCGCCTTCGCGCGCCCGCTCGGCACCGCGCTCACGGTGGCCGCGGCGGCGGGCCTCGAGTCGGCCATCCGCATGCTGGCCCTCGGCGAGCCGACCCCGCTGCGCGCGTTGCCGCACCTCGGCTTCATGCTCGTCTTCGCGTCGCTCAACGCGGCCGTGCTGCGGGGCGAGATCGCCCGGATCCGCAAGGCCTCGCGCGGCCACCTGGACGCGGAGATCGCCCGGCTCCGCGACGACGCGCGGAGCTACCGGCTGCTCTCGGCGCCTGCCACGGCGCGGCCCGCCGGCAAGCACGGCCACGGCGACGACGAGCGCCTCGCGCGCTCCGGTGTGGAAGAGATCCACCAGTCGGTGCTCTTCGCGCTGCGTCTCCTGCGCGAGTCGCTCGGCCTCTACACGGCGGTGCTCCTCTGGCACAACGACGACGGCACGCACCTCCGGATCAGCGAGCTGGTGAGCGACGCGCAGAACCTCTCGGAGGGCCCGTTCCTCGCGGGCGACGGCATCTTCGGGGCCGCGATCTCGCAGCGCTCGGCGGTGAGCATGGCGGGCCTCAAGCCGGGCTACAAGCTGCCCTACTACCTCGGCGCCTGCCCAGTGCGCGCGGTGCTCGCCCTGCCGGTCTACGAGCACGGCTCGATCCGCGGCGTGCTCGTCGTCGATCGCGTCGACGATCAGGCCTTCTCCCCGCGCGAGCAGGAGATCGTCGAGGAGGCCGGGCGCTACGCGGTGCGCGCGATCCAGAACGAGCGCGTGTTCGTGCAGCTCGAGCGGGCCAAGGTGGAGCAAGGCAAGCTCTACCGCGCGGCCGAGTCGCTCGGCGCGGCGACGACGGAGTCGCAGGTGGTGGAGGCGGGCGTGAAGAGCGCGCGCGAGATCACCAGCGTCGATTTCTGCGCCGTCACGCTCTACGACGAGGGCGCGAAGATGCACGAGGTGCGCGCCGTCAGCGGCGAGGGCGCGAGCGCGGTGCTCGGCCAGCGCTTCCGGCACAACGCGGGCCTCGTCTCGATGGTGCTCCAGAACCGGCACCCGCTGCCTTACCGGGGCGAGTACGACCCGGCCCGGCAGATCGTCTTCACCCGCCGGGTGACCCCGCCCCCCATGCCCTCGATCGTGGTCCTGCCCCTGCTCGTCCACGATCGCCCGCTCGGGACGCTGGTGCTCGGCTCGCGGCGGCGCTCGGCCTTCAACGACGCGGTGCGGAGCACGCTGGAGGTGCTGGCGAGCCACATGGCGGTGTCGCTCTCCAACGCCCGGATGGTGCGCCGCCTCGAGGAGCTCGCCACGATGGATGGCCTGACGGGCCTGCTCAACAAGCGGGCGATGCTCGAAGTGGCCGACCAGAAGATCGCGGCGAGCAAGCGCTTCGGGCGGCAATTGAGCGTGCTCGTGACCGACATCGATCACTTCAAGAAGGTGAACGACACCTACGGCCACGACGTGGGCGACGTGATCATCAAGGGCCTCGGCGACATCCTCCGCCGCGCCAAGCGCAACACCGACGCCGTGGCCCGCTTCGGCGGCGAGGAGTTCGTGATCATCTGCGAGGAGACCGACGCGCGCGGCGCGATGCTCCTCGCCGAGCGCGTGCGCGAAGAGCTCGCCAGGACGACCTTCCACCACGGCAAGGCCGCGGCCAACGGACAGGCCGGGATCAACGTGACCTGCTCCATCGGCGTGGCGACCTTCCCCGAGGCCGGGCGCACCTGGGAAGAGATGTTCAAGGCCGCCGACGAGGCGCTCTACGCATCGAAGCGCGGCGGGCGGAACCGCTCGACCGCCCACGTGCCCCCGGCGCTCACCAAGGGCGCAAAAGCCCAGTCCGCGGCCTGATCGCGCGCCGATCCCCTGGCCTGTCCGCGCGGGCAAGGTACAACGGATCTGCGCGTTGCCCATGCTCACCCGCCGCACCCTCCTCCAGAGCTCCGCCGGCCTCCTCGGCCTCGCCCTCGGCGCGCCCGCGATCCCTGCGCTCGCCGATCCGCCCCGCGTCCCGCCCCCGCGCGGCCTCTCGATGCTCGATCTCACCGTCGAGGGCCCCCGCGAATTCGGCCGCCGCTTCACCCTCTTCCTCCCGACCCACCTCGCCCCCGGCGAGCGCGCCCCGCTGCTCGTGCTCCTCCACGGGCTCGGCGAGTCGGGCGATCCAGCCCTCGGCGTCTTCGCGTGGCACGAGCGCTACGGCCTCGGCGCCGCCTACGACCGCCTCCTCTCCCCGCCGATCCTGCGCACCTCGAAGCGCAACGACATCCGCGACGAGCAGCTCGCCGCCCTCAACGCGAGCCTTGTCGCCCAGCCCTTTCGGGGCCTGTGCATCGCATGCCCCTTCACCCCCAACCTGGGCCGGATGCCCAACCCCGCCGCGACCCACGAGGCTTATGCCACCTGGCTCTGCGACGTGGTGATCCCCCGCGCCCGGAAGGAAGCCCAGGTCTCCCCCGATCCCGCCCACACCTACCTCGACGGCTGCTCGATGGGCGGCCCGATCGGCCTCGAAACCCTGCTGCGCAGGCCCGATCAATTCGCCGCCTGGGGCGCCGTCCAAAGCGCCTTCAGCACCGACCGCGCCCATTTCCTCGCAGACAGGCTCTCATCCATCGTGCCGAAGATGGCCCGTTTGCCCGGCAAAGGCCCCTCGACTGCCATCCACCTGGAGACGAGCTCGGGCGACCCCTTTCACGAGGCAAATCTGGCCCTCTCCAAGGAACTCTCGAAGAAGGGTATCGCGCATGATGTGCTTGATTTGCCGGGGCCGCACGATCAACCGTGGCTGCGCGAGGCGGGGACGCTGGCGATGTTGCTCTGGTATGCGCAACGACCCCGCTGATAGACCCTCTCTCAAGGCAACGGCGGGTGATGGCTCGGCCTCGTATCGCCGAGGCCGGGCTCCAGGGTGAAGCGCTTCTCCTCGCAGCCATAGGCGGTCGGGGTGAGCTGGATCACCGTGTGGAGGGGGATGGATAGATTGGGGCACTCGTGCGGGGGGTGGTCGGCGAGGTAGGCGTACAGGGCGCGCAGCACGGCCTGGTGGGCGATCACGAGCACGGGGGATTCCTGTCGTTCGAGCTGGAGGATCACCGGGTCGAGGCGCTGGATGATGTCTTCGTAGGACTCGCCGCGCGGGTAGCGGTAGCGGAACTTGTCGGCGGTGCGGGCCACGTGCACCTCGGGCATGTCGGTCTCGATCTGCTCGTAGGTCATCCCGTCGCACACGCCGGCGTCGATCTCGTCGAGCGCGCGGAACGACCGCGGCGAGCGCGTGATGTGCTGCGCCGTCTGGATCGTCCGGCGCATCGTGCTCGTCCAGACGATCAGGTTCGCCTCGCGCGGCAGCTGGCCGTTGATGAACTTGGCGAGGTTCTTCGCGTACTCCTCGCCGCGCGGGCTCAGGTCCGAGTCGCCGCCGAGGATGCCGAGCACGTTGAACACGCTCTCGCCGTGGCGGGTCAGCCAGATCGGCCGGCGGGTGATGTGCAGGTTGATGAGGAGCGGGGCGAGGCGGGCGGGCAAATAGCCGCGGATCCGGTTCAGCTCCACCTTCCGGCCCACGTCGATGATCTTGATGTAGCTCGCGTCCGGGTCGTCGAGCGGCTCGTAGACGCGCGCGTAGTGGGCGATGCGCGCGCGGAAGTCCTTGGCCGCGTCCTCCGGATCGGTCGCCGCGTAGTCGGGGGAGAGGAGCTTCGTCTCGCGCACGGTGGCGTCGATGACCTGCGGGTCGTCGCAGATCGACTCGATGAAGACCACCGGGATCCCGTGCTTGCGGCAGCGCTCCTGCACGAGCTCGCGCCGCGCGCGGGTGCTGTTCGTGGCGTCGTAGATCGCCACCTCGCCCTCGTCGCTGAGCCACGCGATCATGTCGTCGAGCGCGGTCATGGCCATGCTGAGCAGGGCCTGCTTGCCGGCGGCGTTGTCGGGGTCGAAGAAGCTGTTCGGCTGCTGGGCGCCGAGGTGCTGGCGGCGGTAGCTGCCGACGTTGAACACCCGGGTCGGGTGGCCGAGCCAGGAGAGGTAGCGGGCCAGCTTGCGGGCGATGTACGTCTTGCCGCGGGCGGGGAGGCCCACCATGGCGAGCGCGGTGGGAGAGTGATCGCGGGGGTGGGGCATGAGAGGAGCGCTCACGATAGCCGAGAGCGCTCCGGTCTGTCGTGATTCGCGCTCAGGCCTGCGCGGCGGCGGCGCTCACCTCGGTCAGCAGGGCCTGGATCCGCCGCACGAGCTTGGCCGGATCCTCCACCACGCCCTCGGCGAGCAGGGCCTGGTCGAAGAGCAGCTCGGCGAACTCGGTCACCTTCGCCGCGTCGGGGCTCTTCTTCGCGAGGGCCGCGAGGTTCTTGACGATGGGGTGGCCCGCGTTCAGCTCCAGGATGCGCTTCGCCGCGGGCGTGTCCTTGTCCATCATCTTCATGATCCGCTCGAAATTCGCCCCGGGATCGCCCTCGGCCGCGACGAGCACGCTGGCGCTGTCGGTGAGCCGGTGCGAGATGCGCACGTCCTTCACCCGCTCGCCGAGCGCCGTCTTCACGGCGAGCACCGCGGCCGACACGTCCTCTTCCTCCGGCTTGTCCTTGTCCACGCCGAGGTCGATGTCCCCGTGGGCCACGCTCTTCAGCCGCTTCTTGTCGAAGTCGAAGAGCGACTTTGCCACCCACTCGTCGATGGGATCGATGAAGAAGAGCACGTCGTAGCCCTTCTTGCGGAAGGCCTCGAGGTGCGGGCTCTGCTCCACCGCGCGGCGGCCGAGGCCCGTCACGTAGTAGATCTCCTTCTGATCCTCGGGCATCGCGGCCACGTACTGCTTGAGGCTCGTGTACTTGCCGGCCTCGGTCTTCATCGACTCGAAGCGGCAGAGCTCGGCGATCTGATCCTTGTTCTTCCAGTCGAGCGAGATGCCCTCCTTGAGGACCTTGCCGAACTCCTTCCAGAAGGCGATGTATTTGTCCTCCTCGCTCTCGCCGAGCTCCTTCAGCGTCTTGAGCGTCTGCTTGACGAGCTGCTGCTCGATCTGGTGCAGCGTCTTGTCCTCCTGGAGCATCTCGCGCGAAACGTTGAGCGAGAGGTCCTCCGAGTCGACGACGCCGCGCAAGAAGCGCAGGTACGCGGGCAGGAGCTTGTCGCAGTGCTCGACGATGAGCACGCGCTTCGCGTAGAGGCGGAGCCCCTTCTGGTCGCGCTGGAAGAGATCCATCGGCGCCTTCTCGGGGATGTAGAGCAGCGCGTGGTACTGCACCGGCGCGTCGACCGAGGTGTGGATCTTGAGCAGCGGGGTCTCGCCCTCGTGGCCGCCGGTGATGTGGCGGTAGAACTCGGCGTGCTGCTCGTCGGTGACCTGCGACTTCGGCATCGCCCAGATCGCCGAGGAGCGGTTGGCGAGCTCGGCGTTGACGTGGATGGGGAACTGCACGAAATCCGAGTACTTCTGGATGATGTCCTTCACCCGCCACGCGCGCGTGAACTCGCGGTAGTCCTCCTTGAGGTGGAGGACGATCGAGGTGCCGGGCGCCTTGCGATCGCCCGGGGCCACGACGAAGGCGCCCGCGCCGGTCGAGCGCCAGAGCACCGGCTCGGCGCCGGGGAGCATGGAGAGGGTGTGCACGTCGACGCGGCTCGCCACCATGAAGGCCGCGTAGAAGCCGACGCCGAACTGGCCGATGAGCTGGAGCGCGCCCTCCTTCTTGTTGATCGCCTCGGCGTGCGACTTGAGGAACTCGAGCGAGCCGGAGCGGGCGATGGTGCCGAGGTTCTGGATCACCTCGTCGCGGGTCATGCCGATGCCGTTGTCCTCGATCGTCAGCGTCCGCGCGTCCTCGTCGAGCGCGATCTTGATGCCCGGGTCCCCCTCGGCGACCGTCACGTCCTTGCGGGTCAAGGCGAGGAAGCGGGCCTTGTCGAGCGCGTCGGAGGCGTTCGAGATCAGCTCGCGGAGGAAGACCTCCTTGTTCGCGTAGAGCGAGTTGATGACCAGCCCGAGGACCTGCTGCACCTCGGCCTGGAAGGGCATCTCGACAGCGCCCGCGGGCGGGGGCTCGTCGGCCGCGATGGGCTGCTTCTTCGGCCCGGCGGGCGCGGCCTCGGCGCCGTCGCCGTCATCGGCGTCGCCGGAGAACTCGGCGTCGATGGGCTCGGCCTTGACCTCGATGGGCTCGGATTCGGAGGGGGTCTTCGGGTCTTGCTCGGTGGTCATGATCTGATCCTTCGGGTCCCGGGGGCCTCCCGGCGCGGTCTCGGTCGGGCTCGGCCCGTCCCTGGGGCGCCGCGCGTGCCAGGGAGGCCCCTCGGCGGCACGACATGGATCCGGTTTTGCGAAAGAGCAATACCCCTGCCGCAAGATCGGCGCGGCGCGGCAGGGATGGGGAGAGGGATGGGGATGGGGAGAGGGATGGGGATGGGGGCGGGGGTCGATTCGTACGGGGGGCCATGCTAACGAGGCGATCCGCCTCATGAACGCCTCCATTTTCGACTGGAACCAGGGCATCCCGCTCGCTGCGAAGACGAGCGAAGGCATCCTCCGGGAAGAGGCACCGCTCCCCGGCGTGCGCGACGGCGGCGCCCTCGTCCACTTCGGTCGCGGCGTCCGCGGCGTGAAGGTCGTCGACGAGACCTTGCGCGACGGCCTCCAGAACGCGTCCGGGGTCAACCCTGCGGTCGATTACAAGGTCGACCTGCTCCACGCGATGGCGAAGATCGGCGTCGACGTGGTGAGCGTGGGCCTCCCCGCCGCCGGCAAGCGCCACGCCGACGACTGCCACCTCCTCTGCAAGGAGATCCTCGACGCCCGCTTGCCCCTCGTCGCCACCGCCGCCGCGCGCACCGTGGTCGCCGATGTCGAGGGCATCGCCACCGCCTCGCAGCGCGCCGGCATGCCGATCGAGGTCTACTCCTTCATCGGCAGCTCGCCGATCCGCCACTACGCCGAGAGCTGGGACCTCGATTTTCTCCTCGGCAACGTCCGCCGCGCCACCGAGACCGCGGTGAAGAACGGTCTCCCCTTCTGCCTCGTCACCGAAGACACCACGCGCGCGCATCCCGACATCCTCCGCGCCCTCTTCCGCACGGCGATCGACGCGGGCGCCGTGCGCCTCTGTCTCTGCGACACCACCGGCCATGTCACCCCCTACGGCGTCGAGGAGCTGATCGCCTTCGTGCGCGCCGAGCTCGCGGCCATGGGCGCGACGCATGTGGAGCTCGACTGGCATGCCCACAACGACCGCGGTCTCTCCGTGGCGACGGCGCTCTGGGCCGCGTCGATCGGCGTCCACCGCATCCACGGCACCGGCCTCGGCGTGGGCGAGCGGGTGGGCAACTCGTCGCTGGAGATCTTGATCGACAACCTCGGCAAGCTGGGCATCCGCACGCCCGTGCCCGCCGAGCACCTCGTCGAGTACTGCCAGCTCGCCGCGCGCGCCTTGCACTGGGAGATCCCGCCGGATCATCCCATCGCCGGCGAGCGCTTCGCCCGCGAGCGGCGCGAGGCTCGTCCCTACCGGCGCGCGCCGGGCGACGGCGACGCGAGCGCGCCACCAGCGTCCATCGCGATCAGCGGCGAGCGAGACCGCCTCGTCCCGATGAAGATGATCGTCGGCGAGACCGAGGTCGAGCTCGCCGTCCACCCGCGCCGCACCTTGCTCGAAGCGCTGCGCTACGACCTCGACCTCATCGGCACCAAGCAAGGCTGCGACAAGGGCGACTGCGGCGCATGCACCGTCGTGCTCGATGGCAAGGCCGTCCTCTCCTGCCTCACCCTCGCCCTCGAGGCCGACGGCAAGACCGTGCAAACCGTGGAGACCATCGGCGGTCCGCACCTCGATCCGCTCGTCGACTGCTTCGACAAGGCCGGCGGCGGCCAGTGCGGTTTCTGCACCCCGGGCATGCTGATGAGCGCGACCGCCCTGCTCGATCGCAACCCCTCGCCCTCGCGCGACGAGATCAAGCTGGCGATCTCGGGCAACCTCTGTCGCTGCACCGGCTACGGCCGCATCGTCGACGCCGTGGAGCAGGCCGCGAAGATCCGCCGCGGCGAGGCCCCCGCGCCCGGCGCGCCCGACGGCGCCGGCCTCCCCGTTCCTTTGACCTCCAACGAACGCAAGCCGCGCGCGGAGAGGAGCGGGCAATGAGCGAGCTCAAGCGGGTCGCCCCGCCGGTCCTTCTGCCCACGCCGAGCTCGGGCCTCATCGGCACGCGCACCAAGGCGCTGCTCGCCCCGCGGATCACCGGCCAGGTCCGCTACACCGACGACCTCCACCTGCCGCGGATGCTCTGGGGCCGTTTGCTCCGCTGCCCGCACCCCCACGCGCGCATCGTCAAGATCGACGCCTCCCGCGCCCTCGCGAAGAAGGGTGTGATCGCCGTCATCACCGGCCGCGACATGCCGGAGCGCTTCGGCATCATCCCCTGGACGCCGGACGAGTTCCCGCTCGCGCTCGAAAAGGCCCGCTTCGTCGGCGACGCCGTGGCCGCCGTGGCAGCGACCGACGAGCGTCTGGCCCACGAGGCCGCCGAGCTGATCGACGTCGAGTACGAGCTGCTCCCCGCCGCGACGGATCTCGACACGGCGATCAACAAGCCCTCCGTCGGTCTCGGCAAGGGCGAGAAAGACAACGTCTCCAAGGAGGTCGATCTCGCCTTCGGCGATGTCGACGCGCTCCTCGCCGGCTCGGACGCGATCGTCGAGGGCGACTACTACTACGAGGGCTCGGCCCATGTGCCGATCGAGACGCACTGCGCCCTCGCGCAGATGGACAAGAACGGCCTCTTGACCGTGTGGTCCGCGACGCAGGTGCCGCACTACCTGCACCGCGAGCTGTCGCGCGTGCTGCGCCTCTCGCCCGCGCGGATCCGCGTGATTCAGCCGCCCATCGGCGGGGCCTTCGGCGGCAAGAGCGAGCCCTTCTCGCTCGAGTTCTGCGCGGCCAAGCTCGCCATGGTCACCGGCCGCCCGGTGAAGTTCCTCTACACGCGCGAAGAAGAGTTCTACGCCCACCGCGGCCGCCACCCGATGCGCATGCACATGAAGGTGGGCGCCACGAAGGACGGCAAGCTCACCGCGGTCGACGCGCTCACGTCGATCGACGGCGGCGCCTACTCCTCCTTCGGCCTCGTCACCGCGTACTACTCGGGACAGCTCCTCACGCTCCCGGCCTTCGCCCAGGGCTACCGCTTCAAGTCGACGCGCTACTTCACCAACAAGCCCCCCTGCGGGCCGAAGCGCGGCCATGGCAGCGTGCAGCCCCGCTTCGCCTTCGAGGTCTCGCTCGACAAGATCGCCGAGCAGCTCTCGCTCGATCCGATCGAGCTCCGCCGCCGCAACCTGGTCGAGCCGAATGCCCGGACGATCAACGGGATGCGCGTCACGTCGAGCGGGATCACCGAATGCCTCGACAAGGTGGAGCATGCGAGCCGCTGGAAGGAGCGGCGCGGCAAGCTGCCCTACGGCAAGGGCCTCGGCGTCGCGGCGAGCGCGTACATCAGCGGCACCAACTACTGCATCTACCCGAACGCGATGCCCCAGAGCGGCAGCAGCCCAAGGTCGACCGCTCGGGCGTGGTCACCGTCTTCTCCGGCCAGAGCGAGATCGGCCAGGGCTTTCGACACCCTGCTCGGCGGTGCTGGTGGCCGACGAATTGGGCCTGGATCTCGGGGTGGTGCGCGTCCTCTGGCGACACGGATCTCGCCCGTCGACCTCGGCGCGTACTCGTCGCGCGGCACCTTCATGAACGGCAACGCGAAGATCCACGCGGCGCGGTGCGCAGGTGCGGCAGAAGCTTCTGTGGCGGCCGTGGCCGAGAAATTCGGCGTCGGCGAGAAAGAGATCCCTTTCGTGACGCGCGGCGCGCTCTGCGTGGCGGCTGATCCGACCAAGAGCGTGCCTGTGACCGAGGCGATCCAGCCTGCCGAAGGGAAGTTCGGGACGCTGGGCGCAACGGGCTACTACAACACGCCTGAGCTCGGCGGCGACTACCGCGGCGGGGACGATCGGCGCCTCGCCCGCCTATTCGTTCACCGCGCATGTGGTTGAGGTCGAGGTCGATCCGGAGACGGGCCGCGTCGAGGTGAAGACGATCTGGGTGGCCTTAATGCATCGGCAAGGCCATCTGCCTGACCATCGTCGAGGGGCAGATGGAAGGCCTGGCCCACATGGGCGCGGCCGAGGCGATCCTCGAGGAGCATGTGATCGGCGAGGGCGGCTCCACAAGGGCCCGAACCTCGACTACAAGATCCCGACCT
Source organism: Byssovorax sp. (assembly GCA_046351295.1). GTDB lineage: Bacteria > Myxococcota_A > Polyangia > Polyangiales > Polyangiaceae > JAXLYT01. Next base: position 112,819 of record JAXLYT010000031.1, read on the forward strand.
CCTCGACGTGCCCGATCTCGTCGCCCTGCTCGTCGAGTCGAACGATCCCGAGGGGCTGAAGGGCGCGAAGGAGGCCGGCGAAGGGTTGCCCACCCGTCGATCCCGGCCATCGCGAACGCCATCTACGACGCGGTGGGCGTGCGCATCGATCGGCCGCCGTTCAGCCCCGCCTGGTGCTCGCCGCGCCCGGGAGAAGAAGGCGCGTGAGGCGCGGATGTGCTCGCATGCGGCCGAGGCCGAGGAAGTGATGCCGCCCTGCCCATCTCGATTCTCCACAAGCCCCGGACGCTCGCCGAGACGTTCGGTCGGTGAGCGTGTTCGGCGATCGCTGTGCGCGCCTCATCGCCGGCGGGACCGATCTGCTCCCCAACATGAAGCCAGGGCCTCGCCGAGCCCTGAGCACCTGATCTCGCTGCAAGGCGGGGAGGAGCTGCGAGGCGTGCGCCTCGATCGCGCGGCCGACGGGAAGGAGACGCTGACCATCGGCGCGGGGACCAACCTCGTGACGATCGCCGAGAGCCCTCGTGGCGCAGCGGGTGGCGCCCGCTCGCCGAGGCCGGTGGGCAGGTGGGCGGGCCGCACCAATGCGCGATGGGCACCCTCGGCGGGAACATCTGCCTCGACACGCGCTGCCGCTACTACAACCAGACGTATTTCGGCGGCAACCCTGGGCTTTTGCCTCAAGAAAGACGTGGACGGTCTGCCACGTGGTGAAGGGCGGCGCGAAGTGCGTGGCCGCCGCGTCGAACGACACGGCGCCGGCGTTGATCGCGCTCGACGCGGAGCTGCGTCGCTGCCGGGCCGAAGGGCGCGCGGCAGATCCCCTCGTCCGCGATTTCTACACGGCCGACGGGATCAAGAACACGGTGCTGGCCTGGGAGATCGTGGTCAACGCGATCGTGCCGCTCGTGCCTCACCGGACGAGCGCGTTCGAGAAATTGCGCAAGCGCGGGGCGATCGGCTTCCTTCCCGCTGCTCTCGGTGGCGGCGCGGATCGATCACGAGCCGGGGCGGCGCGGGCCTCCTCACCGGGGCCGACGTGGTGGTGGACGGCCCTCAGCGCGGCCGCGAGGATCCGCGCGGCTGCCGGGCGGTGGTGCCTGATCGTCGCGCGATCGGCCGGGCGGAGACGCTGCGCAGGCGGCTTATGGGGAGTGGAGCCGCTCACGAACCTGGACGACGAGGCCGAGTGGCGCCGGGAGATGGTGCCGGTGCTGGTGAGGGAAGGCCGCGCCGGGCGCCGGGTAGGGAGAGGGGGAGGGGTTTTCTGCCCCTCGGCAAGTGGCTTTGCCGCATTTTTCAACGCAAAGGCGCAAAGGCGCAAAGGCGCAAAGAAGAGAAGAGGATTTCAAACAGTGACGCATTGGCCCGGATTCATGGTCGACCCACGGCGTCGTGCTCCACCTGGGGTTAAACAGAGTCGTTGAGCCGGATCCACGTTCGACCCACGGTGTCCTGCTTAGCCCGGGGCTAAAGCCCCGGGCTACACAAAGGAAGCCCGCCTTCGCGGGCTTGCGTGGGTGCCTCTGTTTGCCGCGACAAGAGCAGGTTTTCTGGCGCTTTCCCTCCGCTCGCAGAACGTTGGGCCGGCATATTTGGCCGAGGACCGTCCGCCCATGCAACGCAATGAGCATCCAGCTGAGAACAAGGCAAGCCGGCGAAGGCCGGCTTTTCTTGTGTAGCCCGGGGTTTAACCCCGGGCTACGCCGGCGACTGCACTGTCCCCCTAACGTGAGTCCATTGAATCACCGATTTGCAAGTAATTCAGCATGTTGCGGAGATGTGTTATGCGTCAGCCGTGACAAGAGGGGCGGCCGCGCCCGGGTCGTGCCCGAAGGGGGCGCCGACCTCGGCGGAGACGAGGAGCGCGACGTAGCTCCCCTCGGCGGTGAGCTCCTTGCCGAGGGCGAGGAGCGAGGTCGTCTTGCCGACCTGACGAGGGGCATGGAGCACGAAGTAGAGGCCCCGGTCGATGAGGCGGCGCACGCCCGGGAGCCGGGCGAGGACGGGCAGGGTGTAGTGCCGCTCGGGCTGGTTGACGCCGGTGGTGTTGAAGAAGCGGGGCACGCGCTCTCCTTGGCGCTGGGGTGCCGCGCCGTCAATCTCGTGACCGACCAGCACACAGGGAGGGCGAGCTCATCGGCCTCGCCCTCCGTGCGCCCGCATCCGCGGGTCCTCTCACTTCACGACCACTGCCACCGGGCCGAACCAGTCGCTCTGCGCCTTGGCGCGGACCGTCGCGGCGCGCACCCAGTACGTGCCGGGCGCGTAGCCGGAGAGCGCCCGCGTGCTGCCGGTGCCGCTGAGCTGCGCCCACGTCCCCGGCCCGGCCGGGTCGGGCGAGATCTCGATCAGGCAGCGCTGCGTCCCCGAGGCCCACTTCACGCGGATCCGGAGCAGCCCCTTGGCAGCATCGTACTTCAGCAGGATCTCCGACGGAACGACGAGCCCGGGGTTGTTCGGATCGAGGACCGCGTAGCCGTAGCTCAAGATCTCCTGCTCCGAGGGGTCGTTCTTCTCGACCTGGGTGACGGCCGCGCTGTTCGCCTTCCTCCAGGCCCTGCGCTTCGCGTCGAGGATGCCGCGCGCGTTGGCGAGCGCCCCCTTCGCCGTGACGAAGTCGGTGGCCGCGGCGCCGAGATCGAGGCCGGCCTGGACCTCGTCGTCGATGACGGCCTTGAAGGTCGCGTCCTTGAAGTAGCGCGGCGTGGTGACCGCCATGGTGCCGACCACCGCCGAGCGGTGGATGGCGGCCGCGTCGGAGGCCTGGTCGGCGCCGACGTAGACATGAGCGTGCTTGGTTCCCTGGGTCATGGTGCTTTCCTCGGGTGGTGCGCCCGCAGGCGCTGTTGGGTCAAACGGTGCAACGAGATCCAGAGCCCCCGAGCATCCGGGAGCCCCGTTCGGGTGAATCGATCACCCTGATCGTCCTGGGTACGGAGCAGGCCCGAGGGATTCACTTTTTTTCGCCGAGCAGGATTTCCGCGGGCACCTCCTTAGAAGAGGAGGTGACTCGATGATCGTGTCACCGGCGAGGCGATCGGGAACGAAGCCGCTACGCGGCGGTTGTCGCGATTTGAAGCGCCAGACCCTGCCCTGGTGGTCGCCTTGGGGTCGGCGCCGCTCCTCGACCGAGCGGGCCGAAGGAGACCACCATGGACAAGCGCATTGAGCAGTTGGGGCAGGACCTGGCGAGGGGAGGATACTCGAAGAGGACGCAGGTTGCGTACGTCGCGACGGCGAAGCGGCTCAGGGTCCGATTTGGTGTGCCACTCGATGAGATCTCGCGTGAGCAGGTCCGCGCGTTCGTCGACGAAGTGATGAGCAGGAGCGGGAGCCCGCACACCAAGCGGATGGACCTGCTCGCGCTGAGGTTCCTCTTCAAGAAGAGCCTCGGCAAGCCGGAGATGGTGTCCTTCTTCCGGCTCCCGAGGACCTATTCACCGCTGCCGACCGTGCTGAGCGTCGAGGAGGTCGGCGCGCTGATCCGCGCGATCCGGGGGGCGCGCTACCAGGCGATCGCGATGGTGATGTACGGTGCGGGGCTTCGGATCAAGGAGGCTCTCGTGCTCGAGGTCGGGGACGTCGACGGGGCACGCGGGGTTCTTCGCGTGCGGCATGGCAAAGGCGACAAGGCGCGCGAGGCGAAGCTCTCGCCGAGCCTCTACTCCTGGTTGCGGGAGTATTGGCGGCGGGAGCGCCCGCCTCTGCCGTACCTGTTTGCGTCGCCGCGCACGGGCAAGCTGCCCAGCATGGCGACCGTCCGCAAGGCCCTCGTGGCGGCGACGAAGCAAGCCTGGATCAAGAAGCGCGTGACCCCTCACGTCTTGCGCCACAGCTTCGCCACGCACCTGCTCGAGCACGGCACGGACGTGCGCGTCGGGCGCGCTCCTGGGTCACGCGAGCTTGAAGTCGACCGCGCGGTACGCCCGCGTGACCGAGAAGCTGTGCGGGAGACGCCGAGCCCACTCGACCTCCTCGCCGCAGCCGCGCAGGTAGGCTTGCGGGCGGCCCCAGGAGGGGCCCCTCGCCGGACTGCGGACATCGTTCGGGCCACCGGGCCGAGCTCGAGGTCGACGCGCGCGCTCTCGCGCGCGAGCAGAAGCGCGTGCTCACCGACATCGGCCAGTGCCGCACCGCGGTGCTCGGTGGGCACTCGACGATGTGACGGCTGCGGCTACGAGCACCCGTCGTACAACTCGTGCCGCAATCGCCACTGTCCGAAGTGTCAGGCGTTGGCCCAGGAGAAATGGATCGCCGAGCGCGCGCCCGCATGCTCGACGGGCGCCATCTCCATGTCGTCTTCACGCTGCCTCCCGAGCTGCGCCCGCTCGCCGCCTTCTCTCGCGCGTTGCTCCATGACGCGCTCTTCCGCCGCGGGCGCGTGCTGCTCGAATGCGGCGAGAGCAAGCTCAAGGCGACCATCGGCGCGACGTTGTCCGCACACGTGACCTGGGCGATCGCGTTCCACCCGCATGTCCACGCGATCGTCAACCGGCGGCGGCCTCGCGCCTCGATGGCAAGACCTGGAAGGCGGGCTCACGCGCCTTCCTCTTCCCCATCAAAGCCATGGCTCGCCTGCTCCGCGGCAAGCTGATCGACGCGCTCAAAGAGGCCCACGCGCAGAAGGCCTTCGCGGGCTTCGACGACTTCCACGATCCAGAAGGCTTTGCCCGGTTACTGCGCAAGCTCTGGAAGCTCGACTGGATCGTCTACGCCAAGCCTGCCTTCGCGCGAGGTGCGCACGTGCTGAGCTACCTCGGCCGGTACACCCATCGCGTCGCCCTCTCCAACAGCCGGCTGCTCGACGTGACGCCGCATCAAGTCACCTTCCGCACCAAGGGCGACGGCACCGAGACCCTCTCCCCTGTCGCGCTGCTGCGCCGCTTCGTGCAGCACGTGCTCCCCAACGGATTTCACAAGATCCGACACGTCGGCCTGCACGCCTCCCCGGAGAAGCGCCGCCGCGCCCAAGACCTCTGCGGTGCCCAAGGCACTGCCCCCGTGCTGAGCAGCCTTCGCGACCAGCTCCTCGAAAGGACAGGCCGCGACCTCCGCGCCTGCCCCGTCTGCAACGCCGTACTGCGCGCCATTCCTTTGCCCACCGCCCGCGCGCCCCCCGCAGAGGTTGCATGATCTCGCGCCGGTGCTTCTCCGTGCTCGTCTGTGGCGCGAAGGCGGAGCTCCATCCTCACGCCACCGTTGCCCCTGCGGAGCACGCTCCGGTCACCCCTTTGCCACGAGGATCGGTCTCGCGATCAAGCTGTCCTGCTCGCGCTCGCCGCCGACACCAAGCTCACAGCGTCACACCCGGGCGAAAGAGGCACGATCGGGATTGCGAGCTTCGATCGAAATCCCCATAGTCGGCCGCCACGCTCGCCGCTCCGGGCTTCGTTCCGCCGCGTTTCGTCGGCGCCCATGAGGACCTGCATCGCCCCGAGGGCCGACGAAACGCTCAATACAGACGAAGTCCGAGGCTGGGCGATGCTCCACCGTGGCGATCGGGACGAAGACCGAGGCTGGACGAAGATCCACCGAGGCGATCGAGACGAAGTCCGAGGCTGGATGATGCTCCACCGAGGCGATCGGGACGAAGTCCGAGGCTGGACGAAGCTCCACCGAGGCGATCGAGACGAAGTCCGAGGCTGGACGAAGATCCACCGAGGCGATCGGGACGAAGTCCGAGGCTGGACGATGCTCCACCGAGGCGATCGAGACGAAGTCCGAGGCTTTACGATTCTCCACCGACGGTGAAGAAGTTCACGGCTTCCTCGTCCAAGGAGAAGGAGGCGGTGCGCCTGGGCTGGGTCGTGTGCTTGCGTCGAGATGACCCCCGAGCCCTGCACGCACCTGAAACATCACGGATGGATCGCTTCAATGCGGCGAAGAAGTGGGACGCCCCGGAGGAAGGTGCCGATTCATCGATCGGCGCCGGAGAAGGTGCGCGGGTGTCCGGCGAGCGTATGCGGTCTCACGCTGGCGCCGCTCGCGCGGTCGCGGAGGCAGAGCCCGCCGGCCCGCCCTGCACCTCGATCAAGGACATCTACCGGCGCTTCCAGCGGTTCGTCTGGAAGAAGCTGCGGAGGTCGGACATCGGCCCCGCGTCGGCCGAGGGGATCCATCAAGAGGTGTTCCTCACCCTGGACGGGATGATCCAGAAGAACGCGATCCCCGACGATGTCCGGGCGCTGCTCACGACCATCACCGGGCACATGATCTGCAACTACCTGCGCCGGAAGGCCCGCCGTCCCGAGCACGACGACGGCATCGACACGGACGCGCTGCCCGCGCTGCAGCCGGACGCCGAGGAGCAAATGCGCGGGGTCGAGCGGAAGCAGATCGTGGAGCACATCCTCGGCGAGATGCCGAAGAAGGCTGCGCTCCTGATCCGCTGGATCGACCTCGCCGAGCTGACGCACCAGGAGGTCGCCACGATCCTGGAGCTCCCCATCAAGACCGTGACGACCCAGCACCGGCGGGCGCGTGATCGATTTCGGGTGCTGGCGGAGCGGCTCTACAAGGCAGACCTCGGAGGCGGCTCATGAACGACATAGAACGCTGGGTCAACCTGGAGGGGGAGCCGCCTGCGGGGATCCGAGAGCTGCTCGAAGCAGGCCGCGAGGTCCCCGATCTGACGCCGGAGGAGTCGGCGTCGATGGAGAGCTCGTTCCTCGAAGCGCTCGCCGCGCGGCGGCGGAAGCGGGCGCGGGCGCGCAAGGCGAAGTGGGCGATTGGCGCGACGGCGCTGGTCGCGGCGGCCGCCGGTATCGCGATGCTCGTGCGCGGGTCCGCGCCGATCAAGGGAGCGCCGGGCGAGGAGGCGCGGGTGGGGATGCCGAGCGCGACGGCGCCGACGCCGGTGGTGACGGTGCCAACGACGACGGCTCCGGCGGTGCCGGCAACGGGGAGCACGGAGGTGCATGCCGCGCCAACGGCCTCGGCCGGGCCGGCGGCGCCGGGCTCGAGCGCGCCGCGCCCGTCGGCGCCGCCTCAACGGCGATCGATGGATAATGCCAAGGGGAGCAGGTAGCCGGGCGCGGTCCCCATCGTTCGAGGGCAAACGCCCAACACTTGGGAGGAGGTAGCTCAGCGCCGCCCCATCGTTTGAGGCCAAACGCTCAACACTTCGTGCGCGTTGACCTGCGCCGCCTGAGCGCGCCGCGTCATACCTCGACGGTTTCGAGATACCCGATCGTTACGGCCGCGGACGCGATGGCGTACCAGGAGCGCATCGCGGCATCGCCGTGGGCAGCGACTGAGATCGTCACCGGGCCGCCGTCGGCGAGCACGTTGATCCCCGCGCCCAGGGCGAGGCCCGACTCGGTGCTGATCGTGTAGTAGACATCGCGATCCGCGGCCGGCGAGAAGAGCAACGAGAGGCGCTTCTCGCTCGGACCGCAGATGAGCTTGGCCGCGGTGGTGAGCGCGGCCGTGCGGACGGTACCCGTGACCCTTTGCATATTTCCGTTCCCTTCCCAGTGCAGGTTGTTCCCGCGGCGATGACAGGCGCCGGAGTCGGGCTCATCCTCATCAGCGCAGCGGCGTTCGTGCTCCGGCGCTCGCGCCCGAGCCCGGATAGGACGACTGGCCCGCCATGTCTCCCGTGCGGATCAGGGTCAGGTAGCCTTCGTGCGCTGAATCCGCACCGTTCGTAAGAACCTCGAGCATGGGTGGGGCGAACGCGTTGAACGAGCCGTAGACGCCGATCCCGCCTTCGTAGAAGATCCGATCCGTCCGCCGGGCGGGGGAGAACGTGTTGCCGTTCACGGAGAGCGTGCCCGGCCTCATGGTGCTGCCGGGGAAGATGAGCCGCGCGGCGACCGAGTTGGGGCTCCAGTGCTCGAAGCCGACCACGGTGTATTCGCCCGGAGGAAGGCTGCCGTCGAAATTGATGGTGCCCACCGGGACCCATGACGCCGACGCCGGTGCCGATGTGGCCGCGCCTGTGAACCTCATCGTGAACTTCTCGCCCGGGGGGACGGGCACGATCTGCTCGCAGAACCACAAGAGGGCGTTGACGTGGACGCCCGAGGCCAACACCACCCCGACGGACACGTTCTCGGACGCCGGAAGCTTGAGCGGGTTGGAGATGAGGTTCATGACGTTGGGATCGGTCGTCTCCCCATGGGCGATAGGACGGATGTACGGGTTGCCGACACGCGCCAAGCTGGGAGCCGAGATGAGCGCGCGCGAGATCGCCGCGTCACCCGAGGCCGTCGTCGCGAAGGCGGCGATGATCATCATGGGGCGCGGCAAGAGAAAGCCGTTGGAGGAGGTCGGCAGGACCATGTCGGTGACGGGGGTCAGGATCGTTTCGGATCCCGAGGAAGTGCTGTCATATGCTGCGAGATGAAATGTCATGACTCCTCCTTAGATAGCCAACAGTGTGAGCGCCGACGCCAAGCTGAATAGCTTTTTGATGGATCGCCGCGAAGAAAGGAATTGGGCGCGACGAGCCCTCGGGACGATCATCTTACTTATCCACATGATGTAGGTTGACAGGGTTCCGACTTACGTTCGCCCATGACCGCCCCGGAACGCGTTGCTTGGGCGCCTTCGTGATAGCGCACGAAGGTAGGCCGGAGGCCTCCCGAGCTTCCGAAACGACCCGTCCTTGAACGACATCGACAGGCATAGCCCCCGTCAATCTCTCCCTTCCAAACACGACCGTAGACCTTGCTTCCAACGCGGTCAATGAAAAAGCGAACTGAAGGTAGTCGGCTTCACATGAGAAAGAATGTCTGCCGTCGCACCATGAAGCAACTGGATGGCAGAGGATCGACGAGATGTCATAAAAATTGTGGTCACACCGACGCCGCGGGTGAGCTTACGCAAGAAGTGCCACCTCACAATAGACGTACATTGCGTTTTGCCGTGCTTCGGTGACCTGCCGAGCTACGGGAAGTCACTATTGGATCTGAGAGACCGAAGGGACGGCTCGATCGGTGGAGAGAATGTGGCGTGAGATGAAGGTGGAAGACAAGGTGACCATGGAGGGTCGGAATGTGCGAGCGCTGACTGGCCGTTGCGTTCTCCCAATGAGAGAAAGACTCAGGCGCGCCCATGTGTCTTCCCGTACCAAATCGTGCGATTTGCGTGAGCGACAGCGAAGAAGCTCTTGCGGTTGGTTGAATTTCATGAAATGTTGGCTCTGAAAGGGATTGTGCGCATGACCCCTCTGATGATCGGCACTCTTCGCGCAGCCGCGCGCCCCCGCTGGGGCGCACTGCTCGCGCTCCTGCCTGTCCTCTCGTCGTGCGCCCCCGAGGCGGAGCCGCGCGAAGCGCTCGAAGAACACTTCGGAGAGAAGGCGCACATCATCCTGGGCGGCGAAGCCCGGTTTCAGGTCGGTCAGGATGGGTACTTCGTCGACGCGGTGCGTGACGAGAGCGGGCTCGTGAGGAGGCCGGGGGCGAGGCTTCCTAAGCGGGCCGATGGGGCGATCCAGATCAGTCTTCCTAGCGGGCGAACAGTGACGGTGCGGGAGCAGGGGGCATTCGGCCAGGCTACGGTGATCGAGCAGGCAGTGGTCTATCGGCGCGATGGCGGCGCATCGTTCTGGACGGTGACCGCGGCGGGTATCGAAGAGTGGCTTCACATCGAAGCGCTGCCTCCTTCCGGAGAAGCAGGGACATGGGAGGTGAGCGGGCTGCGGGTGCAGCAGCACGGCGCGTCCGTGGACTTGTATGATGAGTCGGAGGTTGCTCGGATGACGGTGAGCGCGCCGGAGGCCTATGGCGGGGATGGGCGGGCGGTGCGGGTGCGGTTGGTGGTGCGGGGGAGCACGATCACGGCTGAAGTAGATGCGCCCGCAGGCGAGCGAGTGCTGGTGGACCCGGTGTGGGTCTTCGCCGGCTCGATGGCAGAAGCGCGGGAGTGGCACACGGGGACGCGTCTCGAAGATGGCAGTGTACTAGTGGCGGGGGGAGAGTGGACTGAAAAACTCGATAGCGCGGAGGTGTATGACCCCAAGACGTTTACATGGTTCTCGGCTGGGCAAATGGCGCATTTGCGGGAGGCACATGTGGCAGCACTTCTTCCGGACGGCCGCGTGATGGTCGTAGGGGGGGTGAACATCGAGAGTGGAAGAACGGTCGAGTTCTATGACGCAACGACCAACACTTGGGCAGAGGGAACGCCAACCAATGGTCAGCGTGGGGCAGCAAAAATCATCGCACTAGAAGATGGTCGATTCCTTGTAATAGGAGGCAATTTTGATGATAACTATGGTGCAGAAATTTATGATCCAAAATTGGGCACATGGACGTTCACGGCGCCTATGATGTCGCCACGCAACTACCACACGGCAACATTGATGAAAAAATCGACAGTGCTCGTAACCGGTGGAGTAGATGCCACTGGTACCGAGGTTTACGATGTTCAGGCGGACGCATGGATGCCAGGACCGCCCATGACAGTGAATCGATTTAGCCACTCTGCAACGGAACTTCCCGACGGGAGAGTGCTCGTAGCGGGGGGATTTCTAGATGGCGTAACGATCGCGTCCAGTGCCGAGATGTACGATCCCGTATTCCAGGCATGGTCGTCTACGCAAGATATGAAGTATGCTCGAACCAATCATCAGTCAATAATGTTAGATAGTCGATTGTTGGTCGTGGGAGGCATTGGGTCTGTCGTCGAAGCGCTCCCATACAATGAATATTATGATGGCCCATCGTGGTCACCGACGGCTTCGCTCATAAGAGGAAGAGCCAATTTTCCGATGGTACTCTTGCAAAATGGCTCCGTAC
>JAXLYT010000032.1:0-122223 GCA_046351295.1 Byssovorax sp.
CAGCGGCGACGACCCGCGCGCGAGCCTGTTCGTGGTCGAGGCCGAGAAGACGCCCGGGATGACCTTGCCGAGCTCGGGCATCCTGCCGTTCGTCAGCAGCATCGCTGAGTCCCCGATGCTGCTCGTGGTGCCCCCGGACGCCCGCTCGTACCTGATCTCCTGGTCGCACGACCAGCCGGGCTCCTTCCGGCTCGGGCCCGCGCGCCCGCTCCGCACCATGGAGCCGGTGGTGCTCCGCGACGAGAGACCCGTGTATCGCCTCGCCACGCTGGCCCACGAGGCCGGGACGGGCCTGTGGAGCGGGAGGATCTCCGGCACGATCGAGGGCGCCGGCGGGCGCCGGGCGACCATGGCCGCGCTCGGCGTCATCCTCCGGGCCGGCGCGAACACGCTCACGGCGGAGGTGCAGCCGATGAGCCCGAACGCCCCCGGCGGGCGCAAGGCGCTGGGGGTCTACCTCGCGCAGACGCGCTCGGTCCTCTCCGTCCTGCAACCGAGCGGCGAAATCATCGACGCCCCGGGCGACGGATCCTTCACGACCCGCGATCTGGTGGTGGATCTCGGCTATCCCTCCTCCGTCGGCGGCGACCCCAAGGCGATCACCGACGTGGAGCTCATCATCGCCCTCTGGCTCGCGGTACCACCGCCCGCGCGCGCCCCGCAACCTTGAGCAAGCCCCGAGAGACCGCCATGCCCGATCTCCCCATCCCGACCACGCAGCTCCACTACGCCGACCCGGCGATCAACGACGAGGCGCAGCGCCTCCCCATCACCGCCTTCGTCGACCGCATCCACTACCCCACCCTGGGATGCCCCGCGCTCCTCACCCCCGAGCGCACCCTCACCGTCCTGCTCAGCCTCTCCGCCGGAGAAGACCCGCGCGCCGTCTCGCTCGCCCTCGTCGATCGCCACGGGCAGACCGGCGAGCGCCCGCTCGCAATCACCGGTGAGCCCGTCTCCCTCGGCGAGGGCCCCGAAGGCAAGCAGGGCCGGCGCACCCTTTATCAGCTCTCCTGCTCCCTCGAAGGCCACCCCTCACGCCTCTACGATCTCCGCGCGCGCACCGCCTCGGGCGAGGAGACCCAGCCCAACGCGGTGCGCATTTACCGGGAGATCACCGGCGACGAGAAGGTCGTCCTCTGCGGTGACTCGCAGTACAACGTCACCAACGCCGTTTGCCTGGAGCGCTTCATCGAGCGGATCAACGCGCGCGACGACATCGCCTGGGTGGCCTTGATCGGCGACGTCTGCGACAACTCGGTGCAGAGCGAGTGGAGCGTCATCAAACGCATGATCTCGGCCTCCCCGGAGCCGGTCGAGTCCCACTATGCGAGCGAGTACCGCGACACGGCGGGGCGCCTCTTGCCCAGGCTCAACAAGCCCCTCGTGCTCGTCCCCGGCAACCACGATGGAATGGTCGCCTTCGAGAATTACGGCCCCGGGCGGCCGACCGACACCTACCTCGGACCCGACGCCGGCAACGCGGTGGCCTACGACGGCCTGCACCATTTCCGCCGCAGCTTCGGCCCGCTCTATCATGCCTTCACCTGGCACAAGACGCGCTATGCCTGCACCAACAGCTTCGAGCTCGATCGGCACGAGCGGCTCGGCTTCCACGCGGTGGTCGTCAACTGGGGTGGATGGATGCGCGACGAGCAGCTCGGCTGGCTCCGCGAAGAGCTCGGCGGCGCGAGCCGAGCGGGGATGCACAAGGTCGTCTTCTCGCACCATGATCCGCGCGGCGGCGCGCTCGGGCGCGACCTCGGCTACTACAGCGAGATGAAGCGCTACACCTGCGACAGGGGCGGCGTGACATCGCTCTCGTACCTGCGTTACTGCGCGCACCATGCCCGCACCTTCCAGCAAGAGTGGATGGTGCGGCCCGAGGTGCCCCTCGCCGATCACCCCGTGCGGCGCCTCCTGCAAACGCTCATCGATCACGGCGTCTGGGCGGTGGTGATGGGGCACGACAACGAGAACTGGGTCGAGAGCTACCTCGCGGGCGATACGCTGCTCAGCACCGATCCGGCGGTGCGCACCTACCCCGTGAGCGAGGGAGACGAGGCCGATCCCGGGCTGGTGAAGGACGCCGTAGACCTGCTCTCCGACGGCGCGCTCGATGATCTGGCCGCGCGGCTCGAAGGGCGGAGCGACGCCGATGCCATCCTCCGACTGGCCGTGGAGAGGCTCGACGCAGAGGGGTATTTCAAGCCCGAGGTGGCTTATGCGCCCCTGGAGGTACAGGCGTGGAATCTGCGGGCCAAGGCGCCTATCCACTTCACGCACGTCGATGACGTGGGGGCGTACAAGTACACGAAGGAGGCGCACTTCGCGGACTATGGATACGTGGTGGCCGAGCTCCACGAGGGGCGGCCGGTGCGCTTGCAGCGCTTCGATCTGCGCGACGAGACGCCGGGGCCGGTGGTCGATCTGCTGGAAGCGAGCGAATGAGCGGCGTGGCAAAGCGCACGATCGCCTTCGCCGGCTGGAGCCCCGCGCAGGGCGAGGCCGCGTCGATCGCGGTCGACGTGGAGGCCGTGGCCGATCGCCTCGACGATTTCGAGCCGCCGGACATGCCGCCGGACAGGGAAGACGAGCCTCTCAAGCGCGGCCAGCCGGAGACGATGAGCCCGGCGAATCCGACCGTCGGTCGCTGGGCGGCCGTGGCGCTGGAGGAGGACTTCGAGCAAGCCAGGGAGGTGCTCGCCCCCCTGCTCGCGCGGCGGCAGGAGATCGCGCTCGCCGTGGAGCCCGGGGTCTCCGGTATCCCCGGCCTCCTCTCGATGCGCCGCCCGGCGAGCTCCACGCCGGATCGCTGGCGGAGGAGCCTGGCGGAGGCCACCGCGGGGGCGCCGCCGTATTACCTGCTCCTCGTCGGCGGGCCCGATCGGTTCCCCTTCGAGGTGCAGATCGCGCTGGAGCAATACCACGCCACGGGCAGGCTCGACGCGGGCCACGCGCCCTCGGGCGCGCTCGACTGGGAGGGCTGCCGGGCGTGGGTCGAGAAGCTCGTGCGCTACGAGGAGGGCGCGCTGCCCGTCGATCGCGGGGCGCTGCTCTACTCCTTCGCGACCGACCAGGCGACACGGCAGAGCCACGCCGAGCTGTCGCTTCCGCTCGATGACTGGCTCAGCAAGGAGGGGAAGAGATCGCTCTCGCTGCCGGAGGATCCGGTCCGCCTCTACGGCGCCGGCGCCACCGCCGAGGGTCTGTGCGCGGCGCTCGGGGCGGCGCGCCCGGCCGTCGTCGTCACGGCGTCCCACGGCTTCGAGCTCTTCGATTCTCCGGCCGATCCTGCCCGGTGGGGCGCGCTGACCGGCGCCGATTTCGTGGGCAAGAACGGCACCCCGCTCGACGCCGATCGGGCGCGGGTGACCGAGGCCTTCGCCCCCGGCGCGGTCATGCTCAGCTTCGCATGCTTCAGCGCGGGCGTGCCCGCCGCGAGCGCGCACCGTGCGCTCACCGAGCGCCGCGACGAGCCGATCGCCGGCGCCCCGTTCACCGCCGCCTTGCCGCGCGCGCTGCTCGCGCACCCGCGCGGCCCGATCGCCTTCGCGGGCCACGTCGACCGCGCGACCAGCGAGTCCTTCGAGCGGCTCCCGGGGTATCGAGCGCCCTCGGCCTTCGTCGATTTTTTGAGCTGGTCGCTCGGCGGAACAGGCACCCTCGGTCGGGCCATGAGCGGGTTCCGCGAGGCCTGCGGGCGGGCCGCGCAGGACCTCGCAGACACGCTCAGCCGCGCCAAGCGGAGGCCGAGCGCGCTCGAGGGCAAGAAGGCGATCGACGCGTTCGTCCGCTACCACGACGCGGCCGGATACATCTTGCTCGGCGATCCGGTGACGCGGCTCGCGTGCGCAGCGCGCTGAAAAAAACGCTCAGGCTTTGCGGAGGGGGAGCAGGGCCGAGAGACGCTCGTCGCGGAGGAAGAGGCCGGCCCAGGCGAGCACGCCCAGGATCACCGGGGCGAACCACGCATCGCCGATGCGCACGTGGGTCGCCACGGCGCCGCCGAGGTACCCCGTGACGAGGATGGCGCCGAGCACGCTCGTCTGCGGGATGGCGTAGAGGACCACGGAGCCGATCTCGATGATCCCGAGCGGCGTCGCGATGCTCTCCGCGTAGCCGAACTTGTCATGAAGGTTCTTCAGCAGCTCTGCGCTGTGGGTCAGCTTCATGGCCCCGCTCATCACGAGCCCGACCACGACCAGCCCGGACAGCACCCGTCCGGCCCACATCTTCCCTTTGCTCGGTTCGCTCATTCATGTCCTCCGCGGCGCATGATGAAAGCGCCGCGCTCGCTCTGCCAACAACCCATCGAAAAAAGAAGCCGGGCCTGTCTGACCACGACGGACCGAGCGCGAGGCTCCCCGCCACCGACCGTGGACGGCCGCGTCGACCGGTCCGCCGACTCGCGTCGGCCGCGCCGCCCGGCTCGACGAGCTCAGCGGTTCAGCTTGTCCTTCTTGGCGTTCTCGACGGCCTCGGCCTCTTTCTCGGCCTGGCGCTTCGCGATCCGGGTCTTGACCTCGCCGTAGTCGGCCTCGTCCTTCACGCGCTTGTCGATCACCTTCTGCCGCTCGATGGCCACGGCCGGATAGCCGAGCACCTTGGGGTGGTTCTGGAGGAAGGCGGCGTAGGCGGCCCAGCCGTCCTTCGCACCTTGCCACTTCTTGTTGCGCTCTTTCAGGTCGGCGAGCACGAAGAGCAGGCGGGCGTTGAGGTCCTCCGTCCCCTTCTTGCCGAGGGCGGTCTGCCAGGTCTCCTCCGCGTCCGCCATCTTGCCTTCCTTCAGCATGGCCTCGCCGAGGCGGTAGAAGCCGAGCATCTTGTCGGGCTCGAGCTTGACCGCGTCCTGGAAGGAGGTGACGGCGCCCTGGAAATCGCGGGCGAGGAACGACGCCTCGCCCTTCGCGAGCAGCTCCATGTAGGGGCTGATCCCCCGGCGGCCCTCCGGGTCCTTCTTCGCGTCTTTCTTGCCGGGGGCCGGCGCGGCGGCGGCCTTGACATCGCCCTTGGCGGCATCGCCCTTGACGGCGTCGCCCTTGGGCGCGGCGGGCGGATCGGCGTATGCCGTCGCGCAGAGGACGAGCGCGGAGAGCGCGGCCACGGGGGCGATCACGATCGAGAGGCGCGAGCGCATGGGGGCAGCGTACCTCAACGGCGGGGCGCTTCGCAGGAAATCCATGCCCTGCCGGGGAAGGGCGGTATGCTCCCGCTCCTCGATGAAGCTCCCTCCGCTCCCCCGGCACAGCCTGATCCTGGTCGACGAGCGCTCGGCCGCCGGCGAGGCGGGGTTCCTCGAGGTCCGGCGGGTCACGCTCCGCGCCCGCTTCGAGGGGGGCGAGGAGAGCGCGCCCTTCGTGTACGACATCATCGACCGCAAACGGCTCGACGCGGTGGTGATCGCCGCCCACTACCGCGACGGGGCGGGCCTCCGCCATGTCTTCCTCCGCTCGGCCCTCCGCCCGCCGGTCGCGCTGCGCCCCGTCGAGGTGCGCCCCTACCCCGAGGAGCCATGGCTCGGGGCGCTCTGGGAGCTGCCGGCCGGGCTGGTCGAAGAGGACGAGCGGAGCCCCGCCGGCCTGCGGGCATGCGCGGCGCGCGAGCTCATGGAAGAGCTGGGCTTCGAGGTCGATCCGACGCACCTCCGGGAGCTCGGCCCCTCCACCTTCCCCGCGCCCGGGATGGTCGGAGAGCGCCACTACTACTTCGAGGTCGAGGTCGATCCGGCGCGGCGCGCGGCGCCCACCGAGGACGGCTCGGCCCTCGAGCGGGGCGCGCTGATCTTCGCCCTCCCGGTGGACGAGGCCGTCGATCGCTGCCGGCGCGGCGAGATCGAGGACGCCAAGACCGAGCTCGCCCTGCGGCGCCTCGCGGAGCTCGGCCATGCCCGCTGACCGCGCCGACCGCGCCGACCGCCCGCGCGATCTCGGCCGGCGCCCCCGGGTCGGGCTCGTGACCAAGCGGTCGGCGTGGACGATCTACATCGAGGAGCGCAGGGACCCGAAGCTCAGGCGCCTGCTCGCCGAGAAGGACGAGACCATCGCGCCGATGCGCGCCTCGCACGACGCGCACCAGCGCGCGGTGGACGAGGTGGTGCGCGCGCTGACAGCGATCCCGGCGGAGATCGCGTTCGTCCGCAACGCCGGGGACACCTTCGACGCGACCGGCCTCGATCTGGTCGTCACCGTGGGCGGCGACGGCACGCTCCTCAGCGCGTCCCACAACGTTGACGATGTCCCCATCCTCGCCATCAACAGCGACCCGGCCCACTCGGTCGGCTTCTTCTGCGGGGCGAACAGCGGCGGCGCCGAGAAGGCCATCGGCGCGGCGCTGCGGGGCGCGCTCCGCCGCGCCGTGCTCACGCGCATGCAGGTCACCGTCAACGGCGCCGTCGTCGCGGCCCGCGTGCTCAACGACGCGCTCTTCTGCCACGCCTCGCCCGCCGCCACCTCGCGCTACATCCTCCACATCGACGGCATCGACGAGCAGCAGAAATCCAGCGGCTTCTGGATCGGCCCCGCCGCCGGCTCCACGGCCGCCCAGCGCTCGGCGGGCGGCCGGGTGCTCCCCCTCACCTCGAAGCAGCTCCAGCTCGTGGTGCGCGAGCCCTACACCCCGCATCGCGAGCACTACCGCCTGCAAAGCCCGCTCATCCCGCCCGGCGAGCCGCTCGTGGTCCGCAGCAAGATGCACGACGCGCGGATCTTCATCGATGGTCCCGACACCGTCGTCAACGTGGGCTTCGGCGACGCGATCGAGTTCACCCAGGCGCCGCAGTCGCTCTCGGTGCTGGGGATCTCGTCGCGGCGCAAATGGGGCTAAACAGCGTCGCAAGGATCGGTGCCACGCCCGATCCATCACGTCGTGCTCCGCCCGGGGTTAAAACCCCGGGCTACTGCGCGCATGATCTCGACTCAATACTACTGCGCGCATGATCTCGACTCAATACGGCGCTATAGAGCACGTCTGTGACGTTTCGCGGGTGTCCCGGTCACACCGGATCGGGGACAGATTCGCCTTGTCCCGGTCCCACGCGAGCCTGGAGAGCCGCGGCCGGGAACGACTCGTGAGAACGGGAAATACCCGCCAGATCCGGAGGATCGGCCCCGGTGAGGGAGGGCTCGGCCCCGCTGGCCCGCGCGTTGCTCCAGCGATGGGTATGAGCCATCCCACGCAGATCCAGGGGCAGACGAGCCAACAACAGCCCGAGGAGGTGATCCAGCCTTCGCGCGCGCGCTATCAGCTCTCCGTGAAGAGCGCCGGCGCCACGGATCGAGGGCGCGTGAGGGAGACGAACCAGGACCAGTTCCTCATCGCCGGTCTGACGAGCGCGCTGCGGATCGAGGAGTCGAGCCTCCCGCAAGCGCAGATCTGGTATGCCAACGAGAACGGACACCTCCTCGTGGTCGCCGACGGCATGGGCGGCGCGCGCGGCGGCGAGCAGGCGAGCGCGCTCGTGGTGAGCACGATCGAGGAGTTCCTGCTCGGCGCGCTGCGCTGGCTGTACGCCCTGCGCGAGCCCGAGGGGGACACGATCCTGACCCAGCTCAAGGGCGCGCTCCGCCGCGCGGACGCGCGGATCTTCGAGGAGGTGCGGCGGCGGCCGGAGCTGCGCGGGATGGGGACGACGCTGACCATGGCCTACAGCCTCGCCGGCGAGCTCTTCATCGCGCACGTGGGCGACAGCCGCTGTTACCTCCTGCGCGGGGGCGCGCTCTACCAGCTCACCCGCGATCACACGGTGGTCGCCGAGCTCGTGCAGCGGGGCCTGATCACGCCCGAGCAGGTCCCCGAGAACCGGTTCCGGCACATCATCACCAACGTGGTCGGCGGCGACTCTCCGGGGCTCAAGGTCGAGGTGCACAAGCTCTTGCTCGCCCCGGGCGACGTGCTCCTGCTCTGCAGTGACGGGCTGACCGAGATGGTGTCCGACCAGGAGATCGCCGAGATCCTCTCCGCGCAGCCGGAGCCGCGGAAGGCGTGCGAGCAGCTCATCGCGCGCGCGAACGAGCTCGGGGGGCACGACAACGTGACCGCGATCGTGGCCCGCCACGACTTCCTCGGATAGCGGTGGATCGAGGCGCGTGGCGTCTCAGCGCGGACGGACTCGGCCGTCCCTGCTGAGACGCCCCGACGGCGGTCGTTCGCGGCCGGATCCGAGGGCCAGGCGCCCCCGCGGGGAGTACCCTGAGGAGGTCGATTGCACGGGTTATCGGCGTGTGGACGTCGCATCGATGAGATGGAGGCCACCATGGAGCGAATCGGCGAAATCCTCGAAGAAAAGGGGCGCAAGGTGCACATCACGTCACCGTCGGCGACGGTCTTCGACGCGGTGCTGACCATGTGCGAGGCGCGCGTGGGCGCGCTGCTCGTCACCGTCGACGGCACGCCCTGCGGGATCATCAGCGAGCGTGACGTGCTGACGCGGGTGCTCCTCGACAAGCGCGACGCGTCGAGGACGCGCGTCGAGGAGGTGATGACGCGCGACGTCGCCTGCATCGGCCCCGAGACGATGGCGCGCGAGGCCATGGCGATCATGACCGAGCGGCGCTGCCGGCACCTCCCCGTCGTGCTCGACGGGCGCGTGATCGGCATGATCTCGATCGGCGATCTGGTGCGCTGGGCGAGCCGGGAGCAGGAGTTCGAGGTCCGCATGCTCACCGACTACGTCCGGGGGACGTACCCGGGCTGAGCGCCATGACGGTGCGCCCAACCCCAGGGACCGCGCGGAGCCTCTGGTACCGCGATCTGGTGATCTACGAGGTCTACGTGAGGGCCTTCTTCGACTCGAACGGAGACGGCATCGGCGACCTCGCCGGCATCACCCAGAAGGTCGATTACATCCGCTCGCTCGGCGTCGACGCGATCTGGCTCTTGCCGATCTTCCCGAGCCCGCTGCGCGACGACGGCTACGACGTCTCGGACTTCCGGGACGTGCACCCGGACCTCGGCACCATGGCCGACTTCCAGCGCCTGCTCGACCGGGCGCACGAGGTGGGGCTCCGGGTGCTGATCGACCTCGTCCTCAACCACACGAGCGACCAGCACCCGTGGTTCCGCTCGGCGCGGCTCGGGCCCGGGAGCCCGTACCACGACTACTACGTGTGGAGCCCGACGCCCGATCGCTACAGGGACGCGCGCGTGATCTTCATCGACAGCGAGCCCTCGAACTGGACGCTCGAGCCTTCCACCGGGCTCTACTACTGGCACCGCTTCTACGCGCACCAGCCCGACCTCAATTTCGACAACCCGGCGGTGTGCCGCGAGATGCTCGACATCGTGCGCTTCTGGCTCGACCTCGGCGTCGACGGGTTCCGCGCCGACGCCGTGCCGTACCTGTTCGAGCGCGAGGGGACGAGCTGCGAGAGCCTGCCGGAGACGCATGCGTTCTTGAAGGAGGTCCGCCGCGTCGTCGACGCCTACGATCCGCCGCGCATCCTCCTCGCCGAGGCGAACCAGCGCCCCGAGGAGCTCGCGTCGTACTTCGGCGACGGCGACGAGTTCCACATGGCGTTCCATTTCCCGCTCATGCCGCGGCTCTACCTCGCGCTCGGCCGCGAGAGCGCCGCGCCGCTCGTCGACGTGCTCCGGCGGATGCCGCCCATCCCCGCGGAGTGCCAGTGGGCGATGTTCCTCCGCAACCACGACGAGCTCACGCTGGAGATGGTGACCGACTCCGAGCGCCTCTACATGTTCGACGCCTACGCGGCCGACCGGGAGATGCGCCATAACCTCGGGATCCGCCGGCGCCTCTGGCCGCTCCTCGAAGGCGGGCGGGCCGAGATCGAGCTGCTCCACGGCCTGATCCTCAGCCTGCCGGGCTGCGCCGTCCTCTACTACGGCGACGAGATCGGCATGGGCGAGGACCTGCGCCTCGGCGATCGGATGGGCGTGCGCACCCCGATGCAGTGGACGAACGGACCCAACGCGGGCTTCTCCAGCGCGCCGCCGGAGCGCCTCTACGCGCCCGTCGTCACCGACGACGAGCACCACTACGCGGGCGTCAACGTGCAGGCCTTCGACCGGCGGCCGACCTCGTTCCTCAACTGGCTGCGCCGGATGATCAAGGTGCACCGGGCCGATCCGGTGTTCCACGGCGGGCGCATGACCGTGCTCGATCTCGACAACCCGCATGTGCTGGGCTTCCTGCGCGAGATCGACGGCCGGACGGTGCTGTGCCTCAACAACTTCGCGGCGCGCATGGCCCCGGTGCTCGTCGATCTGGGGAGGTGGCGCGGCCTCTGCCCCACCGACCTCATGGGGGGCGCCGTCTGCCCGCCCATCGGGGGCGAGCCGTACCTGTTCACCCTGGCGCCGCGTTCGTTCTGCTGGCTCCTCCTCGATCATGACCGGTCCACGCAACAACGTTGACATCGCTGACATCGTTGACATCCCCCACCAACCCGACACCAACGAGGCCTGTGGCCCGGAAGGAGCCCTCCGATGAGCACCGCGGATCACTGGGAGCGCATCGCCCGGCACTCGCCCCTCGGGATCCTGGCCGATCTCGACGGGACGCTCGTGCCCTTCGCCGAGCGGCTCGAGGACGCGCGGCCGAGCGCGGAGCTGCTCGCGCTGCTCCGCGACCTCGCGGCCGAGGAGGGCGTGCGGGTCGCGATCGTGAGCGGCCGCCCCCGCGAGCCGCTGGAGAAGCTGCTCGTCGATGCGCCCGGCCTGTGGCTCTGCGCCGAGCACGGCGGCTGGCTCCGCAGCGACGGCGCCTGGCAGTCCGCGACGCCCCCCGAGCCCGGCCTGCTCGACGCGCTCGCGGCCGCGCTCGCCCCCGTCGCCGCGCAGTACAAGAAGGCCTGGATCGAGCAGAAGACCTGGTCGATCTGCCTCCACTACCGCGGCGTCCGGCCGCGCGAGCGCGTGGGGCTGCTCGTGCAGGCCAACGCCGCGGTCGAGGCCATCACGGCCGGGCGCGGGGGCTTCGTGCGCCAGGAGACGGCGGGCGCCCTCGAGGTTCGGCCCGCGGGGATCCGGAAGAGCGCCGCGATCCCCTGGATGCGCGACAAGCTCGGCGTGGAGGCGCGGCTCATCGCGCTCGGCGACGATCTGACCGACGAGGACATGTTCCGCGTCCTCGGCAGCGGCGACGAGGCGATCCAGGTCGGGCAGGATGTCTTCCGGGGGACATGCGCGCGCTGGCGGCTCGAGGGGCCGGCACAGGCGATGTCCTTGTTGCGCTGGCTCGTCTCGGCGCGCGCGGAGGAGAAGACGCCCCTGCCCGCGGTGCTGCCCGCGCCGATCGTGCCCCGCCGGCCGCGCGCCGAGCAGCCCTCGCCCCACCGGTTGCTGGTGATCTCCAACCGCCTGCCCGATCTGCGCGCGCCCGAGGAGCCGGGCGCGGCGCGCCAGCGCGGCGTGGGCGGCCTGGTGTCGGCGCTCGAGCCGGTGCTCGCGGCGCGCGAAGGCCTCTGGCTCGGGTGGAGCGGCCGGACCGTGCCCGCCGACGAGCCGGGGCCCCCGACGGTCGGCGAGGGCATGACCCCGCCGCTCGCGTGGCTCGATCTCCCCGAGATGTGGAGCGAGGACTACTACAACGGCTTCTGCAACAAGAGCCTCTGGCCATTGCTCCACACGTTCCCGAGCAGGGTCCGCTTCGTCGACGCGGAGTGGGAGCGCTACCAGGCCGTCAACGAGGCCTTCGCCGCCGCGGCGATGAGCCAGGTCGACCCCGACGGCACCATCTGGGTGCACGACTTCCACCTGCTCCTCGTGGCCGGCGCGCTGCGGCGGCGGGGCCACCGCGGGCCGATCGGCCTCTTCCTCCACGTGCCGTTCCCGGGGCCGGACATGGTCGCGATGATCCCCTGGGCCCACCGGATCATGGACGAGCTCCTGGAGTTCGACCTCATCGGCCTGCACACCCGCGATCACGTCGAGAACCTTCGCCACACGGTGGGCGCGCTCACGCCGGCGCGCCTCGGCGACGATGTCATCGAGCACCGGGGCCGGCGGATCCGCGTCGACACGTTCCCGATCGCGATCATGTCCGACGCCTTCCAGGAGCCGCCCGAGCCCGGCATGGCCGACGAGATCGCCTCGCTGCTCCAGAGCATCGCGCCGAGCCGGCTCGTGCTCGGCGTCGATCGGCTCGACTACACGAAGGGCATCCCCGAGCGGCTGCGCGCCTTCGGCCGCCTGTTCTCGCTGTTCCCCGCGTGGCGGGGCAAGGTCTGCCTCGTGCAAGTCTCCGTCCCTTCGCGCGCCGACGTTCCCGACTACAAGGAGCAGCGCGCGCTCGTCGAGAACGCGGTCGGTCGGATCAACGGCGAGCTCGGCGAGGCGGCCTGGGTCCCGGTGCGGTACCTCTACCGGTCTTACCGGCGCAACGAGCTCTCGCAGCTCTATCGCGCTGCGGACGTGGGGTACGTCACACCGCTGCGCGACGGTATGAACCTCGTCGCCAAGGAGTACGTCGCCGCGCAAGATCCGGACAACCCCGGCGCGCTCCTGCTCTCGCGCTTCGCGGGCGCCGCGGTGGAGCTGAAGGACGCGATCCTCACCAACCCCTGGCACGAAGAAGGGATGGCGCGCGATCTCGACCGCGCGCTGCGGATGACGCTGGAGGAGCGGCGCGACCATCACGCGAAGCTCCTCGCGGCGGTGCAGCGCACCACGGCCGTCTCGTGGGCGGAAGATTTCCTCCGCGCGCTCGAGGCCTGTCGCAGACCCTAGATCGCGCGCTACTGGCAGGTGCAGAGGGTCGACGCGCAGCCGGCGCCGATGGGGTTGTCGGGGGTGATGCAGGTCGCGTCCGATCCCAGGATCTTGGTCGAGAACAGGGCGGTCGCCCCCGCGGTCGCGCAGGGCTGCCCGACCCGCGCGAGGCAGTCCGCCGTCTCGTCGTTGCACGCGCATGCGCCGCCCTCGCAGCACGCGGCGCAGCAGGTGGGCACCACGCAGTCGCCCTCGCATGCCCAGGTGCCCTGGCACGGCGCGCAGCTCGCTCCGCCGCAGTCGACGCCCTCCTCGTCGCCGTCGAGGAGCCCGTCGGTGCACTGGCACGCGCCCTGCGCGGCGCACACGCCGCCGCTCCCGCAGTCGGTGTCCTGCGTGCCCGCGGGGGCGAAGAGGCATTCGCCTGCCTGGCATGTCTCGCACACGCCGCAGTCGCTCCCCTCGGCCGCGCCCGTCTCCTTCACGCACACCCCGGCGTCGCAGCTCCACGCGTAGCAGGGGCCGGGCGCGTTGCAGTCCGCGGCGCTCTTGCAGCCGGTGCAGGTGCCCGCCCCGTCGCACGCGAGCAGCTTGTCCGCGCCGCACGGCGTCCCCGCGGGGAGGTCCTCGTGCGAGGGCACCGTGTCGAAGCAGGTGTCGCTCGTGCAGTCGTTCCCGTCGTCCGGGAGGTCGCTGCCGTCCTTCTTGGCGACGATGGAGCCGTCTTCCCCGCACACGGCGACCTTGCAGTCGCCCGAGGTCTGCGCGGTCACCTTCGTGCCGGCGGGCTTGAGCGTCTTCGTCCCGCACTGGCCCTTCACGCAGGTGCGCTCGACGCACTCGTTGGTGATCCCGTCGCACTCCACCGGGCTGACGCACCCGAGCGTCGCGCCGCCGCCGGCGCCTCCTCCGCCGCCGGCGCCGCCCGCGGCCCCTGTCCCGGTCCCAGTGCTGGATGTGCTGCCGGTCCCGGTCGTCGCGGCGCCGGTCGATCCGGTCGTCCCGTCCACCGTGGTGCCCGTGGGCCCGCCGAGGACGAAGCAGGCGAGCCCGGAGGTCGACCCCGCGATCAGGGAAATGCACGCGATCTGCGCGCGCACCGTGCGGGCTTGGAATGGGAGGGAGCGCATGGAGTCCTCCTCGGGAATGCGGCGCGTGGCGACTGGCTCGCGGCCGGCGCGAGCCGCGCGTGGGCCCCCGATCCGGGAAGGGGCGGTTCGAGGGCCCGCGCGATCGATTGCTCGATCACTGCTCCGGGGCGCCGGTGGCGGTCCCGACGTACACCGGGAATCGCAGCGAGTCGTGCGAGTCGTTCGGGTAGCCGTGGGCCTTCAGCCAGTCCTCGACGCGGACGAGCTTGTTGTTCTCGTCGTGGATCATGTCGTAGATCTTGATCGAGAACAGGTAGTCGCCGGCCTCCGAGGGCGTGAGGCCGACGCACTGCGTGGTGTCGTTGCCCTCCTTCTTCGTGGAGATCACGGTGTCGCCGCAGAGCGAGCCGCCGATCTGATCCCACGCGAAGTCGAGCGGATCACCGTTCGCGTCGCTCGCGGTCGCGCACACCGTGACCTGCTCGCCGGCCTTGATGAACTTGGAGGGCGTGAAGGTCAGGCCGGAGAGCACGGGGGGCTGGTTGAGCGCCGCGACGGCGTCGATCGAGCCCGCCGGAGCGCCCTTGCACTGCGTGATCAGGAAGATCTCCGTCGTGTATCCGTCGTCGACCGCGACATCGTTGTCGATCGCGGCGGAGCAGTCGGCGGAGGCGCTGCCGTCGGACGCGAGGGGAGAGGCCGACACGTCGTAGCAGCCCGCGGGGAGGACCTCGAAGTGATCCGCGAACTGGTGCTGCGAGTTCCTGTCGAGCGGACTGTTCTCCCAGGCGGGGATCCCCCCAGGCAGCATCATCGTCTCGAGCTCGACCCTCGTGGCGCGGTGGACGGGGTCGAACTGCTCGCCGTCCGTGCACGCCACGCGATCGATGCCGTACTCGATGAAGGCGACATCCGTCGTGTCGTTCGCCCCGACCACCGAGGAGAGCGCGATACCGGTCTGTCCCGGGACGGACTCCTGTCCTTGCCCACCTCCGGTGTCGGTCTTCCCGGGCTCCTGGACGGCGCAGCCGAAGAAAGCGAGGACGGAGCCGAACAACAGAAACGCTCTGGGCTTCATGGGATACTCCTTTCGTGGGCCCTCCCAGCGCGCCCGCGCGCGCTTTCCCGAGCGCCCGACGGGGCGCCCGCTCCGACGAATTGCATCCACCGTTCCAGTCGTTCGCCGGCCCGCCGGGCGGCCCTCCGGGCCCGCGCGGACAGGCCGATATCCTGTCATGATTTCACGGTGTTATTGCCCAGATTGACGATCTCCCACCGCACCTCGTCCGTGCGCCGCGAACGCCATGGGGCGATGAAGGCACGAGCGAGAGAAAACCCTCGAGGTCCCAGAGCGGGTGTCCCCGCCTCGGGGCAGTGCTCCGTCATTGTCTCAGCCTGTGTCCCTCCGGCATGGAGGCATGGAGTGGAATATCGATATCTCGGAGGCCGGGGCTCCGCTCAGGGCGGGTCGTGAGGGTCATCCGTCGATCTGCCCGAGGCGGCGAGGGAGGCTCCTTCGAGGAGCGCCTCGACGCGGCGGAGCTGGCCGGCGGCGATGCCCTCGATCGCGCCGAGGCCGCGAAGCATCTCGACGGGATCCGCCGGGCCCTCGCGCAGGGCGCGCGCCTGATCGAGCACCGCCTGGAGCGGGCCGCAGAGCTCGTCCGTGAGGACGGCGAGCACCTCGTCCCTGAAGCGGTCGGCGTCGGTGGTGCCGGCCTGGAGGAAGCCCTGGACGGCGATCGAGCCGAGCTGCGCGATCTGCACCAGGATGGGCTCGTCGTCCTCGTTGAAATCGCCGTCGATCTTGTCGGACAAAAGGACGATGCCCGCGGGCCGCCCTCCCGACCCGGTGATCGGGGCGCTGAGGATCCCGCGCAGGGGCGGGCCCCCGGCGTCGGCGATCGCCGAGAGCCACTCGGGCCGCTCGTCGAGCTCGCGCTCGGTCTTCCGGAGGCAGCCGCCCGCGCCCCGGGCGAGGGCGAAGAGCCCGCCGGGGCCGAAGGGCGGGCGGAACCCGCGGTACTTCGCGTACTTCTCCGACATCGAGAGGAACGTCCGCGCGGGATCCGCGGAGCCGGGCTCGGCGAACGTGGTTAGGGCGATGTTGGCGCGCAATGTGTCGCGGGCGGCGCCGGCGACGCGCTTCAAGACCCCGTCGAGCGAGCCGGCCGAGCTCACCACCAGCGAGGCGTGGGTGAGCTTGTGGAGCAGCTCGGCGCGCCGGGCGATGGCGTCGGACTGCCGCTTGATCTCCAGGGTCTTGCGGAACAGCTCCACGAAGACGCCGACCTTGGTCCGCAGCACGTCGGGGATGACGGGCGACAGGATGTAGTCCACCGCGCCGAGCTCGTAGCTCCGCTGGGCGTAGAGCTCCTCGCCGGCCGACGTGACGAAGATGATCGGCGTGCCGCGGGACCTCCGGTACTGCCGGATGAGGGCCGCGGTCTCGAAGCCGTCCATCCCGGGCATGGCGATGTCGAGGAGGATGACCGCGAAGTCGGTGCGGAGGACGTGCCGGAGCGCCTCCCGCCCCGACGTCGCGGTCACGATGTTCTCCTGGAGATCCTCGAGGACCGCCTCGAGCGCGAGGAGCTTCTCGACCCGATCGTCGACGATGAGGATGTTCACCTTGTCGGTGAGGGCCGACGGAAAGAGGGGAGGGGCAGTCAAGTTCGCACCGTCCTTCTCGTGCGCTCCGGCTCAGCGGTGGAGCCAGACACGGAGCATGGCGAGGAGCTGCTCCGGGTCGACCGGCTTGGAGATGTAGTCGGTCGCGCCGGCCTCGAAGCACTTCTCCCGATCGCCCTTCATGGCCTTCGCGGTGACGGCGATGATCGGCAGCGAGTGGTACGCGCCCCGCTTGCGGATGGCGCGGATCGTGTCGTAGCCGTCCATCTCGGGCATCATGATGTCCATGAGGACGATGTCGATGTCGGGCGTCGCCTCGAGCAGCTCGATGGCCGCGCGCCCGGTCTCGGCCGAGACCGTCTTCATGTTGTGCGCGTCGAGGACCGTCACCAGCGCGAAGATGTTGCGGATGTCGTCGTCGACGACGAGCACCCGCTTGCCCGCGAGCACGGTCGCGTCGTTGTGGAGCATCTCCACGATCCGGCGCTTGTCGTCCGGCAGGTCGGAGATCCGCCGGTGGAGGAAGAGCGCGACCTCGTCGACGAGCCGCTCGGAGGAGCGCACGTGCTTGAGCGCCAGGGTCTGCGCCCGGTGCGTGAGGTCCACCTCGTCGCGCGGGGAGACCTCGCCCGGGGCGAAGACCAGCGTGGGGAGCGGGACGAGCCCCTCGTCGCGCCCGAGCGCGTCGACGAGCTCCAGCACCCGCATGTCCGGCAGATCGGGCCCGACCACCAGCAGGTCGGGGCGAGCGCGCTGGATCGCGGAGAGGACCTCGGCGCCCGAGGCCGCGAGGTCGATCGTCACGTCGGCCCCGCCGAGCAGCGCGTGGAGCTC
Organism: Byssovorax sp.; assembly: GCA_046351295.1. Classification (GTDB taxonomy): domain Bacteria; phylum Myxococcota_A; class Polyangia; order Polyangiales; family Polyangiaceae; genus JAXLYT01. Next base: position 17,226 of record JAXLYT010000032.1, read on the forward strand.
CTTCCGCTGGGCCTCGTCCGCGACGCCGAGGAGGAGCCTCCGCGACGGGGCGGTCACGAACCGGTGGAGCTGGGCCAGGGTCTCGTCGAGCGCCTCGCGCGTCTTGACCGGCTTCTGGAGGACACCGCGCGCGCCCATGCGCAGGGCCCGCTCGCGCTCCTCGGTGGTCGTGATCACCTGGACGGGGATGTGGCGCGTCAAGAGGTCGTGCTTGAGCCGGTCGAGCACCCTCCACCCGTCGATGTCGGGGAGGCTGATGTCGAGCGTGATGGCCGCGGCCCTCACCTCGCGCGTGATGGCGAGCGCGGCGCCGCCGCGGTGCGCGAGGATCCCCTTGAAGCCGTGCTCGCGGGCCACGTCGAGGAGGAATCGCGCGAAGCCCATGTCGTTCTCGACGATGAGCAGCACCTGGTCGCCCGCCTTGATGTCCCCCGTGTCGTCGAGGAGCTGGACGCCGGTGACCACGGGCGTCTCGGGCCCGAGGCGGGGCGAGGCGACGATCTGCGGCGCCGCGGCGATCGAGGGGAGGGAGGGGAACGTCGGCGCCGACGGGGGCGAGCCTGCGTCGGGCCCGAGCTGCTGCTCCTTGCGCCGCATGATCCGCACGGGCGCGTAGACCTGGGGCAGGTAGAGCGTGAAGATGCTGCCGCCCCCGGGGACGCTGAAGAGCCGGATCTCGCCGCCGAGCATCCTCGCGATCTCCCGGCTGATCGCCAGGCCGAGGCCGGTGCCGCCGTACTTGCGGCTGGTGCTCCCGTCGGCCTGCTGGAACGCCTCGAAGATGATCTGCTGCTTGTCCGGCGGGATGCCGATGCCCGTGTCGCGCACGGAGATGGCGATCGCCACCCCGGCGCGGCTCAGGACCTCGTTCTCGGTGTTCCACCCCTCGGTGACGACGGCCGCCTCGAGCGCCACCCGCCCGCGCTCGGTGAACTTGAACGCGTTCGACAGCAGGTTCTTGAGCACCTGCTGGAGGCGCTTGGCGTCGGTGTGCAGCGCGCGCGGCAGGTTCTGCGCGAACACGAGGTCGAAGTCGAGGCGCCGCTGCTCGGCGACGTGGCGGAAGGTGCGCTCCACGTAGTCGGCGAGCTCCTTGAAGGAGATCTCGCCCACGTCGACGACCACCGTGCCCGACTCGATCTTCGACAGGTCGAGGATGTCGTTGATGAGGGCGAGGAGGTCGTTGCCCGAGGAGTGGATGGTCTTGGCGAACTCCACCTGCCGCGTGGTGAGGTTGTTCTCCCCGTTCTTGGAGAGCTGGTCGGAGAGGATGAGCAGGCTGTTCAGCGGCGTCCGGAGCTCGTGGGACATGTTCGCGAGGAACTCGGACTTGTACTTGGAGGTGAGCGCGAGCTGCCGCGCCTTCTCCTCGAGGGCCTGCCGGGCCTGCTCGACCTCGCGGTTCTTCCGCTCCACCTCGACGTTCTGCTCCGCGAGCAGGCGGGCCTTCTCGCCGAGCTCGGCGTTCGTCTGCTGGAGCTCTTCCTGCTGGCTCTGGAGCTCCCGCGCGAGGGACTGCGACTGCTTGAGCAGGTCCTCCGTGCGCATGTTGGCCTCGATCGTGTTGAGCACGATGCCGATCGACTCCGTGAGCTGGTCGAGGAAGGTCTGGTGGGTCGGGCTGAAGCGCTCGAAGCTCGCGAGCTCGAGGATCGCCTTCACCTGCCCCTCGAAGAGCACGGGCATGACGATGATGTTGAGCGGCGTGGCCTCGCCGAGGCCGCTCGTGATGGTGATGTAATCCTTGGGCGCGTTGAGGAGCAGGATCTTCTCCTTCTCGAGCGCGCACTGGCCGACCAGGCCCTCGCCCAGCTTGAACTGGTTGTCGATGTTCTTGCGCTCCTTGTACGCGTAGCTCGCGAGCAGCTTGAGCACCGGCTCGTCCTTGGTCGCGTCCATCGTGTAGAAGACGCCCTGCTGCGCGGAGACCACGGGCGCGAGCTCGCTCAGGATGAGCCGGCCCACGGTGAGCAGATCCTTCTGGCCCTGGAGCATGCGCGAGAACTTGGCGAGGTTGGTCTTGAGCCAGTCCTGCTCGCTGTTCTTCAGCGTCGTGTCCTTGAGGTTCCTGATCATCTCGTTGATGTTGTCCTTGAGCGCCGCGACCTCGCCCTGCGCCTCGACCTTGATCGACCGGGTGAGGTCGCCCTTGGTCACGGCCGTGGCCACCTCGGCGATGGCGCGCACCTGCGTCGTCAGGTTGGCGGCGAGGCGGTTTACGTTGTCGGTCAGGTCCTTCCACGTGCCGGCGGCGCCGGGCACGCTGGCCTGGCCGCCGAGCTTGCCCTCGACGCCGACCTCGCGCGCCACCGTGGTCACCTGATCGGCGAACGTGGCGAGCGTCTCGATCATCCCGTTGATGGTGTCGGCGAGCTCGGCGATCTCGCCCTTGGCGTCGACGGCCAGCTTGCGCTTGAGGTCGCCGTTCGCCACGGCGGTCACGACCTTGGCGATGCCGCGCACCTGGTTCGTCAGGTTGCCGGCCATGAAGTTCACGTTGTCGGTCAGGTCCTTCCACGTGCCGGCGACGCCGCGCACCTCGGCCTGGCCGCCGAGCTTGCCCTCGGTGCCGACCTCGCGCGCCACGCGCGTCACCTCGGACGCGAAGGAGTTGAGCTGATCCACCATCGTGTTGATGGTGTCCTTCAGCTCCAGGATCTCGCCGCGCACGTCGACGGTGATCTTCTTCGACAGGTCGCCGCTGGCCACGGCCGTCGTCACGGCGGCGATGTTGCGCACCTGGACGGTGAGGTTACCGGCCATCGAGTTGACGGAGTCCGTCAGGTCCTTCCACGTGCCGGCGACGCCGCGCACCTCGGCCTGACCGCCGAGCTTGCCCTCGGTGCCGACCTCGCGCGCCACGCGCGTCACCTCGGACGCGAAGGAGCGGAGCTGATCCACCATCGTGTTGATGGTGTCCTTGAGCTCCAGGATCTCGCCGCGCACGTCGACGGTGATCTTCTTCGAGAGGTCGCCGCTGGCCACGGCCGTCGTCACGGCGGCGATGTTGCGCACCTGGCTCGTCAGGTTGCCGGCCATCGAGTTGACGGAGTCCGTCAAATCCTTCCACGTGCCGGCGACGCCGGTCACCTCGGCCTGCCCGCCGAGCTTGCCCTCGGTGCCGACCTCGCGCGCCACGCGCGTCACCTGCGCCGCGAAGGAGTTGAGCTGATCCACCATCGTGTTGATGGTGTTCTTCAGCTCGAGGATCTCGCCCTTCACGTCGACGGTGATCTTCTTGGAGAGGTCGCCGTTGGCCACGGCCGTGGTCACGGCGGCGATGTTGCGCACCTGGCTCGTCAGGTTGCCGGCCATCGAGTTGACGGAGTCGGTCAAATCCTTCCACGTGCCGGCGACGCCCTTCACCTCGGCCTGCCCGCCGAGCTTGCCCTCGGTGCCGACCTCGCGGGCCACGCGCGTCACCTCGGCGGCGAAGGAGCTGAGCTGATCCACCATCGTGTTGATGGTGTTCTTCAGCTCCAGGATCTCGCCCTTCACGTCGACGGTGATCTTCTTCGACAGATCGCCCTTGGCCACGGCCGTGGTGACCGTGGCGATGTTGCGCACCTGGCTCGTCAGGTTGCCGGCCATGAAGTTGACGTTGTCGGTCAGGTCCTTCCACGTGCCGGCGACGCCGCGCACCTCGGCCTGGCCGCCGAGCTTGCCCTCGGTGCCGACCTCGCGCGCCACGCGCGTCACCTCGGCGGCGAAGGAGCTGAGCTGGTCCACCATCGTGTTGATGGTGTTCTTCAGCTCCAGGATCTCGCCCTTCACGTCGACGGTGATCTTCTTCGACAGATCGCCCTTGGCCACGGCCGTGGTGACCGTGGCGATGTTGCGCACCTGGCTCGTCAGGTTGCCGGCCATCGAGTTGACGGAGTCCGTCAAATCCTTCCACGTACCGGCGACGCCCTTCACCTCGGCCTGCCCGCCGAGCTTGCCCTCGGTGCCGACCTCGCGCGCCACGCGCGTCACCTCGGACGCGAAGGAGTTGAGCTGATCCACCATCGTGTTGATGGTGTTCTTCAGCTCCAGGATCTCGCCCTTCACGTCGACGGTGATCTTCTTCGACAGGTCGCCGTTGGCCACGGCCGTCGTCACGGCGGCGATGTTGCGCACCTGGCTCGTCAGGTTGCCGGCCATCGAGTTGACGGAGTCGGTCAAATCTTTCCACGTGCCGGCGACGCCCTTCACCTCGGCCTGGCCGCCGAGCTTGCCCTCGGTGCCGACCTCGCGGGCCACGCGCGTCACCTCGGACGCGAAGGAGCGGAGCTGATCCACCATCGTGTTGATGGTGTTCTTCAGCTCCAGGATCTCGCCCTTCACGTCGACGGTGATCTTCTTCGAGAGGTCGCCGCTGGCCACGGCCGTGGTCACGGCGGCGATGTTGCGCACCTGGCTCGTCAGGTTGCCGGCCATCGAGTTGACGGAGTCCGTCAAATCTTTCCACGTGCCGGCGACGCCCTTCACCTCGGCCTGGCCGCCGAGCTTGCCCTCGGTGCCGACCTCGCGGGCCACGCGCGTCACCTCGGACGCGAAGGAGCTGAGCTGATCGACCATCGTGTTGACGGTCTTGGCGGTGCGGAGGAACTCGCCTTCGAGCGGGCGCCCGCTGACCTCGAGGGCCATCGTCTGCGAGAGGTCGCCCTTCGCCACGGCGCCGATCACGCGGGCGGTCTCGCTCGTCGGGTGCACGAGGTCGCTGACGAGCGCGTTCACCGAGGCGACCGTGTCGGACCACGCGCCGCTCACCTCGCCGATCGTCGCGCGCTGGGAGATCTTGCCCTCCTTGCCGACGACGCGGCCGAGGCGCTCGAGCTCCTTGGCCATGCGGTCGTTGAGCTCGACCACGTCGTTGAAGGTGTCGGCGATCTTGCCGTCGAGGCCCTCGAGGTGGATGGGCAGCCGCGCGGAGAAATCGCCCTTCTTGAAGGCGACGAGCGCCTTGAGGAGCTGCTCGCGGTCGAGCGCCTCGCTCGGCCTCCGCCGCGGGGCGGGGCGCGCGTGGACGGACATCTCCGGCTCGGGCGCGAGCCGCTCCCTGGACTTGCCGTTGCCGTTACCGTTGCCGCTCCCGTGGCCGTTCTTCACCTTGCGGGGACGCGCCTTTTCGCTCGTGCTCGTTCGCTGTTCCATCCTCGTCGCCTCCGTTCGCGACCTCCGTCTGCTGCTCCGACCGCTCCGCGCCTGTGGACCTACGCCGAGCTGCTCGGCGGCCCTCCGAGCTCCTGCTCCGGCGAGGAGCCCACGCTGACCTGGGCCGGCTCGCCCAGCGGGAGCTCGACGCGGAAGGTGGCGCCCGCGCCGAGGGTGCTCTTCACCCCGATCGAGCCCCGGTGGGCCTTGACGATCTGGTCGACGATGAAGAGCCCGACGCCCATCCCCCCGTAGTTCCGCGACGACACGGCGCGCTCGAAGCGCCGGAAGATGCGGGCTTGATCCTCCGGAGAGATCCCGATGCCGCGGTCCTCGACGGAGAGCACGGCCTTCGGCCCGGCGGCGCCGCCGTCGTCCGGGCCCCTCGGCTCGGTGTGGAGCTCGACGCGGATCGGCTTGCCGGCGCCGTACTTGATCGCGTTCTCCAGCAGGTTCACGACGAGCTGATCGAGCTTCGAGCGATCCCACGCCCCGACCACGCCGGGCGCGAGGTCGAGCGTGACCTCGCTGCCGGCCCGCTCGAGCTCGCAGGCGAAGCGCTCGGTGGTGTCGCGCACGAGGTCGGCGAGGTCGATCTCGTCGCGCTGGAGCTCCAGGCGGCCCGCCTCGATCCGCGACACCTCGAGCATCTCGGCGATCAGCCGGGCGAGGCGATCGGTCTGGCGGCGCGCCGTGGCGACCTTGACGCCGAGCTGCTCCGCGTCGAGCGCGGGCCTGCCGAGGTGCACCTGGATGCTCTGCATCTGGAGCTCGAGCGCCGTGAGCGGCGTGCGCAGCTCGTGGGAGGCGATGGAGAGGAACTCCTCGCGGATGCGCGCCGTCTCCTGGGCGGTGGCGTAGAGGCGCGCGTTGTCCACGGCGAGCGCCGCGCGCTGCCCGAGGTCGAGCGCGAGCGCCACGTCGGCCGGATCGAAGGCGGCGCGGCTCGCGGGCGGCCCCCCCGCGACCAGCGTCATCACCCCGAGCACCTGCCCGCGGGCGCAGAGCGGCACGGCGAGGTACGCCGCCCCGCCCAGGCGCTCCACCAGGCTCACGTCGTCGGCGCCGAGCGCCGCAGTGACCACCAGCGGATCGCAAGGGACAGGCGAGAGCTCGGGCTGCCCGCTCCGGAGCACCCCGGCCACGCCGCCCTTGGCGTCGGGCTCGGGGTGCAGGCGCCGGCGGAGCCCCACGCCGCGCGGGCGCAGGGCGGGGCTCTCGTGCGCGAACGCGACCTGCTCGATCTCCCCGTCCGGCCGGGGGAGATCGATCACGCACCAGCGGCAGAGGCGCGGGGTCACGATCTCGGCGAGGCCCTGGAGGATGCCGCTCGTGTCGAGCGACCGGGTGAGGAGGCTCGAGGCCTCGGCCAGGAACTCGAAGCGGTGGAGCGCGAGCTCGGCCTCGGCGCGCGCGACCTGGGCGCGGAGGAGGATCTCCGAGCGCTCTTCGTCGAGCCGCTTGCGATCGTCGACGTCGGTGAAGGTGCCGAGGAAGCCGGTGAGGTTCCGGTCGAGGTCGTGCTCGGGGACGACCTCGCAGAGGTAGTAGCGGTAGGCGCCGACCGCGCTGCGCAGCCGGCACTCGGTGCGGAAGGCGAGCCCCGACTCGAGGGACTCCTGGTACTGCGCGACGAAGCCCTGGACGTCGCTCGGGTGGATGACCGACGACCAGACGAGCGGGCCCGGCGCGAGCTGCATGCCCGTGTACGCCGACCAGCGCTGGTTGAAGAACGAGATCTCCCCGTCCGGCCGCGCGGTGAAGACGAGCTGGGGGACGGCGTCGGCGAGGTTCCGGTAGCGCTTCTCGACCGTGCCGCGCAGCCGCTCGATCTCGGCCTCGCGGAGCAGCTCGGACTGGCGCCGGATCTCCTCGCCGCGGCGGTGGAGCTCGACGAACACCGCCACCTTGGCGCGCACCACCGAGGGGTCGATGGGCTTCAGGATGTAGTCGACGGCGCCCACCTCGTAGCCCCGATAGATGCTCTCGACGTCCTTGCTCGCCGCGGTCAAGAAGATGATCGGGATGTGCTTCGTCTGGTTGTGCTGCTTGATGAGCTGCGCCACCTCGAAGCCGTCCATCCTCGGCATCGCCACGTCGAGGAGGATGACCGCGAAGGTGTCGCGCAGCACGCAGCGCAGCGCCTCGGCGCCCGAGCTCGCCCGGACGATCTGGAGATCCGGCGCCTCGAGGATCACCTCGAGCGCGAGCAGGTTCTCTTCTCGATCATCGACGAGAAGAACTTTCACCGGCCTTGGCGACGACTGTCCAGGCTGGACCATGCTCGTGTCCTCGCTCGGCGCCGTGAACGACGCCTAAGACGTGATATCAGCCGCCGCTCGACGGCCACGCACCGCACCTGACGAATTGTGAGCCAGTGACTCCGCTCATACAACAGTGATCCTTCCAGATCCGTTCGCGACCAAACCCATGGAAAGGAGAAAGACCAGCCCACAGCGGTGATCCAGGACGGACTCCTTTGCCCTCAAACGTTTTTTGCAATGGCAACTCACCAATATGTCCGCGACATGCGCACTCGATTTGCGCATTCCACCTTCGAAGAAGAAAAGCACCGACACTCCACGGTGAGGTTGCGACGGATGATTGGGGCAGGAGTATCGTTGGATTCATGGGGACGATGATCACCTCTCAGGATTCGAGTCTCGAACAGGCGACCTCCGATCGGCCCACGCTGCCGGATGCGGTCCCCCCGCGCGCGAGCCGGGAGGCCTTCGCGGGCGACCCACAGGCCGATCCCGAGGCCGCGCGGCAGCGCGTGCTCGGCGTGCTCGCCGCGGGGTTCGCCCACGCGATCGAGGCGGAGCTCCGGCTGCTCGATCATCACTTCGAGGAGCAGCGCGAGCTCGTCGAGGTGCTCCGCGATCGGTCGCAGGTGCGCACCGCGGGGGCCGGCGCCGAGGAGGCGTTCGCCGCGCTCGTGTCCCGCACCGCGGACTGCTGGGGCGCGCTCAAGCGGGCGCAGAAGGTCGCGCGGCGCTTCGCGTCGGGGACGCAGGCAGGCGCGCCCGAGCGGATCGATCTGGCGGTGCTCACCGACGAGGTGCTCTCGCTCGCCGGTCCGTACCTGCGCGATCGGAGGGTCGAGGTCGAGCTCCACGCTCCGCGCGGGCACGTCGTCGTGGGGCGGCGCAGCGAGCTCCTGCAGCTCCTCGTCCACGTGCTCCTCGGCGCGGCCGCGACCGCGATGGCCGGCGCGGGCAGCGCCTCCTCCGCCGCGGCCGGCGCGAACACGGCGCGCGCGCGCCTCGCGATCGAGATCCGGCGCCAGGGCGCGCACGAGATCCTCTCCGCGTCCTTCGCCGAGTCGGGGGGCGCCGTCCTCTTGCACGGCGCCGCGCCGAGGGGCTCCGCGGTAGACCTGACGCTCGTCCGGCAGATCGTCGGCGCGCACGAGGGCCACGTGGAGATGGCCGCTTCGGGCGTCCCGTGCATCATCGTCCTCCCCGCCGCGCGCACCCCGGAGGCGCAGGGCTCGGCCGGCGCGGCCCCGAAGCTCGGCCCTCCCACGCGGCGCTCGCCCGCCGCCGAGGCGCGCCCGCTCGTCCTCTGGATCGACCCCGACGCGCTGTTCATCGAGATCATGGTCCACGCGCTGCCCGAGCTCGACATCCGGGGCACCCGCAGCGCGGCCGAGGCCGAGCGGCTCGCCGATCAAGGCCTCTCCCCTTCGCTGATCCTCTGCAACGTCCATCTCCCCGACGTCTCCGGCCCCGCCCTCCACGCGTCCATCGCGCGGCGGAGGCCCGAGCTCGCCAAGCGCTTCGTCTTCGTGGCCGACGGCGCGCTCCGGCCCGACGTCGCGAGCTACCTGATCGGCACCGGGCGCTCGATCCTGATGCGCCCGATCGATCTCGATCACGTCCGGGCCCTGCTGTCCCCGCCGCCGGCGCCGCCGGCCGCGTCGACCTCGCGCGCCCGACCGCAGCCCGATCCGCGCACCATCCCGACCGAGCCCGCGCTCCCCGCGGCGCGCCCGCTGAGCGCGCCGGCGCCGGCCCCGACCATGTCGGCGCCGGCCACGCCGCCGGCCGCGCCGGCGTCCATCGCGCCGGCGTCCATCGCGCCGCCATCCATTACGCCGCCGTCCATCGTGCAGCCGGCGGCAGCGGCGCACCCCGCGGTGCTGCTCCCGGCCCATATGTCGGAGATCGTCCCGCTCGACGCCGCGGCGCCGCCGACGTTGCCGAAGACCGAGATCGCGCCGAGGGCGCTGGCCGAAGGGGCCGGCGATCAACGCCTGCGCGCGCTCGCCCACGAGATCGCCGAGGCGCTCCGGTACGGCGGGCCGATGAAGGGCTCCTCGGCGATCGCGATGCTCCGCAGCCACGGGGTCGACGAGGCGATGGGGCTCGCGGCGATCGCCTTCGCGCTCTCCACGGGGATCATCGTCCGCGACCCCCCGCCCTCGACCTTGCTCCGCGCGCCCAACAAGCACCGATCGGTCCTGGTCGTCGACGACGACTACGATCTGCGCCAGATCCTCCGCGACATCCTCGAGGACCACGGCTACGACGTGGAGACGGCCGAGAACGGCGCCGCGGCGCTGAAGATCCTTCGCGCGAGCCCGTCGCCGCCGGTGGTGCTCCTCGATCTCATGATGCCGGTGATGGACGGCTGGCAGCTCCTCGAGGAGCTGCGGCGCGACACCGTCCTCGCCGAGGTCCCGGTGGTCGTCGTGACCGCGAGCCGCAACCCCGGGCCGCTCGCGGGCGTGTGCGAGGCGCTGAGCAAGCCGCTCGACTACTTCAAGCTCGTCCGGAGCATCGATCGCTCCCTGCGCCAGCGCGCGTCGCTGTCGCCCTGATCCCCTCCCTGACGGTCGGGGTTCGGGAGCTGGGTGTGAGGCGGCGCTAGAAGGTGCCGTGGACGCCGGCCGAGCCGAGGCCGGCCCACGGGGAGATGGAGAAGCTCGTCGCGGGCTTGTCCTTCTTCTCGTCCTTCTTCCCGCCGCCGAGCGCGATGAGGAGCACGACGCCGGCCGCCACGCCGGCGCCGCCGATGATGAAGCCCGCGGTGGAGACGTTGCCGCTCGTCTTCGAGGCGGAGATGTCGTCCGCGGCCGCGGGGCTGCAGATGTTGCCCGTGCAGTTCTTCTTCGCGTCCTCGGTCTGGCCGAGCGCCATCACCCCGAAGCCGATGCCGAGGCCGAGGCCGACCGCGCCGACGCCGAGGCCGATGATGCCCGGCACGAGCGTCCCCCCGGACTTCGTTTCCTTGCTCGAAGGGGCCGGCGCGAGGGCGAAGGACAGGTGCTCGTGCGCGCCCTCGGTGAGCTTGAGCGACTTGTCGGCGGGCTGGAAGCCGTCGGCGCTCACCGACACCTGGTGATCGCCGAGGTCGGCCGCGATGTCGGCCGTGGCGTCGACCTCCGCGCCGTCGAGCTTGACGACCACCTTCGTGCCCTCGCCGGGGCCCGTCACCTCGACCTGGATCCAGGGGATCTTCGGCTCGAGCTCCTTGAGCGCCTTCTTCGCCGCGTCCTGCGCCTTCTTGCCTGCGGGGCTCGTGTCGGCCGCGTCGGCCACGCTGTGGAGGACCTTGCTCGCGTCGACCAGCTTGCCCTGCTCGGCGAGGACCTGGCCGAGATCGATCTTGTTCTGCGGGCTCGGGTCGAGCTCGTCGGCGCTGCGGAGGGCCTTCTCGGCGTCGGCGAAGCGCTTCTCTTTGATGGCCTTCTTGGCGTCGGTGACGAGGGCGCGGGCGTCGTTCTTGTCCTTGGCGGAGGGCGCGGCCGAGGCGGCGCCCGCGGACAGAGCAAGGGTGGCGAGGAGCGAGAGGCGAAGCAACGAACGGCGGAGGCGCATGGGGCGCCCATGGTAGGCGACAAGCGGCGCCGTCGGGGACGAGAACGACGCGCCGCCCCCCGCGGCGGCGACGAGGTGGAGCAGCGCGTGCGAAATTGCCCATAATCGCCGGAAATCAGGGCGATTTCGGCGAGGCGCCCGGCCAAGGCCCCGGGCCCCGAGGGGCGGGGGTCCCGGAGACCGATCCCCCAAACGCCTATTTTTCTCGTTCCGAATGACGATTTGCTCTTGGCTTCGCGGTGCGCGTTGTGGTTGTTTCTGCGTCGCGAAAGGTGCAGATGCTGCACGCATCGGAGGAGAAATCATGGCTGGAAAGAAAACCGAAGCGAAGAAGGCCGGCTCGATCAGCAAGAGCGCGCTGGTGAACGCGGTGGTGGAGCAGGCTGGGGACGTGACCCGCAAGCAGGTCAAGGCCGTCCTCGATGCGCTCTCGGACATCGCCTACAAGGAGCTGCGCAAGGCCGGCATCTTCACGATGCCCGGCTTCGCCAAGTTCCGCGTGGTGAAGAAGCCCGCCACCAAGGCGCGCCAGGGCATCAACCCCTTCACCAAGCAGCCGACCACCTTCGCCGCGAAGCCGGCGAGCAAGACGGTCCGCGCTCGCCCCATCAAGGCGATCAAGGACTCGGTGGCCTGATCCATCGCGCCGCCCGGCCCGCGTGGCCGGAGGGCGCAACGAGGGCGCTCGCGCGGCGGTCACCGCCGTGGGGGCGCCCTCTCTTTTTTCGCCCCTCGCCTGCCGGCCGCGCCGTGCCATGATGCCGCCGCGCCCCCTTGCTCTTCATCCGCCTCCTCCGTTCCCTGTTCGTCTTCGGGGTGATCCTGTCGAGCTACCTCGTCCAGATCGGGCTCGGGCGGGTCTTCGGCAAGAAGGTGGTGACCGGTGAGAAGGAGCCGGCGCGGCTCGGGCTCGGGCTCGCCGCGGCCCTCTCCGGGCGCGTGCTCCCGCCCTGGCTCGAAGCCCGCAGGAAGCGCGTCGATCAGAAGAACGCGGCGCGCCTGCTCCGCGGCATGCTCCGGCTGCGCGGGGTGTTCATCAAGCTCGGCCAGGTGCTCTCGATCATGGGCGGCTTTTTGCCGCGCGCGTACACGAAGGCGCTCGAGCAGCTCCAGGATCAGGTGCCGGCGCACCCCTTCTCCGACCTCGAAGCGGCGCTCCGCGCGAGCTTCGGCAAGGACGCCGACGCGCTCTTCGCCTCCATCGAGCGCGAGCCGATCGCCGCGGCCTCGCTCGGGCAGGTGCACCGGGCGCGGCTCTTCGACGGGCGCGAGGTGGCCGTCAAGTTCCTCTACCCGAACATCCGCGGGATCATCGGCGTGGACATGCGCGTGCTCGGCCTCGCGATCCTCGTCTACAAGCGCTTCGTGCCGGTGCATCGGATCGAGCGCGTGCACGAGTCGCTGGTCGATCTGCTCCGGCGCGAGACCGACTACCTGCACGAGGCCGAGTGCATGCAGCGGATGGCGAAGAACTTCGCGGGCGACGCGGGCATCGCCTTCCCCGCGCCCGTGGAGGAGCTGACGACGCGCGACGTGCTGACCATGACCTTCATGCCCGGCGTGAAGATCACCCGCTTCGATGAGCTCGAAAAAGCCTCCGTCAAGCGCGGCGACGTGGCGCTCCGCCTCGTGTCGGCCTTCTACAAGATGCTCTTCGCCGACCGCTTCTTCCACGCCGATCCCCACCCCGGCAACTTCCTCGTCGAGCCCCTCGGCGAAGGGAAATTCCGCCTCGTGGTGCTCGACTTCGGCGCGATCTGCGAGGCCGATCCGGCGATGATCGATGGGATGCTCGATCTGCTCCAGGGGGTCTTCACGCAGAACGACGCGCTCGTGCTCGCGGGCTTCCGGGCGATGGGCTTCGTGGCCGAAGGGGGCAACGACGCGCTGCTCGAGAAGACGGTGAAGACCTATTTCGGCAAGCTGCTGAAGATCCAGGACCGCACGCCCGCGGCCCTCCTGCGCGCGAAGCCGGAGCAGCTCCAGCAGCTCGCCGATCCCGAGGTGGAGCGCGGCGAGCTGCAGGAGCTGATGCGCTCGGTGGAGTACCCGGAGGGCTGGTTCTACGTGGAGCGGGCCTGCGTGGTGATGTTCTGGCTGGCCGCGCAGATCGATCCGAGCCTCGACACGCTGGCGGCCGGGATGCCGCATGTGATGCCGCTCTTCGCGGCGAGGGCGATGAAGGCGGCGGCGTCCTGAGGGGGCGCGGGTCTCAGAGGAGATGCGACGGCAGATCCATCGCCGGCAGCCCCATCTCCTCGAGGAACGGCGCGTAGCTCGCCTTCCGGTCGCGGTGGATCTCGGCCATTTGCGCGAAGAGCTGGGCGAGGGGCTCGCCGCGCAGGCGCTCGTAGATGGCGAGCGAGTTGTCGACCTCGGGCGCGGGCTCGGGCTGAGGGGCGGTGTAGTCGGTGGTGGCCATCACCGTCCCGCCCTGGTGCAGGCCGTCGGGGATGAGCTGGATGAAGGGGTCGGGCGCGCGGCGCAGCAGCCCGACGGTCCGGTAGGCGCCGCCTGGATCGCCGCTCAGCTCGGGGTGGAAGGTCGCCATCACCGGGGGCTCGGGCATGGCCTTCTTGAGGGCCTCGCGGACGCGGCCCGAAAATTTTTCGAAGTCGGAGGCCGGGGGACGGACGCACGGGAAGACGACGTGGACCACCGAGGTCTCTGCGGCCTGGACGGCCTCGACGGCCGTCGCCACGTCGAGCGCAGGATCGAGCACCACCACGAAGCGGCCGAAGCCCGTCTCGACGTCCTTGAGGTGCGGGCAGAGGCGATTCTGCGCGACGATTTCCCCGGCGTAGCGGCTGTGGATGCGGAGCACCTCCGCGGCGAGGCGGGGCGCGAGGGGGTGGTCCCGGAGGGACCCGCGGAGCAGAGGGGCGAGCGCGACCATCGGCGGCAGCATAGCCCTCCGCGGCCCGGGGCGGCGCCGCCTTTCACTCGTGCAAGGCCGGCGGCTCGCGGGGAGCACGGAGGTGCGCCAGGTGCCGGAGCGAGCGCTGCGCGCGCGATCTTGCCCACAACCCGCTCGGAAGGGTCGGGACCTCGTGTTAGCCTTCCGCACGACGCGGCGCGCCGAGAGCGCCGCACCAAGGAGGACGCGTGCAGGAACGGGCCAAGCTGACCCTCAACATCCAGGACAACGAGCAGACTCTCGAGCTGCCGGTGATCAAGGGAACGGAGAACGAGAGGGGCATCGACATCTCGCCCCTGCTCGCGAAGACGGGGCACGTCGTGCTCGACCCGGCGTTCATGAACACCGCGTCGACGACGAGCGCGATCACCTACATCGACGGGGACAAGGGCATCCTGCGGTACCGGGGCATCCCGATCGATCAGCTCGGAGAGCACTCGACCTTCGTCGAGACGGCGTTCCTCCTCATCTACGGCAAGCTGCCGAACAAGGACGAGCTCGGCCGCTTCTCCACGCTTCTCACGCGCCACTCGCTCATCCACGAGGACATGAAGCGCTTCTACGACGGCTACCCGTCGACGGCGCACCCGATGGCGATCCTCTCGTCGATGGTCGTCTCGCTGTCGAGCTTCTACCCCGAGGCGATCGACGTGGCGAACAAGGAGCTCATCGACATCACGATCGCGCGCCTGCTCGCCAAGGTGCGGACGATCGCGGCCTTCTCGTACAAGAAGTCGATCGGGCAGCCCTTCGTCTACCCGCAGAACTCGCTCTCGTACTGCGCGAACTTCCTCAACATGATGTTCTCGGTGCCCGCCGAGCCGTACGAGATCGACGACGACGTGGTGAAGGTGCTGAACCTCCTGCTCATCCTCCACGCCGATCACGAGCAGAACTGCTCGACCTCCACGGTGCGCCTCGTCGGCAGCTCGAAGGCGAACCTCTTCGCCTCGATCGCCGCCGGCATCTGCGCCCTCTGGGGCCCGCTCCACGGCGGCGCCAACCAGGAGGTCGTCGAGATGCTCGAGCAGATCAAGAAGGACGGCGGCGACGTCTCGAAGTTCATCGCGCTCGCCAAGGACAAGAACTCCGGCTTCAAGCTGATGGGCTTCGGCCACCGGGTCTACAAGAACTACGACCCGCGCGCGCGGCTCATCAAGGCCGCCGCCGACAAGGTGCTGAGCAAGCTCGGCATCCGCGACCCGCTCCTCGACATCGCCCTCCGCCTCGAAGAGGCCGCGCTCAAGGACCCGTACTTCGTCGACCGCAAGCTCTACCCGAACGTCGACTTCTACAGCGGCCTCATCTACCGCGCGCTCGGCTTCCCGACGAACATGTTCACCGTCATGTTCGCCCTCGGACGTCTCCCCGGCTGGATCGCCCACTGGAAGGAGATGAACGACAACCCCACCACGAAGATCGGCCGTCCGCGACAGATCTACACGGGTGAGACGCTGCGCGATTACGTTCCGCTCGACAAACGCGGCTGAGCGGCGAACGAGAAAGCCCGCCAAAGCGGGCTCGAAACCAGGGCACGGCGATCATGGTCGCCGTGCCCTTCTTCTTTTCTGCGGAGCGGTGCGCCCCGTCAGTTGATGCTCGTCGAGCCGGTCGCGCTGTGCTCGACGGGCTCGTCGAGCTTGTCGTTCGCGGCCATCATGCTCTGCGCGATTTTCCTGAAATTCTCGGCCGAAAGGCGGAGGGTGACGCCGTTCGCGTTGAGCGTCACATGGAGCGTGCCGCAGGTGCAGCGGGTCACCCGGACGGCGTTGTTGTTCAGGATCTCGGTGTGCGCGCCGCAGGGAGTTTTCGTCGACATCAGGACCTCGGCTCGATAGCTTAGCAGATCGTGGGGCTCTGCGCGTGTCCACCGCGTCGCTGGCCAGACCCTTGCATGATGGCCCCGCCCGAGACCTCGTACTTCCGTGGAGGACCCATGCGTCATCTCGCTGCGTTGATCGTTTCTTCGCTCTTCCTCGCCACCTTCGCCGGCTGCGGCCCCGCCGATCCGACACCGACACCGACGCCCTCGGATCCGGCACAGCTTGCGCCACCGGCCAAGGGTGAAGGCTTCCAGTTCCAGAGCCAGGAGACGCCGGTCGACGCGGGGGTCGAGGAGCAAGATTGCTACTTCTTCAAGGTCAGCGATCTCGCCAAGTCGGGCGGGCTCGACGCGACCAAGCCGGTGAACCTGCACCGGGTGCAGATCGCGCAGCGGCCCGGGTCTCACCACATGAACATCTTCAAGGTGAAGACCATCGTCGGCCTCGATCCGGCGAAGGGCGCCGTGCAGAAGGCGCAGAACGGCACCGGCGAGTGCTTCAAGAGCCCCAACTGGGCGGACTGGCCGCTCATCGCCAACTCGCAGCTCGACGGCAACACGGACTGGACCTTCCCCGACGGCGTGGCGAACGTCCTCCAGCAGGACGACTGGATCATGCTCCAGACCCACTACGTCAACGCCACGACGCAGAAGACGGAGGACCCGGGCCTCGTGCGGGTCAACTTCCACACCATCCCCGCCGAAGAGGTCAAGGCCGAGCTCGGGACGATCTTCGCGACGAAGCAGTCGATCCGGATCTGCGAGCACAACCCGACGCCGACGTTCGAGGGCTCGTGCCAGATCAACAGCGACAAGCCCGTGCAGGTCATCGGCGCCAACGGCCACTTCCACAGCCGCGGCACCCAGTTCGACATCTACTCGTGGGACGGCACGAGCGCGACCACGCCCGACGACGCGGCGCGCTTCTACGAGTCGAAGGCGTGGGACGAGCCGCCGATGATGCACTCGCCCGAGCTCGACGTGACGATCCCGGCCAAGGGCGGCATCTGGTACACGTGCTCGTACGACTGGGTCGCGCCCGATCCCGCGATCGGCTGCAAGGGCCTCGACGACTACGACGTCGCCAAGCACATGACCCCCGCGGACAAGCTCGACTGCTGCTACACCTTCGGCGGTGTGGTCGACAAGAACGAGCACTGCAACGCCTTCATCTACTACTACCCGAAGCAGGACGACATCCACTGCCAGTGATCGACCGGCGCTGATGCTCCCCCCTGTGCGCTCGCCGCGCCGGCGCCTCTCCCGCACCGGCGCGGCCCTCCTCCCTTTCTCCTTCCTCCTCGCGCTCACCGGCTGCCCCGACGATCCGAGCCCACCCTCGGACGCCGGCACCGACGCGCCTGCCGACGCGCCCGGCTGCACGCTGCCCTTCATCGGCGATAAATCGCAGGACATCGTGATGGAGGTGATCGTCCTCGGGGCGAGCAACACCTCGACCAAGGTGAGCGAGGGCGACATGGTGCCGATGATCTTCCCGCCCCAGGGCGGCGAGGTGATCTTCGCGGGCGTGCGCGCGAAGAACATCGACCCGTGCGGCGCGAAGATCTCCGGCGCCCTGCGCGACCTCGGCTCGAACCTCGTGCAGGTCGACGCCCGCACCGTGAACCTCGAAGACTCCGGCGACGGCTGGGGCCAGAGCACGGACAGCGACATCGCGTCCTTCTCGAACATCTCGGTCTGCCCGAACAACTGGTCGAAGAGCGACATCTACGGGCATGTTCACCAGCTCGAGGTGACGGTGACCGACCGCGACAAGCGCAGCGCGACGAGCAAGATCAAGGTCACCCCCTTCTGCGCCGAGGAGGCGTACATGCCCTTCTGCACGTGCACCTGCAAAGAGGGCTACATCCTCGGAGAGACCTGCGACGGTGGAGCGGGCGGCGGAGGGAGCGGAGGGAGCCATCCATGAGCGAGCAGCGAGCGACTCTTTCGACCGCCGGGGTGATCGGCAAGGTCTTCTTCGTCGCGCTCGGCGGCGCGATCGCCGCGGCGGGCGCGGCCTGCGGGCCGAGCGATCCGACCGGCAGCGGAGGCACGGGTGGAGGCGGCAGCGACGAGCCCGCCTGGCAGGTGGTCTACGACGGCACGAGCCTCGGCGGCGCGCTGCTCTCCGTGTGGGGCACCGGGCCCGACGATGTGTTCACCGTCGGCGGCGGTCTCGGCAACACGGGCTTCGGCGGCGTGGCCTGGCACTTCGACGGCACGAGCTGGAAGGACCTCTCGCCCGGCGGAAGCGACTCGTTCTGGTGGGTGAGCGGCACCAGCTCGAACGACGTGTGGATGGTCGGCGAGCATGGCCGGATGACCCACTGGGACGGCTCGGCCTTCCAGGAGTATCCGCCCGTCACCACCGCCACGATCTGGGGCCTGTGGGCGGCGAGCCCGATCGATGTGTGGGCCTCGGCCGGCACGCCCGGCAAGGGCACCGCCGCCGACAACGACGTGATCCTCCACTTCGACGGCAAGAGCTGGAGCAAGGTGCCGCTCCCCGGGATGCCCCTCGGCCGCTCGCTCAACAAGATCTGGGGCACGAGCTCGGACAACCTCTACGCCATCGGCGAGTTCGCCACCGTCTGGCACAAGAAGGGCGACACCTGGCTGCTCGAGTCCGACCCGCCCGTCGCCAAGAGCACGCTGCTCACCGTCTTCGGGTGCAGCGCCACGGATGTCTACGCGGTCGGCGGGAGCGACGTGATCCACAGCGACGGCGCGACCTGGAGCAAGGTCACGGTGAGTCTGTCCAACGTCGTCAACGGTGTGACCTGCGGGGCCCCGGGCGAGGTGCTGATCGTCGGCTTCGGCGGTCTCAAGCAGCGCCTCGTGGACGGCGCGTGGGTCGACGAGTTCGACAAGGACCCGACCGGCGACCTGCACGGCTCCTGGAACGACGGCCACGGCGCGTTCTGGACGGCCGGGGGCGACTTCGTCTCCAAGCCCGCGGCCGGCAAGGCCAGGCGAGCCATCCTCGCGCGATGGGGCAAGCAAAAGACAAGCCAGATAGCACCCTGATGCCTTGAGGCCGCAGGGGTATGAACAATTGTTTTCTACCTCTTGTGACCCAGGAACACCTACATGGGGCTGAATCCGCGGGATGCGCGGCTATGCTGCGCCCCACGCAGCGATGGTCGGGGCTTTGCAAGCACCCCCGCCGTCATCCCACGAATTCCTGACCTACAGAGGAGAATCTTCCCATGCGACGCACCCTCACTTCGCTGTTCTTCGCCGCCGTTGCCGCCCCCATGCTCCTGCTCGCCGGCCCGGCGATGGCCGCTCCCGACCGGAGCGCCTGCGGAAACATCGATCTGCTCGCCACCGGGGACTGCCACCTCGACGTGAGCGGCGGCTGCACCGCCAAATGCGAGCCGCTGAGCTTCGAAGCCGCCTGCAACGGCAAGTGCGACGTGGCCATCGACGCGTCGTGCTCCGGCACCTGCAACACGCAGTGCGTCGCCGACTGCGAGGCGAACGCGGGCAGCATCGACTGCGAGGGGAGCTGCCGCTCCGACTGCGAGGGGAGCTGCGACAGCCGCTGCTCGACCGACGCCGACCAGACGACCTGCACGAGCTACTGCAAGGAGAGCTGTCAGACCAACTGCCAGACGCAGTGCAAGGCCGTCCCGCCCAAGGCCGACTGCCAGGCCCAGTGCCAGGGCAGCTGCACCGGGAGCTGCACGGCGCAGGCGAACTTCGACTGCTCGTACATGTGCACCGCCGACCTCAAGGGCGGCTGCGAGACCGACTGCAAGGCCCCGGACGGCGCGCTCTTCTGCAAGGATCAGAACGGCGTCGACCAGTACGTGCACGTCGGCAACCTCGACGACTGCATCGCGTTCCTGGAGTCGCAGTACAACATCTCGATCGACTACAGCGCGAGCGGGCACTGCGACACCGCGAGCGGCACCTGCACCGGCAACGCCGCGGCCAGCGTGAGCTGCGCGGCCGCGCCCGTCGGGAGCGCGCCCTTCGACGTGGGGGCGATCGCCGCCATGGCCGTGGGCGTGGGCCTCGTGGCCTCGCGCCGCCGCCGCGCGGCCTGATCGCGAAAGGCGCACCCGAGACCACACCATCCGGCTGCTCGAACGGTTTTTCGAGCCGCCGGATGCGCTCCGGGGGCGGCGCGCGTTATCGTTCCAGCACCCGATGCCCCGCCCCTCTCCCTCCCTCGCCCGAACGCTGCTCGCCGCCCTGCCGGCGCTCGCGCTCGGCGCGGCGGGGCTCTCCTGCTCCACCCCGGCCCCGCCTGCGCAACCGCCGAGCGATCCTGCGTCGCTCGCGTCGGCCCCCGCGACGAGCGCGCCTCCCCTCGCATCCGCGTCGTCTTCCGCGGTGACCTCAGCCTCCGCGAGCGCGCCTGCGGCCTTGTACCCCGCGCCTGCTCCGCCCGATCCGCCGATCGTCCTCCACGCCGGCGGCAAGAACGCCGTGCCGGGAAACGCCGGTGTGTGCGCCACGGTGGAGACGAACGCGACGTCCATCTGCGCCGAGGTGCTCAAGAAGGGCGGCAACGCCGTCGACGCGGCGGTGGCGGTGGCCTACGCGCTCGCCGTCACGCACCCGAGCGCGGGCAACATCGGCGGAGGCGGCTTCATGCTGATCCGCAAGGCCTCGGGCGAGACCGCGGCCGTCGATTTCCGGGAGACCGCGCCGGCCTCGGCGACCGCCGAGAAGAACAAGGCCATGCTCGACGCCGGGGCCATCGGCTACCCGTCGGCGGGCGTGCCCGGCACCGTGGCGGGGATGAGCCTGGCCCTCCAGAAATTCGGCACGCGCCCCCTCGCCGAGCTGATCGCCCCGGCCATCGCCCTCGCGAAGAAGGGCCACAAGCTCGGGGTCCGGCAGGGCCTGGTGCTCGGGTGGAACTGGGAGAAGCTCAAGAAAGATCCGGCGGCCCGCGCCGTCTGGGGACACGGCAAAGATCCCTGGAAACAAGGCGATCGCGTCAAGCAGACCGACCTCGCGAAGACCCTGGAGACGATCGCCAAGGAGGGCCCTTCGGGCTTCTACGGCGGCTGGGTGGCCGCGGCGATCGACAAGGCCATGGGCGCGCACGGCGGGCTGATCACCGCGGCCGATCTCGGCGCTTACCAGGCCAAGCTGCGCGCCCCGCTCCGCTTTTCGTACCGGGGCTTCGACGTTTTGACCATGCCTCCGCCGTCGATGGGCGGGGTCGCGTTCGCCCAGATCATGCTCACCCTGGAGCGCTGGCGCGCGTACGAGGCGCCGGCCGACGCGGGGCTCTCGCTCCACCTCTTCGTCGAGGCCGCGCGGCGGGCCTACGCCGAGCGCCGCCTGGTCGGGGCCGATCCCGACTTCATGAAGCCCGACTTCGAGGCGAAGCTCCTCGCCCTGCTCCTCGGCGGCGAGCACCTCGAGACCCGCAAGCCCGCGCTCGATCGCGATCACGCGACGACCTCGGCCGACCTCGCCCTGGCCGAGGCCGAGCTGCAAAAGTCGATCGGGGACGGGGCGGCGCCGGGCGCGGCCGCGGCGGCGGAGTCCCCCCAGACGACGCATTTCTCGATCGTCGACGCCGAGGGCAACGCCGTGTCCTGCACGTACACGCAGTCGGCGGCCTTCGGGTCGAAGATCATCATCCCCGGCACAGGCGTCCTGCTCGGCAACGCCATGGGCGGCTTCTCCGAGACGGGGGTGAACGGGATCGCCCCCGGCAAGCGGATGGCGAGCTCGATGACGCCGACGATCGTGACGCAGAACGGCAAGCTCGTGCTGGTGCTGGGCTCACCGGGCGGGGACACCATCCCGAACACCGTGGCCCAGGTGTTCCGCAACCTGGTCGACTACGGGATGACGGTCGACGAGGCGGTGGCGCACGGGCGCATCCACCACCAGTACCAGCCGGACAAGGTGCGGGTGGAGAAGCTGCTCCCGCCCCCCAAGGCGGCCCTCGCCGAGCTCGGGCAGCGCGGGCACATGGTGGACCTCGACACGATGCCGATCGGCCACGCCAACGAGATCCTGGTCGACCCGGCCACCGGCTGGGCCTACGGGGTCGCCGACCGGCGCGAGGGCGGGGTAGCCCTGGGCGTGGCCAGGCCGGGGACCAAACCGCCGATCATCCGCTGAACGGGCCCCGAGGCGCGCCTCGCGACCCCCGCGCCGCCCCCACGGGAGGCGCATCATAGTTCATGCGGGGAGCGCCTTCGCGCTACGCTCGGTGCCCCGGCCGCCGACCCGGCCTTTTGCCCAGCGCGACACCACGAGGCCATGAGCGACGCCAACCTGGAGCGGCTGATCACCATCCTGCAAGATGGCTTGCTCCTCAACTCCAAGGACGCCGTGCGGCGCGTCCAGCTCGGGGACGCCTACCGCAAGCTCGGCAAGCCCGATCAGGCGCTGATCGCGTTCCGGCGCGCGGTGAAGGACAAGCCGGAGTACGCGCCGGGGCACGCGGCGCTCGGCTCGCTCCTCGCCGAGATGGGGCAGTGGGACGAGGCGCAGGGCTGCCTGCGCGAGGCGATCAAGCTCAAGCCGGACCTCGTGGACGCGCATGTCACGCTCGCCCAGGAGTACGAGAAGCGCGGCGAGTACGGGTCGGCCTCCGAGTCGTACGCCACGGCGCTCTCGCTCAAGCCGGACATGGTCTCGCTGCTCCGGGGCGCGGCCAACGTGGCGCTCAAGTCGACCCGCCTCGACGAGGCCGAGCGGTTCCTCACGCTGGCCCTGGAGCAGTCGCCGGGCGACCCGGATCTCTTGCTCGATCTCGGCCTGACGCGGGCCAAGCTCACGATGTACCCGGGCGCGCGCGAGGCGCTCCTCGCCTACGTGCAGAAGCGCGACAAGCCGGCGGAGGCCTGGGTCGCCCTGGCCCGCGCCTGCGAGGCGGTGGGGGACGCGCCCGGCGCGGCGGCGGCCTCGGAGAGGGCGGTGGAGCTGCTCCCGACCGACGCGGATCTCCAGCTCCGTGGCGGGCTCGCGCTGGCGGGCGATGGGCGGCACGAGAAGGCCGTGCCGGTGCTGGAGCGGGCGGCGGGCCTCCTGCCCGATCGCGCCGATGTGCATGCGGCCCTCGGGAACAGCCTGCTCGCGCTCTCCCGCTTCGAGGCGGCGGCCGCGTCGTTCTCCCGCGCGATCAAGCTCGCGCCGGAGCAGCCGAAGCACCACGCCGCGCTCGGGCGGGCCGAGATCGGCCTCGGCAACCCGCAGCGCGCGGCGGAGTCGCTGGAGCAGGCGGTGCGCCTCGACGGGAGCGACACCGACGGGCTCCTGCTCCTCGCCGAGGCCTACAAACGCCTCGATCGCGCGCCCGACGCGACGAGCGCGCTCCGCCGGGCGATCGCCGTCAAACCGGACGACGCCGCGCTGCGCTTCGAGCTCGCCAGGCACCTCAAGGCGCTCGGGCAATTGCCCCAGGCCCTCACGGCGTACCGCGAGGCGGCCGAGCGCCGCCCGGGCTTCGTCGAGGCCCACCTCGGCGCGGCGATCTGCGCCTCGGAGCTCGAGCAGCTCCGCGACGCGGTGAGCGAGTACAAGGCCGCGATCGCCGCGGATTCCGGTCGCGCCGATCTGCACCGCGGCCTCGGGCTCATCCACCGCAGGCTCGACGAGCATGCCGCGGCCGTGCCCGCGCTGATCGCGGCCACCCAGCTCTCCGGTCGCGACGGCGAGGCCTTCTTCTGGCTCGCCGACAGCCGCGCCCGCCTCGGCCAGCGCGACGACGCCCTCTCCGATGTCCGCCAGGCCATCCGCCTCCGCCCGGACGACGCCTCGGCCCACGCCCTCCAGGGCACGCTCCTCGCCCAGCAGAAGCGCCACGCCGAGGCGATCCTCGAGCTCGAAGAGGCGGTGCGCCTCGCGCCGATGTCGCCCGAGGCGCCCGAGACCTTCTTTCAGCTCGCGATCTGCCGGCAGACGCTGGGCAAGCTCGACGTGGCCGAGCAGGCCTTCGCGCGGGCCGCGGCGCTCGCGCCGAAGGAGGCGCGCTACCGCGACGGGATCGGGCGGCTCTACCTGGAGCTCGGCCGTCACGAGGAGGCGGTCGAGTCGCTGGAGCGCGCCGATCACCTCCGCCCCGGCCAGGTCGAGACGCTGCGCGCCCTCGGTCAAGCGTACCTGCTCTTCGACTCGCACCGCGAGGCCCAGCGCACCCTCGAAAAAGCGCTCACGATCGGCCCGCCCCTCGCGGAGACGCACCTCCACCACGCGCGGGCCCTCGTGGCGCTCGGCCGCGCCGCCGACGCGCGCAGGGAGCTGACGGCGGCGCTCGCGCTCTCGCCCGGGCTCGCCGACGCGCACTTCGATCTCGGCGTGCTCCTCGCGAAGACCGGCGAGCTGGAGACGGCGGCGAAGCACCTCGAAGAGGCGACGCGAACGGCGCGCGATCCGGCCGACCCCTTCGGCGAGCTCGCCAAGGTCCGGCGCGCGCGCGGGGAGATCCACGAGGCGCTCCAGGCCTTCAAGCAGCGCCTGCGCGCGCGGCCGAACGACGCCGAGGCGCACTTCGGCCTCGCCGAGACGCTGGCCTTCGCGGGGCGCGACAGCGAGGCCGTCCCCTCGCAGGAGGCCGGGCTCGCCCTCGACCCGAAGCGCGCGGGCGCCCACCGCCGCCTCGGCGAGATGCTGGCCCGCCTCGGCCGCCACGACGAGGCGCTCGCCCCGCTCGGCGTGGCTGCGCTGGCCGAGCCGGACGATCCTTCGCTCTGGGCGCTGATCGCCGCGTGCCACGAGCGCACCGACAACGCTGTCAAAGAAGAAGAGGCGCTCCGCAAGGCCGTCGAGAAGAGCCCGGACGACGCCGCGCTCCTCCGCCGCCTCGGCCTCGCCGAGCGCAAGAACGGCAAGGCCCCGGCGGCCATCGATCACCTCACCCGCGCCCTCTCGCTCGATCCGAAGCTCGCCCCGCTGGAGGTCCCGCTCGGGGAGATGCACCGCGCGGCCGGCAAGCAGGCGCTCGCCGAGAGCGACTACGCCGAGGCCGCCGAGCAGCTCGGCAAGGCGCGCCTCTACCAGCGCGACGACGCGCAGCTCTGCGTCGAGCATGCCACCGCCCTGCGCGCGCTCGGGCGCCGCGCCGACGCCGCGGCCGCCGCGCGGAGAGGCACCGAGCTCGCGCCCGATCGCGCCCAGATCTTCCAGCTCCTCGGCGAGGAGAGCGAGGCGATCGAAGACCATCCCGCGGCGCGCGCGGCCTTCGAGCGGGTGCTGCGCGATCAGCCCGATCGCTTCGAGGCGCTCGTCGGCCTCGGCAACGCGTGCATGAAGCTCGGCAAGATCGCCGACGCCATCGAGCCCCTCTCCCGCGCGGTGAAGATCGATCCCGAGCACTCGGTCGCGCTGGCGGCGCTCGGCCTCGCGCAGCAGACCGAGCAGCGCTTCGCCGACGCGCGCGACACCTTCCTGCGCCTCGCCAAGGTGCGCCCGCTCGACGCCGATCCGCTCCGGCGCCTCGCGGCCTGCCGCCTCGCGCTCGGCGAGGGAGAGGGCGAGCTCGACGCGCTCACCACGCTCTACCGCCTCCTGCCGGACGACCTCGACGTGCTCGAGGCGATCGCCCGGTGCCAGGACGGGCTCCGGCGCGACGCCGACGCCGCCGCCTCGTACGAGAAGCTGCTCGGCCTGGAGCCGGAGCGCATCCCGGCGCGGCGCGCGCTCTCGCTGATCTACGCGCGGATGGATCGCCACGACGATGTCGTGCGCAACGCCAAGACGGTGCTACGCGCGCGCCCGGACGATCAGGATCTGCTGCTCGCCCTCGCGCGCGCCCAGGCGCAGAAAGGCCGGCACGCCGACGCGGCGGACGCAGCGACGGAGCTCCTGCGCCTCAGCCCGAAGAGCCTCGACGGCCTCTGGGAGCTGGCCTCGGCGGAGGCCGCGCTCGGGCGTGAAGACGGCGCGATCATCACCCTCGAAAAGGCGATGGTCCTGCCCGAGGGCCCGGCCCGCGCCGCGGCCCGCCTCGACGCGCTCGTGCTCAAGCGGGGCGCCGAGCTCTCGGCCCGCGGCGACCACGAGGGCGCGCTCGCGCTCCACCGCCGCGCCCGCGAGCTCGGCCCGGACGACCCTTCGCGCCCCCTCTCGATCGCTCGCGCGCTGCATGCGCTCGGCCGCTCGCAGGAGGCGCTCGACGTGCTCCGGCAGAACCTCAAGGTCCACACGTCGCACGGTGGATCGTGGCTCTTGCTCGGGCGTCTCTACACCGAGGCCGGCTATGCGCGCGAGGCCGTCGACGCGTACCGCAAGGCCTCCACGGCCGATCTACCCACCCCGGATCGCCTGCTCGCCCTGACCGGCCTCGGCTTCGCGTGCGCCGAGAGCGACCTGCGCGACGAGGCGATCGCGGCCCTGCTCAAGGCCGCGGAGCTCGCCCCGGAGGACGCCAAGATCAAGGCCAAGCTGGCCGATCTCTACGAGGCGAGCGGCAAGCGCGATCAGTCGATCCAGGCGCTGCTCGACCTCAAGGCGATGCGCGGGCTCGCGCCGGAGGAGCAGAAGCGCCTCGGCTTGCTGTGCGCCGCCGCGGGCAAGCACGACGAGGCCGCGCAGGCCTTGAGCGCCGCCCTCGCCAAGTGGCCGGCGGACGCCGCGCTGCTCGAACCGCTCGCCACTGCGCTCGAGGCGCTCGGCCGCGACGCCGATGCGACGCGCATCCTCATGCGCCTGCGCGACGCCGCGCACGGGCACCCCAACGTCTCTTCCCGCCTCGGCGCGGCCTTCGCGCGCCTCGGCCAGCATGCCGAGGCCGCCGCGGCCTACGAGGTCGCGCGCGCCAAGGAGGCGCCGCGCCCCGAGGTGCTCGCCGCGCTGGTGAGCGCCTACACCACGCTCGGCGACGAGGGCGCCCGCAGGAGCGCGCTCGAAGCCCTGGTGCGCCTCTCGCCGAACGACCTCGACGCGCACCGCGAGCTCGGCAAGGCCTACGACACCCTCGGCCGGCGCGACGACGCGCTCGGCATGCTCACCCGCGCCGACGGGATCGGCCGCGGAAACGATCCTTCGCTGCGCAAGCGCATCGCCGAGCTCCACCTCGCGCGCGCCGTCGACGCCGGGGCCGCGATCTCGCCGAGCGCGACCGGTCCGGGCGCCGACGATCTCGCCAAGGCCCGCCGCTTCGGCGCGCAGGAGCCGGCCCTGCTCCTCGAGGTGGCTCGCGCGTACGCGGCCCGCAAGCTCGGCCACGAGGCGGCCTCCACGGCCCGCGAGGCGCTCTCGCTCGACGAGGCGAACGTCGGCGCGGCCCTGCTCCTCGGCGATGTGCTCGCGGCCGATCGCGACGCGCGCGGCGCGGCCGAGGCCTACGAGCTCGCCCTCCGGCACCGGGTCGACTGCGCCGACGCGCTGGTGGGCGCCGGCCTCGCGTACCTCTCGCTCAGCCGCCCGGACGACGCGGTCTCCATGCTCCGGCGCGCCGTCACCGTGGAGCCCGATCGGCTGGAGGCGCAGACCACGCTCGCCGACACCCTGCGCGGCCTCGGCCGGGCCGGCGAGGCCGCGCAGAGCTACCGCGAGGTCGTGCGCCTCTCGCCCGAGAACGCCGACGCCTGGCGCACGCTCGGCGAGCTCTTGCTCGGGGTCGGCGAGGCGCGTGAGGCCGCGACGGCGCTCGAACGCGCGGTGTCTCTGCGCCCGAACGACGGCAGCGCCCTGCTCTCCCTCGCCACCGCCAACGAGCGGCTCGGCAAGGCCGGCGATCAGCTCGGCGCCCTCGAACGCGCCCACCGCGCGCGGCCCGACGACCCCGACGCGGCCTCGCGCTACGGCCTCGCGCTCGCCCAGGCGGGCCAGGCCGATCAGGCCATCGCCACGCTGGAGCGCGCGCGCAGCCTGGATCCATCGCGCTTCGACGTCGCGCGCCGCCTCGGCGAGCTGCTCGGCGAGCGCGCCGCGAAGCGCGAGGCCGAGGGCAACGCGCGCGGCGCCGAGACCGACTTCGCCGCGGCCCTCGCCCTCTCGCCCGAGACGCTCGCCCTCCGCCTCGGCCTGGCCCGCGCGTACCGCAACCAGGGCAAGGCCCACGAGGCGCTCTCCGCGGCGGAAGAGGCCACGCTGCGCGCGCCGGAGGACGCCGCGGCCTGGCTCCTCCTCGGCGAGCTCCGCGCCCGCCTCGCCCACGACAGCCAGGCCGCCGAGGCCTTCGCCCGGGCCGTGCGCTACGACCCTTCATCGTTCGACGCGCGCGTGGGCTTCGCCGCCGCGGCCGTGAAGATCGGCCAGCCCGAGGTGGCCGTCGCCCAGCTCGGCAAGGCCGCCGAGCTGCGCCCCGACGCGGCCGACGTGCACGCCGAGCTCGCGCGCCTGCACGACGGCGCCGGCCGCGCCGCCGAGGCCGCCACCGCGTATCGCCGCCTCGCCACGGTCCGCCCGCTCTCCGCCGACGAGTCGCGCCGGCTCGGCCTGCTCGCGGCCGGCCTCGGCGATCAAGAGGCCGCGGCCGCCGAGCTGCGCGCGGCCCGCAAGGCCTTCGGCGACGATCGCGACCTGCTCCTCTCCCTCGCCACCGCCGAGATGCGCCTCGAGCGCTTCGAGGCCGCGATCGATCCGCTCGAGCAGCTCGCCCGCATCCAGCCCGGCCACCCCACGGCCAGCGCCTTGCTCGGCCAGGCGTACAGCAAGTGCGGCCGCTTCGCCGAGGCCGCCGACGCGTTCGGCCGGGCGATCGCGGCCGATCCGCGCAAGCCCGAGCTGCACGACGGGCGCCTCGCCGCCCTGGAGCAGCTCGGCCGCACCGCCGAGCGCCTCGCCGCCCTGGAGCTCGCCGCGCGCACCTTCCCGGGCGACGGGCGCCTCGCCCGCCTGTACGGCTTCGCCCTCGCCGACGCCGGTCGCGACGACGAGGCCATCGCCGCCCTCGAACGCGCCCGCTCGCTCGATCCGGCCGCGGCCGACGTCGGCCCGCGCCTGTCCGCCCTCTACCTCGCGGCCGCCCAGCGCGACGCCGCGGCCGGGCGCGCCGAGCGGGCCATCGAGCGCGGCCGCGCGGCCCTGGGCGCGGCGCTCGATCCGACCGCGCCGGCCATCTTCCTCGGCGACCTGCTCCGCGCCCGCAGGGAGCATGCCGAGGCCGCGGGCCTCTACGAGAAGGCCATCGAGGCGAAGATCGACGCCGTGGACGCGATCTTCGGCGCGGCGAGCTGCTACGTCGCGCTCGGCCGCCCGGCCGACGCCGTCCCCCCGCTCCGCCGCGCCACGCGGATCGACCCGTCTCGCCTCGACGTCCATCGTCTCCTCGCGTCAACGCTGGTCTCTCTCGGGCAACGCGAGGAGGCGCTGGCTGCCACCATCGACGTGCTCCGCCTCGCCCCGGACGACGGCGACGCCCTCCTCTCCCGCGGCCGCCTGGCCGCCGCGCTCGGCCGCCATGAAGAAGCCCTCGGCGCGCTGGAGCAGGCCCTCGCGCTCCGCCCCGGCGACGCCGCGGTGCTCCTCGAGCTCTCCAACGTGCGCGCCAGGCTCGGCCGGGGCGCCGAGAGCGTCGAGGCCGCCGAGCAGCTCGTCCGCGCCGCGCCCTCCGATCCGCGCGCGCAGCGCCAGCTCGGCGAGGCCTACGCCGCCGCCCAGAACCCCGAGGGCGCCATCAACGCCTTCGAGCGGGCGCTCGCGCTCGATCCTGCGCAGCAAGGCGTCGCCGAGCCCCTCGGCCAGCTCCGCTTCGAGCGCGGCAAGCGCGTCGCCGAGACGGGCGATCTCGGCATGGCCGCGCGCGACTTCGAGCGGGCCGAGCAGCTCCTCGCCCAGGACCCGGAGCCGAGCCTCGCCCTGGCCCGCGCCTTCGGCAAGGTGGGCCGCCCCAAGGACGCGATCGACGCGGCCAAGCGCGCCCTCGCCCGCCGCGAAGATCACGTGCCCGCGTGGGTCTTCCTCGGCGAGACGCAGGCCGAGCTCGGCATGCCCGAGCCCGCCGCGCAGGCCTTCGCCTCGGCCCTCCGCTACGACCGCCAGGTCTTCCCCGCGTACTACGGCTACGGCCTCGCATGCCTCAAGCTCGGCCGCGCGCGCGAGGCGGACGACGCCCTCCAGCGCGCCGCCGCGCTCGTCCTCGGTGACCCGCAGAAGAGCGCCATGGTCCACGCCGCGCGCGCCGAGCTGCTCGCGGCGAACGGCCGCGCCGCCGAGGCCATCGCCGCGTACCAGCAGGTCGCCGCGGCCCGCCCGCTCACCCCCAAAGAGCAGCGCGCCCTCGGCCAGCTCTACGCCTCCGCGGGCGACACGGGCAAGGCCGCCTCCGCGCTCGAACAGGCCGTCACCGGCGGCGCGACCGACCTCGACGCGCTGCTCGATCTCGGCGCCGCGTACCAGGCCGAGGGCCGCCTCGCCGAG
Source organism: Byssovorax sp. (assembly GCA_046351295.1). Taxonomy (GTDB): domain Bacteria; phylum Myxococcota_A; class Polyangia; order Polyangiales; family Polyangiaceae; genus JAXLYT01. The sequence continues at coordinate 47,218 of JAXLYT010000032.1, forward strand.
GCCGCGTCCACGCTCGAAAAGGTGCTCGCCGTCGAGCCGGGCCACCCCGGCGCCAACGCGCGCCTCGGCGCTTGCTACGCCTCGCTCGGCCGCCATGAAGACGCAGTGCGCGCTCTCTCCGTCGTGCGCCGCGCCGACCCGAGCAGCAAGGGCACGCTCGAACAGCCGCGCATGCCTCGGCCAGCTCGGCCGCAAGCTCGAGGCCGTCGATGCGTGCTCTCGGCGCGCCGCGCTCACGCCGAACGATCCTTCCTGGCTCGCTCTGCCTCGGCGACGCCCTCGATGTCGAGCGCTTCGACGACGCCGCCGCCTCGTACGCCCGGGCCCGCGCGCTCCCCGGCGCGCCCCCGAACGCCGCCGAGCGCCTCGCCTCGCTCTACTTCACGGCCGGCGAGCGCGCCGCGCGCGACGGCAAGCACGAGCCCGCGGTGGAGCGCTTCACCCGCGCGCTCGAGGTCGACGCCCACAGCGAGAAGGCGCGCCTCGCCATGGCGCGCTCCCTCGTCGAGCTCAAGCGCTACGAAGAAGCGATGGGCGCGGCGCACGGCGCGCTCGTCGTCGCGCCCACCTCGCTCGAATCCGGCCAGTATCTCGCGGATCTCTACGCCAAGCACAACAAGCATGCCGAGGCGGTGCAGATCTACGAGTACGTCGCCCACGCGCACCCCGACGTGTTCGACCTCGCCTTCGGCCTCGGCAAGAGCCGCGCCTTGCTCGGCAAGGCCGCCGAGGCCGCCGACGCGCTCAAGCGCGCCGTCGAGATCGACCCCAAGCACATGCTCGCCCGGCGCATGCTCGCGCGCGCCTACGAGACCGCCGGGAAGATCGACGAGGCCATCGGCGCGTGGAAGGGCGTGACCGCCGCCGAGCCCGACGACGCCATCGCCCAGCAGCAGCTCGGCACCCTGCTCGCCAAGCAGGGCAAGCACGAGGAGGCGGCCGCCGCGCTCGGCGCCGCGCGGCGATCCAGGCCCGACGATGTCGAGCTCTGCCTCGCGCTCGCCGCCTCGCAGGAGGCCCTCGGCCGCTGGGACGAGGTGGGCCCGCTGCTCTCGATCGCGGCCCGCGAGCGCCCCAAAGACACCGCGCTCGCCGAGCGGATCGCCACGGCGTACGGCGCCGCGGGGCGCTTCGACGAGGCCGCCTCGGCCTACCAGCGGGTGATCGACGGCGGTCGCCGCGACGCGCCCGCGTACGTGCACCTCGGCAAGCTCTACGAGCAGGCCAAGAAGGCCGACGCCGCCCTGCGCGCCTACCAGGAGGCCTACCGCGTCGAGCCCCGCAACGTCGCGCATATCCGGATGATCGCGCAGGTCATGCAATCGCTCGGGCGCGCGGCCGAGGCCGTGCAGTGGCTCAAGGGCGCGACGGGGATCGATCCGCGCGACGCCGAGGTGCGCTTCGCGCTCGCGAGCTGCCACCTCGCGCTCGGGCAGCGGGCCGAGGCGAACGCCGAGTACGCCGTGCTCTGCAAGCTCGACACGGCCCTCGCCACCAAGCTCTACTACCTGCTCGGCGGGCGCTGATCCCTCTTTTCCCGCGTTCCACTGGCCGCGCGCGCCCCCTCGCCTGCGCCCCGATCCGACGCTAGGCTCCCCGGGCGATCATGCCCGAAGGGTCCACGATCACCGCCCTGCTCGGGCCGACCAACACCGGCAAGACGCACCGGGCGGTCGAGCGCATGCTCGCCTACGAGTCGGGGATCATCGGCCTCCCGCTGCGGCTGCTCGCCCGGGAGATCTACGATCGCATCTCCATTCGCGTCGGCGAGGGCAAGGTGGCGCTCGTCACGGGCGAGGAAAAGCGCGTCCCCCGCCGCCCGGCCTACTGGGTGTGCACCGTCGAGGCCATGCCGATGGACCGGCAGGTCGAGTTCCTCGCCGTCGACGAGATCCAGCTCGCCGGGCACGACCAGCGCGGCCATGTCTTCACCGATCGCCTCCTCTCCGCGCGCGGCACCCGCGAGACCTGGTTCATGGGCGCCGACACCATGCGCCCGCTCGTGAGCGAGCTGCTCCCCACGGCGACGATCGCGCAGCACCCGCGCCTCTCGCAGCTCCGCTCCGCCGGCGCGCAGAAGCTCTCCCGCCTGCCGCCGCGCAGCGCGGTGGTCGGCTTCTCCATGCCGCAGGTCTACGAGGTCGCCGAGCGCCTCCGGGCCATCCGCGGCGGCGCGGCGGTGGTGCTCGGCGCGCTCTCGCCGCGCACGCGCAACGCGCAGGTCGCCCTCTTCCAGTCGGGCGAGGTCGACTACCTCGTCGCCACGGACGCGATCGGCATGGGCCTGAACCTCGACGTGAACCACGTCGCCTTCGCCGCGCTCCGCAAGTTCGACGGCAAGATCGAGCGCGAGCTCGACACGGCCGAGCTCGCCCAGATCGCGGGCCGCGCCGGGCGCCACCTCAACGACGGCACCTTCGGCACCATCGCCCCGCTCGCCCTGCCCGGCTTCGTCTCGCAGACCATCGAGGCCCACCGCTTCCCCCCGCTCCGCCGCCTGCTCTACCGCAACAGTAACCTCGATTTCGCCTCGATCGACGCCCTGATCGGCTCGCTCGCCCTGCCCTCCCGCGCCCGCGCGCTCAAGCGAATCGACGCCGCCGACGATCACCTCGCCCTGCTCCACCTCGCGCGCGATCCGGAGGTCCGGGCGCGCGCCCGCGGCGCCGAGGCCGTCGCGCTCCTCTGGGAGGTGTGCCGCATCCCCGACTTCAAGAAGCTCCTCTTCGAGTCGCATGTCGCGCTCCTCGCCGAGGTGTACGACCAGCTCTCCGGGCGGAAGGGCGTGCTCGACGAGGACTGGCTCGACGAGCAGATCGCGGAGATCGACGACACCGAGGGCGACATCGACACGCTCATCGATCGCATCGCCGCCGTGCGGATCTGGACGTACGTGTCGCACCAGGGCCGCTGGATCGAGCGCGCCGCCGAGTGGCAGGAGCAGACGCGCGCCATCGAAGATCGCCTGAGCGACGCGCTCCACGATCGGCTGGTGGCGCGCTTCGTCGAGCGGGGCTCCGGCAAGCGCACGCCGCCCGCGAGGCCACGCGGCAAGGCCCCGTCGCCGACGCCCTCCGCGCCCGAGTCTCGCCCGTCGAGCCCCTTCGCCGTCCTCGCCTCCATGCGCGCCTCGCTCGCCGCGCAGCCCGCCGACGCGCCGCCCGACGACGAGCGCTGGGTCGAGGAGGTGATCGCCGCGCCCCACGAGCGCTTCGCCGTCGACGAGCAAGGGAGCATCAAGCGCGGCGATCAGCGGCTCGCCGACCTCGTGCGCGGGCGCAGCGTGCTCGTGCCCGAGGTGAAGCTCGCGGGCCTCACCTCGCTCGGGGCGGGCAACCGCTCGCGCCTGCTCCGCCGCCTCGTGGCCTTCGCGCGCGACCTCGTGGAGGAGCTGCTCGCGCCCCTGCGCGCCCCCGCGCTGCGCGAGCTCTCCCCGGCCGGGCGCGGCGTGGTCTACCAGCTCGAGCAGGGGCTCGGCACCGTGCTCGCGGCGGACGCCGAGGGCCAGATCGAGGCGCTCTCGGCGCGCGATCGCGAGCTCTGCGAGGCCGCCGGGATCACCGTCGGCGAGCGGGTGATCTTCCTGCCCGCGCTCCTCTCGCCGGAGGCCGTCACCGCGCGGCTCGGGCTCTGCGCGGCCTGGTTCGAGGGCCCGCGCCGCCCCCGCTGCCCGAGGCCCGGGGTGCCCTCGTTCGTCCTGCCCCGCGGCGCCGAGCCCGCGCCGTTCACGATGATCGGCTACCCGGTGTTCGGGACGCGCGCCATCCGGGCCGACCTGGCCGAGCGCTTCCACCAGGCGATGAGCGGGAGCGATCCCGGCCCCGCCGTCCTCTCCGGCATGCTCGGCTGCACGCCCCGCGAGGTCCCCTGGATCGCCCAGGCCCTCGGCGCCTGATCGACGACCGACGGACGGCCCTCCGGCGCTCGATCCGCCCTGGATCCGCCGCGGATCCGCGCTCGATCACGCGCCCCGCGCGGCACGACCTTGACACCCGCGGAGCTTCTGGGATCTCCTCCCAGGCCATGAACTGCCCGCGCTGCAACACGCCCCTCGTCCCCGGCCGCCTGGCGGAGCACTCCATCATCGAGCGGGCCCACATCTGCGAGACCTGCAAGGGCAGCTTCCTCGGCCCGCAGGCCCTCCACGAGATCGAGATCCAGGAGCGCTCGGTCTTCTTCGAGCTCAAGCACGTGCCCACGCCCGACGAGCAGGAGAAGCCGCTCAACTGCCCCGCCTGCGGCATCACCATGACCAAGGTGGTGAGCGACCGCGACGAGACGGTGACGATGGACTACTGCACGCAGTGCAAGCACACCTGGCTCGACGGCGGCGAGATCGAGGCCATCGAGACGGAGACGCTGCTCGACAACCTGGTGGCGCTCTTCCGCGGCCCCAAGCACTGACCGATCGCCAAGAGATCACATCGTTTACCATCGTCAACGCCGCGCGGATCGCGCGACGACTGCGTCTCTGTCCAGTGGCGTGCTCGAAATGCGTCGCAGGGCGAAGCGTGGCTCGGGCTCCCGCGCGCTTTGCGTTGGGCGCGCAAACCCTGCACGACGTGCTCGACGCTCCTCTCCGAGGGGCGGCGGATCGCCCGTGATCGCGTTGGCCTGGAAATAGCTTCCCCGGGGGAGAACGTACCTTTGTACGTGCTCTGGACGGAGACCCCCCATGAGACCTCGTATGCTTCTCGGTCTAGGCGCCCTCGTGCTCCTGACCGCCTGTGAAGGCACGGCCGGACCGACCGGTCCAAAGGGTGCCGACGGCGCATCCTGCTCGGTCACGGACAACAACGACGGCACCAAGACGATCGCATGCCCCGGCAGCCCGTCGGTCACGATCGCCAACGGGAAGGATGGCAGCCAAGGCGACCCCGGCGAGGCTGGCACCTCGTGCACCGTCAAGGACAACGGCGACGGGACGAGCACCATCTCCTGCACCGACAACACCAAGGTCGTGGTCAAGAACGGCGAGCCCTGCTCCGCCGTGGACAACGGCGACGGCACCAAGACCCTCACCTGCCCCGGCGGTGACCCGATCGTGCTCAAGGACGGCACGAGCTGCTCGGTGGTCGACAACGGCAACGGCACCGCCGTGCTGAGCTGCAGCGACGGGTCGAAGGTCGTCATCGCCCCGCCGATGAACACCCACCTCGGCCTCTGGGAGGACCTTCCCGGCGTCAACCTGACAATCCTCGCGATCGGCGGCGGGAGCAACGCGGACAAGAGCTTCGCCCCCGGCGATCACATCGGCGTCACCTTCAAGGTCACGACCACCGCCGGCGCCCTCATCCCCCTGCACGAGCTCAACGCGGCGGGCATCTGGGTCGCCGGTCCGACGAGCAACTACCAGCACATCATCCCGTCCACCAAGGACGCGGTCCTCATCGACGACGTGCTCGCCAAGTCGACGCTCAACGACGACGGCAGCTACACCTACACCTTCGCCGACCCGATCCCCGATCAGTACGGCGTCCCGATCAACGACACGACCAAGTTCACCGACGGCGAGCTGAAGGGGCCGCTCGACGCGGGCACCTACACCGTCGCGATGGTCATGTCGAAGGACTACTACGTCGAGGGCAAGGTCGCCCCCGACGCCAACAGCGCCACGTTCGACTTCGGTCTCAACACGGCCATGCTCGACAAGCGCGAGGTGGTCGCGCTCGACAACTGCAACGCGTGCCACGTCCGCTTCCAGATGCACGAGGGCCAGTTCAAGAACCCCTCGCTCTGCGTCACCTGCCACACCTCGGGCGCCGAGGACGACGGCAGCACCGACATGGGCGACAAGACCCCGGTGAGCCTCGACTTCCGGGTCATGGTCCACAAGATCCACAACGGCGCGCACCTGCCCTCCGTCCAGGGCCTCACCACCGACGACACCGGCGCGCGCGTCTACGGGACGGGCACGCCCTACGTGATCGGCACCAAGGACTACTCGGGCATCAACTTCCCGTCGTTCCCGAACTACAACATCGCGATGCCCAGGGACACGGGCTACTCGACGCTGACCGCCGCCAACAAGACGAAGGAAGACAACGTCCGCAAGGGCGTCACCTCGTGCTTCAACTGCCACGGCGATCCGGACGGCGTGGGCCCGCAGCAGAGCCCGGCCCAGGGCGACGTGGCCTACACCGCGCCCTCCAGGCGCGCGTGCGGCGCGTGTCACGACGACATCGACTTCAGCAAGCCCTACGCGGCCAACGGCACCACCATGCCGGCGAACCCGCCCGACGCGGCGTGCAACGTCTGCCACTCGGTGCAGGGCGCGGCCCTCTCGGTCAAGGACGCCCACGTCCACCCGGTGCTCAACGCGAAGATCGCCCCGACGATCACCGTCAACCTGACGAGCGTGAGCCCCGGCTCGGGCCCGAACGGCAACCTGATGGCGGGCGACGGGCTCAGCGTCAACTTCACCATCAAGGACAGCAACAACGCCGACGTGCCGATCAACTACTTCGACTCGTTCAGCCTGGCCTTGACCGGCCCGACCAAGAACCGTCAGGTGGTCATCCCCGGCACGCTCACCGCCTCGCCCTTCGACATCACCGGCCGGCTCAACGCCGCGTCCACGACCAACAAGGGCATCATGAGCAAGGTCTACCCGACCGCCTCGCCGGTCACGGAGACCTTCCTCGTCGACTTCACCTCGGCGACGGCCTTCAACGTGAGCGGCACCGTGAGCGGCGCGCTCGGCGGCGGCGTCCTGCCCGGCTCGCCCGGCACCTACCCGAACGGCGGCTCGGTCTCCAACATCGTGCTCAAGCCGAACGCGGTGGCGCAGAACATCACCGTCGCCTTCACGAGCCCCACGGCCTACACCGTGACCGGCTCCGTGAGCGGCGGCATGGGCAGCGGCAACTTCCCCGCCAGCCTCAGCAACACGCAGCGCTTCACCAGCCTCGACGGCACCGTCGCCTTCAACATCGTGCTCGGCGCCACCGCCCCGGCGGCCGGCAACAGCATCTACATGACGGTGTTCAAGGGCGGCGCGGCGAACCCGGTGCTCTTCGCGATCGTCGGCGGCCGCACGGCCTTCGCCGCGGGTGACCGCTTCTACTTCGACTTCATCGCGCCGGCCCCGAGCTACGCGCTCAAGGTCCCGATGGATCTCCAGTTCGAGTACCTCGGCGACGCCGACGGCAGCCCGAACCAGGTCCTCACCGCGGCGAACCTGCCCGTCTACTACGGCCGCCAGACGCTGCTCGAGCGCACCGCCCTCGTCGGCGCGGCGACCGTCACCACCGCCGCCGTCACCCCGCTCGCCCGCTTCGTCTACGTCGGCGCGCTCGACGCCGGCCTCGCGTCCAACGACTACATCGTGATCGACGAGGGCACGCCCACGGAGGAGTACTCGCGCGTCAGCGGCATCGACGCCGCCACCAAGCGCATCCAGACCAGCTGGCCGCTCCGCTACGCCCACGGCATCGGCGCGACCTTGCAGGAGGCCACGCTCGTCTACCGCCAGGAGGGCGCGGCGAACTACTACACCCTGAACCCGGCCAACGGGACGATCACCCTCAATGCCCCGGCCACGGTCGGCAACGCGTTCATCCTCACCTACCGCACCGACGGCCGCTTCGGCTGGAAGCGCAAGGCGGGCGACGCCCTGCAGGCCTGGTACTTCGCGCCCCTCCAGGAGACGCTCGGCCTCGACGAGACCTGGGGCGACTGGCGCGGCAAGCCCCTCGTCGACGGCACCTACACCGTGGGCCTCTGGGGTTATCGCTCGGTCGAGCTGTCGAGCGGCGCCATCGCGCCCGAGTGGCAGACCTACCGCGACACGACCGCCTCGACGCTCACCGACTTCCTGTTCGGCGCGACGGCCACGGACGTGTTCCCGTACTCGAAGATCAGCGACACCGACTCGTGCAACGGCTGCCACGACTACATCAGCTTCCACGGCGGCGGCCGCCTGAGCGCCGACACCTGCCTGATGTGCCACGCGACGCCGGGCCCGGCGGTCAACTACCGGACGGTGCTCCACGAGATCCACGCGGAGACCTTCCCCGCCTTCCCGAACGGCGCGGCGGAGTGCCAGAAGTGCCACGGCCAGACCAACGTGTTCTCGCCGACCAACCGCTCGCACCCCTCGGCGCAGGGCAAGCCCGCGCTCGACTGGACCATCCCCTGCACGGGTTGCCACAGCGATCCGGCGGCGCTGGCCCACGCCGACACCATGACCTCCTCCAAGGGGGTCGAGGCCTGCGTCACGTGCCACGGCACGGGCAAGGACCTCGACGCCAAGCAGGTCCACAAGGCGCGCTGAGCGCCCAGCCCCTCCGATATCTCCCCTCGACGCGGCCGCCCGGCGCCTCCCCGGGCGGCCGCCCCTCCTCTCCGCGCGCTCCGTCTCTTGCTCCTGATCGGAGCGCGCCGATCGCCGGTGAGGCGAGGTAAGCTCTCCGCGATGCCTCCGCCCGCCGCCTTCGATCAGGCGAAGATCCACCTCGAAATCTTCGGTCAATCGCGCGAGATCGACCTCACCGTCCGGGTCGGCCCCGCCGCGCTCAAAGACCTCCTCCCGCCCGCGCGCGAGCTCGCCGAGGCGCTCGCGAAGCTCTCGATCGAGCAGGCCGCGTCCGAGGGCAAGCACGTGAGCTGCAAGGCCGGCTGCGGCGCGTGCTGCCGCCAGCTCGTCCCCATCTCCGCGGTCGAGGCCAAGTCGCTCGCCGACCTCGTGGCCTCGATGCCGCCCGCCCGCCGCGCCGAGCTCCGCCGCCGCTTCCACGACGCCGTGCGCAAGATGGAGAAGGCCGACCTGCTCGATCCGAAGGCGAAGAAGGGCCGCTACGCCCTGCGGAGCAACGCCGCGCCGGGCGAGTCGGGCTTCGAGAACGTCAGCAAGCGCTACTTCGCCGCGCAGATCCCCTGCCCCTTCCTCGAGGCCGAGTCGTGCAGCATCTACGCCGATCGCCCGCTCGTCTGCCGCGAGTACAACGCCGTCACCCCGGCCGAGTGGTGCAACGAGCTCTCCACGCGCGTCGAGACGGCGCCCCGCCCCGCGCGGATGAGCGAGGTGCTGGCCGACACGGCCAACGCCGTCGCCGGCACGAATTTCCCCTGCATCCCGCTGACGCTCTCGCTCGAGTGGTCCGAGGTGCATGCCCGATCGATCGCGGGCACGCGCGACGGCGAGGCGATGTTCTACGCCTTGCTCGATCACATGGAGACGGAGGACGCGCCGGCCGCCGAGGAGAAGAAGCCGTGAGCCGCGCCGGGGTCTTCGCCGCGATCGTCGCGCTCGGGATCGCCGCGCGCATGCTCTCCGGCTGCCTGCTCGACTGGGACCCGAGCCACCGGACGACCAGCTCGTCGAGCGGAAGCAGCAGCAGCGGGCTCTTCGAGAAGAGCTGCACGGGCGGCGTCACCTGCTCGCTCGACTGCCCCAAGGGCGGCTGCCTGCTCCGCTGCGGATCGGCGAACCAGTGCGACCTGACCTGCGACGGCGGTCACTGCGTCTTCGCATGCGAGCAGGCGAACCAGTGCACGGCCCACTGCCCCGGCGGCAATTGCACGCAGAACTGCGGCTCGTCGCCGGTGTGCGCCCAGGCCTGCCCGCCGGGCAACTGCACCCAGGACTGCGACAAAACGATGATGGCCTGCTCGTGCAACGGCTGTAACTGAGCCGACCCGGCGCTCGATCAGCCCGCAGCCGCGCCGCCGACATGCGCGACCGTCTTGTCGACGAGGCGCAAGAACGCCTGGATCGTCGTCGTCAGGTGGCTCTCCGGCGTGTCCTCTTCCTTGCAGTGGGAGAGGCCGCGCGACGACGAGGAGAACATCATCACCGTGGGGATGATCGGCGCCATCTCGGCCGCGTCGTGGAGGGGCCCCGAGGGCAGGAGCGTGGCCTCGCCCGTCTCCTCGCGCAGCGACTCCTCGCAGAAGCGGAGGAGCGTCGGGTCGAAGGGCCGGGGCGTGATCCTGAGGAGCTGCTTGAAGCTCACCGACACGTCGTTGTTCTTCGCCGCCTGCTCGGCGACCTCGTGCGCCTCGCGGAGCATCGCCGCGAGCACCTCGGGGTCGAGCGCCCGCTGGTCGAGGGAGATCTCGCACACACCGGGTACCGCCGTGACCACCCGTGGCTCGACGTTGACGACGCCCACCGTGCAGACCACCTTCGCGCCGGGCTTGCTGTGCCGGCGGGCGATCTCCCGGAAGCCGAGCGACGCCTCGGCCGCGGCCAGGAAGGCGTCGCGCCGCATCTCGATCGGCGTGGAGCCGGAGTGCGCGGCCTGCCCGACGAAGCGGATCATGTGCCGCTCGACGCCGAAGGTGCCGATGACGACCCCGGTCGGCTTGCCCATCGCCTCGAGCACCGGCCCCTGCTCGATGTGCACCTCCAGGTAGGCGCGGGCGTCGATCTTCTTCAGGTAGTCGTGCGCCTTCGGCATCTCGTCGAGCTCGACGCCGTTCTCGCGGAGCGCGTCGACGAGGGCGACGCCGTTCCTGTCCTTGAGGTGCCGCACGTCCTCGAGGTCGAGCGTGCCCGCCGAGGCCGCGGACCCGAAGAGGCTGCGACCGAAGCGAGCACCCTCCTCGTCGGCCCAGTCGACGACCTTGATCGTCACCGGAGGCTTCTCTGCGCGGTAGCGGCGGAGGACCTCGATCCCCGTGATGACGCCGAAGCACCCGTCGAGCCACCCGCCGCTCGGCACGCAGTCGAGGTGGCTGCCGATGATCACCGTGCGGTCCGACGCACCCGGCAGCGTGACCCAGTGGTTGCCCGCCGGATCGCTCTCCACCGAGAGGCCGAGCTCGCCGACCTTGGCCGCGAACCAGGCCCGCGCGTCGCGCCAGATCGGCCCCCAGCAGAGGCGCTGCGCGCCCCGCTCGTTGGAGGTCAGCTTCGCAAGCTCACGGAGATCGGCGATGACGCGTTCGGGGGCGCTCATGGATTCACCTCGGGCCGGCAAGGTACCGCGACCGGGAAGGCGGGTTCAACGTGCCGCATCAACCCGGCGGCCTCGCGGCGCATGATCCGCGATAAGATCGACCCATGCAGCGCTTGCCCTTGTCCTCCTTGTTCCTCTCCTTCCTCCTCGCCGCCGGCTGCGGCGGCACCACCGTCACCAGCGGCTCGACCACGACGGGTACCGGTGGATCCTCCTCGACCACAGCGGGTACCGGTGGATCCTCCTCGACCACGACGGTGACCACCACCACGACCGGGGCCGGCGGCCAGGGCGGCGCGTCGACCACGACGACCACGGGCGCGGGCGGCAGCGGCGGCTGCTCCGGGTCCATCGATCTCGTCGCCGACAACGGCGCGCCCGTCCACCTCGCCTCCCACTGCATGGGATCCTGGGGCGATCCATCGGTCGGCGCCGAGGGGTACATCTTCATGGGCGGCCCGGCGCCCGGCATCGAGCGGCTGGAGATCATCGGCTGCAAGAGCGACGCGGCGAACAGCGAGGGGGTCCACCTCTCGGCCAAGGACGTGATGGGCACCGGCACCTTCACCGTGGGGACGACCTACTACACCGCGCCGGATGGCTCGATGTGGGGCGTCGACGGCGATCCGTTCGAGGTCAAAATAACCTCCTGCGGCATGGTGGGCGACGCCATCGACGGCACCTTCACGGCGATGGTGACCCACGGGGGCAACGCGGCCCACAGCCTCGAAGGCTCGTTCCATGTTTGCCGGGTCGAGGACGAGCTCGCCCCGTAGCGCGGCGCCGGACGATCGATGCCTCCCACCCTCGCTCCCCCCGCGATCGCCGCTCTTCGCGCCACCCTCCTCCGCGAGGGCGCGGTGCCGGTGCGCGGCTTCGTGGAGCGCGCGCTCACCGCGGCGATCGATCGCGCGCTCGACGAGGACGACCTCGAGGAGGCGTGGTCGGCTTGCCCCGCCGGGGCGGAGGTGGTCGATCGCGCGCGCCGCCTCCTCGGGGCGATGTTCGGGTTCGTGATCCTCGATCCCTTCCGCGTCGAGCGCACGCCCGGGCAGCCGGAGGGCGTGCCGCGCGCCGAGATCAAGTCCCTGTGGCACCGGGACAACTGGCCCGTGACCCGCGATCACGCGAGCGAGCGGCGCTTCTTCCTCTGCCGCCCCGTGCTCCTGCTCGAGGACCTCGACGCGGAGGCGCTCGGGCCGACGGAGTACCTGCCCGGCACGCACCTCCGCGCCCGCTGGGAAGAGCCGATCGATCAAGCTCGGCCCGCCGGCGTGCGGATGCTCGGCGAGGCCGGCGATCTCTGGCTGATGGCCTCGCGCGTGGTGCACCGGCGGGCCTTCCCTCCGGCCGATCTGCCGCCCGATCCGCGCCTGCGCAAGGTCGCCTGGATGGTCGCCAAGACCGAGGTCGCGCATCCATGAGCGCCGCCTCGGATCGCCTGCGAGAGGGTTTCCTCCACCTCCCCGGGCGCCTCTCGCTCGCCGATCTCGACGACGCCGAGCGCTTCGCGCGGGCCCACGATTTCGAGGAGGCGTGGCGCCATTCGCCGGGCGGCAAGGCGATCACCGCGGCGCTCTCCGTCGTGGCGAACGATCTCGTCGGACCGCACCACCTCGCACCGCACCGCTTCGAGAAGGTGCCCGGCTACCGGGAAGACGGGCATGGGCTTCACCTCTACGGGTGGCACCGCGATCCGCCGCCGCGCAGGGCGAGCCTCGTCGAGGACAGGGCCATCGCGGCGTGGCTGATGGTGGTGCTCTTCAAGCCCATCGGGCCGCGATCGCGGACGCTGGAGGTGCTGCTCGGGAGCGAGGAGGACAGCGCTCCGGTCACGACGCGAAAGAGGCTTCGGATCCAGGGCGATCGAGGTGATCTATGCATCATCCCGAGCCGCGCGCTCCGGCGTCACACCGCACCCGGAGGAGGCTTGCTCGACCGGGTGTGGATGAGCGCTCCCTGGCGGGTGGACGCGCTCGACAACGCCCTCGGCCCCTGGGCCACGCGCGTCGACGTGCGAGGCCTCGCCGCGCGCGTGCTGGGCGCGCCGAGCGCCCTCGACCTGGCGCTCACCCATTGCGTGGGGAAGCGCGGCCATGCCCCAGGAATCCGCTCGATGGTTTGAAGGGTCAGAATTTAAAAATCCGAGGAACGAGCGCTCGGTCATCCCATGTGAGGATCACCTTCTGCGCAGCTCTCCCACCGCTCTCCACGCCTCGCTCGTCACCAGGAACCCCTCCTCCACGAGCTGATCCACGTGCGAGAGCGCCCGCGCCGTCGCCGAGCGCACCCGCAGATCCGGCGTCCGATCGAGCGCCGCCTGGTATCCCCGATATTCGCGCGACCCATCGTGATAGCTCCCCTCCCGCACGGCGCGCGCCGAGAGCTCCCGCAGGCTGTCCGTCAGCTTGTAGTGCAAAAGAGCGCAGGAGATATCGGCCACCCGGGCATGCTCGATCATGTGGGAGGTCGCCCGCATCGGCTCGACCCGGCCATCCATCTTGAAGAGCGGGAATTTGCTCAGGTAGCAATCCACGCCGAACACCGTGTCCCGGACTCCACCGCGGTGAAGGCGGAGCGCCGGATTTTCAACCACGTTGTCGGGGCCGGCCAGGTCCTCCGTGACGGGCAGCGCGCGGAGCGCGGTCAGATCGTAGAGCGGATATCGCTCCTGGATCGGGATGCGCGCCTCCGCTCGCTCCTCCGGTCCCACGAGCGGCCCCTCCCCGAACATGTCGAGCATCTGCCCGAGCACGGCGGTGTAGCCTCGATCGTCGAGATACCGTATCAGCCGGGAGAGCGGGACCTCGGGGAAGCCGGGGTGGACGAAGAGCTCGTCGCCGTCGACGTGGAGCACCCAGCGCCCCATCCCGAACCGGTAGACGAGGTATTGCTTCATGACGAGCTTGAAGGTGCGGTAAGGCAGGCTCGAACGGAGGATCGTCACCCGGGGGAAGGCGCGGGCGATGGCCACCGTCTCGTCGGTCGAGCCGTTGTCGAGCAGCACCACGTGACGCACGCCGAGCGCGTCGAGGTGGTGCCCGAGGACATCGCGGAGGGTCGAGGCCACGTCACGCACCACCGAGGTCACGATCACGTCGTCGGGCCCGGCCTCGATCCGGCGCGGCCCGTGGACATGCTCGATGGTCGCGGCGAGCTGGAGGTGCCGGGCGCTCCGGTCGGCGAGCGCGCGGGCGGCCGGCAGGTCCCTCGTCCACAGGGCGCGCCGGGCGAGGGCGGCCATGAAACCGAAGGGCGGAGGCAGCGCGCGACGCATCGCCTCAACCCTTCCTCTCGCGGCGCACCCGCGCGATGCACGCCGAGATTCGCTCCGCCACGCTCGCCACATGGGGCTCGCGCAGGAACGTGTCGTGATCGCCCTGGATCGGGAACACCTCCACGCCCTCGGTCGTCCGCGAGGCCCAGCCCATCTGCGGATCGGCCGGGCGGAAGAAGGGTTGTCTGGGCACGCGGAGGACGGTGATCTTCACCGGCACCGTCAGGGGCACGAAGCCCTTGCCCGGAAAGTAACGCTGGTGGAAGCGCGCGTGGACCGGCTCGCCGGAGGAGGCCTTCTGGCTCTGCTCCTCGGCGCGGGCGTCGCGGAGCATGCGGCGGGCGCGGCTCAGGGCCTTGTCGCGCAGGCGGCCGTAGAGCTCGGCCCCGCTCAGGGAGGCGGCCGCGCCGAGCTTCTGCCCGGCGCGCTTCTGGAGCACGTCCACGTACCAGAACAGGCGAGAGCGGGTGTTCTCCACGGGCCACGCGTCGAGCATCACGAGCAGCGCGACCCGCTGGCCCGCGCGGTGGAGCTGCCGCGTCATCTCGAAGGCGAGGTGCGCGCCCTCGCACATCCCGCCGAGCAGGTACGGCCCCTCGGGCGCGACCGAGCGCATGGCCGCGATGTAGTCGGCGGCGATGGCCTCGTACTCCGCCTGCGCGTAGGGGCCGCGCCCGTCGTCCTCCTCGCGGTAGGACGACTGCAGCACGAACACCGGCTGATCGGGCCCGAGGCGGCGCGAGAGGGCCACGTAGCCGAGCGCGTTGACGTTGGGGCGGGAGACGCAGAAGAAGGGCGGCCCCTCGCCCCGCGGCTGGAGCGCGATGAGCGAGCGCGGTGCCCGGCTCACCGGCGCGCGCAGGGCCTCGCCGAGCGCGCTCACCGTCTGCGCGTGGAAGAGCGTGGTGAGCGGGAGCGCCACGCCGAGATCGCGCTCGATCTCCGCGACGAGGCGCGCGGCGAGCAGCGAGTGACCGCCGAGATCGAAGAAGTTGTCGTCCGGGCCCACCCGCGCCACGCCGAGCAGGCGCTCCCACATGGACGCGACGAGCGCCTGCAGCGCGTCCTCGGGCGCGGCCTTCGGCGCGATCGATCGCGGCCCGAGATCCGCCGCGGGCAGCGCGCCCCGATCGAGCTTGCCGCTCGGCCCGATCGGCAGCCGATCGAGGCGCACGAAGGCCGCGGGGATCATCACGTCCGGCAGCGAGCGCGCGAGCGCGCGGCGGATCGAGGCCGGATCGAGGCTGTCCGCGGCCACGTAGGCGACGAGGCGGCCCTCCCCGGCGGCGTCCGCCCGGACTTCGACCGCGGCCTCGCGCACCCCCGGCAGCGCCGCGATCGCGGCCTCGATCTCGCCGAGCTCGATCCGCACCCCGCGCAGCTTGATCTGCCGGTCGGCGCGGCCGAGGTAGGCGATGCTCCCGTCGGGGAGGCGCCGGCCGAGATCGGAGGTGCGGTAGAGGCGCGCGCCCTCCGCCGTGGAGAACGGATCGGGGAGGAAGCGCTCGGCGGTGAGGTCGGGCCGGCCGACGTAGCCGCGCGCGACCTGCACGCCGCCGAGGTAGAGCTCGCCGGTGACGCCGAACGGCACCGGCCGGAGCGCGGCGTCGAGCAGGTGCACCGTGCAGTTGGCGATCGGGTGACCGATCGGGACCTCGCGCGCGCCCGGCACGCACGTGAAGGCCGTCACCTCCACGGCGGCCTCGGTCGGCCCGTAGAGGTTGTGGAGCGAGATCGAGGGCAGCCGTTCGAGCAGCGCAGCGGCGAGGTCGGGCGGCAGGGCCTCGCCGCTCGCGAGGACGCGGCGGAGCGCGCGGCAACGCGCGAGATCGGGCCGCTCGAGGAAGGCCCGGAGCATCGAGGGGACGAAATGGACGAGCGTGATCCGCTCGCGCTCGATGACCTCGACGAGGTAGCCCGGATCCTTGTGGCCTTCGGGCCGGGCGAGGACGAGGCAGGCGCCCGTCTGGAGCGGCCAGAAGAGCTCCCACACCGAGACATCGAAGCCGAGCGGCGTCTTCTGGAGCACGCGATCGCCGGGCCCGATCGGCATCGCCTCCTGCCCCCAGGCGAGGCGATTGTGGATGGCCCGGTGCGTGACCATCACCCCCTTGGGCCGGCCGGTCGAGCCCGAGGTGAAGATCACGTACGCCAGATCGTCGAGCGATGGATCGCCGAGATCGGCTTCGATCTCCGGTGAATCGGCGCCTCCCCCGAGCGCCGTGAGCACGAACGCATCGCTCCTCGGCAGGCGCGGCGCGAGCGAGGGCTCGGCGAGGATCACCCGCGGCGCGGCGTCCTCGATCATCATGCGCAGCCGCTCGGGCGGATACGACGGATCGAGCGGGAGATAGGCGCCGCCCGCGAGGAGCACGGCGAGGAGCGCCACCGGCAGGTCGAGGCCGCGCGGCAGGAAGATCCCGACGATCGTCTCCTTGCCCACCCCGCGCACCCGCAAGAGGTGCGCGAGGGACCGCGCGCGCGACAGGAGCGCAGCGTAGGTCAGCTCCCGGCCCTCGAACCGCACGGCCGCGAGATCCGGGGTGCGCGCCGCCTGCTCGGCGATCCTCCGCGGGATGGGCTGCGGATCGGGGAAGGCGCGCTCGGTGCGGTTGCAGGCGAGCAGCGCCTCCTCGTCGGCCGCCGAGAGGATGGGCAGCGCGTCGATCGACGCATCGGGCCGCGCGACGACGGCGCGGAGCACCACCTCGAAGGAGGCGAGCAGGCGCTCGATGGTGGCCGGGAGAAAGAGCGCGCGATCGTACTCGGCCACGATGTCGAGCCCGCCGTCGCGCGGGGTCACCGCGAGGGAGAGATCGAGCTTGGCGGTGCCGGTGAAGAGCGGGATCGGCGCGGCGGTGAGCCCGGCGAGCGCGGCCGCGCGGCGCGGCGCGTTCTGGAGGGAGAAGAGCACCTCGACCAGCGGAGCGCGGGCGGTCGAGCGGACCGGGGCGAGCGCCTCGACGAGGCGCTCGAAGGGGACGAGCTCGCCGGCGAAGGCGTCGAGCGCGTCCTCGCGAACCCGCGCGAGCAGGTCGAGGAAAGGCATGCCCTCGGCGAGGTCGGCGCGGAGGACCAGGGTGTTGACGAAGAGACCGATGAGTCCCTCCGTCTCCACGCGGCTCCTCCCGGCTACCGGCGTCCCCAGGAGAAAACAACGTTGTCCAGTGTACCGCCCGAGCAACACCTCGAAGGCGGCGAGGAGGACCATGAAGGGGGTGACCCGGGCGCGGAGCGCGAGGGCGGCGAGCTCGGTCACGAGCGCAGGGGAGAGCGCGGCGTGGCAGGTGTCGCCGGCGTAGGCGCGCACGGCGGGGCGCGGGTGATCGAGCGGCAGATCGAGGGTGCGCGGCGCGCCGTCGAGGCGCTCGTGCGCCTGGGCCTCGGCCTCGGCGAGCGCCCCGCCGCCCGCGAGGTCGCGCCGATCGCGCGCGAGGTCGGCGTACTGGAGGGGCAAGGGCGGGAGGGCGCCGGCGTCTCGGTAGAGGGCGGAGAGCTCGTCGAGGACGAGGCCGATCGAGAAGCCGTCCGCGGCGATGTGGTGCAGGAGCAGGAGCAGCGCGTGGTCGTCGGGCGCGACCCGGAAGAGCGTCGGGCGGAGCAGCGGCTCGCGATCGAGCGCGAAGGGCGCGCGGCTCGCGGCCGAGAGCGCAGCGGGCAGCTCCTCCTCCGAGACGTCGGCGACGGTGAGCGCGCGCGCTGGAGGGTCGAGGAGCAGGGCCACCGGCGCGCCCCGCTCGGCGCGCACCGCGGTCCGCAGCACCTCGTGACGGGTGACGATCCTCACGAGCGCGCGATCGAGCGCGGCCTCGTCGAGCGGGCCTCGCAGGCGGAGGGCGACCGGGATGTGGTACGCGGCGGTGCCCGGCGCGAGCTGCTCCAGGAACCAGAGCCGCTCCTGGGCGCGGTCGAGCACGGGCGGCGCGCCCGGCGCGGGCACGAGGGGCCGGGCGCGCGCGCCGAGCGCCGCGATCTCGACGGCGAGGGCGCGGATCGTTGGAGCTCCAAAGAGCTTGCGGAGCGTGAGCTCGACGCCGAAGCCCGCGCGGATCCGGGCGAGCAGGCGCGCCCCGAGCAGAGAGTGGCCTCCGGCCGCGAAGAAGTCCTCGTCGATCCCGCGCGGCGGCGCGCCCAGGGCCTCGGCCCAGAGCGCGGCGAGGCGCTCCTCGATCGGCGAGCGAGGCGCCTCGGCGAGCGACACCTCGCGTGAATGAGCCACCGCGTCCTCCGCGACGAGCGCGAGCACGGCGCGCCGATCGAGCTTGCCGTTCGGCGTCCTCGGCAGCGCCGGCGCCGTCACGAAGATCGAGGGGAGGAAGGGCGCGGGGAGGCGCGCCGAAAGGAAGGTCGTGAGCGCCGCCGCGTCCGCCGCATGCCATCCGGCGCGGAGCGTGACCGCCGCCACGAGCTGCTCGCGCGGCCCGAGGACGACCGCCGCCTCGCCGATCGCCGGGTGCGCGCACAGCGCCGCCTCGATCTCCCCGGGCTCGATCCGCACCCCGCGCAGCTTGATCTGCGCGTCGAGCCGGCCGAGGTGCTCGAGGCTTCCATCCTCGCGCAGCAGGCCGAGATCGCCGGTCCGGTACATGCGCGCCGAGGCCTCGGCGGCGAAGGGATCGAGCACGAACCGCGCGGCCGTGAGCGCCGCGTTCCCGTGGTAGCCGAGCGCCACGCCGGCGCCCCCGATCACGATCTCGCCGGGCACGCCGAAGGGCTGGGGCTGCCCTCGGCGATCGAGGACGTAGACGCGCGTGTTGGCGATCGGGCGGCCGATCGTGACCCGCTCGCCCGGCGAGAGGCGCTTCATGGTGGACCAGATCGTGGTCTCGGTGGGTCCATAGAGGTTGTAGACGGCGGCGGCGCGGGCGAGGAGCGCGGCGGCGAGATCGTCGGGCAGGCGCTCTCCGCCCGAGAGGATGCGGAGGTGCGGTCCGCCCTCGAAGCCCGCGTCGAGGAGCATGCGGAAGGTGCTCGGCGTGGCCTGGATCACCGTGCTCCGCGAGCGATGGAGCAAGTCGCGGAGGAGCGCGCCATCGGCGGCGACGGCGCGCGGCGCGAGCTCGATCGTGGCGCCCGCCGAGAGGGGAAGGAGCAGCTCGAGGCCCGCGATGTCGAAGGAGAGCGTGGTGACGGCGAGGAGGCGATCGGCGGGCGAGAGGCCGGGATCGCGCGCCATGTGCGCGAGGAAGTTGGAGAGCGCCCGGTGGGGCACCACCACGCCCTTGGGCCGGCCCGTCGAGCCGGACGTGTAGATGACATAGGCCGGATCGGCGGGATCGACCCGCGGCAGGGCTCGATCGGCGGGCGGCGCAGGATCGCCGTCGTCCGCGACGAGCACCGGCGCCGCGAGGGGAGGCAACGTGCCGGCGATCGCGGCCTCGCTGACGATCGCCGCGAGATCGGCGTCCTCGATCATGAACCGGAGTCGCTCCTCCGGATAGGCCGGATCGAGCGGCACATACGCGGCCCCGGCGGCGAGCACGCCGAGCACCGCAGCGACGAGGCGCGGCGATCGATCGAGGTGGATGCCGACCCGCGCGCCGCGACCTGCGCCCATGGAACGAAGGCGCCGGGCGATCTGCCGCGCGCCCTCCCGGAGCGCCGCGTAGGAGACCTCGTGGCCCTCCCACGAGACGGCGATGGCGTCCGGGCGCCGAGCCACCTGGGCGTCGATCCGATCGATCACCGTGCCGTCGGGGATCGGCGCGGCCGTGTCCTCGTGGATCGACAGGATCGCGCGACGATCGTCGCGCGAGACGAGGGGCAGCGCCGCGACGGGGCGATCGGGATCGGCGAGCGCGGCGGCGAGGAGCACGCCGAAGGAAGAGGCCATCCGCGCCGCGGTCGAGGCGGAGAAGATCTCCGTGTCGTACCGCAGCGCCCCGGAGAGTCCCTCGCTCGTGCGGGTGAGCGAGAGGCTGAGATCGAGGTCGGACGCGCCGCTCTCGACGGGGAGCGGCGTCACCTCGATCGCCGGCAGATCCAGCGGACCCGGCGCGCCCTCCTGGAGGCGGAAGAGCACCTGGAAGAGCGGCGCGTGGCGGGGGCTGCGCGGCGGGGCGAGCGCCTCCACGAGCTTCGAAAACGGTAGATCGGCGTGCGCGAGGGCCCCCTGCACCGCGGCCTGGGCGCGCCGGCCGAGGGTCGTGAACGAAGGGTCGTCGTCGAAGCGGGCGCGCAGCACCGCGGTGTCGATCAACGGGCCGACGACCCCGAACACCTCGCTGCGCGATCGACCGAGGAGCGGGGTGCCGACGAGCAGATCGTCCTGACCGGAGAAGCGGTGGAGCAGCGCCTGGAAGAGCGCGAGCAGGCCGCTGAAGAGGGTCATGCCGTCGGCGCGGCAGCGCTCGGCGAAGGCGAGCGCCACGCCGGCGGGGATCGCGATGGGCGCGGCGGCGCCGCGGTGGGATGGCTCGGCGGGGCGCGGGAAGTCGAGGGGCAGATCGAGCAAGGCCGGCGCGCCGTCGAGCGCGGCGCGGTGATACGCGAGGCTCGGCGCGAGCGACGCGTCCGAGAGCGACGAGCGCTGCGCTTCGCTCACGTCGGCGAGCTGGAGCGGAGCGTCGCCGAGCGGGGGAGGTTCGCCGGCGCGGAAGGCGCGGTAGAGCGCGGACAGCTCGCGGAGGATCACCCCCGTGGAGGAGCCGTCCGAGACGAGGTGGTGCGCGGTGAGCACGAGCACGTGCTCCTCGGCCCCGAGGGCGAGGAGGCGCGCCCGGAAGAGCGGATCGCGATCGAGATCGAAGGGGCGATACGCCTCGCGGGCGGCGAGCGCGGAGGCCTCGTCGCGATCGGTGATCGCGATCACGGCGAGCGCGCCCTCGCGCGGCGCGGAGGCCTCTTGCAGCGGCTCGCCGTCCACCTCGATCACCCGGGTGCGGAGGGCCTCGTGGCGGCGACAGAGCGCGTCCACGGCGCGACCGAGCGCCCGGCGATCGAGCGGGCCCACGAGGCGAAAGCAGGCGCTGATCAGGAACGAAGAGGCCTCGGGCGCGAGCCGCGCGAGGTGCCAGAGCCTCCGCTGCGTCGGCGAGAGCGGCACGGGGCCGGTCGACGTCCGCCGCGGGATCGGCGAGGGCCGGCGCTCGGCCTCCTGCGCGGCCAGCCGGCGCTCGAGCAGCGCGCGCTTCTCGGGCGAGAGACGGCGGAGACGCTCGTCGCGATCGCTCATCCCGCGACCTTCACGGCGAGGCCGCGGCCGGCCTCCCGGAGCGCGATCGCCTCTCGCACGAGGTCGGGCCAGCACGCGATGACCTCGCCGAATCGGCCGAGGATCGCGCGGGCGCGCGTAGCTGCAGCGTCGCCGCGCACGTCGAGGGGGATGCCGTAGTCCGGCCGCTCCATGGCCTCGCAGAGCGCGTCCCGGTAGCGGCGCATGTCGGCGTCCCAGAAGGGCGGCGCGTATCCCTCCTCCGCGCGGCGCCGATCGAGCCACCCGAGGAACGCCTCGCCGGTCGCGCGCAGGCGGCCGAGGAGGAAGGCGTCGAGCTCCGGCTGCGAGAGCGCGCCGAGCGCGCCGAGGTGCCGGCCGAGCGAACGCATCCGTTCATCCGGATCGAGGGATACACCGGGCACCCAGGATCGCAGGCACTCCAGCGTCAGCCGGCCGATGTCCACGCCGCCCGCGCTGCGCGCCATCTCGCCGGGCCAGTAGCGCCGCTTCTCCACCGGCTCGTGGAGCAGGGCCCAGGGCAGGTGCCCGAAGAAGGCCTCGGGGAAGCACAGCTCGACCGTGGTGCCGAAGACGTTGTCCTGCCCGCGGCCGAGCGACATGAAGGGCGGCAGCGGGCGGCGATTGTCGATCGCCGCGAAGGTCGTCATGCTGAACTCGGCGTCGGCGAGGCAAGGGCGATCGACGAGCCGCACGATCTCCCGGCTCTCGGTGGCCGATCGGTAGATCGCCTCCGAGG
The DNA here is from genome assembly GCA_046351295.1 of Byssovorax sp. GTDB lineage: Bacteria > Myxococcota_A > Polyangia > Polyangiales > Polyangiaceae > JAXLYT01. The sequence goes on from JAXLYT010000032.1 coordinate 69,312, forward strand.
CGGTCATGCGCGCGAGCGAGGCGCCGCGCATCGCCAGGTAGCCCATCGGCCCGCGCCAGTAGCCGAAGGGCGGGCCCCACCCGCAGTCGCCCACGAGCCCGTTGAACGACATGATCACCCGGCCCGATCCGGCCTCGATCCGCCGGCGAAATGCGTCCTCGGCGCCGCGAGGATCCACGGGGCCGAGCGCCGCGACGAGGCGCGCGGCGCTCCGCCCGAGCATGGCCTCGTGCAGGCCGAGGAGATCGCGATCGTCGGCGACGACCGACGCGATCGCCGCCGCTCGATCCTCGTGAAACCAGCAATCGGCCGGATCGACCCCGGCGGCGAGGGCGAGGCCACGCTCCTCTCTCGGCCCGCGAAAGAGTCGGCACACGGTGTCGTCGTCGGTGTCGAAGAACGCCTCGCCGGCCGTGTGGAGCAGCAGCGCGTTGCGGTTCGCCCCGGCGGTGGAGGCGGCGTGGGCCTCGGGCAGGATCGCGAAGCGCACCGCCGAAGGGGGGAGGCCGCGCTCGATCAGCGCCGCGGCGAAGGCGGCCTTCTCCTCGGCGCCGGCGTAGTGGATCGGCACCCCGTGGCGGCGCGAGAGCCGCCCGAGCTCCGCGCGGCATGCGGCGCGATCGCCGGCCGAGGGCGTGTCGTCGGCGATCACCAGCGCGACGCGGCGACCGAAGCGGCGCGCGTTGCCGAGGTAGCTCTCGATGGCCCGGCCGAGCGCCTCGGGGCGGCTGCGGGTGATGATCCCGACGAGCGCGATCGACGCACCCTCCTCGCCGGACGGCGCGGGCGCGCGCGGCGCCTCGATCGGCGGCGCGTCGAGCAGGGCGCGCGCCTCCTCGTCGGAGAGCGCGTCGAGCTCGTCGAGCAGCGCGTCGACATCGGCCGGCGCGGCGCGCGCGGGCGTGTCGAGGGCCTCGGCGAGGTGCGCGATCGTTGGACCTGCAAAGAACGTCTCCGGGGCGAGGTCGACCCCGAGCGCGTCGCGGATCTGCGAGACCGCGCGGATGAGATCGATCGACTGCCCGCCGAGCTCGAAGAAGCCGTCGTGCACGCCCACCGGCTCGACCCGCAGCACCTCGGCGACGATGGCCGCGAGGCGCTCCTCGATCGGCGTGCGCGGCGCGACGTAGGGCGCTGCGGCGCGGCGCGGGCGGCGCAGCGAGAGGCCGAGCGCGTCGAGGAGCGCCGGGACCTCGCCGAGGCCCTCGGCGATCCGGGCCAGCGTCCGTGATCGGGCCGCTCCGCCGGGGGGAGCGCTCGCGGGCTCCGGCGGAGGCTCGGCGGGCACCTCGGCGACCGGATCGAGGCGCAGGCCGGCGAGCTCGCGGGCCATGTAGCGAAACACGACCGCATCGCCAACGGCCTCGCATGCCGCCGGGCAGGCGCGCTCGAGCAGCGCATGCGCGGGGCGGCTGCGCTCCGTGGGCACGAAGCCGACCTCGACCGCGGCGAGCCCGCGCTCCGAGGCCAGGCGGCCGAGGTGGACGAGCATCTCGGCCTCGACCCCGCGGCCGAGCGCGCGGCAGCTCAGCAGGAAGGTATCGACGAAGAGCGCGTCCCCGCGCGCGGCGAAGAGCATGAGCCCCACGATCCCGTAGTCGCCGAAGCGATCGCGCGCCCGCACGATCCGCCCTTCCATCGCCCCGCCCTCGATCGCCGCCGCGAGCTCGGCGTCGCCCCAGCGTCGCCCCGACGCGTTGAGCTGGTTGGTCCGGCGCGCGAGCTGACCCGCCCGCGCGATCTCGGCCGCCGCGAGCGGCGTGATCATCACCTCGAGCGCGAGGCTCTCCAGGAACGCCGCGAGGCTCGGCGCCTCCCGCGCCGCATGCGCTCGCTGCCCCGCCGCCTCGTAGAAGGCGCTGCGCGCGCGATCCTCCGTCGTGACGCGCAGGTGATCGAAGGCCCACAGGTGGCGCAGCATGCGCGGGATCGCCGCCGGATCGCGCGGCAGCTCGGGCACCAGCACCTCGGGGCACGCAGCGCGCACCGCGGCCCGCTCCACCGGATCGTCGTCGAGGAACACGAACGCATCGAGCCCGAGCCCGAGCTCCGCCGCGATCGCGCGGAGCCCCTCGGCCTTGGGCCGCCAGGAGATGCGCCGCGCGGCCACATGGGCGGCGCGGAGGAGCATGTCCGGATGCTCGGCGAGCGCCGCCTCCACGTCGGCCGGCTCGTTCTTGCTCACGAGGCAGAGCAGCATCCCCGCGGCGCGCTGCTCGATCAAAATCCGCTGGATCGCGCGCCGCGCGGGATCGATCACCACGCCGAGCGGGCCGTCCTCCCCCGCCACGCCGGACCACAGCGTCTGATCGCAGTCGACCGCGATCACCTTGTACGGGGGCGCGAGGAGGGCGTGGATCCTGCGCGCGATCAGCGTGCCGAGGGCCGCGAAGAAGGCCCCCGTGTACGGCAGGTGCCCGAGCGCGTCGCCGTGGCGATCGTGCACCTCGGCCACCGGATGGAGCGACAGGAGCGCGCTCGCGGGCACCACCTCGACCTCCGGCAGATCGGCGAGCACCTCGGCGAGGACGCGCTCCTCGTCGCGCGAGGAGCGGCCCGGCGGCGCCGGCGTCAGGCCGATCAGACAGGGCCCGCGCACGCGCGCCGTGAACGCCCGGATCGCGCGCCCGAGCTCGGCGCTCTCCCCCGCGCCGCCGAGGTCGCTCGGCCGCACCACGAGGACGCGCAGCGCCGCCTCCGGGGATGCGAGCGCGCTGCCCGGATCGAGCAGCGCCTGGAAAACCTGACCATACGGAGCGGAACGCAGCGCGGCGGCGAGCCCGAGCTGGTCGAGCCAGCTCGACACGACCTCGATCACCGGATCCGCGGTGAACGAAGCTGCAAATACGATCTCGTGCACTTGCCTACAGTGTAGGTGAGCGCCATCCCCGCTGTCCATGGGGGCTCGGTTACCCACAGGCACAGCCTGACGGCTTCCCGGCCGGTTCAGGGCATGCCCGGGGCTCGCACGCAGCGCGCCCCGTCCATCGTCACGAGCCCGCTCCCGGCGGGGCGAGGAGCGAATAGATGGCCGTGTCGGTGAGCTGGCCTTCGACCATGAAATTCTCGCGCAACAGGCCCTCCTGGACGAAGCCGAGCTTCTCCAGCACGCGGGTGGAGGCGCGATTTCGCGGGTCGACGTTGGCCTCGACGCTGTGGAGCTTCATCACGTCCCAGCCGAAGCGGATCATCGCCCCGAGGGCCTCCGTCGCGAGGCCCTTGCCCCAGTGGGCCGAGCCGAGATCATAGCCAATCTCGGCCCGGAGGTGCTTCTTCTCCCAGCGCCAGAAACCGCCGCTGCCGAGGAAGGCTCCCGTGCTCTTGTCGGCGATCGCCCAGCGGATGGAGCTGCCCGCGCGCACGCCCTCGATCACCTGGTTGATGGCCTCGCGGATGGGCTCGATCGACGTGACGGGGGCGGAGCTCCAGTAGCGCATCACCTCGGGATCGGAGCGGACGGCGAGGAAGGCCGGGGCGTCGTCCTGGGTGATCTCCCGCAGCACGAGGCGCGGGGTCTCGATCGTGGGAAAGGGGTCGAAGAGGTTGTTCATGGCTCAGGCGACATACACCGTGTTGGTGGCGGGGCGGCCGGGATCGTAGAGGACCAGGATCTGGTTACCTACCGCGAGATCGCTGATGGCGTTCCGCTCCATGTGCGAGATCGAGCCCTTGTAGACCGTCGGCCCGACCAGAAATTGCCAGTCGATCTTGTACGGGTGGCGGCCATTCGATTTGGTCGACCGGTCGAGGCCCTGGAAGGTGACCTGGGCGATGATGGGCTTTCCGAGGCGGAAGGCCCTTATCTCGCGGCGGTTCTCGCGGATGGTCGTGAAGGCGAGCAGGCCGCCGACGAGGGGGAAGATCAGGACGAAGAGGGTGCCATAGCCGAAGGCCGAGGAGGTGGTGCCGGCGGCGCGGGAGAAGGAAGGGGCTGCGGAGAGGACCTCGATCGCGATGGGCGTGCCGGCCTTGGGCTGGCCGGGGGTGTAATTGAGGGTCGACGAGCTGCCCTCGTACGAGGCGCCGCCCATGCGGAACGTGTAGCGGACGAGCTGCGGGTGGCGGTGGTTGACGGAGATGGAGGTCTGGATCTCGGTGCCCGAGACAGTGCCCTGGACCGAGGTGCCGAAGAGGCCAATCAGCATGTCCGCCGGGAGCCCCCAGCAGAAGATGGTGCTCATCACGCTGCCCATCAGGAAGAAGACGACGCCGATCCACATCTTCACGTTCTGGGCGCCCTGATAGCCGTACACGAGGTCACGAGCGCGGGGCGAAGGCTCGCGCGGGGCGGGTGGGACGTTGTTGGGATCGAGCGGGGAGCCGAAGTACGGCGTGCCCATCGCGGCCCCGGCAGGAGGCATGTAGGGATTGCCCATCATGCCGGCGGGGCCCTCGAAGACATCGGGGATACCGTTGCGGTTCCGGTCTTCGAGGAAGGCGGCCTGTTGCGCGGCTTGCCCCGGCATGGGCGCGGAAGGGGAGGTGTACTGGCCGCAGGAGGGACAGCGCACGGGGGAGGGGCCGAGGGCGGCGGGGAGAGGGGTTCCACAGTTGGCGCAGAACATGATAGCTCCGGGGCTCAGGGCTCTTTGGGCTGGGCGGAAACGGGGTCAGAGGAGGAGCGCGGCTGGGTGCGCCACGAGAGGACGCCGACGATCAGGCCGAGGACGAGGGCAGCGATGGCAAAGAGGGCTTCGTTCCGGTCGGCGCCGGCCACGAGGACGAGGGAGCCGAGGGCGCCGAGGATCGGGATCACCGGGCCTCCGGGGATGACCCAGGCCTTGCTGGAAATCGGCGGGCCGCGGCGGCGGAGGGGGATCACGGCGAGGCTGGCGAAGAGGTACTGGATGACGACGGTGACGTTGCTCATCCCGACGAGCTGGCGGTAATCGAAGAAGAGAGAGAGCAAGGCCGAGATGCCGGTGGTGAAGAGGATGGCAATGTGCGGTGTGGCGTAGCGCGGGTGGACGCGGGCGAGCGGGGCGGGCAAGAGGCCGCGGCCGGCGATGGCTTGCGCGTAGCGCGGTGAGCCGAGGGCGCTTCCGGCGTTGAAGCCGCCGACGGAGACCATGCTGCCGACGAGGACGATGAGGCCGATGGTGCGGCCGAGGTAGCGGGCGGCGTCGGCGAGGGGCTTGGGGGAGTCGGCGGCGAGGTCGGGGTAGGCGCCGACGAGGGTGGCTTGCACGAGGATGAAGAGGATCGCCGAGAGGACGAGGGCGCCGAGGGTGCCGAGAGGGACGTTGCGGCGGGGATTGTCGGTCTCTCCGGCCGCGACCGGCGTGACCTCGAAGCCCTGGAGCGGGAAGAGCGCGAGGTAGACGCCCTGGCCGACGCCGGTGATTCCATGCGGCAAGGGGCCGCCGAAATGCCCGGGCTGGATGGCGAAGATCGCGACGGCGATGAAGCAGAAGATGGCGACGAGCTTGCCGATGACGACGGTGTTGACGAGGAGCGCGCCGGGCTTGACGCCGAAGTAGTTGACGGCGCCGAGCGCGAGGATGGCGGCGGCAGAGACGAGCTTGTTCCACGGGTAGGCGTGGAGGCCGCAGAGCTCGATGAAGAGGGTGGTGTTGGCCGCCCACGAGATGAAGGTGGCGGCCCAGCAGTACCAGCCGACGAGGAAGCCCACCTTGTCGCCGAAGGCGTGTCTTGCGTACACGAAGGCGCCGCCGGTCTCTTCGTAGCGGCCCGAGAGCTCGGCGAAGCAGAGGGCGATCGGGAGGAGGAGGAGGGTGCAGAGGACGTAGGCGAAGGGGGACCAGCCGCCCATGGCGCGCTGCATGTCGTCCGGGAGGGCGAAGACGCCGGAGCCGACGGTGGCGTTGACGCCGAGGCAGAGGACGTCGAAGAGGCTGAGGCGGCGGCGGAGGAGGCTCGGCTCGGTGGTCACGGCGGGGGCTCCGGAGCAAGGGGCAGGAGGGCCGGGTCCACGAGGTCGAGCGTCGGCTCCTTCGGGGGAAAGGTCAAGGGCGCGGCAGGCGCGAGCACGTGGGGGCGCACGCGAGCGGGCTGGATTGTGGGCGCGCGCCGAGTAAAGTGCGCGCCGTGTCCCGGCCGTTCCAGCTCCGTCCGCTCGCGCTCGTGCCGCTCGGCGTGGCGCTTTGCAGCTTCGCGCTGCTGCCTGCCGTGGCGTGCTCGCGAGGCGCGGCCAGCGAGCGGGAGAAGGAGAGCCCGGGCGTGACGAGCTCGGGGACGGTCGTGGCGACGCCGCTGGACGCGGGGCTCGATGCGTCGGGTGATGCGGCGCTCGACGCAGCGATCGACGCGGCGCTCGAGGGTGGAGCCGAGCCGGAGGGGGATCCGATGGCGCGGCATTTCGAGACGCGGGAAGACCTGCTTTCGCTGTTCACGATCAAGCGGCCGCCGAAGCGGGACAGCAACGCGGATGGGTTCTTGAACAAGTCGTTCGGGTACGGGAAGGCGTCGCTGATCAACCAGGGGAACAAGGAGATCGCCAAGCACTTCATCGCGAAGGAGAAGTGCTTGAAGGGGCTCGAAGGGATCACGATCCAGACGGAGGAGCAGAAGGCGCAGTGCGGGGGGTTCGCGAACATGGTGCCGGTGCACAAGAAGGGGAAGAAGGCGAAGGTGTGCATGGATGTGTTCGAGTTCCCGAACCAGCCGTGCGAGCTGCCGATGGTGTGGACGGCGCCGGTGCAGGCGAAGGTGATCTGCGAGCTGCAAGGGAAGCGGCTTTGCTCGCAAGAGGAGTGGATTCTGGCGTGCCGGGGCGATCCGGACGATGGGCCGGATCAGAAGTTCGCGTACGGGAACGAGATGGATCTGGATGCGTGCAATACGCACAAGTCGAACGCGAAATTCAGCCCGAATTGCGATGCGGACTCGGCGAGCTCGGCGTGGAAGACCTGTGGGACGAACACGGAGCCTACGGGATCGTTCCCGAAGTGCCGGTCACGGTTCGGGGTGTTCGATCAGCACGGGAATGTGGCGGAGATCATGACGCGGCTCGATCCCGATGGGCATACGTACAGTCAGTTGAAGGGGAGCGCGTTCTTCTATACCGACGTGGCGCGGAAGCCGGAGGAGCGGCAGGTGAAGGGGCGGGAGACGTATCCGGACCACTGCGCGCATGACCCGAGGTGGCATGTGGAGCTGATGAGCGAGGCTTGGCATGTGAATTACCACCTGGGGTTCCGGTGCTGTAAGTCGATCAAGAACGAGAAGTGAGGGATTCGAGGAGGAGGGTGAGCTCGACGGCGAGTTGGGGATGGAGGGCAGGGTCGTCAGCTAGGGTGGGGTCGCGGACGCCGTCGAGGATACTCTGGAGGGCTCGTAGGGCGGGGACGAATTGGTCGTGCACCTGACTGACGTCTGGGAGGATTGCGCGGGCTGCAGTTGGACCGAGTTCCATGAGAAATTTTCCCCAAGCCGCGATAAACCGAGTCGGATAATCTTTTGGCTCGCCACCGCCCACGCGATAGCTTCTATAGCTTCGCAACGCTTCCTGACGTGCAACACACGCCTCTTCTGGTCGCCCCGAACTGCGCTCTACAACTTCAAGAACAGACCACGTTGTCCACGGCATGGCTTCATGTCCATATTCACTCTTGATGGCAAGCGACAACAAAAGCGCCTCTCGAGCTTCGTCATATCGGCAAAGCTCAGAAAGCACGATCCCGAGATTGTTGAGAGAGCTACTTTCGTACATTCGATTACCCAAAGAACGTCTCCGATCGACGGCTTGTCGGTGCAGCGCGACAGCGTCCTCCAAGCGACCATGCTTACTATATAGGCTTCCAAGTCTGTCGATGGTATGCGCCTCTCTTGCATATTCCGCCTGAGTCACCCTCAGAAGCAGAGACTCCTTGTAAGCACGCTCCGCGGCCGAAAAATTTTCGACGCCGGCATAAATTTCTCCAATCTGATGCCAAACCGCTGCTAACGACATCTGATCCCCAAGAGCTTCAAAGGCAACTTGGACTTCCTGATAGATCACCAATGCCTCAACGTAGTCGCCCTGTTTCAACCGAACATTTCCAAGTTCCGCACGGCCTGCCGTGACGCTTCGCGTATTTCCAAGTTCACTGGATCGCGCTATTCCGCGCAGAAGAGTAATGGCGGCTTCTTCGAAACGCCCCAGAGCGCAGAGAGCTTTGCCGGTCTCTATCAGCGTCGCAGACTGCATCAGTGCGGCGCGACCGTCTGTCGAAAGGACAGCGAAAAATCGTTCTCCCGCTTGTTCAAATTCTGGAAGTGCTTCTTCGGCATAGCCGCCCTCCCGAAGCATAATGCCAAGCCGAAGGCGTGCCAGTGCACGGTCGTAAACAGCTTCTGGAAAAGTATTGCTCTCCAAATCTACTCGATCGCGCAGTCTTTTGGCCGCCAGGATCGCTTCTGCATCTTTCCCCGCGCCATGCATTCGTTCTATTTCTTCGGACTCCGCCAAAAAATTTGCGTGACCCCATGTTGATAGGCGCTTCGAGAGTCGTCGGCGTACATTCGCTACATACAATAATCCCTGTAGTGGCTTCAGATGCGAAATTAGCTGCTCAAGGTTGGTCGCATAGTCGATGACTTCCGCAGCATCAGACCGGCCTGCCTCAACATCTCGCTCCAGCTTGGCCAGAACCGCCAGCAGGCCGGTCAGCGCAATCCGGGTCCCTTCACTGGCAACCTGCATGTTTTGGAACTGCTGCTCATAGAGAAATCTCACCAATCCCCTCGTCGCCTGGATCCACCTCCCCTCGGCCGCGTCCCGCTCCTCGGCCTTGAGTTCCCCGGAAAGCGCGGTCCCGAGTCCCGGATCCGGCAGGAGATATGACCCCTTCATATCTGCCAATCCCACCGCCACCAACTTTCGACATAGCTCCATCGCCGCTTCTGGCTTCATCTGAAGCACATATGCCATCACACCGACATTCGCCGCCCCCTGGAACACCGCGAGCCCTCTTATCTTTTCCCTCATCCCTTCCGGCAGCTTCTTCAGCGACATCCGAACGCTCGCAATCAACGATTGCTCCCGCTTGTCCGGATACCGCTTCTCCAGCTCCACCATCATCCCTTTCATATCCTCCGCAACGACCTTCGCCCCTTTCTCCGCCACGAGCTCCCCGAGCAACACCAGGCTCCGCGCATGCCCACCCACCGCATCCACCAGATCCTCGACCGCATCCCGCTCCTTATCCCCCTCCTTATACGGCTCTATCCCCTTGGCCTTCAGCACCCCCGCCAAAAGCTCCAGTCCTTCTCTCCTGCCCAGCGAAGGCAACCCAAACACCCTCCCACCCAGCGGATCCGGCGGAACCTCCCGGCTCGTCAAGATCACCCGCGTCTCCCCGACCTCGCTGAGCTCCCGGATCATCTTCAACAGCTCGACCGTCTCCGGCTCGACCTCCTTATCCACCTCCGGCAGAACCGACTCAAGATTATCCACCACAATCAACACCTTCCGCCGTTGCAATACACCACCCACCGGCAAAAGCGCGTTCCGCCGCTTATCCTCCTCACTCCCTGCCCCTTCAGCCATCGCAATCGCATACCCCGGCACAAGCTGCCGCCCAATCGCATCCAGCACGGCCCGCGCCCCGCTCAAATTCTCCACCGACACGAACGCCACCCGCTCCACCCGCCGCATGGCCAGAAGCCACCGCGCCGCCTCCACCGCAAGCGCCGTCTTCCCCTGACCGCCGGCTCCCACCAGCGACACCCACCGCTGATTCACCAGCAACCGATCGATCGCCAAAAGCGCCTTCCCTCGCCCCACGAACCCATGCCCGGGCGGATCGGGCAGCTCTCCCCGCATCACCTTCGCCTTCCGCTTCCGGTCTTCCACCGCTGCCGGGCGCAGATCGACCCCGCTCGGGAACAACCGCGCATCCGCGTCTTCCTGGAACAGGACTGGCACCATCCAGTCCGAGAGCTCGAAGGCCTTCGCGTTCCGCTCGCCCCGCGCCCGGTCGTCCTTCAGCGCGTGCTGCGCCCGCACCATCGCCGTCCCGATCCGGTCTCCCTCGGCCAGCGACCCATAAAACGCCCGCACGAACCGCCGCGCCGTCTCCACCAGCACCGAGTGGCTCATCGCCACCACCGACGCCACCCCGGCCCTCAGCAGCTCCGCCGCCACCGACGCCGTGGGATTCTCCGCCGTCATCGCCGTCTGACAGGCCTCCAGCACGAACAGCGGCACCCGCCGCTCCCGCAACATCGCCCCGATCTCCGCCGCATCGACCAGCTCGGCCTCCCGCACCAGAAGCCCCTTGTCGACATCATCGGCCTTCTCGAAGCAAAGCCGCCCGAGCCCCCGCTCTGCATCGTAAACCCCGTGCCCATCGAAGTGCACCACCTGATACGCCTTCCCCGCCCTCTCCGCCGCATCGAGCGCCTCCCGCAGCGCCTTCATCGTCCCGGCCGAGAGCACCGAGAGCTCCACGCTCTCTCCCAGCCCTTCGAGCGCCTCCGCCAGCGGAATCGCGCTCGCCCGAGGATCGATGAAGCTCGCGCTCTTGTCCTCCGGCCGCGCCAGCACCAGCAAGATCCGGAGCGGCAACCGAGGCTCCGCCGCCACCATCGCCCGCTCACTCGGCAACATCCGCCGCACCCGCGCCCGCAACCGCCCCTCGAACAGATACCCACCCTCATCGGCCAACAGCTCCCACGGCAACGCCAGCAACATCGCCGACGCTTCGAGCCGCCCCGCCCGCCCTTCTTCCGGCCCCCGATCATCCACCATGACCGTGACCCGCCGGTCCACATTGTCAACACCGCGCCACGCCTTGAATGCTTCGCTGCCCTCCGCACGGCCGAGCACCGCATCGAACAGCTTCTTGCCCCAGACTTTCAGGTTGTCTTCGATCCCGGTCGCCCGCTTCTTGAACACCCCGAACGGCCAGATCCCGTAATCCTCCAGATACCAGCGCAGATCGGCCGCCTCGATCGCCCCGAGCGGCGCCACGAAATTCACCGCCTGCCCATTCACCCCGCGCCCCTCGCCCGCGGGCACGTAACGCACGCGCGCCCGCGCCGCCGCTCGCCGCGTCCCCGCTTCCTCGTGGATCTTCGGCTCTTCCAGCTCGATCAACAGCTCCGCCATCGGCGGGGCCGGGAGCGGATCGACCCGCGCCGTCGCGTCCTGCGGCGCCAGCCCGAAGGCCTGCACGATCGCGGGCGCCGCGTGCACGATGTCCTCCCCTTCCCCGAGCACGAAGCTCACCATCTCCGCCTCGCCGAAGAGGAGCTTCAGCGCCGGACGATCCAGCCCGCGCAGCACGGGCAGCAGCGCATAGCCCGGCCGCTCCAGCTTCGTCTCCAGCGCCCAGCGCGCCTCCCGCTGCACCCAGTCCGACCCGATCGACGCCGGCGTCAGCAGCAGCACGAACCCATCGGCCTCGCGGATCGCCGCCTGGATCTCCCCGAGCTTGCTCCCGAGCCGCAGCTCCAGCACGTCTTCCCACGCGCCGATCCGGCGATCGGCCAGCGCCTCGCGGAGCCTCTGGACTTCGGCCTTGTCCTTCGTCGAATGCGAGAGGAACACCCGCTTCTCGCCGCCGCTACTCGCGCCCTTCTTCTCGCCGCTCTCGCTCACTTGACCCTCCCAGCTCGACGTTTTCTCGTACCGGGACGATCGGCGAGCGGGCCCGCGGCGTCAACCTGGGGGCGACCTCGACGCGCATCGAGGGCTCGCCGCGGGCGCGGGGCGGAGGTATCTTCGGGGTCGAGGTTCCAACCGACGATGAGCAGCGCGACCCTGACCCTCTCCTTGCCCGAAGAGCTCTACGTTCGCCTCGAACGGACGGCCTCGGCGACGAAGCAGTCCCTCGAAGAGGTGGTGCTCCACGCGCTTCGCCTGGGGAGCCCTCCGGCATGGGGCGATGCCCCGCCGGAGCACCAGCTCGACCTGGCCGCGCTCGAGAAGCTGGACGATCAAGAGCTCTTTGCGATCGCGGCGGGGCGCATGAGCGCCGACTTCGACCGGCGCGACGCGCTGCTGACCGCCAAGGCCGAGGGGACGATCACCCCCGACGGGCTGAGCGAGCTCGCGAGGCTTCGCTTCGAGGAAGATCGGTTCATGCTCCGCAAGGCCCACGCCGCCGCGCTGCTGCGCTGGCGCGGGCGCGCCGTCCCGCCTGCCTGAGCGAGATGCCGTGGCCACGTATCTCCCGGAGGATATCCGCCGCCGCATCGATGATGCAGACGGGCGGCGGTGCGCCTACTGCCGCACGGCGGAGTCCATCAGCGGAATCCGGCTGACGTACGATCATATGCCTCGTGCTCCGCCCCGGGTTAAAACCCGGGGCTACGCGTGACGAAGCCCGCCCTTCGGCGGGCTTGCGCGCAACCCTTGTGGCTTCGCTGATGCGTGGGTCGGTACGTCCGCCTCGCGCACCGTCCGCATTTGCGACAGGACGCGAGTCCAGTCCGGCACGAGGCAAGCCGGCGAAGGCCGGCTTCCTTTGTGTAGCCCGGGGGTTTACCCCCCGGGCTACTGCGCGCATGATCCCGACTCAATGCGACACTGTTTAACGCGATCCCTTCTTCGCCTTGCTGCGCTTCCCCACCGCGCGCACCGTCTTCTCCTTCCCCTCGCTTGCCGCACCCGTACCCGCTTCCCATCGAATGCGACCGCGGAGACCTGAAGAGGCCGAAAGCGCGGGGAGGCATGCCCGGAAGCGAGCGTCAGGGTCGCTTCACACCCATCCTTCGAGAGGCACGGAGAGGCCTTGTGCGATGCCGGGAGCGCGGCGAACGGCGGGGCCCCTGAGACGCTGTGTGGGGAGCCAGAAGTCGCCGTTGGGCATGGCGTTCTGGATGCGGGTCCCGCGCACTTGGGGAGGGAGCAGCCCAGTCGTTGCCACGGGTGGGGGCGGTCGTTGCTGCTCCGCGGCGGGCTCGTGGGGGGCGAGCCAGGATGGGATGCGACGGTCGTCGATCCACTCGTCGTCCTGATAGTGCACCTTGGGACCCGTGGGTCGGAGGGTCGATCCAAAGGCGATGTGGTGGTCCACGATCACCTCGGCGTCGGTGCGGGGCGGGCCGCCGTCGTGGGCATCGAGGGCGGGGGCGAAGAGCTCGTCGGGGAACATGGGCTCGTACCACCAGAGGAGCGGCTCGGCCTCGGACGTGCCGTCCCAGCAACAGAGCGCGAGCGGCCAGCCGGGGTACAAGGTCTCGAAGGCGCCGAGCACGTCCGGGTTCAGCGCCGGGCGCTTGGTCGCGGGGACGCGCCCGAGGGCGTCGTGCACGGTGCGCGCCGACGAGGCGAGGACGACGGTGTACGATCCGACGTCGAACACATCGGCTTCGGCTTCCGGTGATCCGAGCTCCAGGCCGCGAGGAACGAAGCTCCAGTTGCGGGTGGCGTGGTGGATGTCGTCGAGGAAGCGGCGGAAGCCACGGGTGTCGATGACGTTGCCCTCGCCGGGCATGGCCTTGGCCGGGAGGGGAAGGACCATGGCGTTGGGCCCCGGCGACGCCGCCTTGTTCTGGTACGCCAGCACGTGGACGTAGGTGTCCCCACGCTGTGCTTCGCCTGCGTAGAGCTTGGTGTCCGAGAGCTTGGCCTCAGCAAACGTAATGCACATTGGGCAACCTCCGGGGGTGGAGCATACGCCGGGGGAGCGGCGGCGGGGGATGGATTTTGACGGCGACCGCGAGGTGGAGGGGGCGCTGCTGGGTGGGCATGAACGCGGTCGGCAGAACGTCTTCACGTTGGGCCGCACCCGATGGAATTCTCGCATCTTGTCGTTTGGGTGGCTCATGAAGGCGAATGAGGGGCATGCTCTACTCTACTCCTTCAGTCTTTGCGGGCAATACTTCTGGAGATACTCGGGCGCAGTCCAATCCGGCCCGAAGTCCTCCCCCTCCTTGGAGTAGTACTCCGTGGCGCTCCCCCGGTCGAGGAAGTAGAAGGTGTGGGCACGAAAGACTCGCTCGTGGCACACGAACTGCCGAAATCGGGGGGCCTTTTGCGAAAGAGGCCTGGGCGCAACCTCGCCCGAGACGCAGTAGGTGCTCCGGAACGTGTCGATGTTGCTGATGGGCCCGAGCAACTTACCGGTCGTGTCGATCAAGAACAACCAATTGAGCGGATCGATCCCATGAAAATCGACAAGGGGGCCTCCATGATGTGGCGACACCACCAGGGTTCCGCGTACGAACGGGTTCGCGCAATCATCGAGCACGAGCAACATGTTCGACGCAGAGAGGAACCGCACATCACCCGTTTTGACATCGACAGCGTATAGCGCATGGTCGCGCATCGAGGGCGCCCCGACAGCCTCTGTGCGAGCTAACGCTATCCCTTCTTCGCCTTCGCTCGCTTCCCCGCCGCGCGCACCGTCTTCCCCTTCCCCTCGCTCGCTCGCCGCACCCACACCCGCTTCCCATCGAACGCGACCGCAAAGGCGAAGGCCGGGCTCGACCCCGCCGCGCGCAATTCTGACAGGTAGTCGTGCTTCCGGATCTGGGCGAGCCCTTCCCGCAAGGCTGCCTCCGGTGATTTCACCTTGGGTTTGGCCACCTTCAGCTCCAGCACCACGCCCGGCTTTCCGGGCGCGCGGGCGCGGATCAACACGTCGGGGCGCCCGCTCCCGGACTCGCGGTTCGAGCGCACCTCGTATTCAGGCTCCAGCGTCGCGAGCAGGCCAAGCACGAAGACCTGCATCACCTGCTCGGGGTACACTCGGGGGGACAGGAGCATCGGATCGCTTGCCTGGTCGCGGCGGGTCTGGAGGTCGTGGTAGGACAGCACGCGGCTCGTGAAGGTGGAGAGCGCCTCGGTGAGGCCTTCGGCGTCGCCCTCGAAGAGCGCGCGTTTGAGGCGCACGATGCCAGGCTCTCCGGCGCCGAGGCGCTCGACCATCCAGCGCTGGAAGGTGGTCGCGTAGACTTCACGTACCTCGCGGTTGGGGATCGAGAGGCGGTAGATACCCTCGGTCCGGGTGGGCTCGCCCATCGGCTCGGCGCGGAGGTAGCCGGAGAAGAGGAGGAGGTCGAGCACGGCGCCGGCGCTCTGGGCGAGCTCGTCGAACGCTATGTTGTCGTTCACCTTGCGCTCGATGCTGCCGCCCTGGAGCAGTGTCTCGATCTCCGCCTCGATGACGAGGGCGTGGCGGCCGAGCATCTCCCGCACGAGATCGTTCGAGCTCGTGTTGACCCAGTAGTTGCGGAGCAGGTGGTCTTCGCTCTGAATGTAACTGAGGATCGACCAGGGGTTATAAACGACCGTGCCGCCGAAGAGATATCCGTTGTACCAGCCGCGCACCTCGTCGAGGCTCTCGGCGAGGCCGGCGCGCGCGAGCAAAGCTGCGACCTCGGGCTCGGTGAAGCCGAAGCAGGAGCCCATCTCCGGCCGGAGGAGGCTGTAGACGGCCAGGTTGTTGAGCCCGGAGAAGATGCTCTCGCGCGCGACGCGCAGGATGCCTGTGAGCACACCTTTCCAGAGGTGGGGGTTGCCCTTCAATCCCTCGGTGAAGAAGGCGCGGTAGAAGCCTATCGCGTCTTTGGCATATCCATGGACGTACGCCGCGTGGAGGGGCTCGTCGTATTCGTCGATGAGGATGAGCGCGCGCTCGCCGTGGTGCTGGTGGAGCAAGCGGCTGAGGTCGAGCAGGGCGGACTGGTACGCGGCGCGCGAGGCGGTACCGTCGAGCACGGCCGCATACTCGCGCGCATCGCGGGCGCTCATGCGCCCCCCTTCGAGCAGGTAGCGGTGCTCGTCGAAGAGCTGCGCGATCTTGCGGCGGACCTCTTCCCAGCCGAGCTCCCAGGAGGCTGCTTTGATGCCCTTGAAGGTGATGTAGATGACAGGATAACGCTGAAAATGGTGGCGGTATTCTTCGCCCGCGCCCCAGATGGAGAGGCCCTCGAAGAGGGACGAGAGGTCTTCGTCCCGCTTTTCGAAGTACCAGCGGACCATGGAGAGATTGAGCGACTTGCCGAAGCGCCGCGGGCGAGGGGCGAGGGTGACCTCGATGCCCGTGTCGTCGATCAGGCGGCGGATCAGGTGGGTCTTGTCGACGTAGGCCAGGCCCAGCTCGCGGAGCCTGCGGAAATCGTCGATGCCGATGGGGATGCGCTCGACCATGGGGCCCGGTCACCGTAGACGCGCCGGTTGCGTCGTTCAAGCCGGGGTCTCCTGGTGGGTGTAAGATCGAGCCTCGATGCTCCGCGCCTTCCTCAACCACGCTGGGTCCCGCTTCGACAAGCTCGCGGCGGCGGCCATCTTCTACCGGAGCCCTCGATCGCGCGCGCGATCGACGAGCGAAGGGCTCGGCCCGGACGAGCGCATCGCGGCGCTCGGGGAGATCGCCGCGGCGTATGACAGGCCGGAGCACCTCGACCCGGATGGACCCTTTTTTCAGGCGCCGCGGCGCATGACGCCCGACGTGGTCCCGGTGCGAGCCATCCCCGGGGGCAAGGTCGAGGACTGGACGTGGGAGAGCCCGTTCGTCCCGTTTCATCCGGAGGCGACCGAGCGCTACCTGGGGCAGGTCGAGAACCGGCGGGCGGCGGCGCGCCTTTACCTCCACGGCGATCGCCCGCGGCCGACGGCCTTGCTGCTGCACGGGTATCGCGCGGGGCAATGGGCTGTCGAGGAGCGGGCGTGGCCGATCGAGTGGCTCTTCGAGAAGGGGATGGATGTCGCGCTCCCGGTGTTTCCGTTCCACGCGGTGCGCGGGCGCAAGCGCGGTGCGCCGATGGCGCCGGGCAGCGATCCGCGGATGACCAACGAGGGGTTCCGGCAGGCGGTGCTCGACACGCGCACGTTGATTCATCATCTCCGGGAGCGCGGCGCGCCTGCGATCGGGCTCATGGGGATGAGCCTCGGTGGGTATACCTCGGCGCTCATCGCGACCATCGAGACGAGGCTCGCGTTCGTCGTGCCGATGATCCCGCTCGCTTCGCTCGCGGAGAGCGCGCGGCATACCGGGCGCTTCACGGGCACGCCGGAGCAGCAGCGCTTGCAGCACGAGGGGCTCGACGCGGTGCACCGGGTGGTGAGCCCGCTCAGCCGGCCGGCGCGGCTCGATCGAGAGCGCATCCTCGTGCTCGGGGCAGAGGGGGATCAGATCACGCCCATCGGCCATGCGAGGCGGCTCGCGGGGCATTTCGGCGCGCCGCTCGAGGTGTTCGCGGGCGGGCATATCCTCCAGTTCGGGCGGGGGGATGCGTTCCGCGCAGCGGGCAAGCTGCTCGGCCGCCTCGGGATGTTCGGGCGACATCGTTGACGGTGGGTAACGCCGGGTGACGCTGGCGATCGGCCGCGATCAGCCCTTGCGCGCTTCCTCGGTGGCGCGGCTCAGCTCGGCGGCGAGCTTCGGCGTGTCGGCGAGCTTCTTCGTCCACACGCGCTGGAGGCGCATCAGGTCGCTGAGCTGGAGCTCGAGCTCGTGCAGCACGCGGCCGACCTCGCCCTTCTCGAGGCCGACGAGGATGCGCGCGTACTCCGGCACGCCGATGGGCTTGCCGAGGCGACCCTGGGCGGCCACGTAGGCCGCGTCGAAGGACGCTTGCAGGCTGCGATCGCCGCGCTCGGCGTGCTCGGACATGGTCTTGTTGTGGCGTCGATCGACCGCGCCCCACGAGGCGATGGTGAGCCCGTGGCGTTTCAGGACGGCGGCGCGATCGGCGCCCTTGCGCGAGAGCTCGGCGGAGATGGACGCGAACTGATCGAGGGTGATGGAGTCGGGCGAGGTCGCGCCTGGATCGGTGGGGAGATCGGCGGCGGGCTCGACGGGCGCCTTCACCTCGACGGGCGCGGGGCGCGACGCGATCTGCGCCTCGGCAGCGCGCGCGGCCTCGGCGAGGGCGCCCTCCGAGAGCAGCGTGGGGATGGCCGGGGGTGACTCGGGGAGGCGCGACTGACCGAGCACGGGGACCTTGGGAGGCGCGGGGATCGGCGGGCGGTTCGCGCCGAGCAGCGGAGGCGGGGCCGGGGCCTTCGCCTGGAAGCCGGCGGCGGTGACCGTCTCGGGATCGTCGACCTGCGTGTTGGTGCTCTCCTCGTCGATCATCGCGGGCGGCGCGACGAACGCGGGCGGCGCGATCGGTGGAGGCGGGGGCGCGGTGCTCGGGCGCTTGGGCGCGCGCGGCGGGAGCGGCGGAGGGGCGGGCGCCTGCGGCTGTGGGAGCGCCTGCGGCTGGGTAAACGGGAGCGCGGGCGACGTGTTCGTCCCGTCGTCCTGGAAGGGCAGCGTGGCCTTGCGGACCTTGGGGCGGGGGAGCTGGGAGATGTCCTGTGTGCGCTCGCTGCGCTCCTCGCGCGGTGGGAGCGGCGGAGGCGCGGCGGGCGCCTCGGCGGGCTGTTGCAGGAGCGTCTTCGGCTCGGGCGTGCTCGGGGCGGGCGAGGTCTTCACGGCGTCATGGCGCAGGGAGAGCGGATCGGCTTCGCCCATGGCGACGGGGACGCGGGCGGCGGGGCGGGCGGCGCGGAGCTCGACGCCGAGCTCGGCGCGCACCTGCTCCTCGACCTTCTCGAAGCGGAGCTTCTTGCCCTGCGGATCGGCGGCGACCACGAGGATGCCCGGCTCGGCCTCGGACCGCGGGCCGAGGTCGCAGAGGCCGCGGAAGCTCTGCACGGCGACACAACGGTCACCGTCGATCCACAGTGTGTCACAGCGGAGCACGATCTCCTCGGCCCGCCCGGTGCGCGGGTGGACGCGGAAGACCTGCGGCCGGAGCATGGGCAGGTGGGTCTCGATCCGCGGGCGGGAGGGGTGGAGGTTGTCGAGCTCGATGGGGGCGCCGCCGCGGAGCAGGTCGAGCTGCTGGTCCTGCGGGGCGGTGTTGAAGAAGGCGAAGTTGAAGCCGGGCGGCGCCGGGCCGGTGGAGACGCGGCCCTCGGCGGCGATGCCGTAGGCCCAGAAGAGCGAGGCGTCATCGAGGAGCTTGCGGCGGGAGCGCCAGGTGGGGGCGATGGGGCCGAAGCCGGCGATGCCCGCGCGGCCCTCGGGCTCGATGTTGGGGAAGGCGAGGGCGCCGAGCACGGGCGGGGCATGCGGGTCGACGCCCACGGGGTTGTCGGCGCTCATCAAGGCCCGCTCGTAGCGGAGGGGCATGCGGGTGAAGGGCATCGGCGCGCCGGGGGCGAGGTGGCCGCTCTCGTCGGAGAAGAGGCGGTCGCCGGAGACGCGCAGGCTCTTGACGAGATCGCCGACGCGGAGGCGCGCGGTGAGGGTGGTGACCGCGGCCCCGCCGGGCGCGCAGGCGTGGCCGGCGAAGACGATGTCGACCTTGGGCTTGAGCGGGGCGTTGTCGCCCGGGCGGTGGAGGCTGCCGAGGGCGTTGTTGTCCCAGTGCCGGTCGTCGCCGATGCCCTCTTGCTCGGCGGCGAGGGTGGCCTCTCCGCCGTGGACGAGATCGAACGTGGCCTTGACCGTGACGGTGAGCGTAAGCTGCTCGGGGTGCGCCTCCCAGAGGAGGGTGCCGACACGGAGAGGGCAGAGGGAGTAGATGTCCACCGCGCCGCCGACCATAGCGGAAATCGAAGCGATCGGCGCGCCCTGCGAGCTGGCGATCGTCGAGGGGCCGGCGGGGCCGGTGCTCCGCGTGCGCGGGCGGGCGCTCGCGATCCGCGGGGGCGAGGCCGTCACCTTGCGCGCGAGGACGGTGGCGATCCGGACGGAGGGAGACCTGGTCGTCCGGGCCGGCGGCGATCTCCACGAGCAGGTCGGCGGCGAGGCGCGGCGCGAGGTCGCGGGGAGCGTCACGGTGGTCGCGGGGGCGATCGGCCTCGGGAGCGAGGGCGAGGTGCGGCTCCGGGCGAACGACGACATCGCCCTGCGAGGCCGGTCGATCGAGCTCTCCCCCGAGGATCACGCGGCGCCGCGCGCGATCGAGGAGGAGGCGCTACGTGCCTGGATCGAAGGCGATCAGGCGCGCGATTCGTAGACGCGCAGCGAGGGCAGCTCGAGGCCGGTGAGGTGCCCGCCCTTGCCGCAGCCGGTGTCGAGGCCGATGGTGCAAGGGCCGGCCCAGATGTCGGTCGGATCTTCCGGCGTGTACGAGGAGAGCTCGGGCGGGAGCAGCTCCGTCGCGGTGTGGCCGAAGACGACGAGCTTGCCGTTGTAGAGGCGGAAGAAGTTGTCGTCGCGGCACCAGAGGAGCGAGGTGGGGTTCTTGACCTTCGAGGGGTGCGGGAAGACCTTGTCGACCTGCGGGAGTCCGGCGTGGACGAAGATGGCGTGCTCGTTCTCGTAAAAGAACGGCAGGCCGCGCATCCAGGTCACCACGTCGGGCGGGAAGAAAGAGCCGTGGAGGAGCGCGGGGATCTCGTCGTTGCGCATCCCGTCGCTCGCGCCCTTGGTGCCCATGAAGGAGCGCAGCGTCGCGAGGCAGCCGTTCGAGGGCGGGAGGATGAACTCGGGCCAGCCGCGATCGATCACCCGGAGCCAGGCGTCCTCGTGGTTGCCGCGCAAGGCGATGACCTTCGCGGGGATCTCGTCGGGCAGGCGGCGCACGTAGTCGACCACCTCCTTGGACGAGGGGCCGCGATCGACGTAGTCGCCGACGAAGACCACGGTGTCCTCGGCGGTCAGCTCGGGGAAGGTCGCGAGGAGCTTGTAGACAGCGTCGATGTCGCCATGGATGTCGCCGATGGCGAAGGTGCGGCTCGGCATCGCCGGCATGGTCGCTCGGAGCGCCGGAGCACGCAAGCGCGGGCCTGCCCCGGAGGCGAGGAAGGTGAGGCGGCGGACGGAGGGCGGATCCGCTTGGCGCCCCTCGGAGGGTGCAGGTAGCCTGGCGCTCGTGAGGGCGTGGCGTGCGCCCGAGGAGCAAACAGATGCGTTTTGGGTTCTTGGTGATGGCTTCCCTGGCAGGAATGGTCGCCGCCTTCGGGTGCGGCGGGAGCGGCAGCAGCGGGTCGTCCTCGACCACCGGCGGGACCGGCGGGAGCGGGACGACTTCGTCGAGCACGACCAACCCGACGACCACGTCGAGCGGCAGCGGCGGCGGCAGCAGCACGACGACCACCGGCTCGTCCGGCAACGGCGGCTTCGGCGGCAGCGCGCAGGGCGGCGACTGCGGCATGTGCGTGAACGACAAGATGGTCTTCGCGCAGGGCACGGCCTGCAACCAGGCCTACGTCAACTGCGCGCAGGACCAGACCTGCGCCGACTTCCAGACCTGCATCGATCAGTGCCTGCTCCAGACGCCGCAGACGGTGGAGTGCTGGTCGGCCTGCGAGCAGGCGGCCTCGGCCGTGTCGAACCTGTACCAGCCGTTCGTCGATTGCTTCTGCACGAGCTGCAAGACGGAGTGCGCGGCGGCCTGTCCGTAGGGAGGCAACCCCCTATCCCCCGACCCCTTTCCTCCTCTGGGGGAAAGGGGGGCGTCCAATGTGACCAACGCCGAGGCTCTAATGCTGGGCGTGGTCGCTCTCGGCGGCCGCGGCCTCGCGGGCGGCGGCGCCGGCGTCCCACGCCTTCGCGTACTTCTCGGCCGCGACCATGGCGAGCTCGATCTCCTCGTGGAGCTCGCGCGAGCGCACCTTGTGCTCCTCGCCCTTCTTCGCTTCCCAGAAGAAGCCGCGGCGCGTGCTCGCCGACTCGGGGCGCCAGGAGACCACGAGCTCCCACCCGTCGAGATCGGCCTTGTAGCTCCCGTCTTCCTCGCGTTGCCACGCGGAGATCGTGGCGTGCTGGTGCATGGACATCGCTTCACCTGCCTCGGGCTGCCTCGGGCGCCCGCTCGGCTCCCTGTAGCAGAGGACGGGCCGTCAAAACGAGCAAAAGCGCGCAGGGAGGTGCTCGGAGGCGCCTCTCCGCGTCTCCCTCACCTGCGCGGGGTGGGCTTGCTCGAGCTGGGCGCCGGCTTGGAGGAGATGGGGGCCTGGGTGTTCTTGCTGGCGGGCGAGCGGCCGTGCTTGGCGAGGTAGTCCTGGGCGCGGCGGTTCAGGTCGAAGAGCTGCTGGATCGCGGCGATGCGCGCCTCGCTCGTGGGGCGGTTGACCTGCCAGCCGGCGAAGGTCGCGGAGAGGTTGCCCGCCTCCCTCGCGAGGCTCGCGGCCTCGGGGCCCTTGAGCTCGAGCAGCTTGGTGGCCAGATCGGCGGCGCTCTGCTGGAACAGGGGCCAGGAGCTAGACCGATCGTCCGACGGAGTATCCATGGGGCAAACCTAGGCGGCGTGGGGGAGGGGCTCAGCGGCGGGGTGGCGGAGAATCTGTTGCACGGCGTCCACGTCGGTGACGCGGCGCAGGACGGGCTCGAGGCCGGGGCCGCGCGCCTCGCCGAAGGCCCCGTTGGCGGCGACGGCGCGCGCGCGTGGACCATCGAGCACGAGGAACACGTCGGACAGGCCGCGCTCGGCGCGGGTCTCGATCACGAAGGCGATGCGGGAGCGATCGAGGTGCAGCTCGTCGTCGCCCCGCTGGATGAGCACGCGCCGATCGGTGATGAGGTACCGGGTGCGCCTGGAGAGGCGCGCCGGTCGCACGATCGCCGCGTAGAGAAGGCCCACGGCGGTCGACACTAGCAGCACAATCATGAGCGACAAAGAGGCAAGCAAGGCCACGAACGAGGCGGACTCCGGGGCGAGCCCGCCCGCGACCACCGCCCGGAGGGCATGCACGGCGTGGACGCCCGTGGTGGCCGCCGCGACCGCCACGCCGAGCGCGAGGGCGCAGGAGGCCCACGCCCGCGGCCCGCTCGGGAGCCAGACCCGCCAGCCATCCTTGGGGTGCGCCGACCAGAGCACCCGCTCGCCCTCGTCGAGGCGCTGCGCCAGGAGGCGATGCCCGCGCCCGGCCGGCGCCGCCGGCGTGACCCCGCGGATGATCGCCCACACGCGATCGGGCGCGGTCAGGCCCGAGAGGACGATGGCGAGGCGACGGCGGAGCGCCCCGGTGGGGACGGCCCGGACGAGCTCCAGATCGCCCGTCCCGGGGGACTTCGGATCCCAGTGGATGCGGGCGTAGCTGATCTCGCGGCGATCGATGGATCGACGCAATTTGCCGCGCCGCATGATGATGTGGCGATCGGTGAGCACGTACTCGAGCTCGCTCCGCCACCAGCGCGGGCCGTAGGCGAAGAGCAGGGCCAGGGTGGCCATCCACGCGGCGAAGGCGAGGAGGGAGCTCGGCCGGGTGTGCAGGGCCGTGGCCACCACGACGGAGGAGGAGGTGGAGATCGCCGAGGTGACGGCGCAGACGGCGGCGGCGATGCGGTACACCGGCGGGGTGGAGATGCTCGCGGGCCGGCCGGACCAGAGCACCGGCTCGCCATAGAGCGAGTCTCGCCTCATCCGCCGCTGCTCTCCAGGATCTGCACGTGAGATCGACCTCGGGCGCTCAAGTCTGCGCCTGGATCTCGCTTCCGTAAAGGGAGGATCCGAGGCTTCGCGCGAGGCGCTGGATCTAGCGCTTGCGCGGGGTGCCGGGGACGGCGCGGCGGCCCGGGTCGCGCTCCTTTTCGCACTGGGCGAGGCGGGCCCGGGCGAGGGGGAGCCATCGGTCGCCGGGAGGGGCCTCGGTGACGTACTCGTGGAGGGCCTGGACAGCGCGGCCGTAGTGCTCGGCGCGCGCGGCGCCCAGCGTGGCAGCGCGGGCGGCGCTCCAGTGGCCGAGGGCCTTGTACCAGTGCTCGTCGTAGCTCGGCGCGTAGAACCACTCGGGGCCGTTGATGTTGATGTCCTTGTCGTCGTAGAGGCGCGCCACGCGGATCGCCTCGATCGCGCCGTCGAGATCGCCCGAGCGATCGAGGGCGACGCCGAGGCCCCAGAGCGCCGTCGAGCCGCGGAAGAACATCTCCGCGGGCGTCGAGAGGAGCGAGAGCGAGGCGCGGTAGCCTTCGACCGCGGCGAGGATGTCGCCGAGCGCCATGTAGGCCTCCGCGCGGTTGGCGAGCAGGCTGGCCCGGGCCACGGGGACGGGCTCGAAGCCGAGGGCCTTCGTGTAGGCCTTGATCTCGTCTTCGCGGCGGCCGAGGTGGGCGTAGCAGATGGCGAGATCGGCGTGGAGGTCGGCGAGCAGCGCGGGATCGAGGTTTTCTGCGAGCAAGCCCTCGAAGAGCGCGGTCGCTTCCCGCGGCTTCTGGAGCGCCTCGTAGACCTCGGCGAGGCGCATGCGGAGCAAGGGATCGGGCGAGGTCGCGGCGCCGCCTTGTTCGAGCACCTCGCGCTCGCGGACGCGGAAGACCTGGGCGTTGAGGCGCTGGGCGCGATCGAAGGGGTGGAGGCGGATCTGCTGGAAGTAGGAGAGCTCGAGCGCCTCGGCCTCACGGAGCAGGGCGGTGCTCTTTCCGAGGGCCGGATCGCGCGCCTGGGCCCAGATCGAGGGCTCGGCGAGGACCGGGCGAGGCACGAGGGCGATCAGCATGCCGAGGAGCGCGCCGCGCGCGGCGAGCGGGCCGAGCGCCCCCGGCCGGCTCATCGAGGCTTGCCCTTGGGCGGACGAGCGGGAGACGGAGGCTTCGAGCCGCCAGGCGCGGCGGGCGCGGCGGCGCGCGGAGGAGCGCCTTTCTTCAGCAGATCGAGCCGGGCGTGGGCCGCGGCGGCCCAGGGGCCCTTGCCGCCGGGGCCGGCGAGGAAGGCCTCCCACTGCTTCTGCGCGGTCGCGCGATCGGATCCCTCGGCGGCGAGCGCGGCGAGCGCGAGGTCGTCACCATCGGACGCGAGGTAGTCGGCGCCGCCCGGGCGCAGCTTGGCCCCCGCGCGCTGGGCCTCGGCGAGGGCCGCGTCGGAGGCGTCGCGATCGCCGGCCCGATCGAGGACGAGGGCGAGCGAGAGCAGGAGGTCCGGCGTCAGCGTGGTGGGCGGGCGCTGCCGGGCCTCGCGCAGGTAGGCCACCGCCTCGTCGAGCTTCGGGCGCGATGCTTTCTTGCCGATCTCCGCGGGCGGCGTCGCCGTCCCCGCGCCCTCGGCGGCCATCGACACATGGGCGGCCTCGAGGAGCACCGAGATCCGCCGCTCGGACGAGCCGAGCAGATCGATCCGCGGCACGAGCGCGCGGTAGATCGTCAGGGCCTGGTCGCGCTTGCCGGTGCGGGCGAGGACGCGACCGAGGTCGTGCATGGTCCCGGGGTCTTCCACGCTGCGCGGATCGAGCGCGCGGGCCTCGTCGAAGGCGCGCGCGGCCTCGTCGAGGGCGCCGAGGGCGAGGGCGGCGCGGCCGAGCAAGACGCGCGGCGCGGGGTGGCCGGGGAGGAGCTGATCGGCCTCCCGCGCGGCGGCGCGCGCCTGCTCGGGATCGGTCGGGAGCTGGGTGTGGGCGCGGGCGAGGAGATCGCAGTAGCGCGGGAGGTTCGGCACGCGGGCCGCTTCCCAGATGCTCGGCCCGCGGGCGAGGGCGCGGCGCGAGCCGGAGAGGCACTCGGGCGGCCGGCCGGACGCCGCGGCCGCCGCCGAGAGGCTCACGCTCGGGCCCACGCTCGTCCCGAGGGCGATGGGCGCGGGGAAGAGAGAGGCGGCGACGAGGAGGGACCATCCAGGGAGCACGGGCGCACTTTACCGCCGCGGCCCGGGGCTGACCATGCGGAGCGACGGCTCGATGGACGGATCCACGCTCGCGGAGCCTCCCGGGGGCGGCCGTTCTGCTATGGTGCGCGCCCGTGACGACAGCCGAGGACGTGATCGACGCGAGCGCTCCCGCAGCCACCGCGGCCCCGGCGACCGACCCCTCCCCCGCGGCCCTGGTCCCGCGGGTCACCGTGGTGGTCCCCGGCCTCAACGAGGCCGACAGCCTGGGCGAGCTGGCCGATCGCATCGGCAAGGCCCTCGATGGGCGCGTCGAGTACGAGCTGATCTTCATCGACGACGGCAGCACCGACAACACCTGGGAGGTGATCTCGGCGCTCCACGCGAAGAGCCCGCGGATCAAGGGCGTGCGCCTGCGCAAGAACTTCGGCAAGGCGATGGCCCTCTCGGCCGGCTTCCAGCGCGCCCGCGGCGAGATCATCCTGACGCTCGACGCCGATTTGCAGGACGATCCGGCCGACATCCCCTCGTTCCTCGCGAAGATCGAGGAGGGGCAAGACGTGGTCGTGGGCTGGAAGGTCGAGCGCCTCGATCCGACGAACCGGCTCGTGCTCTCGCGGATCTTCAACGGCACCGTGCGCGCGGCGACGGGGGTGAAGCTCCACGATATGAACTGCGGCTTCAAGGGCTACCGGCGCGAGGTGATCCGCACGATCCCCGTCTACGGCGACCTCTTCCGCTTCATCCCCGCCTTCGCCGCGTGGCAGGGCTTCCGCGTGTGCGAGGTGCCCGTCAAGCACCACGCCCGCAAGTACGGCGCGTCCCGCTACGGGCTCGAGCGCATCCTCCGCGGCTTCTTCGACCTGCTCTCGGTGATGTTCCTGACGCGCTACTCGCGCAAACCGATGCACCTCTTCGGCCTGATCGGCCTGCTCCTCGCGGGGATCGGCTTCGTCACCGAGGGGTACCTGACGGTGCTCTGGTTCCTCGGTCACAAGATCGGCGATCGCCCGCTGCTCTTGCTCGGCGCGCTCGAGATCATCCTCGGGATCCAGTTCTTCTCGATGGGCTTCATCGGCGAGTTCCTGACGTACCAGAACCAGAAGAGCCTCGACGCGACCGACCTGCCGATCCGGGACGAGATTCGTTGAGCGAGCCGGGAGGCGCCGCAGCGCCGTCAAAGGCCCCCGCGATCCGGAAGAGCCTCGGGCGCGCGCTCGTGCGCCTCGTGGGGCCGCTCATCCTCGCGGTGCTCATCTGGAAGACCAAGGATCGCGGGGCGATCCTCGCCGCGCTCGCCACGGCCTCGTTCGGGCCGATCGCGGCCGCGACGCTGCTCAACTTCGCCAACATCCACCTCAAGGTGATCCGCTGGCAGGTGCTGCTCCGCGCCCGCGGCATCCACTACGGGACGAGGCGGGCGTGGTCGGCCTTCCTCACGTCGGTCTACGTGGGGATGCTCACGCCCGGCCGGGTCGGCGATGTGCTCCGGATCCAGTATTTGCGGCACGATCTCGGCGTCTCCTACGCCGAGGGGCTCGCCTCGATCGTGATGGATCGGCTGTGCGATCTCTACGTGCTCTCGGTGTTCGTGGCGTTCGGCGTCATCCGCTACAGCCCCGTGATCGCGGGGAGCCTGGCCTTCCTCACGTGGGGCTGCCTCGCCGGGATCGTC
The DNA here is from genome assembly GCA_046351295.1 of Byssovorax sp. GTDB lineage: Bacteria > Myxococcota_A > Polyangia > Polyangiales > Polyangiaceae > JAXLYT01. The sequence continues at coordinate 96,358 of JAXLYT010000032.1, forward strand.
CTCGGCCCGCTCCTGCTCTTGATCCCGGGCGTCGCCGAGGTGCTGATGACGCGCGTCTACCGCAAGCTCTCGGGGGACGCGCGCGCCGAGGGGCTCGCGCGCTTCCTCGACGCGGTGCGCGCCAACGTGGGAAGATCGCTCTTTTTGACCTTGCCGCTCACGGCCGCGGCCTTCCTCGTCAACTACGTGCAGGGCTACGTCATCGGCCACGCGATGGGGATCGACCTCGGCTTCGTCGACGCCATGTGCCTGCTCGCGGTGGCGAGCATGCTCGGCCTGCTCCCCGTCTCGGTCTCGGGCCTCGGCGTGCGCGAGCTGATCTTCGCGCTGGTGTTCCCCTTCCTCGGCTTCACCAAGAGCCAGGGGGTGAGCTTCGGGCTGCTCGTGTTCTTCGTGATCTACGTGGTCAACATCGGCGCGGGCTTCGTCTTCTGGCAGATCGCGCCGCCCCCCTCGGGGAGCGCCGCGCCGCCGAAGGATCCGGCGCCGGGCTGAGCGCGCCCGCGGTCGGGATCGACCGGTCGATCGTGCGGGTGGGCCGCGCTTGACTTGGCTCGAAAAGTAGCGGAAGACGGGCCCCCCGTGCTTTCCCGAGCCCGCGCCAAGCTGTCGGACGTGGCGGCTTCCCTCGATGGCCTGACGCAGCGGCTCGCGGCGACCGCGCGCACCTGGGCGCTCTGGCCCGCGCTCTACGCCATCGCCACCGGCGTCACCCTCTGGCAGGCGCGCCACCCGGGCACGCTGGCCACGATCGAGTCGAACAAGCTCCCGCTCAAGGACACCCTCTGGCTGCTCGCCTGGGTGCTCTCCTCGCTCCTCGGCTTCGCGCTGATCCACCTCTTCACGATGCTCGCCCGGCGCCGGAAGACGGGCCGGTGGGACGTGCTCGGGACGTTCGGCGCGCTCAACGGCCGGCTCGCCTTCCTGCTCGCCCTGCCCTTCCTCCCGGCGCTGGCGTTGCCGGGCATCGAGAAGGACAGCCCCAAGCTCGCCTCGTTCTTCATCGTGCTCGTGGCCGTCGCGGCCGGGCGCGCGTACTACGCGTGGATCAAGCCCGCCGAGGCCGAGCCCGCGCTCCCCGAGCCCGACGAGCTCACGCAGGGCGACGGGCCTCCGCCGGCGCGGCCGGGGCGCGAGAAGCTGCACAAGGCGCTCGCCGCGCTCGCGATCGTGGGCCTGTGGGTCGGCTACGGGCTCTTCTTCTCGCGGCTGTCGATCACCAACCACCACGCGCTCAACACGCGGACGATCGACCTCGGCTACTACGACAACATCTTCTACCAGTCGATCCACGGCCGCCCCCTCGCCTGCTCGATGATCCGCGGCGGCTACCACGGCTCCGCGCACTTCGACCCGCTCCTCATCCTCCTCTCGCCGCTCTACCTGATCTACCCCCGCGCCGAGCTCATCCTCGTGCTCCAGTCGGTGTGGATCGGGGCCGGCGTCGTCCCGCTCTACCTGATCGGCCGCGACAAGCTCGGCCGGCGCGCGCCCGCGGTGGCGATCGCCGCGATGTACGCCCTCTACCCTGCGCTCCAGGGGGCGAACATGTACGAGTTCCACTCGCTGAGCCTGATCTCGCCCCTGATCTTCTGGCTGCTCTACTTCTTCGAGAAGGGCAGCTACCGGGCCTACTGGCTGATGCTCGTGCCCACCCTGCTCTGCCGGGAGGACGCGTCGCTCCTCGTCTGCTTCATCGCGCTCTACGCGATCCTGACGAGGCGCCCGAAGGCCGCGCGGCTCGGCTGGATCACGATCCTCGTGAGCCTCGCCTACCTCGTCGTCGTGAAGCGCTTCTTCATGGCGTCGAGCGACCTCGCCAACTCGGGCAAGGACTCGTACTCGTTCGCCTACTATTACGAGGACCTGATCCCGAACAAAAACGGCGTGGCCGGCATCGTGCTCTCGCTCGTGACCAACCCGATCTTCACCGTGAAGACCGTGGTGGCCGACGCGAAGATCAACTTCTTCCTCGTCCTCTTCGTCCCGCTCCTGTTCCTCCCCTTCGCGGCGCGCACCGCGCGGGTGATGCTCGTCTACGGCCTTCTCTTCTGCTTCCTCGCCTCGCGCTCGGCCGTCTTCACCCCGAGCTTCCAGTACTCGAACCTGATCCTCTCGGTGGCCTTCGCCATGACGCCGGCCGCGGTGGTCGGCCTGGAAGAGCACGCGGTCGTCCGCGCGCTCGGGCTCGACGGCAAGCGGGTCTCGCGCGCGGCGGTCGGGGCGATGCTGGTGGCGAGCCTGCTCGTGGCCTGGAAGTTCGGCGGCCTCGTCGAGAACCAGGCGTTCCGCGGGGGCTTCGGGCGCGTGGCGCGGGAGCTCTCGCAGCGCGACAAGGACACGTACGCGTGGCTCGACGAGCAGGTCGCGCGGGTGCCGATGAACGTGAGCGTGGGCGTGACCAACAAGACCGGGCCGCACATCTCGAACCGGAAGGACGTGACCTTCTACCCGGACGGGAAGCTCCAGCAGTGGGTGCTCGTCGACGAGGGCGAGCTGAAGGGCGGCGACCTCGAGAAGCACAACAAGTACGTGCAGCAGGGCAAGGTCGTGCTCGTGTCGCGGCACGAGAAGCTGGCGCTCTTCAAGCAGCCGGGCGCGCCGGGCCGCCCCGAGCCGGACGCCGCCCCGAAGCCCACCGCCACGATCGCGCCCGCGGGGAGCGCGAGCGCCGTGCTCGCCCCGCCGCGCATCCCGCTCAACCTGGCGCCGGCCGTGTCCGCGCGGCAAGCCGCGTCGGCCGCGCCGGCCAACCAGGAATGATCTTCCCCGCGCCTCAGCGCGACGGCTTCCACGCGGGCACGGGGCCCTCGTCCGTCCAGCGGTAGAAGCCCTCGCCCGTCTTCTTCCCGAGCCTGCCCGCGCGCACCATTTGCCGCAAAATCGTGGGCGGGCGGAACTGCTCGCCCACCTCGCGGTGCAGGTGCTCGAGGATGGCGAGGCGCACGTCGAGGCCGACCAGATCGGTCAGCTTGAGCGGGCCCATGGGGTGGCGGTAGCCGAGCTCCATGGCGCGGTCGATGTCGGCCACGGAGGCCACGCCCGCCTCGAGCATGCGCATGGCCTCGGCGCCGATGGCCACGCCGAGGCGGCTCGTCGCGAAGCCCGGGGTGTCGCTCACCACGATCGGCGTCTTGCCGAGGCGCTTGGTGACGGCGAGCACGGCGGCGAGCGTGGCGTCGCTCGTCTCGAGGCTGCGGACGATCTCCAGCAGCTCCATCACCGGCGGCGGGTTGAAGAAGTGCATCCCGATGGTGCGCGGGCCGGCCCCGATCCGCTGGCCGATCTCGGTGATCGAGAGGCTCGACGTGTTGGAGGCGAAGATCGCCGTCTCGGGCGCGAAGAGCTTGGCGCGGGAGAAGACCTCGACCTTCAGGTCCATCTTCTCGGGGGCGGCCTCGATGATCAGATCGACGCCCGCGGCGGCGCGCGCCAGATCGGGCGTGGCCACGAGCATGCCGATCATCTCGCTGCGGGCCTCGTTGAGCATCTTGCCCTTCTGCACGAGGCGATCGGTCACGTGCTTGATGCTCTCGATCGCCTTGTCGATGCGCGCGGCCTCGATGTCGTAGAGGCGCGTGGCGTAGCCGGCGAGCGCCGTGACCTGGGCGATGCCCTGGCCCATCGTGCCCGTGCCGAGGACGAGGATGCTGCGGATGGCGGCCGGTTCCTGGCTCATGGAAACCTCAGCGGGTCGGGGCCTGCGGGGCGCCCGTCGGTGCGGGGAGGCCGCGCTTGCTGCGCATCTCCTCGATGCGCTTGCGCAGCTCGGCGAGCTGCTCGGGGCTCAGGTTGCCGAGGCCGCCCGAGCCGGAGGGGCGCGCGGCCGGCGTCGGCGGGGGCTGGGCCGGCTGCGCGGGCTGCGGCGGGGCCACCACGGCCGCGGCGGTGAGGGTGGGCTTGGCGTCGGTCCCCTGCGTGGCGGGCGCGTCGCCATGCGCGAGCCAGGCGATGGCCGCGGTGACGAAGAGCACGAGGCCGAGGGCGGGGAGCCAGGCCGGGGTCTCGGGCTCGTCGGCGGGGAGCACGGCGATCGGCTCGCCGTCGAAATCGTGGGCGTGGGAGGCGGCGCCGTGGTCCGCCGAGCCGTGGGGCGCGGAGCTCATGGCGGGAAGGGATAGAAGAGGTGCGGAGAGGAGTCGAGGGCCTCGCGCGATCGGGAGGCCCTCGGGGTGCGATCAGGCGGTGATCAGGCGGTGATCAGGGCGCGATCCCGGGCCGGACGGGCTACTCCAGGCCGCGCCAGCCGCCGCCGAAGCCCTCGACCGGGACGAGGCGGGAGGTGAAGGAGACGCGCACGGTGCCGATCTCGGCGCGCGGGCCGCTGAGGGTGAAGGGGATCTTGCGCACGTCGCCGCCGAGGCGGAGCGTGACCTCGCCGCGGATGGGAACGGCGGAAGCGTCGGCCCCGCCGCCGGCCCGCGCGATCTCGACCACGAAGCTCCCGCCGGGCAGGCCGAGCAGGCCGAGGGTCTCGGTGTGGGTGCTCGTCGCGTCGCGCACGCTCGTCAGGACCTTGCCGCCCGAGCCGAGCCAGGAGCTGCGCTTGCCCTGGGCGTCGATGATGGCGAGGTCGAGGTCCGCGCCGCCGGACCACTCGGCCGAGATCTGCACGTCGCCGCGCAGGCCGGCCGGCGCGGGGGCCGGGGCGACGAGGAGCCTGTCGATCGCGTCGCGCACCTTGTCGCCCGCGTCGAGGCGGAGCTGGGTCGCGAGGTCGCCGAGGCCCTGGGTGCGGGCGCAGCGCACGGCGTCCGCCACGATCCTGGCGTCGCCGCTCGCCATGTCGGCGAGGGCGAGGCGGTGCTCGCAGGCGAGCGCGGTGTTGCCGGCCGCCTCGTGGAGATCGACGAGGCGCGCCTGGATCGCCCGATCGTTCGGGCGCACGTCGGCGAGGCCGCCGAGGATGCGGATGGCGCGCTCGCGATCGCCCTGGCGGGCGGCCAGATCGGCGCGGGCGGTGAGCGCGTCGGGGTCGAGCGCGTCGCGGCCGCTCCAGCGGGCGGTGAGCTCCTGCGCCTCGTTGAGGCGGCCGGAGGTGGCGAAGAGCGAGTAGAGCTCGACGGTCTTGTCGCGGCTGTCCGGCGCGCTGGTGAGGGCGCTCTCCGCCGCGGCGAGGCGCGCGCTGTTCTGCGTGACGAAGCCGTTCACCGCGTCGAAGGCGACCTTGCGATCGAAGACCCGGCGCATGGGCACGAGGCGGCGCGGGGGCGGAGGAGGAGGCGGGGGGCGCCAGCCGCGGCCGGGGCCGGCCACCTTGGCGGGCGACCTCGGCGCCTGGAACTGATCGGCCGCGAAGGGATCGGCCGGCACGGGCTTGCTCGCCGGGGCGCTGGTGGCCGCCGGGAACGGGCTCGGCTCGGCGGGAGGCGTGGCCGGCGCCCCCATGGGCCCGCCGAAGCCGCCGCCGCCCTTGGACGCGCCCAACCGGCCCAGATCGCCGCCGGCCGCCTCCTCGGCGCTCCCGAAGGCGTCTCCGTCATCGAGGGCGCGCTTCTTCTTTTCGAGGCTCGACGCGCGGCCGTCCTTGTCGGCCTTGGCGCGCTCCTCGTCGGCGGGCGCGTCGGCCTCGCCGTCGGCGTCGGCGCTCGAGCTCTGGGCCGAGATCTCGCCCGTGAACGACGGCGCGACGCTCTTCCGATCGAGGCCGAAGGCCTTGAACATCGCCTCGCTCTCCAGCACGAGCAGCGAGGTGAAGCGGCTCGCCACCGCGAAGCGCTTGGAGAGCTCGACCGCCGCGGCCTTCTGCGCGTCGCCGCCCGCCTGCTCGAGCTCGGCGATCTTCGCGGCCGCGTAGAGACGGGGAACGAAGGCGTTGCCACTGTTGCCCGTCGTCACCACGTCGAGCGGGTACGTCTGCTCGAACCGCTCGCCGCCGACGCGGCCCCGGAGCTTGACGGTGCCCTGCACCTGGTTACCGCCGTTCATGCGCGCGACGAGCAGCGTCTCGCCGCCCGCGCGGATCGGATCGAGGCGGGCCGGCGTGACCTGGCTGAGCCCCGCCGGGAGCTCGATCTCCGGGTCGCGCAGCACGACGCCGTAGGCCGCGCCGAGCACCTCGAGCGCTGCGGTGGAGACCTTCTGCCCCGGCACGTAGGGGATGACCACGCCGCCGCCGCCGCGGGCCATCGCCGCGAGCGAGGGCTGATCGGCGTCGGCGCCGAGCGCCACCGTCACGAGCGCGCCGTCGCCCGGCGGCATGGCCGCGCGCACCGCCGTCTCCAGGTGCGCCGCGCGCGTGGGGCCCACGCTGGGCGTCCCGTCGCCGAGGTAGAGCACCCGGAGCTCCTTGCCGCCGAGGCTGCCCACCGCCGCGCGGGCCGCGCCCACGGCCGCGCTGAGATCGCTGCCGCCGTCGGGCTCGATCTGGCCGAGGAAGCGCTCGACCTTCTCGGCCGCCGCTGCGCCCGGCGCCTCGGGCCGCGCGCTCGCCCCGCGCTCCTCCGTCATCGGGCGGCAGACGGTGTCGCACGCGAGGAGCACGAACGAGTCGCGCCGATCCATCTCGCGCACGAGGGTGGACGCGAGGCGGCTCGCCCGCGCGAAGCGCTCGCCGAACATGGAGCGGCTCGTGTCCACGACGATGGCGAACACATGCTCCTTGGCCTCGCGCCAGCGGGGCAGCTTGGGGCGGAGGGCGATCGCCACGTAGGGCGAGCTGTCGTCGAGGATCGCCGCGGTGGCGTCGGCGGCGGCCTTGTCCGCGGGAGATAGCGTCTTGGCCTTGAGCGGCTCGGAGGACGGGCGCTCGACCGGCGCGCTCATCGAGTACGCCCAGGCCGTGACCTCCTTGTCGCGGTTGGGGAGCGCGTACTCCACCGTGAGATCGCCGGCGGGGACGAAGCCGTCGGCATGCATCGTGCGCCGATCGCCCTCGCCCGCGGCTGCGAGCTCGTAGCCCCGCGTCTGGAGGCCCACAGACTTGTCGAGGCCGAGCACCTGGAGGTCGAGATCGAACGAGTCGATCTTGGTCGTGCCGCTCGGATCGTGCGCGAGCGGGTAGGTGAAGCGGCGGATGCCCGCGGCCTGCTCGACGGCCTGCGTGTAGGTGAGGATCACCCGGCGCGAGCCCTTCCGCGGGATGGGGAAGATCTTCAGCTCGAAGCGCCCGCCGCGCTGCCACTCGAGCAGCGCCGGATCGCGCCAGGGGCCGGGCACCCAGATGATCTCGTCGCGCGGCTTCGGCGCCTTGGGCGCGGCGTTCTGGATCACCCCGCGCCAGATCGCGGCGCCCTTGTCGCGATCGACGAAGGCGCCCTCCATCAGCTTGCCGTCGACCTCCAGGGCGAGCCGCTCGATCTGCGCGCCGGGCGGGAGCGGGAAGCGGAAGATGCCCTCGAGCTCCTCGTCGGTGTCGTTGGTGAAGGTCTCGTCGACCTCGGTGCGCGCGACGATGTCGACGACGCGCACCTTCACCGCGTGCTTGGCGAGGCGGACGGCGTGGTCCTTCTCGTTCGTCTGCCCGGGCTTGCGCGCCCGCAGCTCGCCGAGGCCCTTGAGCACGGGCGCGTCGATGTCCTCGGGCTTCTTGTCGCTCCACTCCATGGTGTCGGCGATCGACGAGGAGCTGGCCACCACCGGGTCCTGCCCGCGGAGCATGGTCGCCTCTTCACCGGCCCGCACCTCGACCGACTTGCCGTTCTCGCCGCTGAGCCGCACCACGCCGCGCGCCACCTCGACGGAGGCGCGATCCTCGCTCGCCGTGATCCCGAGCTTCGTGCCGAGCACCTCGACCTCGCCGTGGGGAAAGCCGAAGCGCGCGGTCGATCCGTCGACGTGCGTCACGTCGGCCACCACGGTGCCCTGCTTGATCCAGGCGGTGCGGTCCTTGTCGCCGGAGAGCTTGACCGCGGAGCCGCGATCGATCGACAGCTCGGTGCCGTCGCCGAGCGTGACGTAGGCGCGCGTGCGCGCGTCGGTGCGGAGCGTGGTGCCCGCCTTCACCGCGGCGCCTTTGTCGAGCGGCGCGCAGGCCCCGGACGCGTCGCAGGCGTCGAGGCCGCCCGTCTTGTCGGCCGAGGCGCGGGCGATCGAGGCAACCTGCCCGGACCACGGAGCAGGGGCGATCGGGCCGTCGATGTGCGGGGCGTGGCCCTTCCACGAGAAGCCGACCACGGCGGCGGCCGCGGCAGCGAGGGCCGCGAAGCCGCCGATCACCATCGGGCGGCGGAAGAACGAGACCTTGGCGCCCTTCGGCGCGGGCGCCTTGACGACGAGCGGCTTGTCCTTGCGATCGGCCTCGCGAGCGTCGGAGGCGCGCGCGGCGACGGGCGCTTCTTCGGACGCCGTGTCGTTGGCCACACGGGGTGCAGCGTCGTCGCTCACGGTGGCCGACACCGGCTTCGGCCCCGTGGCGAGGCGGTGCGGGGTGACCGCGGAGACGCCGCTCGCCCGCGGGGCTTCGACCTCGCTGCTCCGGGTCGAGGCGATCGTCTTGCCGGCCGCGGGCGCTTCTGCCGCGTCCGCCTCGGCCTTGGCGGCGGCCAGCGGATCGAAGGTCGTCTTCGCGGTGTCGGGCGCCTCGCTCGCGGCGCTCCCAGCGCTGATCGCGCTCGGCGCGGTCCGGTGCTCCTCCGCGCGGGCAGCCGCCAGCGGGTCCATCACCGTCGCGTCGGGGAGCGGAGCCTCGGCCACCGTGGCCTGCGGCTTCGCGCTCCCGGCCTCCGGGGCGCGCGGCGCTTGCCGCCGGCTCGACATGGCGCCGGCCGGAGGATCGTCCGGCCGGGCAGCGGCGAGGCGCCCCACGAGGGCGTCGACGAAATCCGCCGCGGGGCGGAAATCGGCGCCGGACGCGGCCACGTGCTCCGCGGCATGCGCGGCCTCGTGCTTGAGATCGCGGCAAGCGTCGCAGTCGGCCAGGTGATCGAAGAGGCGCGCCGGGGCCGTCCCGTCGAGGATCTCGGCGAGGCTCTCGGCCACTTCCAGACAAAGCCCGCTCGTGTCGTTGGTGCTCATCGCGCTCACTCCTCACCCAGATCCGCCCGCAGACGCGCGAGCGCGCGGCTGACGCGCTTGCGCGCCGTCGCCTCGTCCAGACCACATGCGACCCCCAGCTCGCGGAAGCTCAGGTCGCCCTCGAACCGGAGGACGACCGCCTCCCGCTCGCTCGGCTTGAGCTTGCCGAGGGCTGCCCGCGCCCGCTCGGCCCGCTCCTTTTCGAGGGCGAGATCCGCGGCGTCGCGCCCCCGGCCCGTGTCGTGCACGAGGCGCAGCTTCTCCTGCCGCCGCGCCCGCATCTCCACGTGCCGCCCGCAGATCCGCCGGGCGATGCCGAAGAGCCAGGCCTTCACGCTCCCGTCGCCCCGGTACTGCCCGAGGGCGTCGAAGGCCGCGAGCAGCGTCTCCTGCACCAGCTCCTCGCTCTCCGCCTGCGAGCCGGTGAAGGCCATGCACAGCCGGCCGAGCGGGATCGCGTAGGCGCGGGCACACCGCGCGAGCGCCTCCCGGTGCTGCCCGGCCGCGATGAGCTCCGCGATCGCCTCGCCTTCGTCGCGCGGCGAGCCGGGGGCTCCCGTCTCGACCAGCGCCAATCCTATCGCCATGACACCCTCTTCGATCGCCATGTGACCCCGTCGCCTGGTTTCGTGACCGCCGATCGTCTCGCCCGGTGCTTTTGCTTGCCGGGCCTGCTCTTCCGCGCTCCGAGAAAGGGGGGCCGACCTCCCGGGAGGCTCCGGGAGGACAACGCGGCACCCTGCCCTCCCTTTCGGTCCACCGTACGCGGGAACCGGGGCCCCCTGGAAGCCGCCGCGCCGGCCTGCCGGATCGCTCGCCCGGCCCGCGCGATCGCGCTACCCTTGGGCCGACGGAGGGCTGACCCGGGCCCGCCCCTTGCAAGACTTTCGAGCGCCCAACGTCCAACGGCTGCGATCGAGATCCCGCACCGCCGACCCGAAGGAGCCGCTGCCATGCCGAACCGCCGCCTTTCCTGCCTTCCGCCCGCTCTCGCGCCTGCGCCGCGCACGCCCGAGGGGGCGGGGTCCTCGCCCACGGTCTACGGCTCGACTGTGAAAAACGGTCTACGGATCGCTGCCCTCGCGATCCTGGGTCTCACCCTCCCGGCGCCTGCGCTCGCCGGCGAGCCGCCCCCCGCGGCGCCTCCCGCCAAGAAGGCGCCGGAGCCGCCCAAGGCCCCCAAGGCCGACGACGCCAAGGCCGACGCCCCGAAGGAGCTCTCGGCCGAAGAAAAGGCGATGCGCGGCGTGGTCGTGATCGAGCGCGCCGGCCAGCCGCTCGGCCTCGGCGGCGTGCTCTCGGGCGACGGGCGTATCCTCTCGGCCCTCTCTCCGCTCGGCTCCGGCAACGATCTCGAGGCGCGCTACGCCGACGGCACGTCGGTCAAGGTCAAGCTCGGCCACCACGATCGCACGTGGGATCTCGCGCTCCTCGTCCCCCAGAGCGGCAAGTGGCCCGAGGGCGTGATCGCCTCCTCGCGCGAGCCCGTGCGCCCCGACGCCACCATCCACGCCTTCTCCCTCGTCAAGAACAAGGTCACCGCCGTCCCCCTCGTCCTCCGCGCCCACCGCGCCCTGATCGGCGGCGACGACAAGCCCCTCGAGAACGCCATCGAGATCGGCTCGCGGGTGAGCCCGCTCGATCTCGGCTCCCCGATCATCGACGAGGATGGCCGCGTCGTCGCCCTCCTCGGCCGCGGCTGCGCTCCCAACGAGAACCGCCCCTGCACCCCGGTCGCGTTCGGCGCGCCCATCGCCTCGATCAAGGCCTTCCTCCGCACCGTCCCGCCGAGCGCGGTGGCCCCCGCGGCGTGGCTCGGCATCCAGGGCACGAGCGAGACGGCCGGCGTGGCGAAGGGCGTGCGCGTGCTCTCCGTGCACCCGGAGAGCCCGGCCGAAGAGGCCAAGCTCAAGGGCGGCGACAGGGGCACGAGCGACATCATCCTCGCCGTCGACGGCGTCCCGGTGACGAGCCCCGAGTCCCTGGCCGACGCGATCAAGGCCCACGGCATCGGCGAGAAGGTCCCGCTCACCGTCTTCAGCCAGGGCAAGTACCACATCGTCAACGTCGTGCTCCGCGCCGCGCCCGAGGCGAAGGCCGCGCCGCCCCCGCCGGCCAACCCGGCCGAGCTGCCCCCGAGCGACGCGCCGCCCGCGCCCCCCGCCCCGCCGCCTGCCAAGAAGGCCCCCGCGAAGAACTAGCGAGGGCCCGCAAAGCCCTTGCTTTACGCCGCCTTCCCCGCCCGATCGGGATAAGCGATTGACAGCCGAACGCTCAGACCGCCAGGATCACGAAGGCGCGCCGCATCGAGCCGCGCACCTTCTCCCCGTCGGGTGACCCGTGGCGCAACCGTTTCGTATCGATTTTGCAGGCGAGACCAACGTCGGCCGCAAGCGCAACCACAACGAAGACAACTTCGCCATCATGCCCGACTTCGGCCTCTTCCTGGTCGCGGACGGGATGGGCGGCCACGCCTCGGGCGAGGTGGCCTCGAAGATGGCCGTGGATGCGATGCAGGAGTTCTTCAGCCAGACGCAGGAGGATCCGGAGCGGACCTGGCCCTACAAGATGGACCGGTCGAAGGGCTACGAAGAGAACCGGCTGATCACCGGGATCAAGCTGGCGAACCTCCGCATCTACGAGACGGCCCAGCGCGAGGCGAAGAAGCGGGGGATGGGGACGACCTTCGTCAGCATCTTCACCGTGAACGACGGCATCTACGTGGCGCACGTGGGTGACAGCCGCGTCTACCGCTTCCGCGACGGGAAGATCGAGGCCCTCACCGAGGACCACTCGCTCCTGAACGACTACATCAAGATGAAGCGCCTCACGCCCGAGGAGATCGCGAACTTCCCGCACAAGAACGTGATCGTGCGCGCGCTCGGGATGAAGGACACGGTCAAGGTCGACACGCGCTTCGAGGTCCCCGTCGCGAACGACATCTACCTGCTCTGCTCCGACGGCCTCTGCGGGCCCGTCCCGGACGAGCAGCTCTGCGAGATCCTCAGCCAGTACGGGTCGGACATCAAGGTCGCCGCGAGCAAGCTCATCGAGCGGGCGAACGAGAACGGCGGGCCGGACAACATCACGGCCGTCCTGGTGCGCTGGACGCAGTAGCGTCCCGGGCCGGACGCCGGCCTCTCCAATCTCTCCGGCCTCTCCGGGCGTGCTCCCGGGAACCGTCGCCGTAAACTGGGTACGGCCTTGCGACCCATGGTACGGCACCGGCAATGGGCCATGGACTGAGCACTGTGGAGCGAGAGGTTCTGCGCGAGGACCTCCCGGGAGAGGGCACCGAACCCATGCCGGAGAGCGGGAGCGACCCTGTGCGTTCGGAGCCGCCGCCGATGCTGGAGCGCCTCGGGGGCGCGCGCGCCGACTTCGTGGCCGCGCTCGGGCGCCGGGTCGCGGACCTCCACGGGTGCGTCAAGCAGCTCGAGGACGATCTCGGCTCGGATCGCCTGCGCGACGACCTGCGCCGGCGCCTCCACGCGCTCGCCGCGGGCGCGCGCCTCCTGCGCTTCACCAAGCTCGCCGAGGAGCTCGGCCGCTGCGAGCCGCTGCTCAGCCTGGCTGCCGAGCGAGGCTCGGCCGCGCCGTCCGATCTGACCGCGATCCGCGCGGTGCTCGGGCAAGCGCAGGCCCTCGCGTGGGGCGACGCCTCGATGCGCGATCAGACGCCCCAGCCGGCCCGCGTGGCCCCGAGCGTCACGCCCCGCCCGCCCGCGGTGCTCGATCAGGTGCGCGTGCCCCTCGCGGCCCCGCCGAGCGAGCCGGCCCCGGCGTACCCGCTCACCGTGCTCGTCGTCGGCCCTCCCCAGATCGCCGACGCGCTCTCCCAGCCCGAGGGCGACGGCGCGCAGGGCCGCTTCGAGGTCGAGCGCACCGGCGACAACACCTCGGCCATCGACCTCGCCCGCGCGCTCGCGCCCGACGTGATCCTCGTCGACATCGATCGCCCCGGCGCCCGCGAGCTCTGCCAGGCCCTCCTCGGCGACCCGCTCACCGAGCTCGTCCCGCTGATCGCGCTCGGCCGGTGGACGAGGCCCGAGGACGCCGCGCCCTTCGCGGCCCTCGGCGCGACCTACACGCTCGCCAAGCCCGCCTCGCCCGACCAGATCCGGCGCGCCTGCGCGGCCGCCGCCGTCCGCCGCGCAGGCCGCGAGCCCGCCCCGCTGCCCGTCGGCGAGGTCGATCTCGGCGAGCTGAGCGCGCGCCTCGCCGACGAGGTCCGCCGCGGCCTCTGCGACGCGGCCGTCGCGTCTGGCAAGGGCGCCCGCTTCGATCTCGGCGAGGGCAACGAGGTGCTCGCCGCCGTGTGGGGCGCCGTCGCCCGCATCCGCGATCTCGTCACCATCCGCTCCTCCGGCAACGTCCGCTTCGCCCCGAGCGGCCCCGAGGGTGCCTTGCCCGTCGCCTCGTGGATGGACGAGCCCCGCCCGGCCGGCGAGCAGCGCGGCCAGCGCGCCCTCGATCCGCGGGCGCGCGCCGAGGTCAGCCTGGAGCGCAAATCGATCGTCGTGGCCGACGACGACCCGGCCGTCACCTGGTTCCTCGCCGGCGTGCTGCGCGCGGCCGGCGCCGTGGTCCACGAGGCCCGCGACGGCGCCCGCGCCCTCGATCTCGCCTTCCGCCACGCGCCCGATCTGGTCATCAGCGACGTGCTCATGCCCGAGCTCGACGGCTTCGGCCTCTGCCGGGCCCTCAAGCGCGACGTCGTCCTGCGCGACGTGCCGGTGATCCTCCTCTCGTGGAAGGAAGACCTCCTCCAGCGCGTGCGCGAGCTCGGCGCCGACGCCGACGGCTACCTCCGCAAGGAGCAGAGCGCCGCGTCCATCGTCCAGCGCGTCCGCGAGGTCCTCCGCGGCAAGCGGCGCGTCGCCGAGCGCATCGCGGCCCGCGGCGAGACCCGCGGCCGCCTCGACGGCCTCACCGCGCGCACCCTCCTCCAGCTCACGAGCGAGGAGCGCCCCGACGCGCTCGTCTCGATCCGCGACGCCCTTTTCCTCTACGAGATCGAGCTCCGCGAAGGCCGCCCCGCCCGCGCCAGCCGCACCGCCGCCGATGGCACCTTCGACCGCGGCGCGCCCGTGCTCGGCGCCCTGCTCGGCGTCGGCACCGGCCGCTTCGTCGTGAGCGCGCTCCCCGAGCCGAGCCTCCCCGCCGAGCTCGACGGCCCTCTCGACCTCCAGCTCCGTCCCTTCATCGCCTCGGCCCGCGCCGCGCAGCGCCTCCTCTCCGGCGCGGCCCTCTCCAGCGTCGAGCGCGTCGAGATCTCGGAGAGCCGCATGGTCGGCTACGCCGCCGCCACGCCCGAGCCGGCCCGCACCCTGCTCCGCACCCTCGGCGCCGGCACCTCGCCCCGCGCCCTCATCAGCTCCGGCCAGGCCGCGCCCCGCCTCGTCGAGGACGTCCTCTGCGACGCCGCCGCGCACGGCGCGATCACCGAGATCATCGGCCCCGACGGCGAGGAGCTGCTCGACGCCGCCACCGAGCACGAGATCGACATCCTCGAAGGCCAGGCCCCGCCCCCCGCGCCCTTGCCCGAGCCCGTCCTCGACCTCGGCCCGATCATCCACACCAGCACTCCGGCCCCGGTCGCGCTCTACACGCCCGCGCCCGTGCCGGTGATCGCGCCCACCCCGGTCGTCGCGCCCGCTGCGCCTGTGTCGGCGCCCGCTGCGCCTGTGTCCGCGCCTGCGCCTGCGCCGATCGCGCAGGAGATCGCCAAGCCCGTCGCGCAGGAGATCGCGCCCGCCAAGCAGCCCGAGCCCGCGCGCGCCGAGCCTGTCGCGATCGTGCCCGCGGCGAGGCCTGCTATCCGCACCGAGGCGCAGAACGCGCCCTTTGCCCTCTCGCCGTCGGCCCTGCCGGCCACCGCCATGCTGGAGCGCCCGGCGCCCGTGCTCGTCCCGCCGCGCTCGCCGGTGCACCCGAGCCTCCACACGCCGGCGCCGCCCCTCACCCGCACGCCGACCCCCAAGGCCGCGCCGGTCGCCCCGGTCGCGCCGAAACCCCCGGTTCCTCCGGTCCCGCCCGCGCGTCCGGCCTCGGTGGCCCCGCCGCCTCCCCCCGTGGCCGCGTCCCCTCGTCCCGCGGCGTGGCCGCCCGCACCGCCGCCGCCTCCGCCGACCGCGATCGTCGCCGCCGTCACGCAGCCTTCGGAAGAGCCTCGCCCCGTCGCGCCGAAGCCCCTCGTCTCGCTCGGCTCGCTCACGCCGCCGCCGGTGCTCCCCGCGCCGCCCAAGCCGGCCCGCCTCGCCGCGCCCACCGCACCGATCATCATCACGGCCAACGACGAGACGCCGTCGCGCACCGTGCGCAAGCCCTCGTCGTATGTCGCGATCGAGCCCCGCGAGAAAGAGGCGCCCAAGAAGGAGGGCGCCAAGGATGCTCGCACCATGTGGGCGCTCTTCGCCGTGGCCGGCGTCGTCTTCGCGGTCGGCGCCCGCCTCTCGCGCGATCGCCAGGACGCGGCGCCGCCCCCTGCGCCCGCGCCTGTCGAGGTCACGGCGGCCACCGTCGCTGCCACCGCGGCGCCCGCGCCCGAGCCGGCGCCCGCGCCTCCGCCCGAGGAGCCGAAGGCCGAGGGCGAGAGCAAGAATAACCCGATCCTCCCCGTCGAGACGGCGCTCCGCCCCGACGACAAGGTCCCGCCCGGCCAGGGCATGCTCGAGGTCACCGCCGGCACGAGCGACAGCATCTACATCGACGGCACCCTCGTCGGGAACGGCCCGCTCGTGAAGCGCGCCCTCGCCCCGCGCAAGGAGCCCTACGAGATCCGCGTCCGCCTCCGCGGCGAGGAGCGGGTGCGCTTCGCCCTCGTCAAGGAGGCGCGCCTCACCAAGCTGCGCGTCTCGCCCCCCTGGTCCCGCTAGTGCCCCCCGCCAGCGCGCTCGCCGTCGCGATCGCCATCGCCATCTCGCTCGCCGGCTGCAACGGCTGCCGCGGCACCTCCCGCGGCGACGCGCCCCGCCCGTCGAGCACGGCCAGCGTGGCCGCCCCGCCGCCGCCTCCACCCGCGCGGATCCAGGCCAACCTGATCAAGGCCCTCCCCCGCTGCGACATCGATCACCGCGGGCCCTTCTTCGATTTCGGCACCGACGCCGTGATCGGGCGCTTCGGCTGGATCGCCGGCCAGCCGCCGGGCATGACGCTCAACGAGCACGACGGCTCCACCTGGGCGCGCTTCTCCGATCGCAAGCTCTCGCTCACGTTCACGCTCGCCGAGACGTCGTCCATCTTCGTCGCCGCGCGCGCCGTCGGCTACGGCGCCAAGTCCATCGCCGTCGCGCTCGACGATCAGCCCCTCGGCACCCTCACCCTCGCCCACCAGCAGATCCGCATCGCCCAGACCGGCACCACCACCCTCCCCGTCGACGCCGGTCTGCACACCCTCACGCTCCGCTTCTTCGGCCGCGTGCGCGAGGGCGACGCCTTCGCCGACCTCGACTGGCTGCGCGTCGGCATCCCCGACGAGAACGCGCCCACCTACGGACCGCCCACCCTCCGCGACGTGATCGCCGAGGCCGCGGCGCTCGGCGGCGTCCCGCACGAGTCGCTCGCCCTGCGCGCGCCGGGCAGCGTCCGCTGCGCCGTCCGCCTCCCCAGGGCCGGCGAGATCCGCACCGCCGTCGGCGTGCAAGGCATGGGCGAAGGCGAGGCCGAGATCCGGCTGCTCCGCGACGGCCAGAAGCCCGAGCTGCTCCGCACCGTCCACCTCGAAGGCGGCGAGCATGCCGTCTGGACGCCGGTCGCCATGCCCCTCGGCGAGGGCCGCGCCGAGCTCGCCGCGCTCGAGCTGCGCGCCACGCTCTCGCCCAAGGGCGGCCGCGTCCTCTTCGGCGATCCGCTCATCGCCCTCACCTCGCCACCGCCGCCGCCCACCCCACCGGCCCGCGCGGTGGTGATCGTCGTCCTCGACGGCGTCGAGCGCGCCCAGCTCCCGCCCTACAACCCCGGCGCTTCGCGCGCGCTCGGCGCCCTCGGCGAGCTCGCCCTCACCGCCACGGTCTTCGATCAGCACCGCGCCCCCACGCCCATCGTCTCCGCGGTCATGGCCTCGCTGCTCACCGGCCTGCCCCCCACCGCGCATGGCCTCACCGACGCCGGCGCGCGCCTGCCCGCGGGCGAGACCACGATCGCCGGCGTGGCCCGCGACGCGGCCGTCCGCACCGCGATGTTCACGGGCGTCCCCGGGAGCTTCAAGGCCTTCGGCTTCGGCGCCTCCTGGGAGCGCTTCCAGGAGTACTCCCCGGTGAGCGGCGACCCCGCCACCGCCCCGTTCGACGCCGCCGCGGCCTGGCTCGTCGAGACGGCCAAGAGCGCCCCCGAGGCCCACCTGCTCGCCGTCATCCACGCGCGCGGCGGCCACCCGCCCTGGGACGTCACGAGCAAGGAGCTCTCCTCGGCCCTGCCCCCCGACTACACCGGCCTCATCGATCCGCGCCGCGGCGCCCAGACCGTCGCGAAGATGCGCCGCAGCAAGCACGCCGCCACCATCATCACCGAGGCCGATCGGCTCCGCGTCCGCTCGCTCACCGAGATCGCCCTCGCCGGCCAGGACCGCGCCCTCGGCGCCCTGATCGCCGCGCTCCGCACCGCGAACCTCTGGGACGCCACGCTCTTCGCTGTCACCGGCGATGTCGCGAGCGGCGCCGGCGACTTCTTCGCCGAGGGCTTCGAGCTGAAGGACCCGCTCAAGGAGCCCGTCCTCTCGCTCCCCCTCTACGTGCATTTCCCGGGCGGCGCGCATGGCGGCCGCCGCATCGCCGAGCCCACCGAGATCATCGACCTCGCCCCCACGGCGCTCGCCGTCCTCGGCCTCTCGTCCTCGCGCCCTCCCCGCGGCCGCGACCTCTCCCGGGTGGCGAGCGAGCTCGACATGCCCGCCTCCGTCCCGCAGATCGCCGTGCTCGACAACCGCTACGCCGCCCGCGCCGGCGACCTCGTCCTCTCGGGCAAGTACCCGTCGCCCCCGCAGCTCTGCGACCTCGCCCTCGACCCCACCTGCGCCTTCAACCGCCGCGACACCATGCCCATCGCCGCCACCGCCATCTTCCGCAGCGTGGTGGCCGACGGCCTCTCCGGCCGGGCCGCCAGGCGCGAGCCGGCCACGCTCGACCCCGACACGGCCGCCGCGATGGCCGTGTGGGGCGCCATGGAGTGACCGCCGCGCGCCTTCGTGCGCCTTCGTGCTGCCCACGCGCCCCCGCGGGTGTAAGACCGCTCTCGGCCATGCCCTCCCGCGCCTCCCTCGCCGCCCTCCTCGGCGCGCTCGCGCTCGCCGCCCCGCGCGCCGCGATCGCCCAGCCCGCGGGCGCGCCGCATGGCTCGCCCGTCACGCCCCCGCAGGTGCTCGAGCATGTCGACGCCAGCTACCCCCGCTCGCGCCTCGGTGAATCGCTGGAGACCACGGTCGTCCTCTTCGTCACCGTCGAGCGCGACGGCACGGTCGGCGAGGCCACGGTGGCCGAGAGCGGCGGCCAGGACTTCGACGAGGCCGCCCTCGCCGCCGTCAAGCACTGGCGCTTCACCCCCGCGCTCAAGGGCGGCAACCCCGTGCGCGCCCGCATCCGCGTCCCCTTCCACTTCGCGCCCGAGGCCCACGAGCCACCGCCGAGCGAGCCACCGCCGAGCGCGCCTCCATCGAACGGGCCCGCCGCGCCGCCGCCCGAGCCGCCGAAAGAAAAGCCGCGCCCGCCCGAGGCCGTGCAGGAGCTGCCCGCCGGCACCGGCCTCCCGCACGCCGTCGCCGAGCCGGGCAAGCCGGTGGAGATCCACGTCCAGGGCCGCCCGAGCCCGCCGCGCAAGTCCGCGAGCGACTTCCGCATCGACGCGGCCGTCCTCTCCGCCGCGCCCCACGCGAGCGCCGCCGATCTGTTGACGACGGCTCCTGGTGTCAACGTCACCCACCCCGAGGGAGACGTCGTGGCACAGCGTGTCTACCTCCGGGGCTTCGACGCCGACCACGGCCAGGACATCTCCTTCCACGTCGGCCCCATCCCCATGAACCAGGTGTCGCACCTGCACGGCCAGGGGTACGCCGACCTCAACCTCATCATCCCCGAGACGGTGCGCTCGCTCCGCGTCCTCGAAGGGGTCTACGACGCCTCGCAGGGCGATTTCTCCGTGGCTGGCAGCGTCGACTACGACCTCGGCGTCCAGGAGCGCGGCGTCCGCCTCAAGGGCACCCTCGGCTCCTTCGGCACGAAGCGCCTGCTCGCGATGTGGGCCCCCGAGGGCCAGGCCGAGGAGACCTTCGTCGCGGGCACCCTCCGCGCCTCCGACGGCTTCGGCGACGGCACCCGCGCCTCGGTCTCCGGCGGCGTGCTCGGCCAGGTGCGCCTCGAGCTCCCGGGCGATGTCTCGGCCCTGCTCCATGTCGGCGCCTACGGCGGCCGCTCGGGCATCGCGGGCGTCCTCCGCCGCGACGACATCGACGCCGGCCGCGTCGGCTTCTACGACGCCTACAGCGACCCCTCCGCGCGCTCCCAGTCGGCCTCGGCCACCCGCACGCAGACGAGCCTCAGCTTCGAGCGATCGGCCGACGACGGCTCCTTCGCCGGCGCCTCGATCTGGATGGCGTACGCCACCTACCGGAGCCGCCTCAACTTCACCGGCTACACCCAGCGCTCCCGCCAGAACCCGGACTTCGCCGGCCGCGGCGATCTCGTCGACCAGTCGAACCAGGACCTCGGCTTCGGCGCCCAGCTCACCTACCGCACCCGCAAGGTCGAGCCCACCACGTGGCTCTCCGCGCAGCTCTCCCTCGGCGCCGAGGCCCGCACCCACGGCATCGAGCAAGCGCAAAACCTCCTCACCGCCCCGCAGAACGAGATCTGGGACCAGCGAGTCGACGCCACCGTCCGCGCCACCGCGGTCGGCGTCCACGGCGATGTCTCGCTCATCGCCACCAGGTACGTTCGCGCCCACGTTGGAGCACGCGCGGACCTCTTGCTCTACGATGTCAACGACCGGCTCGGCAACTTCATCCCTGCCTTCCAGATCAAATCGCACATCGAGGGCTTCCGCCGCACCTCCGCCGGCATCGCCGCCGGCCCGCGCGCCAGCCTCGAAGTCAGCCCCTTCCCCTTCCTCCGCATCCTCGCCGCCTACGGCGAGGGCTTCCGCTCCCCGCAGGCCCGCAGCCTCGAAGAAGGCGAGAACGCCCCCTTCGCCAAGGTGCGAAGCTACGAGGCCGGCCTCAAGCTCACCGACCGCACGAACCTCAGCCTGACGGCCATCGCCTTCCAGACCCGCCTCTCCTACGACCTCGCCTTCGACGCCGTGGAGGGCGCGCTCACCCGCATCGGCCCGACCACGCGCACCGGCCTCGTCGCCTACTTCCAGGCCTCCCCCCTCGAAGGCTTCACCTCCTCGGTGAGCGCCACCTACGTCCACGCCACGCTCGACTCCCCACCTCCCGCCACGCCGAGCGACCCCACGCCACCCTACGTCGAGGGCCAGGAATTACCCTTCATCCCCCCCGTCGTCGTGCGCGCCGACCTGGGCTATCGCCGCACGCTCACCCGCCTCTGGAGCAAACCCCTCGACGGCCGCGCCGGCTACGGGATGACCTTCCTCTCCCCGCGCCCGCTCCCCTACAGCGAGACGGCCCCCGCCGTCTTCCTCGCCGACGTCTCGCTCGCCGTCCGCCGCGATTTCCTGGAGATCGGCGCCGACATCCAGAACCTCTTCAACGCCAAGTACGCCGACACCGAATACTCCTTCGTCTCCCACTGGCCCACGCAGGCCATCCCCTCTTCCCTGCCCGCGCGCCACATCTCCGCCGGCGCCCCGTTCACCGTGCTGGTGACGGCCGCGCTCTATCTCTGAGTCGATCCCATGCCGGTTTTGCCCCAGGAATCCGATCGATGATCCGACAGGTTTTATTTCAACGCAAAGGCGCAAAGGCGCAAAGGCGCAAGAAAGAAAAGACTGGGCAATCTTCTCCTTCTTCTTGCGTCTTTGCGTCTTCTTGCGCCTTTGCGTTAAAAATATCCATACTCGCAGGCCTGACCGCATGCTCCGGCACAGGCCAACCCGAAGTCACTTACCAGGCCTCCGCGCAGGTCATCCCCGCCCAGAACATCCAGGCCGGCGACTGGACCGTCTCCCTCACCCAGGGCACCCTCGCCTTCGGCCCCGCCTACTTCTGCGCCGCCGCCTCCGGCTCCGCCGACCTCTGCGAGACCGCCCTCGGCGAGCTCCGCACCATCCGCGCCATCGACCTCACCGACCCTTCCCCCCAGCCCCTCGGCGAGGCCCACGGCCTCACCGGCGTAATCCGCAGCGCCTCCTACGATTTCGGCATCCACTGGTTCCTGACCGAAGAGGCCCCCATCGCCGACCCCGCCGCGCCCTCCGGCCACTCGGCCACCCTCGCCGGCAAGGCCCAGAAGGGCAATCGCACGGTGACCTTCACCGCCGAGGTCGACGTGATCCCCCAGTTCCAGGGCCAGCGCGCCGTCCCCAGCGCCGCCGCGAGCGCCACCATCGACCAGGATCAGGTCGCCCTCACTGTCGGCTTCGATCCGGGCGCGTGGCTCTCTCAGGTCGATTTCGACGAGGCGCCCGATGGCGCGAAGACTTACGTGATCGCGCCCGGCTCGCGCAACCACGGCGCGCTGGTGATCGCCATGACGGCGCAGAAGCCGCCGAGCTTCACCTGGGCCAAGGCGCCTTGAGCGCTCAGAACCAGCCGATCACCGCGAGCGTGATCGTGTTCTGCGTCTGCGCGTTGCCCACATAGGGCTTCGCCCCGCTCCCATTGCCCGACACCTCACCCGAGAAATAAATCGGCGCCGAGGCCTGATCGTGCCGGTACTCCACGCGCGCGATCACATGCTCGATCGGCCGCGCCTCGGCCGTGAACGTTGCCCCGCTCACCCACGAGGCCGGGAAGAAGATCGGGCTCGCCGTGCCGCTCGCGTCGCTCGGCACATGCTCGCCGAGCCGATCGAAGCGCCCGGCGAAGCTCAGCCAGTCGAGGGCCTTGGCCCGCGCGTAGAGGGCAAAGCCGCCCCAGGTCGCGAGCCCCATCTGCGTCCGTTCGAGGCCCGCGTCGGCATGCCCCGCGAGCGAGAAGCGCGACCCGAGGTCCACCTGCGCCCACGCATCGAAGGTGTGCCGCCAGGGCCGCCCCTCCGGCGCTCCCTTCGACCGCTCGGCCCCGCCCATGTAGAGCAAGCTGGCCTGCAATCGATCGGGGATGGTGTACGTGGCCTGGGTGATGAGCGATTTGTCGTCGTTGTTGTCGACGACGCTGTTCCATCCGTTGACGAGCATGGTGGTGATCGTCAATCGATCGGTGACCGGGAGCGAGGCGCGGAGCCCGGTGTGGTAAAAAGGCAGGCCGAAGAAGAGGTTCGAGCGGGAGAAATTCCAGTCGTCCTTGGCCTGCATCACCTCGATGCCCACCGGCGAGAGGAAGATACCGGCGGAGAGATCGAGCCCCTTCCACACGGGCGCCTTCCAGCTCACGATCGCCTGCTGCACATGGCGAAACGCCTCCGGCGTGGCCGAGGGCGCGCCGTCCGCGCCGGCATGTCGCGGCTCGAAGAGATAATAGGTGTCCGGCGTCTGCCCGACCTGGAGCGCGACCCGCAGCGAGAAATCGGAGAGCGAGCCCGTCGCGTCGATCACCGCGTTTTGCAGGGTGAAGGTGTTGTGACGATTGTCGAAGCCACGGAAGTTGACGATGCCGTTCGAGGGTTTCTCGAAGGCATAGGTATAGGCCGTCTCGACATACCCGCTCACCGCCACCTTGAGCGGGAAGCCCTTGTCCGCAGGCGCGGGCTCGGGCGCCGCCGGAGGGGCCTTGTCCGCGGGTGCCGCCGGAGGAGCCTTGTCCGCCGGAGGCGCAGGAGGGGTCTTGTCCGCGGGCGCCGCCGGAGGAGCCTTGTCCGCTGGAGGGGTCTTGGGGGGCGGCTTGGTCGGGCCGGGGAGCGGGGTGAAGGGTGGGAGCGAATCGACCGTGAGGGGCGGCGCCGCGGGCTTGCCGGGTGGGGGCGCGCTCGGCGGCGGCGCAGGGGGCGGAGCCTTCTCCGCGGGCGGCGCCGGGGGTGCCGAAGGAGCGGCCGGCGGCGGCGCAGGGGGCTCTGCGGGAGGCGCGCTCGGCTCGGCCGAGGGAGCAGGCGGCGGGGCGCTCGGCTCGGCCGAGGGAGCAGGCGGCGGGGCCCCGGCGTCGGGGTCGTCTGCCCAGGCGAGCGTGGGGCCGGCGGTGAGGGCGAGCGCCGCGAGGATCAGGGAGAAGGCTGCCTGGGGGGATCTGGGATCGCGCATGGGGACGTTCCCCGGGGAGGGGGCGCCCAGCCTACCCGTTTCCGCGCAGGGGCGGGGCCGGATCGCACCCCGAGCAGCGCGGGCTTCCTCCTCCCGGACCTCTCTTCCCGGGCACCCGCAACTCTGGGATGCTCGCGCATCTCCTGGAGGCTTGCCTCATGCACGCGATCAACGCGGCGCTCCCCGCGCGCGACCCGCACTCCCACCGCGCTCGCTCCCCCTTTCGCCCGCGAGGCACCGCCCTCCGCGCTGCGCTCGGCGCCGGCGCGCTCGTACTGCTCCTCGGCCCGACGGCCTGCTCGAAGCCCACGGCTGAATCGACCCAGCCGAGCCGCACCCCCGAGCACACGATCACGCCGCCTGTCGCCTCCACCGCGGCGCGCCCCGAGCTCGCCCCCGCGCTCCCCGGCGCAGGGGCGACACCCCCGAGCGACGCCTTCTTCGCCGACTGGCTCACGGCCCACGGCGAGACCAGGATCGTCGTCGACGCCGGCGGCGTCGGCCTCGCCAATAACCCCACCCGCTTCCGCACCTCGCGTTACGGCGTGACCCCGCACGGGCCCGACGCCTTCCTCGTCGAGTCCGAGTTCCGCGTGCGCGTGCCGGGCGGCGGCGAGATCATCGAGTACGTCGCGGGCGTGGGCAGCTCCCCCGACGACGGCGAGAACGACGCGCGCGCCAACTTCGTCACATCCACCCTCCACGTGATTTACCGGAGCTTCCTCAACCCCAGGGACCCGCACCAGACCGAAGAGACCGTATCCTTCCAGGGCACCCCGCGCGCCGTCGTGCGAGGCGACCTCTACTGCCGCAGCTTCGGCGATATCGCCGCGCCCGACCTCGCGCCGCTCGACCCGAAGATCCTCGATATCCTCCGCCCGATGCCGCTCTCCCCGGGCCCCCACTGGATCAAGCTCGTCTTCCAGCAGGCCTCCGGCGCACCCGTGACGGTGGCCGCCACGCTCGACAACAACGACGATCTCGGCCTCACCGCCGCGCTCGGCGCCTTGCCCTGGCCGAAGCGTCCCGAGCCTTACCTCGTCAAGCAATTCATCGTGGTGAAGTGACCACCGGGGACCTACCGTTCACCCCACCGCCGCCTGCTCCTCCACCGCATCCACCACGATCTCTCCCCGCTCCACGCCGACCAGCGCCACCGACCCTTCTCCGAGGTCGCCGCGCAAGATCAGCTCCGCCAGCGGGTTCTCCACGAGCCGCGCGATCGCCCGCTTCATCGGGCGAGCGCCCATCTCCGCGTCGAAACCGCCCGCGTCGAGCAACAGATCCACCACCTTCGGATCGACATCGAGCCGCACCCCGCGGGCCGCGAGCGAGTCGCCGAGGCCTTCGAGGAGCCGCTTCGCGATCTCTGCAACATCGCTCCTCGACAATGGCGCGAAGCAGAGCACCTCGTCGATTCGATTGTAGAGCTCCGGCGGCAAGAAGCCCTTGGCGGCGCTGATCATCACGTCGGCCAGCCGGTCTGCCGATACAGCGCTCGTCGACCGCGAGAAACCCACCGACCGCTCGGCCTTCACCGCGCCGGCCTCGGCGGCGCCGAGGTTCGAGGTCATCACGATCACCGCGTTGGTGAAATCCACCCGGCGACCTCGCCCGTCGGTCAAACGCCCCTCGTCGAACACCTGCAAGAAGGCCTCGAGCACGTCGCGGTGGGCCTTCTCGATCTCGTCGAGCAACACCACCTGATAGGGCCTGCGCCGCACCGCCTCGGTGAGCTGCCCGCCGGCCTCGTGGCCGATGTACCCGGGCGGCGCGCCCACGAGCCGCGCCACCGCATGCGCCTCCGCGTACTCCGAGAAATCGAGCCTCGTCATCGCGTCGGGCGAGTGGAACAGCGCCTCGGCGATGGCCTTGGCCGTCTCCGTCTTTCCTACCCCGGTAGGACCGAGCAGCAAGAACGAGCCAATCGGCCTCCGCCCGCGCAGACCCGCCGCGTTTCGCCGCAGCACGCGCGCGATCCGCGCGATGGGCGCGCTGTGCCCCACCACCCGCTCGGCGAGCAAGGCCTCCAGGCCGAGCATCCGCTCGCGATCGGTCTCCAGAAGGCGCTCCACCGGCAGATCGGCCACCTCGGCCACCACTTCGGCCACCTCGGTCGGACCGACCTTGACGGCGCTCTTGACCCCCGCCTGGCCGAGCTTTCGCCGCGCCCGCGCGCCCGCCAGATCGAGCAGCGCAATGGCCTTGTCCGGCAGGGCCCGACCGGGCAGATAACGAATCGACCAGCTCACCGCCGAGGCCAGCGCTTCATCCTCGTAACCGAGACCATGATGGCGAGACAGGCCGGCGGCCGCGCGCTGGAGCTGCAAGAACGCCTCGGCCTCGGCCGGCTCCTCGATCTCCACCACGGTGAGGCGGCGGCTCAACGCCGGATCACTCTCGATGGCCTTGCGGTGCTCCTCGGGCGTCGTCGCGACGACCATCGACAGCTCCCCGCGCGACAGGCCGAGCTTGATCTCCGCGGTCGCCTCGTCGAGCGACCCCGGCCCGAAGAGCTCGTGCGCCTCGTCGAGGAAGAGCACCACCATGCCGCGCGACTCGCGGATCTCCGCGCGGATCGCGGCCATCTTCTCGGCCAGGGCGCCCCGCGTCCCCGTCCCGGCG